>JAAZXM010000030.1 GCA_014240165.1 Myxococcales bacterium | reverse complement strand
GCCGAGATCTGGAGTACCTCGAGCTTGGCTCCCTCGAAATCTGCAAGAAAGCTTCCGTTCAGGTCAGCGTATCCCAAGCCGGGGAGCAAAAAATCCGCCGCCATGCCGACGCCCTCGATGGCCGACTTAGCCGCTGTATCCAGCAGGGTTACGCGGTAAGAGATGGACGCGCTCGAGGGCGTGCGATCGCCGCCCAGGTCGAGAAAGTTTCCGCGGATCAAGATGCCGTGGTCATCGTCGATACCGTTGATGACTTCGACTTCAATCAGTTCTGGAGCGTCCATATCCCCGTGGTTTTCGTAGGAGAACTCGTCGAAGCGAAGGAGGCCGGAATCGATGAACGTGCCGGGCTTCAGAAGCGAAGTCAGGGGCACAGCCTGGGCCGAGTTTGTCAGACCGAAGAAGAAAAGCACGGCGGCGAGTACGGAGGCGTATAGGAGGCTGCGCAAGGGGAACATGGCCGGGACCTTTCTAATCCGTCATCTCTTTCGAGGGGGGGCGGGATTGCCCTCGCCGGGGCCGCTGGGAACGGTCTCCCGGTTGCTGGGTAGTGGCATCCAAGTGCTTGAAATGGCTGACAAAGTTCGTCACTCTCCGATTTCAGGAGCACTGGAATCATGGCCCCCAAGCCCGCTTCTCGACGGGCCTGGGAGCCCCTGGGCACACTCGGGGTGGAATGCCGAAAGCGGCGGCCGGGAATCGTCCGCCGGGTGGCGCGGCAAGCGACCGCTATCGTTGCGCCGGGTCATTGGGCTGCGGCGCTCCCGGGTCGCGCTCCTGGTGTCCGGCCAGGCCCGTATTCACCGCCGACAGGAAGGAAAAACGATGCTCCATCGGACCGATGACCTGCGCATCGAGAATCTCCGCCCACTGATCTCACCGGCCATCTTGATGGAGGATTTTCCCCTGGATGAGGCGGGATCAGCCACCGTGGCGGGCGGTCGTGAAGAGGTGGTGGAGATTCTGTCGGGTCGGGATGATCGCCTGCTCGTGGTGATCGGGCCCTGCTCGATTCACGATCCTGTCGCGGGTCTCGAATATGCCGAGCGCTTGGCGGCAAGCCGGCGCGAGTTCGCCGAGGATCTCTGCATCGTGATGCGCGTCTATTTCGAAAAGCCACGCACAACGGTGGGCTGGAAGGGACTGATCAACGACCCGGATCTCGACGGTAGCTTTGCGATCAACCACGGCCTGCGTACGGCGCGAAATTTTCTCCTCGATGTTCTCGCCCTGGGTCTCCCCGCGGCGAGCGAGTTTCTCGACCCGATCACGCCGCAATTCTACGCGGACCTGGTGGTCTGGGGCGCGATTGGGGCGCGAACTTCGGAGAGCCAGGTCCACCGGGAACTGGCTTCGGGTCTTTCCATGCCCGTAGGCTTCAAGAATGCCACCGATGGCAATGTCCAGGTGGCGCTGGATGGAATTCTCTCAAGCGCCCATCCCCACCATTTTCTTTCGGTGACGAAGCAGGGCGTGGCGGCGATCGTGGCCACGCGGGGAAACGAGGACTGTCATCTGATTCTCAGGGGCGGGGCCAGCGGGCCGAATTATTCCGCGAGCCAGGTGGAAGCGGTGGTTGAGAAGCTCGAAGCGGCTGGGCTCGGCGGTCGGCTGATGATTGACTGCAGCCATGCCAATAGCGGCAAGGACCATGAAGTTCAGGCCGAGGTGGCGGGTAAGGTGGCGGCCCAGGTCGCAGAGGGAAGCGGGCATATCTCGGGTGTGATGCTCGAGAGCTTCCTGCACGACGGAAACCAGAACGCCGAAGGAGTCGACCCGGCACAGCTCGTTCACGGCCAGAGCATTACAGACGCCTGCATGAGTTGGGAGCGGAGTGAACCCGTCTTTGAGGAACTCGTGGCTGCCGTCAGGGCCCGTCGAAAAAAGAAGGCCTGAGCTTCTCCGCATAGCCCTGGCGTGCCGGGCGAGGGCATCGGTTTGCCGAGTTCGCGGGCACGGATGAGGCGGATGGCTTGCCCCCATGAGGTGTCGATGCCTGGGTTTTGTTCTAACCGCCCGCTGCGGCCTTCACGAAAGCGACGAGGTCGCCATCTTCCACCGCGGTTTTCTTTCCTCGGCGGTGATGGATGAGTACACCGTTGACCGCCAGCGCGGCCACGCGGCTGAGCTTGTCGAATTGTGTGGTGTCGCCGGGAAATTTTTCCCGGGTCAGGCGAACCACATCCGCCACGGTTCGGGCGCCCGAAATTTCCAGGCGCGGCTCGCCGACTTCCCGAGCCATGTCGTAGGTCAACTGCACGGTCACGCTCATGCCGCTCTCCTTTGCTCTATTTGCGTCGGTCAGGCCGAGTGGCGGATCTGCAATTTATCGAGGGTCTTCGTCGTGGGGACGCCCTGGGCATCCCAGCCGCGCAGCGTGTAATAGCGCGGGAGAAGAGCATCCAGCGGGTGCCCACTCGTCTGGCCGGGAAAGGTGGGCTCGTGAAGGATACGGGAGGGCAGCGTATCGTCGGCCTGGGTGAGGCCTTCGCGCAGGTTGTAGATCCGCTCGAGGTTGAAAATCCGCGCGCCGATTTCCTGGATATGTCCGCTCGACATGGTTTCGCCCGTGATATAGGTCAGCCATTTTTCCCACCAGAGCATGGGCTTGCCCTTGATTCCCATGAAGCCTCGAAAGAGGGGGCCCATATTTTCCATCATTTTCGAAAGCGCCCAGTGGGTGCGGGAACTGGGGTCCATGTTGTGGATGGCCGCGGGAAACATTCCATAAGTCGAGAAGATGCAGAGCACCATGGAGTTGATCGCGCAGGCCAGGTTCTGCTGGATCACCGGGATATCGGCCTTCAGCTTGAGGTTCTGGGGGTTGATGGTGAGCGGGCCCACGGACTCGAGGTACATGCTCGCTCCCTGGACGTGGCAGCCTCCGCGATTCGTGGTGGCGTACTCGACACCCTGGGCAAAGGAGCCGCGCGGGTCGTAGGCCGAGAGTTCCAGCCCCTTCACATGCATGGCGAATTCCATGCCGCCCAGGCGTTCGGCCATGCGCCGAGTGCCATCGGCGAGCATGTCCCCGGTTCCGCGACGATGTCCGATATCCTGGATCAGTTCGCTAATGCCGTCGGGGTCGCCGAAACTCACGCCCGCTTCGAACATGCCGCGTTCTTGCAATTCCATGGCGAAGCTCAGGGTGGCACCCAGGCTGATGGTGTCCATTCCGAGATCGTCAGCCAGGTAATTCCATTCGTTGACGTTCTTGAGATTTCCGATTTCAAGATTGGGCCCGAGAAGAGCCAGGGTTTCGTATTCGGGGCCCTTGACCCGACCCACACCTTCGACTTCGACATCGCGGCCGCAAGTCACAGGGCAGTGGATGCAACTACTCTTGACCCCGACGAGTTCGTGTTCCTCCATGTGCTCGCCTGAAACCTGCATGGCGTCGTCGAAATGGCCGTATTTGAAGTTGTGCGTGGGAATGATGTTGCGCCCGTTGGTTGTGTTCACGATGGCGCCGGTCCCGAAGCGCTTCATGGATTCTCCCAATACGGGATGCTCCTTGAAGAGGTCGCGCACTGTCTTGGTATAGGCCTTGAACGCATCGGGGTCGTCCATTTCGAGCTTGCGCTTGCCATTGATGCTGATCGCTTTGAGGTTCTTGCTCCCCATGACTGCCCCGACGCCTGTCCGTCCCGCGATGCGCTCATCCGAGACGATTCCGGCATAGAGCACGCGATTTTCGCCCGCTGGGCCAATCACCGCGTGTTTCAGTTTTTTGCCGAGCGCCTCCTGGGTCGCGTAGGTGCCTTGGCCCCAGAGATCATCCGCGGGGAGGAAACGAACGGCGTCGTCTTCGATCTCGATTCGTCGGGGTGAGCGGGCGCTGCCCTGCACGATGATCAGGTCCACACCCGCACGCTTCATCGCGTAGGCGAAGGAGCCACCGCAGGTCGCGTTGCCGATCCCGCCGGTCAGCGGGCTCTTGCAGACCACTGCGAAACGGTTCGTCTGGGGAGCCACCGATCCATTCAGCGGCCCCGTGGCGAAAATCAGGGGGTTGGCGGCGGAGAGCGGGTCGATGCCCGGCTCGGTGAGATCGTAGAGAAGCCGGGTCCCGTAGCCTTTGCCTCCGATATAGAGCTGCGCAATGTCCTCGTCCAGGGGCTTGAATACGAACTTCTCGGTTTCGAGCTGAATTTCCAGGATGCGGCCGGCATAGCCCTTGATCATGATGTCCTCCGGATGCCTCGGACCTGAGCCCGAGCAATGCTTATGAGTCGATGATGAGGAGTTCCTGGCCTTCTTCAACCTGCTGCCCCGGCTGGGCACGCAGCCGGCTTAGCTTGCCGTCGGCACGGACGCTGAGGGTATGCTCCGTTGTCATTGCCCCGAGTCGGATCAAGGGCGCGCCGCGCTCGACCTGCTCGCCTTCGGAGATCATCACGGGGGTGATTTTACCCGGCATGGGGGCACGCAGGCCGCTTCGCCGGGTTTTCAGGTATCTGCCGAGGCGTATTCCCGGATCAGGTCGACTTGCAGGCTCTGGTCCCTGGCCATCAGGTCGAGACGGTCTTCCTTCAAGCCAACCGCCTTCGGCGATCTTGGTCTGTGGAGCGCGGAGGTTCTCCGCCCGATTGCGCATCTGCTCGCTATTGGCGATGAAGTCTTCGCTGCGCGAATCGATTTCACTTCCCAATGTTCAGGTCCAGGCGGTTGTCGATCGATTATTTCTTCTTGGGCGGAAACTGGTTGAGGATCTTTGTGACCGCCTCGCGGATCAGCTTTTCGCGCTCCTGGGGGCTGGTGGTTTTGCGAACCCGGCTCTGTCCTGTCCCTCGCCAGATCAGGTTCTTGTTCTCAGGCCGCACGAAGTCGATGACCAGGGTGCCTTGCTCGTATTGTGAAACAGTTGTTTGGCTCGGGAAGCCTCCAATTGGGCCTCCCCATGCGCCGTAACCAAAGCCGTACCCATAGCCGTATTGGGTCGTATCCACTTGGAGCTTCTGCTGGACACCGATGTGCTGGGAGATGAGAAAATCAGCTTCGCCACGCGGCGCCTGGCTCAGCCCCTTGGCTTCGAGTACTGCGTTGACCGAGCGCTCGATCCGGTCGCTCAGAAGGGTGTTGTCGGCGATTGTCGGCGCTTCATCCGTACTCTGCTTCTCGATCCAGGCGAAGGTCTTGAGATTGCCGAAGTCAACAGCGGGATCGTAGTCGTTGTCAACGCTGACCGTGGAGCAGCCGAAGACAAATCCCGCCAGGGTTGCTCCCAGAATGAGGGTGAGCGGCGTTCGAGATCGCAGGCGTTCGTTGCTGACCATGATTTCTCTCCGTTGAGTGCGCGAGTGGCCTGTGTTGGCGAGCTGATTGTTCTCGCTCTTTCATGTTTTGCTGCTTCCTGGTCGCAAACGATGGATCGCGCGTTCGTTGGTTGCAAGCGGGAAAAGGATGCAAACGTAAAATGAATGATGATTTTAGGAGCGAGCCGACGGGAGGATCCCTCTCGGGCCCAAGCTGACTTTTACGGCCCGAAGGGCGATCAGTCCGAGTTTTCCGAATCGTCTTCCGTGGGCGATTGGACACCGTGCTTCTGGGCACGATAGCGAAGTTTCTGGCGAGTCGTACCGAGGCTCCTCGCGGCGGCCGTGGCGTTGTAGTTGGATCGCTCCAGGGCCACTCGGATGATATGAGCTTCCATCTCCTCCAGGGAGACGCTGCCGTCGAGCGGGAGCCGGAGGGTGTCTGCGTCGGATTCATTTTTCGGTTGCGCGGATTGCCCTGGCAATTGGAGCCATCGCGCGGGGAAAACGGGGCCGTCGGAGAAGAGGACGCAGCGTTCGATGACGTTGCGGAGCTCGCGGACGTTTCCGGGCCAGCTATGCGATTTGAGAATTTCCCAAACCTCGTCGGGAATATCGCGCACATTCTTGCCCGCGATGGCATTGAATTCGTCCACGATGAGAGGAACAAGTTCATCGAGATCACTGATCCGATCCTTCAACGACGGGAGTACAAGCTCGAAGACATTGAGTCGGTGATAGAGATCGGATCTGAACTCGCCTGCTTCGACACGTTCGGCGAGATTGCGGTTGCTTGCGGCGATGAGTTGGACATCGACGTTCATTTCCTTCTCAGATCCGAGCGGCCGAACGCGTTTATCCTCTATGACCTTGAGAAGCTTCGATTGCAGGTCGATGTGCATTTCGGCCAATTCGTCCAAAAAGAGAGTTCCGCCATCGGCCTGCTGTATCAGCCCCCGGCGTTTTTGTTTTGCCCCGGTGAAAGCACCCGCTTCGTGGCCGAAGAGTTCCGACTCAAGGAGTTCGCGAGGAAGCGCGGCGCAGTTCACTTCGATGAGGGGAGCGCGTGCGCGGGGGCCGCTGTTGTGGAGTATGCGCGCCACGAGACCCTTGCCTGTACCCGTTTCGCCCCCGATGACCAACGCGCTAATGGACACGCCGATCAGGCGGTTAAGAACCTCGCGTACTTCCTCTGCGGCTTTGCTCGATCCTACGAAAGTGGTTACGGGATAGGCCCGGTTCTGGTTGTGTGCGTGATCCTCCAGTCGTCGCTGGGCCAGGGCGCTGCGGGCCGCACTCGCCACCACCAGGTCGAGCCTTTCCTGATCGCACGGCTTTTCCAGAAAATCGTACGCGCCGATGCGCAGCGCTCGCACCGAGTCCGCAACGGTCCCGTACCCTGTCAGAAAGAGCCACTCACCTGTTCTTTGCTGGTCTCGGCACTCTTCGAGAAGGTCCAGAGCGTTCCCGTCGGGAAGATTCATGTCGGAAACCACGACCAGGGGAATCAATCCCTGATCGAATAATGCTCGGCGTGCGCTAGACAGGTCCACGTGATGCACGACATCCCAGCCCTTGCGCGAAAAATGACGCGCGAGCTCGTTGCCCAGGAGTTGTTCGTCTTCGATGAGCAGTAGGGTGTCAGCCATGATGACCGGCGGACGGTAGCAATATAGTTACGCAGCTGCCTGAGGCCGAACCGGGAGGGGCGGGGTTCGATAGCTCCAGCTTGCCGCCCATTTCCCGCACGAAGCGGCGTGCCATGGCGAGCCCGAGGCCGCTCTTCTCCGACTCGCTAGCAATCAGCGGGCGGTGTCCTCCGTTCAGGATCTCCTCCGGAAAACCGGGTCCGTTATCGAGCACCCGGAAGCGCAGGAACTCGGCCCGGGTTCTTATCTCGATCCGAACCCACCCTTCATCGCCGTTCGCCGCTTGGGCGGAGTTGATCACCAAGTTCGCGAGGCAATGCCCCAAGCGGTTGGGAGGGAAGTTGCCTTTAAGGCCCTCGCCAATTTCGCTCTCCAGTATAAAGTTGGGTGGCAGCTGCAGGCGCAGCAACTCGAGCAGCTTTTCGACGAATACGGCCAAGTCGATTTGCTGCGAGGATTCAGGGGCTCGTCGTGCCGCCTCAACGGCCTTGCCCAGGAGATCCGCCACGCGCGAGGTTTCCGACGAGAGCAGGCTGAGGCGCTCGACGACTTGAGGGTCCTCGGATTCGGCGATCAGGTTACTCAGGCTCATCTGAATCCCCGCCAGGGGATTGCGAATCTCGTGCGAGATCGAGGCGGCAAATTCCATAGCCACGGATGTTCGGTCGGCTTCGCCAAGGTCAAGCTGCTTGGTCAGGAGCTCAGAGATTTCGGCCCGCGAACTGGGGTTGGCGGCGCAGGTATCGGCAGGCTCTTCTTTCGATGCTCGCCGGGGCAGAAGCATCCACCCGCCCGCCAGGCCGAAGAGCAGTGCCAGGGGAAATAGGTTCGCAGGCGTGAGTAGGTTGCCGCCGCTCAATATATCCGCCTCTTGGGGCGCTGAGGCGGATCTCAGTAGCGGGCGGAGTCTTTTTTGGAGGTCAGCGGGGTCTTGCATTCCCCGTTCGGCCGACTCGACGTACTCGCGCAGCCCAGCCTGGAGTTCACGAAGTTCGGTTTCCCGCGCGTCGAGGGTTCCCTGCCGCGCTGCCAGCATCCCGGCGCTGACGAGAGCAAGAAAGATGAGGAGGATTCCTGTCCCTTGCTTGAAGGAGAAATTCGCCACGGAGAAATGGCACCTGCCAGTTTGTCCCGATTGAACGGGGTCAGCCAAGGGGAGGGGCTACTGCGTGTATCAGTGGGAAGATAGCGTGCTTCGCTTCTTCCGGATGCCTCTGGTCCTGCGACTTTTCTCGTGTCATGGATATCGATGCGAGTACGAGAGCCCCAAAAGGGATGACGCGCTCACCTCGGATGCTGAGGTGAGCGCGTCATATTTGCCTGATGGACCCGTAGATGGAAAGCTTGGGAAGTTGACGATGGCTCAGGGCCTCATCAGGCGATAGGGAGATGGTCGACGACGAACTGATTTCTGCGGGGCGCCACGGGAACTCTCCGAGGAGCGGGCGCAATTTCAGGCTTACTGCGTGCGAGCATCAGCAGGGCCTGATCGAATTCTCTCTGCTTCCTTCGAATCGTGAACGCCCTCTTGCGAACCCATTGAATGGATCGGTCTGATCCGAGTTCCTCGGCGACTTCTGGTCCCGAAGGAGGGTTGCCGTTCCGGGCAACCAATCGGAGGTAGGCACAGAGAAATTCCTTCTCGTGGGGCGTGAATTCGGGCTCGGTCTTGAGATCGCGGAGCCATTTGGAAGCCTGACCCGCCAGCACCAGGGGAAGGCGCCCAGCGTCGATCTGCTTCCAGCGAATGCTGTGAACCAGTACGTGGATGACGCTTCGGTCGATGCCGCCGGTCTTCTCGGCGAGTTCCGCCGCCGACGGGTGTGCGGAGTCGTTCTCCTCGACCAACTCGATATAGGACCGGACGACGAGGGTTTCCTTTGGGCTGAAAGCGTTTTCGATCAAGCTCGCGTGAAGGTCTTCCAGCAGCAGTTGCTCGATCGCAACGTTCTCTCGGCTGCTGCGAAAGTTGAGGACTCGTCGGTGCTCCCCGTGTCTATCGACAAGGCGGCCCGCAGTTGCACAATGCTCTGTGCCTGATTCGGATGCGGGCGGGGCGGCGATCAAAAGGCTTTGGGAAGTAAACGTGTAATCGCCGACTTTGTAGAGGGTGTCGTCTTGAGAATTCGACGGGGCCTGGGAAGGGGCGACGCGGAGCTCACCCAGGCTGATGAGCCTGCCCGCAAGAGAGGTGTCGGTGGTTTGTGAGACCGGCTGGCCGTTGGCGGCACAGTGGGTCTCTGCCTCCGCAGCCGGGAATACATTCAGGGGAGCCCTCCCTTCGCCCAGTTGGCCGATGGCCTGAGCGTTCGTCGAGTCCGCCCGGGTCGTGAGGATCTGGACGAGTCGAAGATTTCGGGCACCGAGGGTGTGCTCGTAGTCTGCTACGCAGCCGCTGACCGGATTGATCAGCGCGGCCTCCCGAGTCTTCGGGCAGGCGATCAGGTAACTGGTCTGGCTCCCTGTCGGGTCTGTGTAGTGGTCAAGAATCATCGTTGGGGCCTCCTTCAGTACGGCGGGCGAGTGGTGGGCCTAGGGAACTAGTCGTTGGAGAGTGGATAAATGGATCGGAATGCAGAACCCATGCCAACTGATCAATCTCAATAAGTGAGTAAGATCAGGGCCTTGCAGCTGTTCCAATTTTCCTACGTTGTTTCATGTGCATCAGATTGTCTCGATCACCGTTCCATTTGAGCCATTGGCCGAACTCCGCTCGGAAGAGATGGAGCCATTCGGCGGCGCCCCCTCCGGGTTGTGATGAGGCGTTTTTCCCAAGTGAGGGAGAACACCAACGATCTTGGCGCGCAGGGCGTCGGAGTGGAACGGCTTCTCGAGGAAGGTGGTATGCGGGCCTTCGAGGCGGCGAATCTCCGCAAACTTCTCGCTGTAACCGCTGAAGAGGACGGCGGGTTGTGCGGGGCGGAGATTTCGAATTTCGTGGAGGGCGCGAACGCCGTCCTTGACGGGCATCGTTACGTCGAACAAACAGGCGCAGAAGGAGTCGGGGCTCTCTTCGAAGATTCGCGTGGCCGAATCTCCGTCCTCCGCGGTGACGACTTTGAAGCCGAAGCCTTCGAGCATGCGGGTCGCGACGGACCGAACTGCGGGTTCGTCATCTGCCACCAGGACAGTGCCTGTTTGAAGCTCGCTATCGAGACTTTGCGCGGAATTGGGCAACGGATCAGACAGACTTTCGCTTTCGGCAGGAAAGGAGATTCGGATACGAGTGAATTTTCCAAGCTCGCTTTCCATTGAGATGGTGCCTCCATGAGAGCGAACGATGCCGTCTACGGCAGCGAGGCCCAGCCCGCGCCCGGGTGCCCTGCTCGAATAAAAGGGGTCGAAGACCTTTGCGAGATCTCCCTCAGCGATGCCCTCTCCTTCGTCGAGTACCTCGACGAATACGCCCGGCCTCGTTGTGCGTGGAATCAGGGATTCGTCCAATGCCGCGTTTCTGACCTTCGTCTCGCGTTGGAACGGGCTCGGTGTCGAATAAGAAGAGTCGATCGGGCACCGGCCTGTTCTGATCGTAATTTTCCCATCCCGATCACCCATGGCGTCGGAAGCGTTGCTGACCAGGTTTACGAGAATCTGTTCGATCTGGACTGGATCGAATTCGAAGTAGAGCGAATCATCAAAGAGGTCCAATTGCAGGCTGCAAGTTCGGGACGTGTTGACTTGGAGAAGTTCAGCCATTCCAGTCAACACCTGGTTAAGATCGCGGTATTGGTGCTCGATATTCGCCTGGCCCGCATAGGCCAGCATCTGCCGACACAGCCCCGAAGCGCGTTCTGCGGCCGTATCGATATCCTCGATCATTTCCTGGCCCGGCGAATCGGGAGGAAGTTCTGACTTGAGGAAGTTCGCGTTGGCCAATATCGGCACAAGCAGATTGTTGAAGTCGTGCGCGAGGCCGCCCGTCATCTGGCTGAGGCTCTCGATCTTCTGGGCATGTTGGATCAGGGCCGCGAGTTTTTCCTTTTCCGAAGCGGCAGCATCTCGATCGGTGATCGCGCGGGCCAGTTTTTCCGTGGTCGTTTGATGTCGAAGAGCAGCGGCCTCAGCCGTTCGAGTTTTATTTTGCTCCGCCACCACACCCACGCCCGCGGCGCAAAACCACAAAAGGCTCAGGACGGCGAAAAACGCGAGGCCCTGGGAAATATCGGCGGCGGGGTCGACCACGAGATTGGCTCTGAGTGGGATCATCACGTCGACTACACTTACGAGTTCGCCCTCCCTGACCTCGATCCGGCCCGCCTGGGGATTCGATGCATGACAGCCGACACAGCGATCGGAAACGCGACTGGCGGTCGCGTAGCGCAAGAAATCCCCTTCTTCTCGAGAGATATATTCGAAGAAGGGTTCGTCCGGGTTTCGGGTCAAGCCGGCCCACGCTCTGCGAGCGAAGTCATCGGGCAAGTCACCCCCAAGTCCCCCCCAGATAGTGGAGTACGGTCCGTAGATCTCGACATGGGAGGAGAGATCTGTCTGCTCGATGGCTTCGGCGAAGTCTTTAACCAGATTGCCGGACCCGCTATGCGGGTTGGCTTCACCATGAGAGTTTTCGAATTCCTCGGAAGGCACTCTCGCGGCGGGGAGGGAAAGCTGCTTGGCGTAGATGTCCTTTAGACTCGAGACAGACTCGGCGAGCAGGGCGGCGTCCTGGATGGCGGCCATACGCGTGGCATGCCCCACCACGTCGGCAAAACTCCAGATGGTGAGACCGAGTCCGATCCCCGCCACGGCGAAAAGGATCCGGGTCGGATTGATCTTTAAGCGCCATGCTCCGCCGCGGTTTTCGTCGCGAGATGCCATCGTTTTAGACCGCCATAATTGGAAAGTGAGCGCTTATCCGCTGAAATTCATTGTGAATTACGCACATTGAATGCAACAAACAAGCCAGTCTGGTCGATCTGAAAAAGCTTTTAAAATTAGGGATTTGAAAATAGTTCCCGAAAAGCGAGTCGGTTTCGGCCGTTCGGTTTGAGCCGATTCCCGAGACTGCGCGTTGAATTCGGCCCCTCGGCATGGGCCGGGCAGGGGCCGCTCAGGCCGACGGATGCCCGTCTCTCTGCACGGAAGCGGACGGGGAGGCGGCGCTGCGCGCACGCACGGGCCCCTCGAGGTTCGGGGGCGAGGTGGACCCCGGGAAGTGCTCAGCCCCGGGGCGGCGTCGGGGTAAAGCGAACCGGCATGGCCTCGATACCGGTGATGAAATTCGAGGCCCGCTGGGGCAGAGGCTGGTCGTTCGCCAATTCGAGATCCGGCAGGCGCTGGGTGAGTTCCTCGAACATGATTTGCAATTCCAGCCGGGCGAGGCTGGCTCCCAGGCAGTGGTGTGTGCCATAGCCCCCAAAGGCGACATGGGGATTGGGATTTCGCTCTACGTCCAGAACGTTGGGCTCCGAGTACACGCGCTCATCGCGATTTCCCGATGGGTAGAGCAGCAAAAGCCGGTCACCTTCCTTGATCTTCTGGCCGCGCAACTCGGTTTCCTGGGTCGCGGTGCGGTTCATGTTCTTGATGGGGGAGACCCAGCGAAGGAGTTCCTCTACGGCCGTGGGAACCTTCGCGGGGTCGTCGATCAATTTCTGCCGCTGATCGGGGTTTTCCATCAGGGCGAGTGTTCCCTCGGTAATGACGTGGCGGGTCGTCTCGTCGCCGCCCACGAGGATCAGGAGCGATTCGTGAATAAGGGCCTCGTCATCCAGGCGATGGCCGCCGATTTCGGCGTGGACGAGGGTGGAGAGCAGGTCGCCCGAGGGCTTTTGCCTTCTTGTCGCGATGGCGTCCAGTGCGTAGGTGGCGTATTCGATGCCCGCCTGCTGGGCGCGTTCCTGCAGGTCGGGGCTGGCGGTGGCGGAGGTCGCCGCCAGCATATCCTCGGACCATCGGAGCAGGGTCTCGAAGTCTTCTTCGGGCATGCCCAGCATGTCGCCAATCATGATCAGCGGTAGCGGGGCGGCGATCTCTCGCACAAACTCGCATTCGCCCCGTTCGCAGACGCCGTCGATGAGTTGGTTCGTGATGCGGCGAATCTTGCTCCGACTCTCCTCGAGACGTCTGGGCGTAAAGCCGCTGTTGACGAGGTTACGGCGTCGCTTGTGATCGGGATCGTCCATGTTGATCATCGAGGGGATGAGTACGCCGCGTTCCGGGCGCGAACTCTGGCCCGAGCAAAAGACTTCGGGGGTTTTCGACACCTTCATGATGTCTTCGTGGAGGCTGACCCCCCAAATATCGCCGCCGGCGTCGTAGTAGACCGGCGCGTGGGCCCTCATCCATGCATAGTGGTCCAGCGGGCGATCAATGTAGAACTCACCGTCGAGCAGTTGAATTTCAGTGCGGGTGGGGTGGTCGGACATTTTTGCTCCGGGTCAGAGTTCCGCGCGCTGCGGATAGTGGACGGGCTTCCCTAATGTTCTGGAACGATGCCGAGGAGAAACGGGCATCGCCGGGAATCATCGAGGGTAGGCGCTTTGTCGTGGTTCGCACCCGCGACCCTGGAATGCAAAAGCGTAGATGCCTGCTCCCCCAATCGGAGTTAATCGGCTTCCTCGTCCAGAATGCGGCCGTTTTCCAGCCGATGCTTCTGCACCTTGCCCAGGGCGTTGCGCGGCAGCGCTTCCACGCAATAGACCGTTCGCGGGTGTTTATAAGGGGCGAGCCGTTCGCCCAGGAAATGTCGCACCTCGGCCACCGTGGGCTGGGCGCCGGGTCGAGGGACGAGGTAGGCGGTGACCGCGTCGCCCCATTCTTCCGAGGGTGTGCCCACCACCGCGCTTTCGACGATTTCCGGATGCTCGCCCAGGGCTTCTTCGACCTCGCGTGGATAGACGTTGTAGCCACCGCTGATCAGCAACTCCCGCGCGCGGCCCGCAATGCAGAGATAGCCGGCCTCATCCAGGTGACCGAGATCCCCGGTTCGGAAGAAGCCGTCCTCCCGGAAGGCCTCGGCATTGGCATCGGGTCGGTCCAAGTAGCCCGCGAATACGTTGGGCCCGCGCACCTCGATCTCGGGCGGCTCGCCCGCAAGGCGCATTTCGACCCCGGGCAAGGGCAGTCCCACGGTGCCGGGGCGCCTGTCTCCCTCGACGGGGTTCGAGACAAGCATCACGGTCTCGGTCATCCCGTAGCGCTCGATGATGCGTTGGCCGGTTTGTGCCTCGAAGCGGGCATGCAATTCGGCGGGCAGGGGGGCCGAACCCGAAACGCAGAGCCGCAGGCGGGCCAGTTCGCTCACCCGATCCGATTGCATCAGGCGGTGGTAGAGCGTGGGTACCCCGAAGAAGAGCGTGGCATCGAAGGCCGCAGCAGCGTCCAGAACCTCGTCGGGATCGAAGCGCGGGAGGATCATGGCGCTGGCCCCAGCGTGAAGGGTGCCGTGAAGCCCGACGCCGAGTCCGTGCATGTGGAAGAGGGGCAGGGCGAGAACCAGTCGGTCGTCGGGGGACCAGCGCCAGGCCAGGCGAAGGGCCTCCACACTCGATAGGAGATTTCCGTGGCTGAGCACGGCGCCTTTGGGGCGACCGGTGGTTCCCGACGTGTAGCCGATGAGGGCGGGCGACTCTGCAGCGGATTGGTCGAGAATCGGGGCGGGGGCTTCGTCCAGCGGAAGGTCCGGGGTGAGGACGGGGATGTCGGCTGCTGCCCGGATCCATTCGCCTCGTTGGGGTTCGTCCACGATGGCGGCCGAGGGGCGTGCATCGCCCACCACATGCGCGACTTCGGCCTGGCGGTATGCGGTGTTCGCGGGAATGACCACCAAGCCCAGACGCAGACACGCCACGTGGGCCACGACTCCCTGCGCGCTGCTCGCGGCGGAGAAGAGAACCCGCTCGCCCGCTCCCAATCCGGCGGAGTGGAGTCGCCCGGCGGCTCGCCGGGATGCGGCCTCCAATTCGCCGTAATTCAGGGCGGTGCCGTCAGCGAAGCGCAGGGCGGGCCGTTCGGGGGTGGCTTTCCAATGGGCAGCCCAGGAGCCGGGTAGGGTTTCCCGGCCCCCAGCGCTTGGATCGAAGCGGAAACCGGGCGCGATATGGTGATTGTCAGCGGAACCCATCCCGACCGCGCCTCCTCGATTGGTCCCCTGGGCCGGACCGGATGGCCGAGCATACCCGGACCGACCCGGGTAATCCCGCCTGGGGAGGCTTCCAGCTGGCTCCCAAGGGGGAAGAAATTGCAGTCTTAGAGAAGGCTTATTGGACGGCTCGGCAGAGTGTGCTAACCAATGCGGCTCTAACGCTGTTACACAGCTGAAACACCGTTAGACGCCGCTCCACGGCAATGCCGGGGGCAGGCAGCGAACTTCCCCCCCAGCTCCTCGAGGCTTCATCTCATGCCCCCGCCGGCCCAGGCCGCCCAATTGCGGCGCGCCCGACACCGCGACGACGCTCGCCGAACGATTCTCTCTGCCACCGAGGCCCTGATGGCCGAATCCGGCTATGCGGGCTTCTCCATGCGCGCGTTGGTGGAGCGCTGTGGCTACTCCGCCCCCACCATCTACCACTATTTCACCGACAAGCCGGGACTGCTCGAAGCCGTCGTGGAAGAGAAGCTCGAAGACCTGGTCAAAGAACTCGAAGGACTGCCGGCCGAGTCCGATCCAGTGGACCAGGCGCGAACGCTCAGCCTGGTCTTCGCGCGTTGGGGTATTCGCAATCCGACTCATTACCACCTCATCAACCAGCCACGCGATCGGGATCCCTCGCCGGGATCGGCAGGACAAAGGGCGGTCGACCTTTTATCCAAGCCGCTGGGCAACCTGCTTCAAAGCAATCAGATCACCGAGTCGGAACTTGAAATCATCAGCCAATCGCTCTGGGCATGTCTTCATGGGCTCATATCGCTGCCCGCGGTTCGGCCGGATAAGGACTGGAGCCCGGGCCTGCTGGAAGCGAGCGTAGATGCGCTCTTCCGAGGATGGCTCGACGAATTTGCGTCACGAACGCGCCAAGGGGGTAGTGGCCATGAAGGTCAATAATTTGAGCATGAATCTCGGTGCGAAGCTGTCTTCCCGAGCTGTTCTGCTCGCGCTCGTCCTTATCGCCGGCACGTCATTGTCCGGCTGCAATGACGAAACCGAAGTGCTTGGTCGCTCAGAGGCGTCCCCCCCTGTCATGGTGGCCAGGGTGGTGGTCCGGGATGTCGTCGACCGCATCACAGCGACTGGTCAATTGGTGGCCAAAGCCGAGGCAACCATCGCCGCTCAGATATCGGGCCAGGTGACAGGGATCGCTGTGGAGGAAGGCGATGCAGTCAAGGCGAACCAGATTCTGCTTGAGATCGACCCCCAAAGGCGCGAACTCGAGATGGCCAGCGCCGAGGCGCAACTTGCCGAGGCCAGCGCCCAGGTAGTGGAGAACTGGAGGGCGATGGACCGGATCCAACGTCTGAATAAGCGCGATGCCGCGTCTCGCGCGCGCCTGGATGAAGCGCAGACGGCGTTGAAACTTGCACACTCGCGCAAGACCGCCGGCGAGGCTCGGCTTGGACTGGCTCGCCGGGCATTGGAAGACGCTTCGGTGCGCACGCCCTTCGCCGGTTTGGTGGCGCGTCGCACGGTGAGCGTGGGGGAATACCTCAGTGTCGGGCTGCCGCTCTTCGAAATCGTGACGCTCGATCCCATCGAGACCGAGTTTTCCGTGGCCGAGGTTGATTCGGGGCTCGTGCGTCCTGGGCAGGCCGTTGAGGTGAGCCTGGCGCCTTTTCCCGATGAGCGCTTCGCGGCTGTGGTCACCGTCGTTTCCCCGACGATCGACCCCATTACAAGAACGCTTCGCGTCAAGGCGGAGTTGTCGAATACTGCGGGCCGCTTGCGGCCGGGCCTATTCGCTCGTGTCGAGTTGGGCGTGAGTGAACGCAGCGATGTCATCATGGTGCCGGAAGAAGCGCTTCTTCAGCGGGCCGGTGGCGCGGAGCTTTATCGAATCGTGGATGTCGATCGCGTCCAGCGCGTCTCGGTTGAAATGGGTGTCTTCGCCGACGGATGGGTCGAGGTGCGCGGCGGGCTCGTGGAGGGCGATCGCGTCGTGGTTCGCGGGCAACGAAACCTGGTCGACGGAGGCGCGGTCTCGATTCGCAGTCGCGACGGTCGCCCGGTGGGCATGCCCCAAGTAGCTGCGCCCGCTTCGTCCATCATGCCGGGAGCAGACGGGTGACCCTTTCTGATATTTCCATCGAGCGCCCCGTCCTCACCTGGATGATGATTCTTGCGCTCATCGTGTTCGGAATCCTCGGCTATAACCGTCTCGGTGTAGACCAATTTCCGAACATGGAATTCCCGGTGCTGTCGGTGACGGCGATGCTCGATGATGCGACGCCGGAAGGTATTGAAGAGGATGTGACGGATGTCCTCGAAGAAGGTTTCAATACCATCGCTGGCGTTCGAAAGATCTCGTCTACGAGTTTTCGGGGTGCCTCGCTCATCCAGGTCGAGTTCGAATTGGGAACCGATATCGACATAGCGACCCAGGAAGTGCGGGACAAGGTTGCCCAGGCGCGTTACGAACTGCCACCCGAAGTTGAACCACCCATCGTGGATTCCTTCAATCCGAACGATCAGCCCGTGCTCTGGATTCCACTCAAGACCAGCAAGGACCCGGTGGAGGCGTACGAGATCGTCAAACGCCAGATCAACCCTCGACTCGAAACCATAGAAGGCGTTGCCGGAGTGGCAATGTTCGGAGGGCTCGAGCGGAATATTCGGATCTGGCTTGACGGCGAAGCGTTGCAAGCCCGCAAACTCTCAGCCCTCGACGTGTATCAAGCCTTCAAGCGCGAGCACGTGGAGCTTCCGGCGGGCAAAGTTGAGGGAAGTCGAGTCGAATATGCGGTCAAGACCGATGCCGAGTTCGAGACTATGCAGGCCCTGGAGCGAATGGTCATCAGCCAGGGAGAAGGCGCCCCTGTTCTGCTCCGAGACGTTGCGCGAATCGAGGACGGTGCCGCGGACCAGGAGGTCATCGCTCGCTACAACGGCGCCGAGACCGTGGGGCTGGGGATCCGAAAACAATCGGGTGGCAATACCGTGGGGATCGTGGACGAAGTTCTGCGCCGGATCGACGAGGTGGAGAAGATCCTGCCCGAGGGGATTGAGTTCGAGAATCGAGATGGCTTCATCGACTTCTCGCGGGGCGTACGTGAAGCCGTCGCGGAAACCCAGTTCACCCTGGTGATCGGTGCTCTTCTCGCGGTCTTAACCGTATTTGTCTTCCTGCGTCGGACCCGGCCCACGTTGATCGTCGCCCTCGCGATTCCGGTTTCCCTGGTAGCGACCTTCGGCCTGGTCTGGCTCTTCGGATTCACGCTCAATACGATGACGCTCCTGGGAATGACCCTCGCTGTGGGGGTTGTAATCGACGACGCGATCGTCGTTCTCGAAAATATCGAACGGCATAGGGAGCAGGGCGAATCGGCGCGGGAAGCGGCCAAGCGAGGGACCCGAGAGATCGCTTTCGCGGCGACCGCGGCCACGATCTCTGTGGCAGCGGTGTTTATCCCGGTGATTTTTGTCGAAGGGCTGGTCGGAAGCTTTCTGGGAGAGTTCGGGTTGGTGGTGGCGGGTAGCGTCATGATTTCGCTCTTCGTCGCGCTGACCGTGACGCCGATGCTCGCCGCTCGAATGCCACCTCCGAAGGCGCGTCGCCCAGGCAGCATCTACACACGTCTCGAGCGAGGTTTTCAGGGCCTTGAATCAAGCTATCGCCGGGTTCTCGAAACGAGCCTCCGCCACCGCGCGATCACGGCAACGGCGACCATCGCCTCTTTGGGGCTCGCGTTTTTTTTCGGTTCGGAACTCAAGAGCGAATTCTTCCCGCCCTCGGACGAGGGTATTTTCTTTGTCAACGGGGAAGCACTTCCGGGTACCTCCCTCCAGGCTTCCCTGGAATACCTCGAGAATGACGAAGACTGGTTCCTGGCTCAGCCAGAGGTTGTCGGCATTTTCTCTGCGGCGGGGAGCGGGGGCGGCTACGACACGGCCAGTCGTAGCAATCGCTCGATGATCTTCGGAACCCTGGCGAGCAACGAAAAGCGCACACGCAGCGTGATGGAAGTGATCGCCGCGGCCCGTAAGGATCTTGGGTCGGTTCCAGGCAGGCAGATTAGGATCTTCAACCCGGGCGAGTCGATGATGAGCACTGGAGGAAGTTTCGATGTCGATCTCCGGGGCAACCTTTCCCTTGAAGAACTCGATCGCATCTCAAGTGCATTTGTTGCCGGGCTCGCAAAGAATCCGGGTTTTGTTGGCATCGACAAGAGCTTGAAACTCGGCCTGCCGGAACTTGCCGTGACGCCGGACCGTGACAAGGCAGCGGCCATGGGCGTGGATGCCAGGGCCATCGCCCAGACGATTCAGATGATGGTGGGCGGGATGGATGTCGGCACATTCAAGGAAGACGGGCGCCGTTACGATATTCGCATGCGGGTGGAGGGCGAGGATCGAGCGAACCCCGAAGCCATCGGCGCTCTGTATGTGCGAAACGGCGCGGGGGAGCCCGTTGCCTTGCGCAATCTCGTATCCGTGGAGATGGGCGCGGCCGCTTCGGAGATCACGCGAATCGATCGGCAACGCAGTGTGAACGTCAGCGCCAATCTCGAGGGCATCAAGCTTGCCGAGGCCGTTGAATACGCCGAGAAAGTGGCTGCAGACGTTCTGCCTCCAGGGGTGACCCTCGCGGTGTCGGGTGAAGCCGAGGCGATGCGGGAGGGAAATGAACAATTCGCATTGGCGATGATGCTGGGGATCCTGGTCATCTACATGATCCTCGCGGCGCAGTTCGAGAGTCTGATTCATCCCCTCACCGTGATGCTCGCCTTGCCGCTCTCCATGGTCGGAGCGCTTGGAGGGTTACTTCTCTTTGGCCATAGCCTCAACATCTTCAGCTTGATCGGAATCATTCTCCTGCTCGGACTGGTGACAAAGAACTCCATTTTGTTGGTGGATTACGCGAACCAACTGCGTCGCGGCGGCATGGACAAGGTGGAGGCCATACGAACGGCTGCCCCGGTGCGGATGCGGCCAGTCCTGATGACAGCGATCTCGATGATCTTTGGCGTTCTGCCCGCGGCCCTCGGCATCGGTCCCGGGTCCGAAACCCGCGCCCCCATGGCGATCGCCACGGCGATGGGCATGTTCTCCTCGACGATTCTGACCCTACTCGTGGTGCCTGTCTTCTACTTGCTGCTGGATGACGCCACGGAGTTCGTGAAGAAGAGTTTTCGCCGCATCTTCGGAGGCGGGGCAGCGGGAGAAACCGAGGCGATCCAACCCTAGAGAGCCGATTTCCGGGAGCGCGGGAATCCTCTAGGTTCTGGCTCCGTGAAAGAGATAGAAGAAACTCGGGAACGAACGGGACGGCGCGGGTGACTCAGGGCCGGAGGTTTGCCGTATTGAGTCGAAATCGGGTCGCTGCCGTCCTGGGATTTTTCCTGGCGACGTTTCTTTCACTGCTCCTGCCTGGGGCTGCACGGGCCCAGGCGGATTGGGAATCGGCACCGCGTTTCGTGGAAGCCGACCAGGCCTACATGGAAAGGGCCGATCCAGCGCGAGCCGCGTTCGCCAATGAGCGCTACGAAGCGCTCTACCGGGCGGATCCCGAAGACTGGGAGGCCGCCTGGCGATTGGCCATGACCTCCTACTACCTCGGCAGCCGAGTAGCCAGCGAAAAGCCGGAGAAGGAAGCGCTCTTCCTTCGTGGCCAGGATGTCGCCGAGGCTTCGGCTCTTTTGAAGCCCGACTGCGCGCCCTGCCATTTGCTGGCGGGGATCAATATGGCGCTCTATGGCCAGTCGGTTGGGGTCGTCAAGATGATCTTCACCCTGCGCGCTATTCGGGGCCATTTGAATCGCAGCCTGGAACTCGACCCCACTTTCGCCGAGGGCGCTGCGGCGCGGACCCTCGCCACCATCGACCAGGTGGTTCCCTTTTTTCTGGGAGGCTCCAAGAAACGCGCTCAGAAATATTACGCGCAAGCCCTGGAGATCGACCCGAGCGACCCGCTCAACTATCTCTTCTATGCCCGCTTTTTCGCCGGGCGTCATGAGTACAAGGCAGCCCTCGATTTGACCGAGCGAGGCCTGGCTCTTCCGCGCCCCGGTCCCGAGCGGGTGGAGTCGCGGGATGGCTGGGATCGTCTGCAGGCCCTCTTGCCCAAATTGCGCGAGGCTATCGCGGAACAGCCCAAGCCTTTCCGGCGCTTGAAGCCGGGCCAGAGAAAAAGACGCTGAGGAAAGGGCCGACCGTGGACGAGACCGCTCTGCACTACCGGACTGCGCTGGAACTCGCGGGTCGGGTTCGAGCGGGAGAGTTGTCGGCCCGGGATCTCGTTCAGGCGCACCTCGACCGGATCGAAGCCGTCAATTCGGAATTGAACGCCATCGTCACGCTCGTTCCCGAGCGCGCCCTGGAGTGGGCCGCCGAAGCCGATGAGCGCCAGGCTCGAGGTGAAGCCCTGGGGCCCCTTCACGGGTTGCCCATCGCCCACAAAGACCTGGTGATGACCGAGGGAATCCTCAGCACCATGGGCTCGCGTCTCCTCGCGAACAATGTGCCGCAAAGTGATGATCTCATCGTCTCGCGCCTGCGTGCCGCGGGCGCGATCACCCTGGGCAAGACCAACGTGCCCGAATTCGGTGCCGGCTCCCAGACCTACAACGAAGTCTTTGGCGAAACCCTGAACCCATGGGATCGCACCCGGACCTGCGGCGGAAGCAGTGGGGGGGCAGCGGTGGCCCTGGCTGCGGGGATGGTTCCCATCGCGGATGGAAGTGATATGGGGGGCTCTTTGCGCAACCCCGGGAATTTCTGCAGCGTCGTGGGCCTCCGTCCCTCGCCCGGGAGGGTGCCGATTCATCCGGCGCGTTCGGAGTGGTCGCCGCTTTCGGTGCTCGGACCCATGGCGAGGAACGTTCAGGATACGGCGCTGTTGCTTTCCGCCATGGCGGGTCCGGACGCCCGGGCACCGCTCTCATTGGGCGCGCCGGGAGAAGCGTTCGCGGGTTCTCTGAAGCGGGATTTTCGCGGGGTGCGCGTGGCTTTCAGCCGCGATCTCGGTGGCTTGCCCGTAGACTCCCAGGTCATCCAGGTGATCGAAGGCTTTTGCGGCGTCCTGAATGAGATCGGCTGCGAGGTCGAGGAGGCCGAACCCGATTGGTCCGGGGCAGACGAGGCATTCAAGACCCTGCGCGCCCGAGAGTTTGCATTGGGCTTTGGCGGCCTGCCCGAGGACGCCCGAGGCGCCCTCAAGGACACCGTGCGCTGGAATATCGATCAGGGCCTTGCCCTCACGATGGCGGATCTTGCCCGGGCCGAAAAACTCCGCAGCGACGTTTATCACCGCGTGCGTACCCTGATGGAGGATTTCGAATTCATGGTTCTCCCCGTGAATCAGGTGCCGCCCTTCGATGTCTCTGTGCGTTACCCCGAAGCCATCGAAGGGGTGGCCATGGAGACCTATATCGATTGGATGAAATCCGCCTATTTCGTCAGCGTGGTGGGAAACCCAGCGATCTCGCTCCCCTGCGGCTTTACGGATGAAGGGTTGCCGGTGGGCGTTCAGATCGTGGGTCGCTGGCACGACGATTGGGGTGTGCTGCAAATCGCCCGAGCTGCGGAAGAAGTGCTGGAGGCCCAGGCAGGGGTATCCTCTGCGCGACCCCCGATCGACTGAACCGCCCGCTTCGAAGCAACGAGGCCGATGAGAAAGGAGCGCGCCCTGGAGATCCAAGAGCGAAAGCGACTGCTGGAGGCCACCGAGTTCGCCTACACGTGGCACGCCGAGCAGAAGCGCAAGCAGAGCGAGATCCCCTACGTGAGCCATTTGCTCCAGGTGGCCGGCCTCGTCTTGGAACACGGCGGTAGTGTCGACCAGGCCATCGCGGGCCTTCTTCACGACTCCCTGGAGGATGCCCCCGACGCTCAGCAGCGAGAGGAACGGGAGCAGACCATCGCGGAATGTTTCGGGGAAGATGTTCTCGATATGGTGCGCGATTGCACGGATACCGGGCCGGATGAATCCCTCGAGCAAAAGCGTCCTTGGGCCGAGCGCAAAGGTGATTTCGTGGCGCGCCTGGCTCATGCTCGCCAAGGCAGCCTTCTCGTCGTGGCCTGCGACAAGCGCCATAACCTCCAGGCCATCGTGGGCGATGTTCGAAGCGAGGGGGCTTCGGTCTTCGAGCGCTTCACGGGCAGGCCCGGCCAACAGGTCTGGTATTTCGAGGCCGTTTTCGGTGTCTTGAGAGACTCGATTCCCATCCGCCTCAGCCAGGAATTGGATGCATTGCTGGAGGCTTTGAAAAGCCAGGTGGCCGATGTCGACGATTGAGCGAGAGCGGGCGAAGCCCGGGACCCCCGGGCCGGTTTAGTCCTTTGTTGGAACTCTGGGTCCCGATCACCGTCGTCGCCGCCTTCCTGCAAAATGCCCGCTCTGCACTTCAGCGGGCTTTGCGCGGCGAACTCAGCAATGCCGGAGCCACCTATGTTCGCTTTGTGTTCGGAGTCGCCTTCGCGGGTCTCTACCTCGCGGGTCTGTTGGCTTTTCTCGACCAACCCCTTCCCCGAATGAGTGTCGCCTTCCTTCTCTACGGTGCCCTGGGAGGATTGGCACAGGTCCTGGGCACCGCGGCGCTGCTGAAGGCCGTTTCTGTTCGAAGCTTTGCGGTGGGAACCGCCTTCTCCAAGACCGAACCGCTGCAGGCCGCGGCTTTCGGCTTGCTTCTTCTCGGGGAACCGGTGAGCGCGTGGGGCAGCGTTGGCCTGCTGGTCTCCCTGGTGGGCGTGGGTGTCCTTGCCCTGGCACGCAGTGAGTTTTCGGTGGGAACGCTACGCGCCGTGTTGTTCGATCGGGGCGCGTGGATCGGAATCGCATCGGGTGGATTCTTCGGTGTTGCGGCGGTGTGTTATCGCGGGGCGTCGCTTTCACTGGAAGGCGACGCCGGCGCTTTCCTGCGGGCGGCCTTTACCCTTTTCTGCGTGATTCTCTTTCAGACCGCCGTGATGACTGTTCACCTCTGGTTGCGGGAACCGGGCCAACTCCGGGAGGTCGCGCGAGCGTGGCGCCCCGGGCTATGGGTGGGTATTTGCGGGGCCACGGCTTCGGCGGGCTGGTTCACGGCCATGACCTTGGAGAACGCGGCGTATGTGCGTGCGGTGGGGCAATTGGAATTGGTCTTTGCTCTGGGTGCGTCGTGGCTCTTCTTTCGCGAGCGTGTGACGCCCGCCGAGATTGCGGGCATCGGCGCGGTCCTGGGCGGTGTTCTCCTCCTGGTCCTGCGGGGCTGAGGCGCTCGGCGGACAGCTATTTGCAGAGTCCGCCGCCGAGCAGGCTGTAAGGCTCGCAGTCGTAAATCAACCTTCCCGATTCGCCGTGCATCCAGTCGAGGAAAGGAAGGACCGAGGGCGGTGCCATACCGGGGGCGGTCTCGGGCTGAAGGCTCGCGATGGGGACCGGGTACGTCGCCCAATCCCGGGGCGCGCGCCAGCCTGGCGGCGGTGTCAGGGTCGAGCGGATGCCGGAAACCGGGTGCAGGGTGCGCCATTCATGAATCGCTTCGGCCATCTCGCCGACGATGTCCGGATATTCGTTGGCCAGATTGTTGTACTCGTTGGGGTCGTCGTCGATTTGAAAGAGGTAGTTGGTCACATCTGCAGAGAGCAGCCCCTGGCGGACTTGCTGCACGAGTTTCCATTCGTCGTTGAAGGCGGTCAGGGAGAAGGATCCGCGAATCGGGGTTTCCGATGCGAAGAAGAGCAGGTCTTCGCGCTCGATTTTTTTCTTCTCGGCGATGGCGGGCCACATATTGCGCCCATCGAGTTTTCGAGTGCCTTCGATGGGGACGTTCGCTGCGGCGGCGAGGCTCGGGAATACGTCCATCACCGAGATGATGCTCTCGACCTTGGTGCCTGGCTCGATGACTCCCGGCCAGCGCATTACCGATACCACCCGGATACCCCCCTCGAAGGTATTGCCCTTGCCGCCCCGCAGAGGAACGTTGTCGGCGCCGCCGCTCGCGTACGCTGCGCCTCCGTTGTCACTGAAGAAGAGCACGATGGTATCTTTCGCCAGGTCTTCCTCGTCCAGGGTCGCGAGAACCCGTCCGATGGCCTGATCCATGGCGTCGACCACTGCCGCGTACATGGGCCGCGCGCTGGGTCTTCCGCTCAATTTCCCGATGCGCCGAGTATTGTCGCTGTGGCCGCTCCGGGTCGGCTTGCGATCGTCCTCCATTTCAGCGTATCGGGCCTTCAAATCCTCGGGTGCATCCAGGGGCGTATGCGGAGCGATGAAAGGGATATAGAGGAAGAAGGGTTTCTCTTTGTCCCGCTCGCGGATCCACCGCGAGGCCTCATCGGCGAGGAGGAAGGTTTCGTACCCTTCGTCATCGATGGATTGGCCATTGACCTGGAAATCTTTTCCCCCCTGGTTTGCAAAGGGCGGGAAATAACCCACCTCGGTATGGAGGTGGCCATAGAAATGTTCGAAGCCTCTTTCGTTGGGGTGATAGGTCTGCTGGGCATGGCCCAGATGCCACTTTCCCACCATGGCGGTCTGGTAGCCGGCATCGCGAAAGCTCTCGGGCATGAAGCGCTCGTCGGGATGGATCCCGTTGTTGCTCCACGGAAGAACCGTCGCATAGGCGACGCCCAGGCGAATCGGATCGCGCGCGGTCATCAACGCTGCGCGAGTCGGGGAGCAGATGGGCGTTGCGTAAAAGCGGTCGAGTTGGGCCCCCTCCCGCGCGAGCCGATCGATGGAAGGCGTTCGAATCACCGCTTCATCGTGATAGCCCACGTCGGCCCAGCCGAGATCGTCCGCCAGGAAGATCACGATATTGGGCCGACTGCCCGCGAGTCCTTCTGCGGGGGCGATCAGCATCCCCGTCAATACGATGGCGAGGGCGGCCCTCTGGGCCAGGGGGAAGGGTTTCACACAAGGTCTCCTTGATTGCAGTCAAACCGGGCGCGAGGCAACTCGCTGAACCCGCGCTTGCAGGACAGAACCGCCGTAGCCTAACCTCCGCGCGTTGAGCGCTCAAGCCTGAGGGATCGAGGGGTGCACCTGTCCTCGACTCTTCTCGCATCGTGGCTGAAGGTAGAACGCGACCAGGAGGGGAACGTGAAGATCGATGGTGCGATTTTAGTGGAGAACCCCCTGGATGCCGGGCCGGCTGCGAAGAAACTCGAAAGCGCGGGCTACGCCGGCGGATTCACTTTCGAAGGAAGGCACGATCCTTTTCTGCCCCTGGCTCTAGCGGCTCAGCAAACAACGCGGCTCGATTTGATCACCGCCATCGCGATCGCCTTCGCGCGCAATCCCATGACCCTCGCCAACATCGGCTGGGATATGCAATTGCTCAGTGAGGGCCGCTTCATTCTCGGCCTCGGCACCCAGATTCGTCCGCATATCCAGAAGCGCTTCAGCATGGAGTGGTCGAGGCCTGCGGCCCGCATGAAGGAGATGGTGCGGGCGATTCGGGCGATCTGGGACTGCTGGGAGAACGGGTCGAAACTCGATTTCCAGGGTGAGTTCTACACCCATACGCTGATGACGCCGGTCTTTACGCCCGAGCCGAGTGCGTACGGCCTGCCCCGTATTTTTCTTTCGGCTGTCGGGCCTCGCATGACGGAAGTCGTGGGAGAGGTGGCCGATGGTTTCTTCGTGCATCCCTTCCATACGCCCGAGTTCATCGAAACAATTTCAAAGCCGCGGCTCGAAGCGGGCCTGGCACGAGGCCAGCGCCGCCGCGAGGATTTCGAGGTTTCCTGCCAGCTGATCGTGGCCACGGGCTCGAATGAGGAGGAAATGAAGGCGGCTCGGGACGGCGCTCGGGCGCAGATTTCCTTCTACGGTTCGACACCCGCCTATCGGCCGGTACTGGACTGCATAGGGCGGGGAGACCTGCAGGACGAACTGAATTTCATGTCCAAACAGGGGAAATGGCTCGAAATGGCGGGTCGTATCGATGATGACCTGCTCGAGCAGATCGCCGTGGTCGGTGCGCGGGACGAGATCGCGGACAAGGTTCGCGCGCGCTGCGCGGGCTTTGCCGACCGAGTGAGCCTCGTGGCGCCCTTTGCGCCCGATGCCGAGGGCTGGGCAGAGATCGTCCGGGATCTCTCCGCCGCCGGCTGAGGTCAATCCCTGCCCCACAGGGGTTTTCGGCTCCCGCCTGAAAAAAATTTCCAGGACTGATCCGATTTGGTCGGCCTCGCCGACTTCCTCAGAGTCGAGCCGCCTTGTGTGCGCTTCGGTCGTCCATGGCTGGCTTCGGTGACAGGTCGGCGGGCCCACACTGCCCGCCAGGGAGCTTGTGGAACCCGCGATGCTGTTTTCTCGCCTAAAACAAAAGGTTTCGGTGCTATTCCGATGGTCTAAGTGGTCGCGGTCCCCCGGGGCTTTCGCGATACTGAGGCGCGATGAAAGCCCAAAGCCAGAAGCGCGAAGAAGACTGGTATGCCGTCTTGGAGGCGCTTCAAGCCGGCGACAGCTTGGCTTTGGCCAGACTCACACGCCTGGTGAATGGCTTCCTGGCGAGCTGGAATGCCTACGATTTTCGAAGCGATTGGGACGACCTCTTACAGGAGGTGATCATCGCCGCCGCCATGGCATTACGCGAGGGACGGATTCGCGATCGGCGGGCGGTGGTGGGCTACCTGCGGACAACGGCGCGCTTCAAATTCGTCGACCGCCTTCGGGTCCATATGCGCGTCAAGGAAGACCAGACGCTGCCCTGGGAGGATGTCGTGGGCAGCGACGAGCTTTCGACCTCGTCCACCATGGCGCCCGAGGGGCTCAGCCAGGACGTTCGACAGGCGGTGGAGCGGCTTTCGGAAAAGCGCCGAGTCGCGGTTCTGGGCGTCTACCTGGAAGGCAAGACGTACAACGCCGTTTCGGAGGAAACGGGAATTCCGCTGGGGTCTCTGAAGCGATACCTGCGCGAGGGCTTGGAGCAACTGCGTGAGCAATTATCAGATTTTATTGATTCCGGATGATCCCATTGGAGGGGAGCGCGCGACTGGAGAGCGGGGCGGAGAGAGGGACCGCGGACCGGTTCGAACCCGCCGGAGGTGGATAGGATGAGTTGCGAAAAAATAGAAGAGATTGATCTGGGAGCATTTCTTGTCGAGCGACAGGAGCCCCAGTGGCAAGAATTCCGGAAGCATTATCCAGGGTGTGAGGACTGCTCCCGCGAGGTCGCGAGTTGGACGCGACTCGAGCGAGCTCTTTACGCCGGGAGTTCTTCAGAAGCTCACCCCGCGGAGGAAACACTGCTGGGGCTCACTACGCTCTCCCTGGCTCCGGCCGAACGGGGCGCTGTTGAATTGCATTTGGAAAGCTGCGCACCCTGCCAAAGCGAAGTCTCGGTTCTGCGCGGTTTTGATTTCTCGGCCGTCATGGCCGCAGAGGCATCTCCCGAAGCCGTCCCCGAGCCCGGTTTCCTCGAACGATCCTTCGAGTCCTTCGCCCGCTGGCGGGAATCTGTCGCCGGTACGGGCTTGCAGCCGGCCCTGATGGCCGCAGCGGCGGTTCTGCTCGCGCTTCCCATTGGTTTCCAGCTCTGGCAGGACGGCGAGGCGCCCGCAAACACGGCCCCGGTCATCGCCCAGGAAGAACCAGTGGTTGCGGAACCCGCGCCCGTGGTTCCCCTTGAGATTCCAAGCGAAGAGATACAAGTTGCCCAGGAGCCGGTTGCGGCCGAGCCTGACGTGCCGGCGATGCCCGTATTGGAACTGGCCGTGATCGACGCGCCCCCGGCGCTGGAGGCCATTCCGCCGGTACCCGTGCCGGCGATGCCGAAGATGGAGATCGCTTTCGCCGAGCCGAGTTTGGATATAGACGCCCTGGCCGCGGCGGAAAGCTCAGCGGCAGCAGGGAGCACGGACGAATCCGGCCTCGTTCTTGCCGAGGGCGAGACCATTTTGATCGCGGCGCTTCTTCCGGGAGACCTTCCGGTCTATGGCGCTGCGGGGATGATTGGAATGGGCGGGCCGTCGGTGCGAACCGGCGGCTTTGTTCGTTCTGTGGGCAATGGTGGCCCCTCGATCGAAGTTCTTTCTCCCGATCACTTGGGTTGGACGAGCCGATCAGACCCCACGCTCTATTGGCGAGTCTCCGAAGACACCGGGATGGATATTGAGATCGTGATCTCCGACGACAACTCCCCGGAACCCCTGCTCGAAGCGCGCCTGGCGGGCACCCATGCCGCAGGCATTCACGCGCTCTCCCTGGCCAGCCGTGGCCTCGAACTCTCCCCCGATACCACCTACCGCTGGTCGGTTGCTCTGGTCGTAGACGAAGAGCGTCGCTCCAAGGACCGTTTCGCGGGTTCGGCGCTGCTCTACCGTCCGGCTTCGGAAGGCGCCGCCGCCGAGTTGGCGGCCGCCCCGGCGGGTCACCTGGCCCATCAATACGCCGCCCAGGGCTACTGGTACGACGCATTCGATCAGCTTACCCTCTGGCTCGAAGCCGATCCCCGGGATGCCCGGCTCCGCGAGCACCGCGCGGCCCTGCTCGAGCAGGTTGGACTCGGTTCCGAATCCGTAAGCGAATAGCGCGAGGGCCAGATCGCGCGGACAGGTCTGCGTCGATGGGGCGAGCCGAGCGGTTCCGGTGAAAGTTCTACACCGATCCTGTGCGACTCACGTGATGCGGCGATGGCTCGGCACCCTCGCAGTCTCGGCACTCATGGGCCTATCGTGTGCGGCGACAGCGCCGTTCACTGCGTCACCCGGGGCCTCGGATTCGGGTGCCCACGATCCTCGCGATCCCTCGCCCGAGCAGGTACGAGCCACGGGCGCCTCCGCGTTGGCGCGGGGTGATTTCGAGGCCGCATTGGGGGCCTACCAATTGGCCGGCCGACTGGCCGGGCAAGAGGATCGCGAGGGGCGCTATGCGGCTTTGCTCGGCAGCGCCCGTGCCCAGAGCGCCCTGGGCGAATACGCCGCTGCCCAGGAGGCGATGGAGGAGGCTGGGCGCCTGGCCGATGCCATGGGCGATGCGCCTCGCGCCGCAGCAGCGCAGGTGGCGCTCGGCGGCATCGAATTGGCCCAGGGACATGCTGCTCGAGCCGAAACTGCGCTTCGGGCTGGGGCTGAAGCCGCACGCAAACTCGGGCGGCCCGCGCTTGAAGCCGCCGCGCTGAACGATCTGGGAAACGTCGAATTGCTCCGTGCCGACCCGGCCGCGGCGGCGGATTTCTATCAGCGCGCGGCATCCGTGGCTGGGAACTCGGGCGATTTCGGCCTGGCGGCTCGGTCATGGGCCAATGCCGTCCGGGCCCAGCGTGGCCAGCCCGCGCGCGCGCTGGAAAGCGTGGCCCGGGCCGAAGAGGCCCTCGCCCGGGTACCCGACGCGACTGGCCGGTCGGCTCTCCTGCTGAATTTGGGCTTGGAACTGCGCGACGCGGCCCAGGAAAGCCCCGTGTCAGCCGGCGAGATGCGCGCTCGCTCTGGCGCACTGCTCGAAGAGGCCCTGGCCGCAGCCCGGGTCGCGGGGAACCTGCGGATCCAATCCCAGGCCCTGGGCGGCTTGGGCGGGCTGGCCGAGGCGGAGGGTCGCGTGTCCGAGGCTCTGAGCTTCACCCGCCGCGCCCTGGAGACGGGCCGCGCTCTCGATGCGCCGGAGTCCGTCTACCTCTGGCAGGCTCAGCTTGGACGTCTGCTCGCGGAGCAAGGCGAGCGGGGTGCGGCCATCCAGGCTCTCGAGCGCTCGGTGAGTACCCTGCAATTGCTGCGCGACCGCCCGGTTTGGGGGGGCGATCTGGCGGGCTCGTCCTTCGATCTCAGGGTGGCCCCCGTCTACCGTTCGCTGCTCGATCTGCTGCTCCTGGAGGCATCCGAGAGTGCCGACCCAGCCCAGGTGCAGGTCTATCTCGGCAGGGCGCGCTCGGTGATGGAGAACTTCAAGGCCGCCGAATTGCGCGATTTCTTTCGAGACGATTGTGTGGATGCCCAGCGCGCGCGCACCCGGGAGCTCGAGACCGTTTCCCGCCGCGCCACGATCCTCTACCCCATCCTGCTGGCCCATCGGACTGCTCTGTTGGTGAGCGCCGCCGATGGAAGCCTCGACTTGGTTTCGGTGCCCGTGGGCCGCGAGGCGTTGGAGGCCGAGGCCCGGGCCCTTCGGGCGCAGCTCGAACGCCAGGCGACCCGCCGCTACCTCGTGCACGCCCAGCGTCTCTACGATTGGCTGATTCGTCCCCTGGAGCCGAAACTCGACGCTTCGGGGACCGAAACGCTTGTTTTCGTGCCCGATGGCGCATTGATGATGATCCCCATGGCATCGCTTCACGACGGCGAACAGTTCCTGGTGGAGAAATTCGCCCTGGCGACCACGCCGGGCTTCGACCTCGTGGATCCGGCGCCCGTGGATCGCGAAGCACTCGAGGCCTTGCTGGCGGGCATCTCGAAGTCCGTGGACGGAGAGGCGCCGCTTCCGAATGTGGTCGAGGAGTTGCGAGTGGTCGAAGCGCTGCTCGGTGCCGAGGTGATGCTCGATGAGGCCTTCCTGCGCTCCGATCTACGTGAATCCCTTGAGGACAGGAATTTCGGCATCGTTCACATCGCAACCCATGCGCAGTTTTCCGCCGACTCCGACGACACCTTCCTGCTCGCCTGGGACGGTCGGCTCGGACTGGACGAATTGTCCGAGGATGTGGGGCTCTTCCGCTTCCGTGACGAACCCCTGGAACTGCTCACCCTCAGCGCCTGCGAGACCGCCCGGGGAGATGACCGGGCGGGTTTGGGATTGTCCGGCATGGCGGTGAAAGCCGGGGCACGCAGCGTGCTCGGCAGCCTGTGGAGCGTGAACGATCCTGCTGCCACGGCATTGGTGGAGACCTTCTATACACGGCTGATGGCGGGCGATTCTCGTGCCCAGGCCCTGCGCGCCGCGCAGCTCGGCCTGTTGGCCGATTTCCGCTATCGCCACCCGGCGTATTGGGCCCCGTTTTTGCTGATCGGAACCTGGCTCTAGGCAAAGCACGGTTACGCGGCCGGGCCCGATGGCCCCCCGCTGTCCGCGCAGGCCTTCCCTGGCCAGTTTATGCCCCGCGGGATTAATCCGAAAATATTTTGAGCCTTTTGGGTGGTCTGGGGCGACTTAGTTCGCATAGGCAAAGAAAGCGAAGAGTTTCCAAAGGGTCACAAGTTTTTTCGTCGAGCGAAGTACGGCCGGGTATAGAATCGGGGTTCTGGGAAGAGGGGCGCGCAAGGCGGGTTCTTCTCTACACAGGGCAGGGAAAGAAAACCCGAGCCGCGCCGCATTCATTCATTTCGGGTGGTTGCTGATGTTGAGCGGGTTAAAAGTCTGGAAACGTCTCGCAGGGGCAACGCTCGCGGTCTTGGTCGCCTTGCTTGCAGCGAGCCCCAGCGTCAGCGCGCACGCCCGAGTCTACCTCTGCCCCTCAGTTGATTCGGCGTGCAACTGTGTCAGCGATTACGTCGTTCCGGGTGATGCTGCTGGGCAAGAGAACAGCGAATACGACGCTGTCGAATATCTGGACCTGAGCGACGGGGCGATTATCGAGACGTTTAATGTTTGTCTGCTGAGCGATGAGACACCGAGTATTCCGGCCGCTACTACCTGTTCGGAAGGGAGCGGGAGTACCGGCGATGAACTCTGCGCATGGCTGATCGATTTCCAGGCCGACAACGATCTCGTGATTACAGGCGCTACAGCTGTCTCCCCGAATCAGGTCGGCCCGATCAGCGGGACGACCGACCCGTACTCTCCTTACACAGTCACATTTCTTCGCGTCGATACAACCAATGCTCTGGCTGCGGAGACCGCGCACAACGTTGGAACCATCACGGTGAGCTTGGCCGCTGAGCCTGTTGGAGATGCCGAACTCGTCGTTCTGAGTTCGAGCCAAGCCGTGGACGCGGATTTCTCTCCGGCGGAACTGATCATTCATCCGCAGACGGTCGCCTTCAAGGTTCCTGAACCCGGCTTGGAGATCGCGCTCTTCGCGGGTCTTTTGATGCTGATCTGGCTCAGGCGACCGCGCAGGGCAACGCGAGCGATCGCATTCGTGACAGTGGCCATGTTGGCGGCATCCTCGTCGGGAGCCGACCTGATTGAAGGCAGCACCACGTTCGATCTTGAAGCACTCGCTCTCACCCCCAGCGATGCGGCTGTCCGGTCGCTTGCCGCCGTTGGGGATCTCAACGGAGACGGGGTCGAGGATCTCGCGATCGGCCTTCCCGCGAGCAACGTCGGCCAGGGTGCCGTGATGCTCTTGATGATGCACAGGGACGGTTCGATTCGCCGGCGCTACATGATCGACCCGCGCTCCGCTGCTTTTGGCGGAGTGGTGAGTAACATTGCGGGTTTCGGAGCCGCGATCGCCAACATGGGTGACCTCGACGGCAGCGGGCCGGCGACCGCTGTTTTGGCGGTGGCCGCACCCGGCGACGCGGGGCTCTGGCTCTTCCACTTCGCGCCGTCCGCAACGGGTGCCAGCCTCACCCAGATTCGCCAGCAGTTTTTCGATCTCGGGGAACAGGTCAGGGCGCTCGCCAACCTCGGCCCCCTGGTGGCCAATGGCGTTCACTACCTGGCGTTGGGTCAACCGGATCTGATCGCGGGTTGCGCCAATGAAAATTTCCCCTGTGGCGCTGTATCTCTCGCCAGCGTGGCACCGGATGGGACCATGAACTGGGCCGGCAGGGTGATCATCAAGAGCGGCCTGGGCGCCATGCCGACCCTGACCTCGGGAGAAAGGTTCGGGGCAGCGCTGACGTCGGTAGGCGACTTTGACGAGAACGGTACGCCGGATCTGCTCGTGGGCTCGCCGAATTATCTAGGCAACGGCGGCCTGTTGCTGCTCTCCCTCGCATCCGATGGGTCGGTTTCGTCCGCTCAACGCATGGATGGGATCAGCCTCGGCCTTTCCTCGCTCTTGATTGCGGGCGCTGAGTTTGGGGCGAGTATTGCCCCAATTCCCGACCGAACTCCGGGCTACGCGGCGGGTGTCGTTGTAGGCGCTCCCGGTGGACATGGTCTGCGGGACCCCGATGTGGGCGGTGCCGCGGTCCTTCTGCGGAATGCGGCAGGGTCGCTATCCCTGCTCTCCTCGATCGATGAATCTTCGGTTCAGTTGGCGGCTTTTTCCGTGAGCGGGGCGCGGGTCGGTCGATCGGTGGCGATGGTCGATGTCAATGGTGACGGCCTGCCCGAGGTTTTCGTGGATGCTGCGAGGGGCGGAACAGATGGCGAGCCGAGTCTTTATTCGATGACGCTGGTGGATGGGGACGGCGATTCTATCCCCGATATCGCTGACAACTGTCCTCAAAACCCCAATGCCCTCCAAGAAGATCTAGATGGAGATGATGTCGGCGATGCTTGCGATAACTGCCGCACCGTCCCCAACCCCCGTGTGATTCCTTCCTCGGGTGTGCTTGTCCAGGAAGACACTGACAGCGACGGAGTTGGCAATGCTTGCGAAGCAGCCAAAGTCGGGCTGACAGCGATTGGCACAGCGGCTTCGCCCGAGTGGCAAATCGCCATCGACTGCGGGGCCTATGAGGTTGAGGAAGTGAACTTTGCCCTGGTTTCGCCTGGTGGAACGGCCCAGACTGATGTCTGGATCCGGTCCTTAAGTTTCGGCGACCAGTGCTCCGTGCCCGTCGAATTGGGTGGGACTGGCTGTGTCGTGCATCAAGTGCCGGGGGGGGGCGATCTGGATGAGAATGTGAATCCAGAGTTGTCGGGCGCCCTGCTCACTGATGTAAATGGGGCGCATGGCTCTGTGCCTGGGACCCGGGTCCTTCGCCCCAATACGCTCTACGTGCAGCTCCGCGGCGAGGTTCCGTCTGCCGGTACGACCCCCCAACTCTGCGCTCCTGGTGAGACGATTGTCCTGGGCTCCGCACGATCGGAGCCGGCGGACCCATCCGACGTCACACAGCCCCTGCTCACGCTTTCGATGGACAGAATGAACGGCCTTTTCGTCGCTGGCCCGATCGTGGGAACTCCTCCCCCAGGTTCGCCTGCGGGAAGTTCGGTGTCCTTCGAAGCGCGAAGCTCGATCCCAGCGGGGGCGAACCGATGAATATCCGCAGAGATTGGGTGCAGAGGCGAAGAGTCTGGAGGCGACTCATTGGAGCTCCGTTGGTTTTGGCGCTCGTTGGATTCATCCTGGGTTCCGGTTCGGCACCCTGGGCCGACACAATCGACCTGGAACTCCGACCTCTCGCGGGCCAAGACCCGAACAACGTCGAGTTGTGGGAGGTTTGTTACCAGTCGGACGTATCGCTTCATCGGCTTACGGTTGGCGCGCAGAAACCCACCGGACATCCGGGCTCCATGGACTGGGTGGACTGTTCTTCGACGGGAGTGAGTTGCAGCGGCGCAGCCGGCACAATCTTCGCCGACACCTATGTGGATATCGCACCGAGTCTGTCTTTTTCGGAACAGGTGAGCGCAGGCACCGAAACGCTCTTCCTCGTGCTTTCTGGCCATACCGGTTCCTTCGGTTCGGCCTTGCCAACCGCCATCGGCGATTGGGTTTGCTTGGCTCGCCTGGAGTTCTCAGACGGTCTGGACGTAGATCCGGTGGATCCTCTTGTCAGTGCGGATCTCCCCATGCTCGTAGATGTTTTCGATCCGAACGCATACACCCTGGATTTCTTCGGTGTCATCGCGTCCGATTGTTCTGAGCCTGTGGTCAAGGACGACGGCATTAGTCTGACTATCTGTGAATCCGGAACTCCAGGAGGCGGGTTGTCCAGTCCCGCGTCGTCGGTAACCGTCGCGAGCGGCATTCCCGATGATTCAGACGGGGACCTTCGCCGGGATTTCGAGGACAATTGCGTGTACGTCCAGAATGCGGATCAAATGGATCAGGGCGGCTTCAAGACCGGAGTCGCGGATGGCGTTGGCGATATGTGTCAATGCGGAGAGGGTGAGGCCAACGGGATTGTTGACGAGAATGGGATCGCTTTGAATTCGGACCTGACTGCTATGCTTGATTACCTCAAGGGGAGTCCCTCACCCGGTTTCGACGTGGCCCGCTGCAGCCTTCAGAACCCTTCCAGTTGCACCATTCACGATGCGGCGCTACTGGATCAGGCGGTGGGCGGTGGCGGACCGCCCGCGAATGAGTGCACGGCCTTCACGAATTAGCGCGAGTTGTCAAACGCTGCCGAGGATGCGGAGAGAGGTCGAGTGGAGGCAGGAAGAAGTTCGGCCTCGCGTTTGGTTGGGTCACCGGCATTCATCGGTCTTTGGATGTTATGTCTGGTTTCCACAACAGCGTTGGGTGAACTCGGCGTAGCCGGGCAAGGCGTTGCCGAACCGGCCATGAGCCAGATCGAACTCGATGGCAGCCTCGCGGGAAGCGTCGAAGTCGGTGAGGACCTCTACACCATCCATCCAGATCTGGAGAATCTCGTTGGCGCGGACGAGGCTTTTAGCGGAGGAAACCTCTTCTACAGTCTCCGCCATTTTATCCTCGCTCCAGGAGATAGCGCGCTCTTTCCTGCAACAGTGCCCGGGTCGGCGGCTCCCATCACGCTTTCGCCGGACAATGCGATCATACGGGTGACGGGGGGGCTGCCCTCAGAAATATTTGGGCCGGTCGAGTTCGATTTCGAGCACGCCAACACCTTCTTTCTGAACCCCTACGGTGTCATCGTGGGCGATGGCGGGAGCTTCAATGTTCCCGCTTCCTTTTTTCTCTCGACCGCGGACCGGCTTTCTTTCGTGGGTGGCGATTTTGAGACATTTCTCTCGGGAACCGATCCCATGCTCGAGATAGAGGGATTGGATTGTTGCAGTGGAGACCCTGTTGCATTTGGCTTCGATTCCGGGCCGAACGCTGAAGTCGTATTCGAGGGGACAGTTCTGCAGGCCTGGGAGGATGGGACCATCGTTCAGGTCGTGGCGGGCGACGTGCGTTTGATTGATGGAGCCAAACTCAGGATACCGGGAGGAGAGATCCACCTGGCCGCGGTTGGGGCGAATTCGGCCAGCGTGCCCACGGCCCTGGTTGGGGACGCCGGAGTACCCGTCGGTGGACCCTCAAATGGACGGGTGGAGTTGTCAGCGGCCCAGAACAATACGGCCTTTCTGTCCACTCTGGGGGGAGAAAGCTCGGAGGGGCGAGTCGTCCTGAGAGGCGGCCAACTGGTGCTGGAAAGAGCCTTTGTTCAAGCGGGCGGTGATGACGGGACAAAGACAGCCATTGATCTGGGTGCCAGCGATTCCATTTCGATTACCCGGTCCAGCGTTCAGGCCGGCCAGACCAGGCAAATATCGGATCCAGACCATGTAGGTCTCAGGCTTGCCGCGCCGGTGATTTCGGTGAACGAGATCAGCAATATTCAGTCCGCTTCGAGAGACAGGAGTGCCGGAGGGATTGAACTCGTGGCTACAGAGAGCCTGACCGTCGGTGGTGGGTTCTCGCTCATCCAATCGACGACGATCGGCGAGGCAACCGGAGGATCGGTGAATATCACAGCGGGACGTCTCGAACTCGGTGATGGGGCGAATATCTTCACGCGCGCCGGGACAAATCCGTCCGGCACCGTCTTTGCGACTGGGCCCGCAGGCGATATCAACATAGTCGCGGGTGATATTCTGCTCGATGGTGGATCGGGAGCTGGGTCGGCGATCTATTCCGATACCGAAACGGGTTCGCCGGGCGGTTCCCTGGCCCTGGTGGCGGACCGCTCTCTTTCGCTGGCGAACGGGTCACAGATCTATACCGAAACGAAAGCCAACTCGACTTTTGAACAAGCAGGGGCGGCTGGGAATATCGAGATTGTCGCGACAAATGTCTCGCTCCAAACCGAATCGAGTATTCGGTCGACTTCGTTTACCGCCGCCCAGAGCGGGCAGATCGATCTCTTCGTAGGTGGATCGCTCACCCTTTCCGATCTCTCGGGGGTGGCGAGTCAGCCGCTGGCGAGCGGCGACGCGGGTGATGTCACTGTCCACGCGGGATCGATCACCCTGGAGCGCGGGGGAACCATCAATACAGAAACGTCCACGTCTGGAGCAACAGGCGCCCCGGGCGATATCACACTCATTGTGGATGGTGCTGTCCGACTCGAGGGTGTGGGTTTCGATTCCGACGGCAAGCCGATACAGGCGCTGATCTCCACTCGGGTGGTCAGCCCCGATTCTTCCGCGGATGCCGGGAATATCGAGATTCGTGCAGGCAGCCTGGAACTCATCGATGGCGGCCTGATTTCCTCGCGGACCACGACGCTCGATAGCCCATCTGATGCCGGGGCCGTCGTGGCAGAAGCTGCATTGGAAGCGCGCCCAGGCGGAGCCGATGCGGGGAACATTGATATCAATGTCGACACGTTGATCCGATTGAGTGGATCGTCTGAAGGCTATTTCAGCGAGATCGCGGCGCGTGGCAGCGCCGGGTCGGCTGGCTCGATTACCCTGACGGCCGAGAACGTGGATATTCGGGGCGGTACCGGTGCTTTCGCCACGAGTTTTGCCGCAGGAGATGCCGGCACCATCGATGTCACGGCCACCGAGAGCCTCGTGATGGTCGACGGATATTTGCTCACCGAGCGCGGTAACTCGGCCGGTGGGGGCGAGATCACCATCAATGCGGGTGACACCATCCTGTTGGAGAATTCGCGAGTCGAGGCGACCGTGCGGCAAGGCACGGCCTCGGGTGGGGACATCAATATCGGGCAAGTGATCGAGCCCCGCTTCGTCGTATTGAGTTCGAGCGAGGTCGTAGCAGAAGCGGAGAAGGGCAGCGGCGGAGACATCACCATATCGGCCGGGAGCCTGATCCAATCCGCCGACAGCGAAATCAGCGCGGCCTCGGATGATCCCACCCTTGATGGCCAGATCAGCATCGACGCCCTCGAGCAGGAACTCACCGGGCGCCTGGTGCCCCTTGAACTCGCCTACCTGGACGTGGGTTCGCTTCTGCTGCCGCCGTGCGCGGCACGGCTGGAGGCGGATCGAAGTTCGCTGACGGTTCGCGGACGCCCCGCCCTGGGAAGCGATCCTGGGGGCCTGTTGCCGTCGCCGATCCTCGGTCCGGAAACCCAGGGCGGCCCCTCGCTGGCATTTGTCGGCTCTTATGCCGGGGCGGATCACGTTCTGGCTTCGGGCACTGCGGGCGCAGGCGGGTGTAGCGACACGGCGTTCTGGGAGCAGGGACCCTAGAGGCGTTTCCTTCAAGCTAAGTGAAACGCACCGGTTCCGCCGCAGAGGTGCGAGTCTGCGGTCCGCTGGATTCCGCGGGCCGCGGCGGGTTCGGGCGGCCGCCACTGGGAGTCATTCGGCACTTGCATCCGGGTCGCGCGAGTCCGTCCTGCGTTTGGCGTCGGGATTTCAACCGAAGCCGCGCACGCGCCGATTTTGTTTCGTCGCGACTCATTATTCCCCATTTCTTCGCTCAACTGCTTTGGCTGGATGCCGTTAGGAACCTCGACTTCAAAACAGAGCGAAACAGAAAATAGGAATAGGAGTAGAGACCGTGGGTAGGGCTAAGCGAGCCAAAAGGTATATTTTTCTCGGCGCAGTTGGGGTTTTTCTCGCCGGAGCGACGACAGCACACGCCGGACCGGGTGCGGGGGCCGGCGAGACGCCGATTGCCCAGAGCCCGGCGCGGGTGGTGGAAGAACTGCGAGTCGGCCTGTCCGACTCTCTCCGTGGCGATCTGATCGCGGCCATGCGCGTGGAAATCGCGGATGTGGTTGCCAACGCGAAGCAGGCTGAGCCCGCCGAGCAGCGAACGGAACTCGCAGGCCAATTCCGCCCGGAAGAGACCCTGGCGTTCGGCCAACGCTGATCGCTGGCTCGCGGAGGCCCGCCCGAAAAGGACGAGTCCGCCCCGTTTGAGAACTCCCGGCGTGAGCGCCGGGTCGGCTTTTCGAAGCCGATTCGGCCCGCGGGGAGGCCGAAGGCTTCGGAGAACGCTTCGATCCAATCGCGAGTATTCGTCGGGTTCCCTTTCCTTGTACCGGCGAATTTGCTTGACGCCTGAGTCAGGCGCGTCACCATCGCGCAGGGGCCAGCCCTTCTTCCTTTCATGCGGATCGAGACCGTTCCATAGAGTGCGCGCCCCCAGGAGCGGTCTCGCGTGTCGGTTCGGGTCTTCAGTTGAATCAAGCGCTGTTCATAGTTGCCTCTGCGATTGGCATTGTGACCGGGGTCGTCGCATTGCTTGTGATCGTCAGCAAAGCGCGCTCGGATCGCCGCACATTGCGTTGGGGCCGTCGCCAGCGAGTGCTTGCCCGGCGGCTTGAGGCCTATCTTCGCGGCGAGCGAATCGGTGTCAGCGCCGCGCTGGGCGACGGGGTTCGTAAGCGCGATCGCCCCCTTGTCGAGGATCTGCTGCTTCGCCGTATTCTGTTGAGTACTGGCGAGGAAGCAGGGCGGCTGAAGGCGGCCTTCGAGGAACTCGGCCTGGTGAGTGCCTACCTTGCCCAACTTGAGCGCAGGGGCTGGTGGCATCGGGCAAGGGCGGCCGAAAATCTGGGGTTGGCGGGTGCCGCCCGGGCCCAGGATGCTCTGCTCAAGGCATTGGAGGATGAGAACGCCGAAGTCCGTTTTCGCGCGGTACGCGCGCTCGGGAGAATCGGCGACGCTTCGGTCATGCCCACCCTGGTTTTGACCCTCAACCGCCCGGATCGGTTTTCAACCATTCGTATTGCGAATGTTCTGGTCGCTCGCGGGCCGGATATCCTTCAGGCCATCATCGAGAGTTTCGACCAATTCGCCCCCCGTGCCCGGGTGGCGGCTCTGGATGTAGTCGCCGCGGTGGGAACCCGGGAGGTTGGAGATTGGCTCCGGGAAAGATTGGGGGATGCCGACCGCAACGTTCGGTCCCGCGCCGCCAAGGCGTTGGGGGCGATCGGAGACCTTTTCGCCGGGCCGCGTTTGGTCGAGGCCCTGGGCGATCCCCAGTGGCCGGTCCGGGCCGTTGCGGCGAAATCCCTGGCAAAGCTCCGTTATGCGCCTGCGATCCCGGAACTCTGCAACGCGTTGCGCGACTCCGAATGGTGGGTGCGCGCCAATGCCGCCGAGTCGCTGCGCTCGATGGGGCTCGAAGGTCTTTCCGCGCTCGAGTCCATGCTGGACGACAGCGACGCCTACGCACGCCACCAGGCTGTCTTCATGTTGGAGGAGGCGGGGGTGGTGGATGAGCGTGTGGGTGACCTGCTCGATGCCTCCAACCGAAGGCGGGCACGCTCCCGAAATTTCGTGGATCAGGTCATCGAGTCCGGCCAATGCGGACGCCTCACCGATCTGGCCGAGGAACATGCCGATCTCCAGATTCGCGCGTTTCTCTCCCATATGCTGAGCAGGGATCAAGCGACACTGGAAGCGCGTCAATGACGAACCTGCAGTGGCTGATCGATGCGATCCTTGCTTTCAATAATTTCATCATCTTTTATTTCGTCTCGCTGAACTCCATTTACCTGATGCTCTTCGTGCTCAGCATGGCGGCTGCTCTTCGAATGGCGCGCGAGAATTTTTTCTCGGATTCCCAGCAGATCCTGGAATCAGACCTGACCCTACCGATTTCGGTGATCGTTGCGGCCCGCAACGAAGAGCTCACTATCGTTGAGACGATTCGTTCGTTGCTTCGGGCCAATTACCCAGAGTTCGAAGTCATCGTTGTCAACGATGGATCCACCGACCACACACTCGATGTTCTGGCTTCGACCTACGGCCTCCGCAAGGTCGACCGAGTGGCCAAGAGATCTCTCGAGACCCGGCCCGTACGTTCGGTTTACGGGTCCCTTTCCCATCCCAACCTGATCCTCGTGGACAAGGAGCCGGGAGGGAAGCCCGATGCGCTGAATGCGGCGATCAATATCAGTCGTTATCCCCTGATCTGCTCGATCGACGCCGATTCGATCATCGAAGAAGATGCTCTTCTCCGGGTTGTGACTCCTTTTATTACCCATCCGGAAGAGACAGTCGCGGCAGGCGGGATTGTTCGCATCATCAACGGATGCCGCGTCGAAGACGGTGTCGTGAAGAGCATCGCTCTTCCGGGTCAGGGGCTTCCGATTCTTCAGGCGGTGGAATACCTGCGCGGTTTCCTCGCCGGTCGCCTTGGCTGGAATGCGATTCAATCCCTTCTGATCATCTCGGGCGCTTTCGGGGTCTATCGAAAAGAGACAGTGATTCGGGCCGGAGGCTATAGCGGCACGACCGACAGCGAAGACCTGGAACTCGTCGTGCGCATGCGGAGAATGCTTCGGGAGGAGAAAAAGCGCTTTCGCATGGCGTTCGTTCCGGATCCCGTTTGTTGGACCGAGGTGCCTACTACGTTTGGCGACCTGGCTCGTCAGCGCGCGCGGTGGCATCGGGGGTTGATCCAGACACTCTGGAGCGAGCGCACCATGCTCTTCAATCCCCGTTACGGAAGAGTCGGGCTCTTCGTCATGCCCTATTTCCTGCTCTTCGAGATGATCGGTCCCTTCATCGAGACCCTTGGCTATCTCGCCATCGTGGTTTCTTTCATCTTGGGCTCCCTGGACCAGGAATATCTTGTTCTTTTTCTTGCGGTCTCGGTTTTCTACGGCGTCTTTCTCTCGGCTGCTGCCGTGCTGCTGGAAGAGGTCTGGTTCCGTCGCTATCCCAACTGGCTCGACGTGGCCAAATTGCTTGTCTTCAGCCTGGCAGAGAACCTCGGCTACAGGCAGGCGCTGTCCCTATTCAAGATCAAGGCGGTTTGGGACCTCCTGATGCGCCACCGGACCTGGGGTGATATGACCCGCATCCGTTTTCTCCCGGCCTCGGATTCGGGGAAACCGTCGCGATGAAGCGCGTGCTGGTCATGGCGGCGATTGCCTGGATCTTTTCGGCGGCGCCGCTTGGGGCGGCAGAACACGAGGGGCAAGCCTCGATTTCCGAGCGCTTCAGGGAGGCGCGCGCGCTGGCTTTCGAAGGCCGCCGCGCGGAGGCGAGCGCGCTCTGCCTCGAAATTCTTTCCGAGGACCCTGGGGCAAGCGAAACCAAAACCCTGCTGGGCAGGATCAATGCCTGGGAGGGCAATTACGATCAGGCGCGGAAGCTCCTTTCCGAAGTGGTCGATGCCAATCCGAGGGATGCCGATGCGCGCCGAGCCTTGATCGATGTGGAAGTCTGGTCGGGCAGGCCAGAGATTGCCCGGGAGTTGGCGAAGCAGGGCCTCGAATTGCGCCCGGGAAACTCGAACCTCCTGGTGGCGAGCGCTCGGGCGCTCAGCAAACTCGGCCTCGCCGAGGAGGCCTTGGCGGCTGCCAAGGAAGCGGTGGTCGCCGACCCCGATGATTACGAAAAGCGCAAATTCTATCGGCTGCTGCTCGAGGATACCCAGAAGAACAAGCTGACTGCGGATTACCGCCGCGAATGGTTCAACGATTCCACAGAGCCCTGGGCGATGACGAGCATCTCCTATCGCCGGGAATTTGGCTGGGGTTCGATCATCCCGCGGCTCAACGTGGCGGAGAGATTTGGACAGACCGATGTGCAGTTCGAGGTCGACTCCTACCCGGAAGTCGGCGACCAGATGTACGCGTACCTGAATTTCGGGGTTTCCGGAAACGACCTCTTTCCGGAGATTCGCTACGGGGCCGAACTCTATCGGAATTTTCGTAAAGGCTGGGAGGCGTCGTTTGGCTTCAGGCGACTCGAATTCGACTCTGGCGCGGTCACCATCGTTACCGGCTCCGTCGCTCGCTATATCGGAAAGTACTGGATCGAGGTTCGCCCGCAGTTCGTGACGAAGGACTCGGGGGATTCCTTTTCGGGCCGGGTGCGGATTCGCCGCTTCTTCAACGGCCGATACGAATACATGGAACTCTCGGCGGGCGCCGGCGACGATCTGGGATCGGACCTGGTTGATACGGCATCGGATCTTGACTCAAGCAGCGTACAGGTATCGTATAATCGCCGAGTTCGGGACAGTCTGATCTTGAAGTCCACCTTGGGGATCGAGCGAGAAAACCTATCGAACGGAAGAAATCGCGACGGGATCTTTTTCCGCCTCGGCCTCGACTATTTGTTCTGAGCAGAGTCCAATGAGAAAGTTCTCGGCCTTTGTATTTCTAGGCGGGTGTATCGGATTTGCACTGGGGACCCTTGTTCTCCTGGGCCCGGTCCGCTGGCTGACCGAAACGGCACGGTCGGGGGAAATCTCAGAGGCTTCAGAAGCGGCCGCGGTCCGGGCTGTGGTGGTGGGGTTGATCGTGGTCTCGGCGCTCCTGGCTGGATGGCTGTCCGGGGTGGTCGTTCGAGCTTCTCACCCCGCCCTACGCTTCGGGCCCCTGGTCTTGGGCCTTCTGCTGGCGGTCGTCTGCGCGGGCTGGTGGTTTCAGCGCGCGGAGACCGTCTCCGTGGAGGAGAGCTTCGTCGGCGCCCGCTTTACCTTCGGTGCCTACCCGAGCGAGTCACGCTTGTCCGAACTGGCCGCTGAAGGGTATACGGGCGTGATTTCGCTCCTGCACCCGGCGGTGATTCCCTTCGAGACCCGCCTGATCGGCGAGGAGCGGAGAGCCGTGACGAGTTTCGGCCTCGAGTTCATCCACGTTCCCATGCTGCCCTGGTTGAGCGACAACCTGGAAGCCCTGGCCCGGATCGAGGAGATCGCTGGCGGGAATACGGGTCGCTATTACGTGCACTGTCTGCTGGGCAGGGATCGGGTGCGATTGGTCAAGCGCTGGATTGGCGAGTTCAAACCAGAGGAAGAACTCGCATCGATGCCCGCGCTCAGTCGCCACGAGGAAAGCCGCAGGCTCAGAGCAGGGCTCCAATGGGAAAGGGGAGAAGTGGTGCTGGCCGATGAAGGCATCTTCATCACCCCGCATCCGGTGAGAAGCGAGTTCATCAGCTATGTGCTCCCGGGATTGGCTGGGCAGGTGGTTTCCATCCTCGACCCGGCGAGCCCGGAAGACCGCGTCTGGATCGAGGAGGAGCGACGGCTTCTGGAAGGCAACGGCTTGCCGCTCTCGCTCCTGCCCATTCCCATCGATCCCTACGACGCGGAGCGGGCGCTCGAGGTGGCAAAGCGAGTTCAGCGGATTCCCGGGTCCAAGATCGTGCACGCTTTTCTCTCCCTGGATTCGGGTCGTTCGCCCTCGGCGGAAGCCTTTGTCCAGGCTCTTCGCTCGGGACTCGCGCCTCTTCCCCCTTCACTCTTTCAGGAACCCCTGTCGGCCGGTCCAGCCAAGGTGATCGCGCCGAACGTGGCGGCGGGACCGCGCCCGCGCAGGGATGAATTCGCCGGTGTGCTGTGGCGACGCGGAATCCGAGGTTTCGTCTACTTGGGCGATGCCGGGGACGCAGTGGCGCGAGCCGACCGCCGATTGAGCGGGGGCGAGGGGCTGAGCTGGCATGCGGTGGATAGCGCGGAAGACCTGCTCGAATTGATCGCTTTGGGAGGCCCCTGGTATCTCTATGGGCCGGAGGTTGAGACGCTCAGCCAGCGGGTGGCCGATGTGATGGGGCCCGCCATTCCTCCTCGGGTGGCTCGATCGGACACGCTTTCGCCCTGAGCCGAACCCGCGGGTCGGGTAGCGGAGCGACCGGCCCGAGGCGGGTCCCGGGGTTACCCTCCGCGGAGTGAACGAGCCTTTCCCGATCCGAAAGCCTGGCCTGGCTGATGTCCTGCGCACGCTGGCCGCTCTGGCTGCGATCTTGCCTGGTCTTCTGGTGGGCGGCCTGACCGCGTTGTTCGGCGGAAATCGGCGTCGCGCCCTCAACCGCGCAATCCGGCTATGGGGTGATCTGGGCATCCGCGCGGCGGGGATCGATCTGCGGGTGACGGGCGCGGAATTTCTGGAAATGCGTCCGGCGGTCTTTGTGATCAACCACCAGAGTGGGATCGACCCGATCCTGATTTGTGCGCTCTTGCGCAGGGATTTCGTCGGGGTGGCGAAGAGTGAGATCCGGCGAAATCCGCTGCTGGGTCCGGCCTTCGCCCTGGCAGGAACGATCTTTTTGGATCGCGGCGATGGTCCTGCCGCGCGCCGGAGTCTGGAGGCGGGTCTCGATCGTCTTCGTGAAGGGGTGGCCGTCGCCATCGCGCCGGAGGGAACACGCAGCCTTGGGATCCGCATCGGACACTTCAAAACGGGAGCCTTTCGTCTTGCGCTCGAAGCGGGGGTGCCGGTGGTTCCCATCGTGATCCACGATGCGGCCCGGGTGCTTCCGCGCGGCGGCCGGGTGATGAGGGCGGGCCCGGTCCATGTCAGCGTGCAGCCACCGATCGACACGACCCGCTGGAGCCCCGAAGCGCTCAAGTCTCAGGTCGCCGAGGTCGAATCGGTTTTCGAGGAAGTCCTCGCTGGAACCTCTCGGGAATAGACCGGGTCTGGACCTGACCTGAAGCGCTTAAGGTGAAGGGTGGAAAAACCCTCATTTCTAAGGTTCTGCTGTCATTCCTCCGAAAGAAGAGATATAAACTGGGTGCAAATGCACCCGTTTATTGTCTCTTCGAAAATACGATCCGGTGGCTGCACGACCGTGCTCCCCGAGGCTTTCGATGAGATGAGATGCGAGCCGGGTACAGGCGCTTTGAGCAATCAGGAAAATTTCCCGAACCAACCTGAAGAAGAGGATCAGTCAGTGGAAAAATTTGTCTTTATGCGTGCTTTCGTATTCATCGTTCTTGCCGCGGCTTTCGCCTGCGGTGATGTCGGGGGGCCCTATACACCGCCGCCGACCGCGGGCTTCGCCCAGGGCCCGATCACGCAATTCGGCAGTGTGTTCGTCAACGGCACGAAATTTTCGACCGACGGTGCGGAGATCGTGGGCGGTGATCTCGACGAAGCGAATCGCCCCCTGGGTCAGGTGGTGCGCGTCGAGGGGAGCTTCGACTCCAACGGGACAACCGGAACGGCGACGCGAGTCGTTTTCAGGAACGAACTCAAGGGATTCATCGAATCGGTGGACCCGATCTCGGCCACCGAAACCGAACTCACTGTGCTCGGTATGAAGGTGATCGTGCACGATCCCTATCTGACGGCTGAAGCGGCCGCACGTCTGGAAGTCGAGCGGGTGGAGCTCGGTGAGA
>JAAZXM010000002.1:81850-172951 GCA_014240165.1 Myxococcales bacterium | reverse complement strand
AGATGTCCACGCAAAGCTGCATCAAAATTTGCGGGGGTGGCAATTCCCAACCCAGGCGCAGGGCCCACCAGGTGAGGACGTTCCATGCAATCAGCAGCCCAATCGCCGAGGCAAAAATCGGCAGCAGGTCCGGGTCCATCATCTTGAAATAAAGAGCGGGGAAGATGGAGATGATCTGCGCCGCGATGGCGAGCCAGCGAAGGCGCACCACCCAATGGAGCTTGGCGGTGACCTCCGCCGGATCGGCGGTCATGGGCGGTGCGAAGAAGGAACGAATCGAGGCCCACATGGCGGTTCTATTGGCCTCCGCCGTCGATTCCGATCCGCTGGCCCGTGGTATAGGCACTCCGATCCGACACGATATGACGAATCGTATTGGCGATATCCTCGGGTTGGCAGACTCGACCAAAGGGCATCTGTTCTTCGATCTGTCTCAGGTCGTCCACCCCGGCGGTGGCCTTCATGAGTCGCCGCCCCATTTCGGTTTCCACCAGCCCCGGCGCGACCACGTTGACCCGAATGCCGAAGCGGCGCTCCTCGGCGGCAAGCGTGAAAGCCAGGGCCTCCATGGCGGCTTTGCCCATGTTGTAGGGCCCCCCACCAGCGGCGTTGTATTTCGTCGCCATGCTGGAGACCATCACGATGTCACCGCGCTCTTGTTCGCGCATGCCGGGAAGCAGAAGCTTGCAGAGCTCATGGGGGCCCAGGGCATGAATGCGCATCAGCTTGTCGAGTTCGGCGGCATCCGTCTTGAGCACGCTGCGCCCCTGGCTCGCGACCCCGGCATTGTTCACCAGGATGCCCACGGCTCCGAGTTCGCCCTGGTTTTCTGGATTCTCACCGCGTGGCTCTCCCGAACCCTGCAAGCGCTTCAGGCTGACCTTTCCGCGGCCCGGGAACGCCAGACCCGCATCGATCGCCTGCGGGCGGTGGGGGCCCTGGCGGCGGGGCTCTCTCACGAATTCGCCACGCCGCTGAATACCGCGCAACTCAGGCTGGGGCGCCTCGCCCGTTCCATGGACCTGACGGAGAATCCCGATCTCATCACCGCCCGGGAAGAATTGAACCGCTGCGGCGAAGTGCTCCGGCATATGGCGGGCTCGCAACTCGACCCCGAACGATTGAGCCTCGAGGCCGCCGACCTCGACGCGCTGGTGGCCCAGGTCTGCCGCGGCATCGCGAACGACCAGGGCGTCAGCATCCGCTACCGAGCCACCGGGCGCGCGCCCTACCGGGCCCTGATTCCCTCGGTCGCCTTCTCCCAGGGGCTGATCAATTTGATCGACAATGCCCTTCAATCGGGGGGCGAGGATTCGGTGGTGGACGTGTGGGTGGAAGGTGGCGTCGACCACGTGGATCTTTCCGTTGCCGACCGCGGCCCGGGCTGGCCGGAGATCGTTCGCAACCACCTGGGCGAACCCTTCGTCACCACCAAGCCCGGGGGTGTCGGGCTCGGCCTCTACTACGTCCATAGCCTTTCCGAAGCCATTGGGGCCAGTCTCCTGCTGGAAGACCGACCCCAGGGCGGAGCCGTTGCACGTATTTCGCTGCCCCGGGCCGGCAGGGTCGAATCCGCCCTGGGAGAGGCTTAAGCTTGATGGGATCCCGATCACCGGGCGAGGCCTTGAAACCTTGAGCAGTGCGGAAACAGAGAAAGACGCGTCGAACCGAAGCCTCCTGATCGTCGAAGACGACCAGCGCTTCGCCGATACCCTCGCCGCGGAATTTCGCGATCGTGGCTATCGCACCGAGTGGCTGGAAAGCCTGCAGGCCGTCAAGGATTACGAGCCCCTCGATTTTCAATACGCGGTGGTGGATCTGCGCATCCGTCAGGACAGTGGGCTCGATGTGATCACCACCCTCAAGGAGCGCTCCACCGACACGGTGATCATCGTGCTGACGGGTTATGGAAGTATCGCGACGGCAGTGAAGGCCACGAAGCTCGGCGCCACCGCCTACCTCACCAAGCCCGTCGATGCCGACGAGATCGAACGCGCTTTCGTTGGGGGCGGCGAGGACGAGGACATCCCAATCCCCGACGAGTTCCAGAGCCTCTACCGCCACGAGCGCGAATACATCGAATTCGTCCTCGCCGAATGCGACGGAAATATCAGCCAGGCCGCAAGGCGACTCGGGCTCCATCGCCAAAGCCTGCAGCGCAAGCTTCGCAAATACACGCCCAACTGAAGGCTCGCGAAGCGCGGGTCGGCCCGCGTTCGCCAGAGCCCGAGAAAGAAGGAAAACACATGCAGCGCTTCGCGGATAAAGTTGTCCTGGTCACCGGGGCTGCGGCAGGCATCGGCAAGGCCACGGCCCTGAGGATCGCCTCCGAGGGCGGTCTCCTGGTATGCACCGATGTCCAGGCCGAGGCGGTGGAAACCACCGCCAAGGAAATTTGCGAAGCCGGCGGCAAAGCCGTGGGCTTCGTCAGCGACGTGAGCGACCCCGCCTCGGTGGCGGAAGCCATGGAGCGCACCTTGGCCGAGTACGGCCAGCTGGATTCACTCTGCAACATCGCGGGCATCCTTCACTTCGACAACACTCTCGACCTGGAACTCGAGAAATGGAACCGGATTCTCGCGGTCAACCTCACGGGCACATTTCTCATGTGCCAGGCCGCCCTTCCCGCACTGCTCGAAAGCGGCGGCAGCATCGTCAACATGGCATCCACGGCGGGTCTCGCCGGCCATCCCTGGACCGCCGCCTACTCGGCCTCCAAGGGCGGCGTGCTCGCCTTCACCTCGACCCTGGCCGTGGAATATGGAAAACGCGGCGTACGGGCCAACGCGGTTTGCCCGGGATCGGTAAAGACCGCCATGCACGACCAGTTCAAGCTTCCCGAAGGCGGCGACATCGAACTTCTTCAGCGCATCATGCCGCTCGATACCTTCCGCGGCCCCGAAACAGCAGCAGCCCTGGTCGCCTTCCTCGCTTCCGAAGACGCCGCGCATATCAACGGCGAAAAAGTCCGAGTAGACGGCGGCACCCTGGCCTGAAGCCGGGGGCAAAAGAGAGCGAGCGCCTTCGAGCGCACCCCCGTCCGGAACTCACACTTCGGGCCTGGACGCCACCATGCGGCAGCGCTCTAGAGCGTGTAGATGAACTGCTTGGCGCCGTCGGTGTGGCGCTCGGCGTTGCCCATCAGGCGGAGGTGCTCGAGGTGGGCGTAGGTTTCGCTTTCCGCCATGCCGCCCCAGCTGCGCTCCTTGAAGAGCCGCTTCATGAAGGCTTCGACGTTGGCGGGGCCCAGTTCCCGGGCGATGTCCCGAACCTGTTCCAGGCGATCATCGTGGTGTTCCTTGATCGCAATGCAGCGCGCAGCCAGATCCTGGAAGGGATGGCCGTGCGCCGGGAGAACCTGGCCCACATGCTCGAGGGCCGCGGCCCGATCCAATGAATCGAAGAAGGCCTTCAGGGGGTCGGCGTCCAGGGTCAGCCCGGAAATATGCGGCGTGATGCTCGGAAGCACATGGTCCCCGGCGAGAAAGACCTCCTCGGCGGGGTCGTGCAGACAGATATGATCCTCGGTGTGGCCGGGCGTATGGACCACGAAGAACTCGCGGCCCGCCAGGCGCAGCACATCCCCGCCCAACGCCGGGTGGGTGATGGTCGGAAAGCGCATGGCCTTGCCGAGCATTCGCATCAAGCCCCAGCGCATGCGCATCTTGAACGGCGGACGAGGCTTCTCTCCCCCCCACGGCGTTTTGCCGCTGAAGCCCGAAGAGCTCGGAGTAAAAGGGGCGCGGGCCTTTGCCCTTTCGGACTCGGGCTCGGGCGTGCGCCCGGCCTCGGAATCCTCGTGGGCGTGGAGATCATCGACGGAGACCTCCGGCTTTTCGGGGGCGCCCATGCCCATGTGGAAGGAGTTGTGGGCGATCAGTTTTCCGCCCGATTCTTCGAGCACCCGGGAGGCCCCGCCGAAATGGTCGGGGTGCGAGTGGGTGACCACCACCGTATGACAATCCTTGACGGCGAGGCCCGCCTGGCTCAAGCGAGAGCGAAGGGCGGCAAAAGAGCTGGCCGTGGGCAGCCCCGGGTCCACCAGGGCCGCGCCTTCGCTATCGAGCAGCGCGTAGCAGTTCACATGCCCCAGGCCGGGCATGGAAATCGGCAACTCCATCCGGAGCACGTCCTTGGCCACCTCGGTCACCTCTTCCCGGGCGGATTCCTGCTCCTGGCGTCGCGGTTTTTGGGATTCCATTTCGAGAGGCTAACGAAAATGGCGACGGGCGGCCTCCTCCCATGGGGGTGACGAGGGTATTTCTCGCTGTCCGGTCGTCGCCCGGTTGGGCTTTTGCTCACGATCTGGATTCGCGAGACTGACCCCCTCGCCGGGAAAGGCCAAGCATGGGAATGGTTCAGGATAAAGTTGCTCTGGTCACAGGGGGCGCCAGCGGAATCGGGCGCGAAACGGCGCGGCTCCTCGGCATGGAAGGAGCCCGGGTCCTCGTTTGCGACCTCGAGGAAGGCGGCGGACAGGAAACCGTGTCGGCCCTCGCCGAGGCGGGCTGCGACGCCGCTTTCCTGCGCGTGGACGTCTCCGAGGAAGCAGAGGTCGAGGCCATGGTGGCGCATTGCCTCGAGCGCTTTGGGGGCCTGGACTGCGCGGTCAACAATGCGGGCATTGGCGGGCCCGCCGGCGGCCTCGACTCCATCGCGCTGGCGGATTGGAACCGGGTCCTGGGGATCAACCTCACCGGCGTCTTCCTGTGCATGAAATATCAGATTCCCGTGATGCGGCGTGCCGGCGCGGGCTCCATCGTCAACATGTCTTCGGGTGCCGGAAAGATCGCAACCCCCGGCATGGCGGCGTATTGCGCGAGCAAGCACGCCGTGCTCGGGATCACGCGAACCGCCGCCATCGAGAACGCAAAAACCGGCGTCCGGATCAACGCGATCTGCCCGGGGAGCATCGATACCCCGATGCTCGAGGCCGGGCTGGCTTCGGACCCCGAGGTGGCAGCCATGATTCGCGCCAGCATGCCCATCGGCCGGCTGGGCGAGGCCAGGGAAGTCGCCGAAGCCGCCCTATGGCTCTGCTCGGACCGCGCCTCCCTGGTGACCGGCCACGCCATGGGGGTCGATGGCGGCTCTTTGGCGCAATAAAGGCCCGCTGAAGACGCAACGAAGACGCGCTGAAGCGATCCCGCGTCTCGGGACTCCGAAGCTCAGGGGCCGTGACGCGCGAAGACCTCGACGCTGCCGTCCTTCTTCACCGCCAGAACCGAATAGGGCTCCGGGTTGGGACCCTCCATGCCAGGCGAGCCCTCGGGCATTCGGGGCACCGCAATGCCCGCCACATCCGGCCGCTCCTCGAGCAGGCGCTTGACGTCCTCGGCCGGAACATGCCCCTCCACGAAATAACCGCCGACGATGGCCGTATGACACGAAGACAGCTGCGTGGGCACTCCGTTCATGCGCTTGACCGAGCTCAAATTCTTGAGATCCTTCGACTTGACCTCGAAACCGTTGGCCTCGAGATGATCCATCCATTTCGAGCAGCAACCACAGGTGGGGGTCTTGTAGACCATGACCTCGGTTTCACCCGCATCGGGCGCGGTGCCAAGCAGCAGAGAAACCGCCGAAAGCGCGGCAACGAGACCTGCCCTGATTAGCCCTGCTCTGCTTAGCCCTGCTCTGCTTAGCCCTGCTCTGATTCCGGTGATTCTGGACATCGGCTCTTCCCTTTCTCGTATCGTGGATTCGCAAGCGCGCGATCAAGCCACCATAGCAGCTGGCTCCGCGCCCGGAGGCGAGCAGGGCGACAGCCGGCTCAATCCTCCGAGGCTTCCCGCAATTTCCACTCGCGAATCTTTCGCTGCAACATCTGGCGACTGATGCCCAATTCCCCGGCGGCCCGGGTCGCGTTGCCTCCATGGGATCGAAGCACCGAAGCCAGAAAGTCTCGCTCAAAGCGCTGGCGGGCCTCCCGCAGGCTACCGCGCTTGTACATCGCATCCTTGCCCGCCTCGGGGTTGTCCCCAGATTGTTCGACAACCCGGCTCGAAATAAACTCGCGGCCGATGGAGCTCCCTTCGGGCGTCAATGCCACAGCGCGCTCCAATTCGTTTTCCAGCTCACGGACATTTCCCGGCCAGGCGTAGCGATCAAAGATATCGATCACTTCACTGTCGAGGGATCCGATCCTCTTTCCGGTTCGCTCGCGGATCTTCTGCAAAATCACATTGGCGATCAGGGGAATATCACTGGGGCGATCACGCAGAGGTGGCACCTCGACGGGAAAGACATTGAGCCGGTAGAAGAGATCTTCACGAAAGCGACCCTTCCTGACCTCTTCGGCGAGATCCGCATTACTCGCCGATACGAAGCGCACATCCACGCTTCTACTCTTGGTCTCACCCAACCGGCGAAACTCTCCCTCCTGGATGACGCGCAAGAGCTTGGCCTGCTGATCCAGGGGCATCGCGTTGATTTCATCGAGAAAGAGGGTGCCCTTATCCGCTGCCTCGAAGAGGCCGGGCTTTTCGCGATCGGCACCCGTAAAGGCGCCGCGGGCGAAACCGAAGAGCTCGCTCTCGAGCAATGACTCGGGCATGGCACCACAGTTCAGCGCGACCAGGGGAGCGTCCTTACGTGCGCCATGGTTGTGGACGGCCCGGGCGACCAATTCCTTGCCCACGCCCGTTTCGCCCTGGATCAAAACCGAGATGGAAGAATCGGCGGCGCTTTCCAGCAGGGCAAAAACCTGCTCCATCGCGGGGCTGAGCCCGACGATCTCGGGAAAAGAATCGGCGTGCAAACGCTCACGCCGCAGCCCGGTGATCTCCCCCGAGAGCCGCGTCTTGGCATCCCGCAGATCCCCCATGACTCTCGCGGTCTCCACCGCCAAGGCCACCGAGGGAGCCAGCGCCTCGAGAAATTCCAGGTCCGCGTCCTCGAACCCCCCAGCCCGGCTATTGATCACCTCGATCACACCAAAGACATCGTCCCGGCCGATCAGGGGGGCGCACATCAGGCTGGTGGTCTGCAAGCCGGTCACGCGATCCACCCCGGGATTGAAATATCGATTTTCCGAGACCTGGTCGACCACCAGCCCCTTTCGAGTTCGGATCACCTGGCCCGCAATGCCCTGGGATGCCGGAAAGCGCAAGTCGTGGAGACGCGTGTCGACCCCCTCCCGCAGGCTGCTGGCCACCGGGAAGAAGAGTTCTTCGCTGGCCGGATCGATCAGCAGCAGCGAGCACCCCTCGGCATTCAACACATCCTGGGTATGACGAATCACCAAGGGCAGCAACTCCTCCAGGTCCGTCCGCGCGGCGAAGCCCCGGGACAATTCGAGGAGAACTTCGAGGCGTTGGGTGTCGGAAGAGGGGGTCTTCGCTCTCTGGGCATTCGTCATGGCATCCACCTCGACGGTGAGCAGCAAAAGTCTCTCAAAATTTACAGTAAACAATTTGAGACAGGTCAAATATAGCTTCTAAATCAAATATTTAGGGACTTATGAGAGAAAACCCACAAGAGAATGACAATTCAGCATTACGGATTTATTTCGACTCATCTGCCAGAAAGGATGAAAAGTTAATAAAAACAAAGACTTAAGAACTTGGTACACGGCTTGCTCTAGTGGAAGTCATCAACCCTCAACGCTGCACCCCGTAGCCCCAGGAGATGACCCCATGAACTCCCCCATCACGCTTTTCCAGACCCCTCGACCGTTCTTCCCACGCCGCCCGGCAAGCCTCAGCGCAGCCCTGGGCTGCCTGATCGCCGCCCTGCTCCTGGGCGCCCCCGCCTTGGCGACGCCCGTCAATGTCGTGCCCAGCAACCTTCCTTCCTGCGATCCCCTGGGCCTCGCGCCGGGCGCGGCGGGATTCGCCCCGGTGGACGAGCTGGGTACTTTCGGCTTTCCCCCCGACGAAACCATCTCGGCCTCATGGGCCCCCGGGAAGGAGAGAGCATGCCTGGCCCTGCCGCCAGATCCCGACGTGCCGGGGAACCAGGTTCTCTTGAGAATCAAGAACACCACTGGCCTTTCGTTCTCGAATCTCTGGTACGTCTCGGATCCCGAAACGTCGATCTCCAACATCGACGGCCTGGTGGATGGCCAGGCGGCGTTCAAGATCGACAACGTTGGATTCAACAAGCCGCTCCGCACCGAGACCGGAACGATTCCCCTGATCTTCGAACCCGGCGAGACCTGGACCTTTGTGATCGACGGCTATTCGAACCTGTTCGGCTTGACGCCGGATTTCCTCGCCTCGGTGGGCCTGGTCGGGGACTTTTCGGCCGCCCTGGGAACGCCCAACGAGCCCTCCTCGGGGAGCATCATCGCAACGGTGGTGCCCGAGCCCGGCACTGCGCTCTTGATGAGCCTCGGTCTGCTGGGGCTTTCGATTTCCGGAAGGCGGCGACCCGGGCAGGGCTTCCGATCCCGGCTGCGCGGGTCCTCTTTTGTTGCACCCCTGGCAGCCTGCGCGTGTCTGATCACAGCATGGGCTCCCTCGGCCCTGGCCGTTCCGGTTCCGCTGACGGGCAGCGGGCCCCACGTCATCGAACCGAGCCCGAACCCGGATCCGTTCTACCTGGCCCGTACCTGGACCAGCTATCGCACCCCGGATGTCCTGAACCCCGGGTTCGAAGTTTTTGATCCGCCTGCGGGCTTCACGATGAAAACTCCCTGGCAGGGAAATTTCCAGCACACCGTGGGGAGCGGCATTTCATCCGGAAGTTCGGGGCTGAATACATTCAATTTCAGTGGGCTGAACGGGGATACGCTCTCCCCGGGAACCCTCGCCACCCATTCCCTGCTCAGCATCGGTGACCTCGATGAAGGCGGCTCGGCGGGTACCAACGAGTGGCTCAGACTGGTCGCCCGGGATTCCACCAACTCGGTGATCACCCAGCCGTGGTTGTCCGAAGCCATCCTCACGTCGGGTACGCCCAACGGGAATCCGGATCCGCTCCCCGGCTGGACATGGGACGGAAGTTCCTACCTCTTCGACTCTGTCTTCGTAGGCACCCCGAATCCGAGCATGCTGGTGCGCTTCACCACGCTCCTGCCCATTCACGAACTCGACCTCGAGAAGGGACACGTGAACTACGGCGTCTCCTTCGGCGGGCAGATCGAAGCCATCCCCGAGCCCTCGACGGCACTTCTTGTCGGACTGGGGCTCGCCGGGCTGGGCCTGACTCCAAAGCGCAGATAGCGCGTCCAAAAGGCATCTCTCCTCGCCCGAACTTCCCGTTGGCCGCCTCGGCGGCCAACTCTCGGGCGAGGCGAGAAGCCAAATGGGGCCCGAGGCTAAAAAAATTTCGATTCCAAGCAGGTCAAAAAGGACAAATTCAAAAAAAGAAAGGAGAACAGACATGGTGAAATTCAGAACTGATGTCAGAACTGTCGCTCGCATGCAGGAAATGATGGATAAGTGGATGACGCTCTACGGCTATGAAATGGAGCTCGAACTATCGAGAAATAAGTGGATGCGGAAATTGGGTGACTTCGCCATGGCCTTTGATCTCGATTACCTGCTTAGGGAAAAAAGCGAGGAGACGACTGTCGTTTGTGAACTCGGGGGCAAGGCGCCCACGAAGAAAGTTCTCGTGTACCGCTTCATCTGCCGCTTCGAAGACTCCATGTCCGGGAGACCCGTAGTCATGGATATCGAAGAGAGCGTCTACGACGAAGTCTGCCGCACGGGACTCTGGGACGTGATCGAAAAGAAAACGGCGCCCCCCCTGCCGAACTACTCCCGTTCGATTATCGCGACGGGAGCGAGTTCCAAGTCATGAAGGCGGCGGTTCTGGAGGCGGCGTAGACAGGGACGGCGTTGCCTCCAGGGCCGCCCGGGCGATTTCCAGGGACTCATCGATGGCTGCGTCATCGTGGGCGGCCGAAAGAAACCAGTTGAGAACGGGGTGAAAGATTGCGCCCCGCCTTGCCGCCTCCCGGGCGAAAGTCACGAGCCGGGTATGACCCGGATCGTTCTCGAAGAGCAGGCTTGGCATCGTGGGTGGTCCCGAGTAGTCGATGACATGCCCCGTCTCCTCGGCGGCCTTCCGCAACCCGGCTTCCAAGCGACGTCCGGCCCGGGTCATCGCCTGAAAGGCACCTTCTTCGTCGTAGGCTTTCAAGGTCGCCAGGGAGGCGCGCATGGGGGGTTGCTCGAAATGCAGGGAAGAGGTGAACACGATGCCCCGGGCGCCTTCGCGCAAGCCGTCATGACCCAGCAGCGCCGAAACCGAGTGGCCGTTGGCCAGCCCCTTGCCCAGGCAAAGCAAGTCGGGTTGGAACCCCAATGCCCGATGACTTCCTTCGGGATGCATGCGAAAGCCCTGACGAACGTCGTCGAGAATCAACACGGCGTCCGAGCGCCTACGAACGGCCTCGATGGCGGCAACGAATTCGGGGGCGGCGAATCGCGTGGGACGAAGCGGTGTTTGGTCGAGTGCGTTGAGGAGAATCCCGGCGATCTCTCCCTCTTGCTCGTTGGACGCGCGCTCGAGGGCCGCGGCATCGTTCCACGGAACCCGGAGCACACGGCCGTCCGCAGGCCCGGGCGAGGGCAGGCCCGGCGCCAATTCGGCATCCGAGCCATGGTAGGCACTCTCGAAGGCCAGGATGAGTGAACGCCCTGTCTCCTGGCGCGCCACCCGGCACGCCAGGGTCACGACTTCCGAGCCCGTCTTGGCCACAACGCCCCAATCGAAACCGTCATAACGATCCACCAGGGCTTCGGCCAATTCGATCAACACGGGAGAGAAGAAATTCGTACTGGCGGGCTTGCTCGCCTGGGCGAGAAAGGCCTGCTCCACCCCTGGATGGCCGTAGCCCAAGAGGTTCGGGCCGTTCGCACACACGAAATCGAGATAGCTCCGGCCATCGGCATCGGTCACGCGGCAGCCTCGGGCATCCGCGATGAAACCCGGCAACACGCCCTCGCCCGCGAAACGAGCGCTGCGGGACAGGTAGATGCCGCCGCCGGGAAGCACCCGGTCCGCCCGCGCCCAAAGGGCTCGGCCCTCAGAGCCGTCGATTCCGCTGGGCGTTACCACGAAGCCCTGAGTCCCATCAGCGATCCGCCCGAACCCAGAACTCCTCGAAACCCCTGAAGGAGGGATTAGCCGCGTACACGTGGCCGCGCTCGGACGCGCGCATTTCGGAGAAACGAGCGAAGAGCACGGAGAGGGTCTCCTGGGCTTCGAGCCGGGCCAGATGTGCGCCCAGACAAAAATGGCGGCCGCCACCAAAAGATTGGTGGTGCGTGTCCTCGCGTTCGATATCGAAGCGGTCTGGATCCGGGTATACGGCGGGGTCGCGATTGGCCGCGCCGAGCCTGACCCCGAGCGATTCGCCCCGGGCGATTTTGACGCCTCCAATCTCCATGTCCTCGTGGGCGATGCGCCCGGAATTCACCACCGGCGAATCGTATCGAAGCACCTCCTCCACCGCGTTGGATAGCAACTCGGGGCGAGCCCGGAGTTTCGCGAGTTCGGCGGGATGATCGAGAAACGCCTTCACGCCGTTCCCGATCAGATCGGTGGTGGTGAGGTTGCCCGCAAGAAGAAGCAGGTTGCAGGTGGATACGATTTCGTCTTCGCTGAGCCGATCGCCATCGGCCTCCGCCGCCACGAGGTCACCGATCAGGTCGTCGCTGGTGTCGCGGCGTCTTCGCTCGATCTCACCGCGGAAGAATGCGTCCAGTTCGGCCTGGGCCTCTTCGGCCGCAGCGAGATCCACGGGATCTTGAATGGGGCTGAAGGCCCCACGAACGCTCGCATCCGACCACTGCTTGAATCGCTCGTGCATTTCCGGGTCGATGCCCAGCATCTCGGCGATCACCACTGTGGGGATCGGGCCAGCGACTTTTTCCATCAGGTCGAATTCGTTTTCTTCGATTCCGTGGATGACCCGCTCGGCCACGGCCCGTGCCCGCTCTCGCCAACGGCCCACGGCTCGGGGCGTGAAGGAACGCTTGATCAAATCGCGCAGGCGCCGATGATCGGGATCGTCCATCAGGAGCATCGAGGGTTCATCGTCGCCGGCCCCCAGAATTTCGGCCGAGAAAGTGCCCGGGGTGGCCTTGCGCGGGTCCGACCACATCTCGCTATGCCGCAGGATCGCCATCACATCGTCGTGCCGGGTGAAGATGAACTGCTTGAAGACCTTGTCGTAATGAATCGGATCCCGCTCGCGCAATTCTGCCAATACGGGGTACGGATCTTCGCGAAAGCGCGCATCCAGCGGCGTGAGATGGACTCCCGTAGGGATGGGGTCGAAGTTGGGCACACTTTCTCCACAGGCCCGGAAAAGGCGTCGCCACTATAGAACAACGTAATAGAACAGCGGCCGCCTTCAACCTTTGGACGTCGCGGTCACAGGCCCAAGCGAGGCTTCACGCTGCACCGACTCCTCGCCGCTCACAGGGGGCTCGGCCGCGGGTGAACCCGGACGAGAGAGAACCCAGCCGAAAGAGAAGTTCAGCTGAGCCGGCGGCGCCTGGCGGCCAGGATCAACAACCCGGAACCCACCAGCAGGGCGGTCCCCGGTTCGGGAATCAGCACCACGGAGTTCACCTGGAAGCTGGCCAGAACCGTGAGATCGGACGCTTCGCCGTACGTGGCCCCGTCGAGGGCGTTCAGGGTCACACCCACAATCGAAACCAGCGGAGACGTGTTCACGACCGCGCTCAGGGACGGGACCGGATAGGTAATCGGAACGTTGCTGACAACTGGGTTCGTTCCCGAACTGTCTGTTGCTCCCCAAGAACCATTGACCGTCAGCGGACCCACGAAAACCGTGTAGCTGCTACTGCCGGAACTGGGAGGCAATATCTCGCCAAATCCGACATCACTCGTCAACGAAGCCGCTTCGATGGTGATCTCGTCGTACCCGCCATAGGGCGAAGAAAGCAACAGCGCGATGTTGGGATCAAGTATCAGGTTGAGCGAGTCCATGGTCTGCGCCGCGGCGTCCAAGGTGAGCGAACCCGAGAGACCGGGGCTGATCGTCGAACCCACAACCACACCGCCCACAAGAACCGTAATGCTGACGCTGCCACCCGTGACATCATAAAGAATCGGCGCAGCCGAAGCGGAACGGGGCGTCCCCATGCACAGCACGAGTCCGAGCAGGGCAAGCGTGAAGCCTAACTTTCGCGACCCCTTCGTCGCCCCGAAGATCGCATGCTTCACCGAGCGCTGAGCCGCGCCTAACTGGGCGTGCTGCGCTCTTTCGGCCCGATTGTTTTCGAAATAATTTCCACGGGAGTTCGGTGTTCCTGCTTCCCAGAGGCAGCAATCCATCCCAGCCATAGCCGTATCCCCAATTTCCCAAGTCTTCCCAGACAGTTGTCGGCCAGTTCGCATCCGGGCCAACCCAACTTTTATACCATGGAATTCCAAAGGATTGGAAGCGATAAGTTTGCAATATTGAAGTCTCCTGAGGATTTGGTGTGCCTACAAGTTCTCGCCATGGGTGGCGAATACCCCAATAGTGATCGAGGTCCCACACCGAAAAGCCGTCGGGTGCAAGCCAGAGCGCCTTAGAATCCACGCTTTTCGGGGGCCCTCTCAGCCAGGCCGCGCCAGCCCCTACCCCGACTGCTCGGACGCCCCGGGGGCGACAGACCAGCCCAGGGCTTCCAGCACCGCCACGGCCTCCCGGGCTTCGGGGAGGTGAATCGCCACCTGGGCCACGTCCCCCTCTCGGGGCGTGAGATTCATCGACATCGGCCGGAGCAAGCCATCCCGCTCCAGGGCCAGGATGACGAAGCGCTCCCCGCTCCCCGTCCCCGCGAAGTCACCGGCGGACGCCGAGGAATTCTCATCGGGCGGTGGAAGGTACCCACAGCGGATGACGTCGACGTCCCCTCGGTGCCAACGCGAATCCCAGCGGTCGATATCGTGGTGACCTTCGAAAATGACATCGGCCGCCTCGCGTTCGACCAATTCGGAAACCAGCCCCCCGTCGACTTCTGTCGCCGCCACGAGTCCCCGTGGAACGCCGAAGATCTCCTGCGCACGGTTGACGAAAACGCCGTTGAGGGTCTTGTTCCCCGTCAGCGCGACGGCGGTCTCCACGGCCTCGAAGCCCGCGCGCTGGAGCGTTCTCTCCTGGATCGCATTGCCGAAAACCACTGGAAAACCAAGCTCTTCCACGACACGGCTCTTATGGGGATTCGAATCCAGGAACGTCACGGCACGTCCCCCGTCGCGCAGCGCCTTTCCAAGTGCAATGCCCAGCGCGCCTGCGCCCAAAATCGCGACCCCATCGCGCCCCGGCAGGCGAACCCCGAGCCATCGCCCCACCGGGCCGGCGCTGAGCCCCGTCACCACCACGGTGCACGCGATGGTGAGAAAGACCAGCGCCCTCAACTCCACGCCCCCGTCCACGCCAGCGCTCTCGAGCGAGCGTCCGACAATGGACGCGATGGCGGCGGCGACGATCCCGCGCGGGGCCACCCAGGCGATAAAGCTGCGCTCTCGAAGAGAAAGTTCCGAACCCCGGGTGGCCAGGAACACCTGGAGCGGCCGAACGCAGAGAACCAGCGAGGCCACCACCAGCAATCCGCCCACCCCCAGAGCCCGTACCTCCTCGAAGCGAACCCCGGCGGCCAACATGATAAAGAGAAGGCCGATGAGGAGCACGCTCATCTGGTCCTTGAACTCGCGCAGATCGCGATCCACGGGCGTTCGCAGGTTGCCCACGACCACCCCCGCAATAGTGACCGCCATGATTCCGCTCTGGGCCACCCAGGCGTTGCAGGCTTCAAAAAGCAGCAACACTGTGGCGAGCACCAGAATATTCTGATGTCCCTCGGGCACCAGGCGCCGAACCGCCAGCAGGCGGGCCAATAAGAACCCCGCCGCTACCCCGGCCCCCGCCCCGAAAGCCAGGCGCAAAACGAGCCCCAAGCCGCCAGCCGCCACGGTGTCGAGACCGGGCGCAATAGTGATCTCCAGCACCAGCACCGCCAGGATGGCCCCAATGGGGTCGATCAGGACCCCCTCAGCCTCGAGGACCGTTGCCACACGGGGGCGGAGCCTCAACTCGGCGACCAGGGGCCCGACCACGGTCGGGCCGGTCACCACCACCAGGCTCCCGAAAAGAAACGAGAGATCCCAGCCCCAACCCATCAGCAACCGCGCCGCCAGGGTCCCGCCCAAAAGGGTGATGCCCGCGCCCCAGGTGACCAGACGACGAATCGCGGCCTGCTCCCGGCGCAAGCGGGAGATCTCCAAATTCAGCCCGCCCTCGAAGAGGATCACCGCCACCGCGAGATCCACGAGCGCGTAGAGCCCGCCGCCCAACTCGCTGGGCCGCACCCACCCCAGGCCATCGGGCCCGAGACCAATCCCGGCGGCCAGCAAGAGCACAATGCCCGGCAGGCGAAGGTGGCGAGCCACCGATTGAGCCAATACCCCGGCCGCCAGCGCCAAGGCGAAGATCAGCGTGGGATGCACGGTTTCCATCTAACGCGGCCCCCTCACCGCTGCAGGGTCCCGTAGCCGCGGGCCGCCGGCTTTCGCTCTACGCCGCCCAGCCTCGCGTAAACCTGCGGATTGAAAAGTGCGCGCCCGTTGCGAATACTCGCTTTCACGAGGCGCACATGAAAGAGTTTCGAGCACACGTGCTCGTCCGAGGCCGAGTCCAGGGCGTGTTCTTTCGCGAGTCGACGCGACGCTATGCGGTCTCGCTCGGCGTGTCGGGCTTCGTGCGCAATCTGCCCGATGGCCGGGTCGAAGCCCTCTTCGTGGGAGAGAAAGCCGCGGTCCTGGCTGCGGTGGACTTCGTTCATCGCGGCCCCAGTTCGGCCCGGGTGGACGGGGTTGATCTCGACACCGACCCAGCCCCCGGAGAGTTTCGCGAGTCCGCGGATTTCGAAATCCGGCAATGAGGCAAAATCCCCTCGAGAGAATCGAGCCTTGAACTCGCGCCCGACAGGAAGCCAGCGCGAGCGCTGACCCTGCACCCGAGCGGTCTCAGTTGTCCCGGGTGCCCGCGATGAATTCCTGCACCTGGCGATGGGCATCATCATCGGTGATCTGGCGCGGCGGATGCTTCATGAAATACGACGAAGGCGAGTGCAGAATGCCTCCAACCCCGCGGTCGAGCGCCAGCTTCGCGCACCGGATCGCGTCGATGGACACCCCGGCGGAGTTGGGCGAATCCTCCACCGAGAGCCGCATCTCCAAGTTCATCGGCACATCGCCGAAGAGTTTGCCCTCCATGCGGATGAAGCAGACCTTGTTGTCGTTCTGCCAGGGCACGTAGTCGCTGGGGCCGATATGAATGTTCTCGGCTTCCATCCGCGTGGCGGCGACCGACTGGACCGCCTCGGTCTTCGACTTCTTTTTGCTCGCCAGGCGGTCGTGGTTGAGCATATTCAGGAAATCCGTGTTGCCGCCGGTGTTCAACTGGTAGGTCCGGTCGAGCTTGACGCCCCGCTTGGCGAAGAGATCCGTCAGTGTCCGGTGGGTGATCGTGGCTCCCAATTGGGCCTTGATGTCGTCGCCCACAATGGGCAGGCCCCGCTCTTCGAAACGCTGGGCAAAGGCCGGATCGCTCACGATGAACACCGGGATGCAATTGACCAGCGCCACTCCCGCCTCGAGAGCACACTCGGCATAGAAGCGTGCGGCTTCTTCCGAGCCCACGGGGAGATAATTGATCAGAACCTCAACGCCGGTATCCCGCAGCGTCTGGACGATCTCGCGCTGGGTCGGCTCCTCGCCGTCCGAAGGGAGGAAGGATCGCTCGTCAGCGTATTCGGCCATGTGGCCCGCCACGCCGTCGAGAACGCACCCCATGCTGACCCGGGCACCCGTTTTCGGAACGTTGGGGCAAAACGCCGTCGTGCAGTTGGGCGCTTCGAAGATGGCCTCGGAAATGTCTTTGCCCACTTTGCGAACATCGACATCGAAAGCAGCGGCGATCTCGAGATCGCTTGGCAGGTATCCGCCCAGGTCCCAATTCATGAGACCAATACAATCATCCGGGCCCTTGTCGGCGTAATACTGAATGCCTTGAACGAGAGAACTCGCGCAGTTCCCAACGCCCACGATCGCGATCTTGATTTTGCCCATCGTCCCCCCACTGATCAGTCAAACGACTTCGATGACCTTGGCGACCTCGACGGCCGGGAAGGCCGCGCGGGTTACTCGCACCCGCTTTCGGGCGAGGCGGATCTTACCGTAGCCGAGAGGGCTAGACCCAACTCGAAGCGAGTCCTTCTGCCCGAATTCCCGCGTCTCGACCTTTACGGCAGCCCCGGTATATAGCCCGAATTCATGCGCGTGGATTGTCCCGCGGGGTTAAAACTCGAATCGCTTAACTCGACTCGGCTCCGGTATCCATCGACTGCCGGTCGAGGGTTCTCAAGAAGAAAATGAAATCAGACCGCGCGCCGGGCTCGGTCATTGGGGGCGAAAGCATCCGGTTTCCGGGAATAACCGCCTGGGGATTCGCCAAAAATGCGTCCAGACTGCGGTCGTTCCACTCCAGCGAAGACTGCCGGAAGGCCGCCGAATAGGGAAAATCCTTGATGGCGCCCGCTCGGCGACCGAAAAGACCCAGCAGAGGCGGTCCTACCTTATGTGCTTGTCCCGCGAAATCGTGACAGGTGGCGCAGGGGGTCGCCGCGCGTTGTCCCCGGGCAAAGCGCTCGCGATCAGCGGGATTCAGACCGTCGCGCACCTCGCTGTAGGGGTCACAGGCGGCAACGGCGAAGCAGGCCAGCAAACAGAGCCCTAAAATCGCTCTGACGGGAGCCGAACCCCACACCGGGCGAAAACGCAGAACGGTTCGATCAGCCATTCGGGTCGGGGTTCAGCCTCGCGAGACAGAGATAGACGAAACCCCAAGAACCCTTGGGGCCCGAGACAATCAAAGGGCTTCGCCGCATTGCACGCGAGGCCGGGTCACGGAAGAATCGATAGACAAGATCAACGCACCGGGCCAGTCGGGGCCCAGGAGATTTCCGCCCATGCCAGCGTCATCCCGGAAACAACCCGGGCGCAACCACCACCTCCCCGAGTCCCGGGTGGGGCTGCTGACCGCATTGGGGGTCGGCACGCTGATGGCTGCCGGCCTTGCCGGCGGGGCGAGCGCCGACGGATACCTCGGCTCGCGTATTCCCGAACCGAACCCCCCGCTCTACTGGGAGGAGCCGGGTGAGCCCATACCCGTCGAGGGGACGGGCTGGACTCCGGTCATCGCCGAACTCGAAAACGCCGAAGCACGGATTCGGAGAGCGTGGCACAACGTCGCCACCGCGCAGGTGCTTCTGACCCACGCACGGGTGCGTCGCTATCCCCGGGGCGAACCCTTCTTCGAGATTCGCGATCGCGTGACCTTTCTCGAGGCCGAACGCGACACCGCCGAAGACGAATTTCTCGCCCTGGTCGAGCGAACCCGGCGCGGGGGCATGCCCGCCGGAACGCTGTCGACCTTCATGGACTTCTCCGACGAGATCCGGCGCGACCGCGCAAGCCGGAACGCCAAGCCCTAGATCAGCCGGATTCGGAGCGCGCCGGATCGGGTTGCCGGGAAGGCGCGGAGGCCGGAATCCAAGCCTCGGGTGGACACGCGGTGTAGACGACTCCGTGCGCAGCCTCGAGATTCGTCCAAGCATGGACTCCCCCGCCCGCTCGGCGGGCGCGAATTCCCTCCTGCTCCCCCGCTTCGCACGCTTCGAGCGCGTAGGGCGCTGCGCCCGGATTCACCCAGAGATACGCCTCCACCCGGGTGCCGTCGTCGACCAGACGAGCCTCGACGCCCTCCGGAAGCCCGGGCGGTGCGCCGAGGTAGGTCTGCCCCTCCAGCCAGCGGGAATCGTTCGAATACCCGGCGAGTCGAATTCCCTTGAGGGGCTTGCCGATGGCAGTGGCCGGCAGCGTCTTCAAATATTCGGCCAGCAGGGGCCCATTGTGCGCGTACCACTCGTCGCTGGCTGAAGCAGGAATCTCTCGGGGTTGGAGACCCCGGGGCGTTCCGCACGCCAGGGCAAAGCCCAAAAGAAGCGCCGCTCCCCACACGCCCCAGCCACTCCAAGCGGAGTACGAAGCCGCGAAACGGCGCGAAAGGGCCCTGGGCCTCCCGGGCTCAATGGCGAGCATCCTCAGCTCACCACCCGGGAACCGCCGAGCGAGCGGAGAGCCAGGAACGCAAGCGCAACGGTCACACTCTCGTAGGCGAGCGCGCCGAAGTTATACGCCGAGGGGCCGTGCATGAGAAGCCCGAGGGTTCGCGCCAGGGCAAGCGCGCCCAACAGAATCACCATCAGCGCCAACCCCTGGCCTATGCGCTCGGTCCGAAGCGCGCAGTAGAGCAGGAGAAAACCGACCCCGGCCTGGAGCCCGCCGTACATGGCCGCGACTTCGGCCAGGGCGCTGGGGCCGGGGAGTTCCATTCCCACATATCCCGCCACCAACTCTGGCGATGCGAGACACGCCAGGCCATAGAGAGCGAAAACCGCTCCATTGGCGACGAGAAGAATTCGAGCAAAGCGCATGGGACTTCCCTCCTTGGGGAGCTGGGACGGGGCTCATGGACGGCTCTAGATGCCGCCCTCCTCCTGGCGACGACGGATTTCTGTGCGAATCGCCCGCCGATATAATTGCGGCGGATCAAAACCGGGGTAGCGCACGCGTTCGGCTTCCAGGCGTCGCTCGACTTCGCGCTTGTCCTGCCCGCAGGCTTCGAGCATAAAATTTCGGTCCTCCGCGGGAACCCGGCTCGCGCGCCCGATTGGAAGCCGGATCCGCCGGGCAAGGCGTCGCCCTGGATGCGTGGTGAAAAAGATCGCCAGAACCGCGGCGATCGCGATGGGAAGCATGAGCCAAGTAGGAATGGTGCGCCTCCGGGATGGACTCGGTGCAAATGTAGGCGATCCAGGAAAAGCTGAAACGGGAGTCGAAGCGGGGGGCGATCCGTGAGCGACTGTCCTCGGACCCGGCCGAAATTTCCGGCCAAGCGGCCCAATCACCCCGGGGAGCGTGGCCCCGCATCGCGGGGCGACGCTAGTGTTCACGGGGCATTTCTTGCCATCGCGCCGTTACGGAAGGGAGGACGACACCCATTCGAGCCCTGGTCTTCAACTTCGATGGCCTGACTCTCGATTCCGCAGCCGCGGAACGACAGGCCTGGCACGAAATCTACTCCGCTCATGGGACCCAGATGCCCGAAGAGCCCGAGTCCGACGAAGAGGGCCTGGGAAAGAAGCCAATCGATCCTTGCAGCCAGCTCGAGCGTCAGCTCGGGGAACGAATGGATCGAGTGCAACTCAGCCGCCGGGCCGCTCAACGAAAGGCGGAGCTCTTATCCGATGAAACTCCGCTTCCCGGTGTCAACGCCTTCATCGACCGCGCCAATGAGATCGGGCTCTTGCTCGGCGTCGCCTCCAACGCCCCGCGGAACCGGGTGGAGAGCAATCTCGAGCGACTCGCATTGCGCGAGCATTTCAACGCAATTCGCTGCGCCGAAGACGTCGAAGAAAAAATGCCCGACCCGGAGATCTACGTTTCGGTCTGCGACGCCCTGGACGTCCCTCCCGACCAGAGTATCGCGGTTCAGAGCTCTCCTGGAGGGATTCAGTCGGCCAAGGGCGCGGGGCTCTATTGTATTTCCCTGCCCGATCGCATGACGGGTAGCGTTTCCATGGACCGCGCCGATCTCGTTCTGGTTTCCTTGAACGCCGTCACCCTGGACGAAGTGGTCGAGCGGGCCAGCCGCCGAAACCCCCGCTCCTTCTGATCCGCGCCCGGGTCTAGGGGCGAGGGGGTTCGAGCCGGGCAAGGTACTCGCCCCCCTCGACGCACTCGAGAATCTCGCAACGCCATTCGAGGTTTCGAGCAACCTCGAGCAAGCTTTCCTGATCCAGATAGAGCCAGCTGAAGCTTTCGCCGCGATACCCGTCGTACGAAAAGCGCACGTCGATGCCTTCGGCAACCGCGCTGGAGCCCGTGGGTTGACCCAATAGGGGGCTCGAATCCAGCAGGATTTGGGCACCGGGTCGCAAGAGCGGGCGCAGTGAGAGCAACAAACGTTCCAAGCCGAAAACACTCCCCGCGATTCCCGCGCTCTGCATCAGGAAGAGCACCGTATCGAAGTCGCCCAAATCTTCCCGGCGGAGTTCGAAGGCATCGACCCTTCGCGCATCACCCACGCCTCGGCGGCGCATCACATCGACACAAAGCGGAGAGACATCGAGGGCCAGGACCTCCAGACCCAATTCTTCCAAGGCCAGCGCATGACGGCCCGCACCCGCACCGATATCGAGCACTCGGCCCCGGGCCTCCCCCAGCGCTCTGATGTCCAATGCTTGCAGCGGGCCTTGCACCGAAAAGAATTCACGGCGATCGATCGTGTAGGAAATACCATCACTGCGCGAGACTTCGATGGGCCGATCGGGCCGGCCTTCGAGATGATCGAGGAGCGCGCGGCCCAGGGGTTCGTGATGCTCCACCGGGCGCAACCTCCTGAACCATCGCCCGGCCCGCTCGAGGGGATGTCGCATGGTGAGGCCGACATCCGAGCGGTTCCTGCCGCCCACGACTAGAGACGAAGCCTCAGGCCATGGCCGTGGCGTGCGGCGGTGGTACTCAGGAATTGAAGCTTGGAGAGCGTCCTCTGGTACTCACGATTATCAACGACAATCCGGTACTCGACGCCCTCGTACTCCGCTACGAAGAGGTCGTGCAGCTGGCCATAGGTCATCCGATCCGCATCGTAGAATACGCGCGAAGCCTCTTCGGCCGCGCTGGGAGCGAGAGCCGCGTCCTGACCGCCTCCAATGGGTCCGGCCAACTGCTCCAGGTCGTTGAGGCGATCGACGACACCGTGGCCGTGCAGCGCGTGAAGGGAGTTCGACGGAACCTGGAACCGCCAATCCGTTTCCACGAAATCCTGGGCATTGATCCAGATAAAGCCCGCTTCACCGCAGTGGAAGGGCGGACTCGGATTCCGGTCGCCCACAGCATGATCGAAGTAATAGGTTTCGCTCGACTTCATCGGGAAACTCGACTCTACGCGAACGACGAGTAACGCAAAAGCCCCGATGGGCCGGGATTCCCGGGTAAAATCGGGAGCCTCCCGATTGGGTTGTCCTGGAGTCGACCTGGAGTCGACCTGGAGTCGACCTGGAGTCGACCTGGAGTTGGCCTAGACCAGGCGGACACGTCCCGGCGGCAGGGAAGCCGCGAGTTCCGAGCCGTCACCGACGAAGCGTTTCCACTCGTCGTCATCGACGCTCTCCATGGCGTCCCGGTAGCGACTCTTGAGGTGAGCCCCACAGTTCATGCACTCGACGTAGTGATGAACCTCGGAACGACGTGCCACTTCTACTTCGATGGAGGTCCGGAGCCAGAGCCGGCTGAGCTTTTCCTCGGAATCACAGTCCAAACATCGGAGCAAGAATATCGGGTCTGTCATCATGCTTTCCCAACGCCCCCCAAGTCGCCTCAGCGTACACCACGAACCATAAAGAGGCGATGAAGAATTAAGCATTTTGGCGGAGGGGTTTTTCGCGGCTCGTGCGAGTTTTTTCACAAATCCTTCATTCGACTCGCACCTCGGCCCGGCGGATGACAACTTGCTTGCGCGGTTTTCCGCTCTCGGTCCCGTACATCTCCAAAGCACGCACCGTCCCCAAACCTTCGACGACTTGTCCGAAGACCGTATGCCTGCCGTTGAGCTGATCCGCCGCGTCGAAGAGGATGAAAAACTGGCTTCCATCGGTTCGGGGCCCCGAGTTGGCCATGCTCACAACGCCCCTTTTCGAGTGCTTCGCCTTACGATGAAACTCGCCGGCATATTGAAAGCCCGGTCCGCCAATGCCGCTTCCCAACGGGTCGCCACCCTGGGCCATGAATTTGGGAATGATGCGGTGGAAGATCAGGCCGTCGTAAAAACCCAAGCGGGTCAGGTAGATGGTGCTGGAGACATGCCGGGGTGCCCACTCCGGCTTCAACTCGATCTTGATGACGCCTTCACTCGTTTGGAGATACCAGTAATAGCTGCGGGCAGGGTCGAAGCGCACGATTGGGGGACGAGGCACCCGCAGTCTCCAGACGGGATCGTCGAAGTCGACCGGGTGTTCAGCCGAATAGGCGTCGATGGCTTCCAGAACCGGGACGTGCTGGCTCGGGGGAAGCGGCTCGGGAGGGGGCTCGGGCTTCGAAGCGCAGCCGGCCACAAGGGCGGCCATCAACAGAGCGGGAAGCCATGAGGAGACCCGCCACGCCGGGCGGGAGGCCGTGCCTGAACGGGCCGCGGCCCATCGATTCAACAACCCTCTATATCCCCCACTCGGCTGCGGCTCACCGGCGCCGATCGCGTCCCAGTTTGGGCCTCTCCCTGGCCATCGGCAAGACAGAATTTCGCCTTCCGCCCTGGGCGATGGGGAAAACTCGCTGGACGGAAACCTGCGGCATACTGGCCCCGGCCCCAGCGGTGGAAGGGGCACTCACCGCAAGCCGCCACTGATCGCCCCCCTCAAACCCCTCCGGCCCGATGCGCCGCGGATGCGAGATCGGTGCCCGACCCAGAAAAGTTCCGAAAGGCCCGCGATGACGGTTCCCGGCACCGGTCGGCTCAAAACTGTCGAGGACATCGACTGGGCGCTATGGCGGGCCGTCGATACCGCGACCCTGACCATGATCACCCGGAATGACCAGGTGCTCCTGATCCGCAAGAAGCGCGGCCTGGGCGCGGGGAAGATCACCGGCCCGGGGGGCCGCCAGGAAAAGGGCGAAACCATCCAGGCGTGTGCGGTGAGGGAGGTCGAGGAGGAAGTGCATATCACGCCCGCGGACCTCCAGCCCCGGGGAGAACTTCGCTTTCAATTCCTCGACGGCTATTCGATCCACGTTCACGTCTTCACGGCCAGCGCACATCGCGGCGAAGCTCAGGAATCCGACGAGGCGACTCCGCTTTGGACGCCCATCGACTCGATCCCCTACGAGCAAATGTGGGCAGACGACGTTCTTTGGTTACCCCGCGTGCTCGCCGGCCAAAGCGTGTCGGGGGATTTCCTTTTCGACGGCGACCGCATGGTGGACTACCGGCTCACCTGAAGCGGACCCGGCCTCTGGCGACCGGGCAAGGCTCAGCCCAGGCGAAGTCACAGGCACAGCACCCTGCGCTTTTTCGCAAACGCGACCCTCTAAACAGAAGGCTTTACCAGTAGAACTGGCGAAGCCCGCCTCCGCCGCTCGAGCTGCGGCTCCTGCGTCGCTGTCGGCGCCGCCGCATCCGGCTATGGAGTGCTCGGCGTCGGGATTCGATCCATTGTGCGCGAGTGGCCGGGTCCTCGCCCTTGCCCGCACGTGCGGCGCGCTGGTCGCGGTATTCACAGAAATCATTGTAGGCGTCGATCTCGTGGATCAGGTCCATCACGACCAGTTCGACCATGATGGCATCATCGAGAAAACCCAGAACCGGAACCTTGTCGGGAATCATGTCATCGGGCTCAGCGAAATACGACATGCCCCGCAGAACGCGATCTCGATCTCTTCCCGAAAGCGCCCACTCGGAGTCCTCGAGCATGCGGATCAGAACTTCGAGTTTCTGCACCCGCTCCCGAACGAAATCGGGCGAGTCTGTCTGGGCTATGCCCTCGATGAGCAGCCGGCAGGCAGCGATGATCTCGGTTTCAGTCGACTTGCTGTGCTTCTCGCGCACCTCCCGCATGACGCGCCGGAAATGCTTGAGATCGGTTTGGGTGAGATCGAAGCTGACCCTCATTGTATCGGCCATGGTATAGCGACTCCCTATGCGCTCTTGATTCGGCTTGCGAGCCCGTATCTCGAACTCGCGTTCCCCTGGCCCTGACGGTCATCTTGAACGACCAACCCGTGCGGCCGGTTCTCGGCCTTCCCCCGCATTTTCCGTTCCCGTCTCCGAGGCAAGGCCGAACGCTAACAGAAAATCCGGCCCTTCTTCACCCGCAGATGCCGTACTTCCGCCGCAAGTCCAACGGAAATAGGGAGAGCGAACCCTCCCGTACTCGCTACCGGAAGTCGGGGCATGCCCCCGACCGTGGCCACGGCGCGGCCGTTAGCGGCAGCAGCCATCTTCGCCGACCCCACGACAGGCCGAAACCGCCAGCAAAGCCCCGATGGACGGAGCGAGAAAATAGAGCCAAAGGCTACCCGCGGTGCCGGAAAAAATCGCCGGTCCCAGAGAGCGGGCCGGATTCAGGGATGCCCCGGAAATCGGCCCTCCGAAAATTGCGGCGAAGCAGACGACGCTCCCCACCGCGAGGCCGGCGACAATCCCTTTTTCCTTGGCTCCGGTGGCCACGCTCAGGATCACGAACATCAGGAAAAAGGTCAGGACCACTTCGAAGACAAACGCGGGAAGCAAGCCCGCCGACGGACGTGTGGATCCGAGATCGTCCAGCCCGGGGAAGAGAAGTCGGAGCAGAGCGCTCGCGATCATGGCCCCAGAAAATTGCGCGCCCAGATAACGGCCCACATCACTTCCGGGCAAGCGCCGGGCTCGCCAGAAAGCCAAGGTCACCGCCGGGTTGAAATGAGCGCCGGACACGTCGCCCAGCGCGTAGATCATGGTCATCACCACCAGGCCAAAACACAGCCCGACCCCGAGATGGGTCACCGATCCGCCGCTGGTGGTATCCACCACGATGGCCCCGGTACCCACGAAGACGAGAGCGAAGGTTCCGATCGCCTCGGCAAGAAACTTTTTCATTCTTTCCGCGCGCAAGTCACTCAAACCAGGACTCTTATCGCTCCCGACTCAGTCTTTTTCCGGGAGCGCTTCGAGTCGCTCGGCGAGGGCTGTGTCCTCCCTCACGTATTCCACTTCGGTGACCTCGAGGGAGTCGAGGTGAACCAGGGTCGCGAATTTCGCTTTGTCGGGAAATTGCGCGGTCAACTCGGCCTCTCGGTCCAGCAAAATCGGATAGGGCCTCGTACGCATCTTGGGCAGCGCGAATAAAGCCGCGGCCACACGCGGCATGGCGCTGATATCGTTCACGTAGACCACGCCGCGCTCCGCAAGAAAATCGCCGTCCCGGCCCTCCATCGAACGGGTCATGACGCCGGCCCCCGCGCGATCGCGACTGAAAAGAACGACGCTTATACCCGAATCGAGTTGGTGTTCATTGCCATTCTGGTCCTTGAGTGCGAAGGCCTCCATTGTATCTCCTACGCCCAGAACCTTGGTCTCGGCGACTTCGGCGGCGGCACCCTGTGCAAAGGCGGCAAGAAGCGTCAAGAAAACGACGCAGCGAGCCACTGTCTGGAGATTCATGATCGGCCCCTCCCCTATCGTCACGCGAGATTGCCCAAATATCTGGGCTGCGGACAGATGCAAAGACTACTAGATATCGAATCGCCCCCGCGCGATCCAATGACGATCCGAAATAGCGTCGACCCGAATCGCCCCCAAACCCGAAGCCTCGAGTTGATCCTGGACCTCGTCCGGACGATAGGCAGCAAAAAGCGAGAGCCGGAAATCCCGACGAAGGATTTCGGCTTCCCCATCGGCGTAGCGCTCCACCAGAGCTTCGACCTCGTGCTCGCTCCCCGGCCGCATCAGGTCCATGACGAAAACCCCAGCACCCCGCCGGGAGTAGCGCCGGATCGATGACCACAGGATCTGCGGATCCGGCAGATGGTGAAGGAGACTATTGGAGAAGACCAGGTCGTAGGCTTCGGCCGGGGGGGCCTCCGCGGGCAGCATCGCTCTGACGAAGCGGATTCGCGATCCAGCCGGATCTTCGCCCGCCCGGCCCCGCGCCAGGGCGATCATGGCCTCGGAACCGTCCACGGCATCCACCCGCCACCCCGGCCAGGCGGCGGCGAACCGGAAGCTGATATCCCCTGGACCACAGCCCAGGTCCAGGGCGGTCCCGGCTTGTGCCAGATCCGGAAATTCCTCGCGCAACAGGGCGGTGAAATGCGCGTGGGGGGCTTCGAAATCCGCGTCCGCATAGGCACGCGCCTGCTCGACGTCATCCATCAATTCCGGTTCGGGGACTCGGTCCAAATCAGAACTTCGAGGGCGGGTCCACGCCCGCTTCCTTTCGTCCGGCGCGGGCGGGCGCCCCTGGTCCGTTGCGAGTCAAGCCTTTGGAGTCATCGCCAGTTGGGCGAAACATCGTTTGGCCGCGAGACGCGGGGCCCCCAATGGCTTCAAGGAGAGAACCCATCGGCCTCCAACTTCGTTCGAAGAGTCTCCACGCGTCGGCGGTTGACCCCCATATCGGACCAGCCCAAACGGGATGCCGAGCGAACGGCGATCAGCCTCTCGGCAGCGTCCAAGCGGAGTTCGAGGTCGTCGACGAATCCAAGCAGGGCGCTCCGAGACTCCGCGTGGAGATAATCGGGTTCGCTCAGAACGATTCGCGTACGCGGCATCGAGAGCACAGCGCGCTGGGCCGCCGCCCAAGCCGCTTCCGCATCGCCCTGGAAGCGAAGCGGTTCGATGGAATGACTGGCCCCATCAGAATCGCTGCAAACACAATTCGGCGACGACGGACAACCACGCAATTTCCCGTCGACGGTTCTCACGCTCTCCATGCCTGCCCCTGCACCTGCGCACGAAAAGAGAAACGCAGAGATCAACCCGAGCCCTATGCGTAAAAGGGCTTGCTTCTTCGCCCCTGGTCGAACCCCGACCCAGCGCAAGATTTCAGCGACGGGGCGCAACCGCCACTACGTCTGGTCGACGAACACGGCGTGTGGACGGGGTCATGGTGTCCGACTTGTCGAGGCGGCTCAAAGCGGGGGTGAGGCAACCTCGGCAGATTCCATAGTTCATTGTTGCCTGTGTATGGATCGACCCGATCAACGCGCTACCCGCGGAAGCATTGGACCCCATCTGCAGGCCACACCATGAGCAGATAAAGCTGCCGCAGGATGCATTCGAGTTCGAACCGAGTAGTGAGTTCGTGGTTTGCCTGGGGGGCATGGCAAAACCCTAACATATCCCCCAGTTTTTCATACAGGCCGACTATATTAATCGTGTTCCGCTCGAATTCTAGTTCCTCCGAGTGCCGCGACGCGCTCGGGCGAACTGCCTAATAAATGCAATTTCACGACAACCGGAGCTTCGATTTGTCAGAAAACAGCACTGAAACAGTCGAGAGAGCATGGAGACACTTCGTCGCCGTCGGAGACAGCGGCGACTGGCGCGCCTGGGCAGACCTCCACTCCCCTGACTGCGTCTGGGTCGAGCACCATCTGGGAACCTTCCGGGGCCGGGACGCCATCCGAGAGGCGATCCTCCAGGCCATGGCACCAGTGCCCATGATGGAATTCCCCGTAGGCTGGCACGCGATCAGCGGCAACCGAGTGGTCTACTACCCCTGGCAGGTTCTGCCGGACCCGGCAGGAGGCGACGAAATCTACCGCTTCGGGTGCGTCACAATCCTCGAATACGCGGGGGATGGGCTCTGGTCCTATCAAGAGGATCTCTACAATCCCGAAGAAGCTCGGGGGGTCATGAAGCGCTGGATCGCCGCCGGAGGGCGCTTCGCAACAAAGCCGTCAACCTGAGACGAGCCCACGGCACTCGCGTTACCGGCAGATTGCCTTCGACGCCGGCCCACCACCCCATAAGATTTCTTATAGAGTTTGCGTTGTGCATACACGAAGCAAAATCCTCGCCGCCTTGGGCGTTGCCCTTCTCGCGATGCAAGCGGTGCCTGTGAATCGTGAGAATCCTCCGGTCGAATCCGAGATTCCCGCGCCGCAAGAAGTTCGCGAAATCCTTGAGCGCGCTTGCTACGACTGCCACTCGAATCAGAGCCGCTGGCCCTGGTACGGCTATATCGCTCCGGCTTCCTGGCTGGTCGAATACGATATCGAAGAAGCACGCGACCACATGAACTTCTCGGAGTGGGACAGCTACGACGAGGACGAACAAATCGACATGATCGAAGAGGCTTGGGAGGAAGTCCTCGATGAAGAAATGCCGCCCTTCTTCTACCTCCCGCTGCACCCCTCGGCGCGATTGAACGAGAACGATCGCGCCATACTTCGTGATTGGGCGGACGAAGCGGGCTAGCGAGATCGAGCGAAGCAGATCAACTGCTCTCGCTTGGCGGAGCCAGCAACCTCTTGAGCACAACGCCCACCAGGGTGAACCCGGCAGAAACTGCAGCTCCGTACCAGAAATAATGCCCGCGCGACCTGAAGCGCCATTCCTCGTTCCCGGGGCCGAATCCGTGACCGGAAAGGGCATCACCTGCAGCCACCAATCCTATGTAGGCTGCATCAAGACCCACCACCAGCGCGTACGTAAAGGCCATCAGCGCCGGCACCATGGAAATGGCCCGCTTCAAGCGACCCATCGCGCACCCCTCGAGGGCAAGCGCGTTGGCGCAAAGAGGGACGACGCGCTCATCCTCGCCCCGACGGTCGCAACAGCGAAGCTGAGGTTCCGCCCTCCCGTTGACTCTGACACGCGATGCAGAAGGGGGCCTCGGGCTGCACCTTGAGACGTCGGAAGCCGATCAATTCACCGCAGACCAGACAATTTCCGTATTCGCCATTGGCGATCCGGATGAGCGCCGTCTGGATCCTTTGGATCCTCATTTGGGCCGACCGGCGATTGGCCTGGGTCATCTTCTGCTGTGCGATGGCATCCATTCGCGAGAGTCGGCCGATGGGTTGATCAAGATCCACCGGGCGGCTGTCCGATTCGGAACTCGCGACGAGCAGTTGCAACTCTTCGTTCAGCGCCAGGAGCTCCCCATGGAGCTCGTCCACCTCTTCAGGCTTCAGATCTTCCATTTCCCCCCCAAAAGCCAAGAACCGACTGCTTCAACTCTTACCAGACTACCGCGCTCTGGGAATTCGCTCATCCTTCACCCGGCAAACCCGCATCAGCCTCCATCCAGGCGACAACACGCCGAGCCAACTCTTCCCCCGCATCCTCCTGGAGAAAATGGCCTGCACCCGCCAGCCGGGAATGCGGCTGCCCCTGGGCTCCCGGGACACGCTCGCAGAAGATCGCCTCCCAACCCGCTGTCGTCGGGTCGGAGTCCCCGTAGACCGTCAGAAAGGGCCGATCAAAGGAAGCCAGGCTTCTCCAGGTGGCGCGGTTGAGGGCAGCGCCAGGGTCGTTCCGGGTCACGGGGATCAGGATCGGAAATTGCCGAAGACCTGCCTTGGCCCGCTCTTCGGGGAAAGGGGCGTCGTAGGCGGCCAATACCTCGGCCGAAAGCGGCTTCATCACGGCCCCCTGAACCGCTCCGCTTGCCTGCATATCGGGTGTGCGCTGGCTGAAGGTCATCCAATCGAGCAAGCCTTCGGCGACCCGAACATCGGCGTCGCCCACACCATGGTTCGCCCAGGTCAGGCGGCCCTCCAACTCGGGTTCTGCGGTGTGAAGAATCGTATTGGCCGCGACGACCCGGGCAAAGCGATGCGGCTCGCGCGCAAGCACCGCCATGCCGATGGGACCGCCCCAATCCTGGCCGATCAATGTGATGTCTTTGAGATCGAGGTCACAAACAAAAGCATGAAGCCAGTCGACGTGTGCTTCGAACGAGTAGGCAAAGCCTTCGACGGGCTTGTCGGATTGACCGAAGCCAATGTGGTCGGGCGCGATAGCGCGGTGACCTGCTTCGGCGAAGACCGGAATCATTTTCCGATACAAAAAAGACCATGTGGGTTCGCCGTGAAGCATCAACACAGGCGACGCGTCGGGGCTTCCCTCGTCCACGTAGTGGAGCCGAAGCACTTGATCCCCGCCGTCTCTCTCGGCCGGAATCTCCCGATAATGAGGCTTGAAGGGGTAGTCCGGAAGGTTTTCGAAACGCGCATCCGGCGTGCGATAGAACTCCAAGAAGCTTCCTCCCGTTCAGCACCCTGGGCCCCACGAGCCGCGGGGCCGAGCACGAGTCTAACCGCTCCGGGCGCACAGGCCGGGCCCAATCCGCACTCCGGCCGGGCCGCGCAGCCCGCTTCAATCCGCGAAAGCGGGACCCTTGCTTTCGGGTTCCAGAACGAAGAGCGGAATCGTCCGGTAGGGAGCGGCCCGCTCGGCATAGGTGCCATATATGGGCGCGCGCTCGACGATTGTTTCCCAAAGACGGCTACGCTCGTCGCCCTCGGCCAGCCGAACCGCAGCGCCCCGCTCCCGCCGACGCAGATGAATGCGGGCTTGGGGGCAAGCCATGAGATTTCGCGCCCAATGGGGGTCGATCCGCATTCCGCCCCGGGAGCCCACCAACACGATGGATCCCCCAGCGCTCTCGAAATAGGGCAGAACCACGGTTCGCGGGCGCCCGGTCTTCCGCCCCCTTGTGGTCAGCAGGAGGGGCCGGTTATAGGCAGAGCCCTCGGATCGCGTAAAGATCCATACCACGGGAGAGTGGCCGAAAAAGCGAACGCAGAATCGGTCGATGGCCGCCCCTGCGGGCGACAGCGCCAACGCGATCGCCCACCCGCTTGCCCGATCAGGCGCCGGAGCCAAGGCTCTCGAGGACCACCACCGGAATCTCGCGATCGGCCCGAGCCTGGTAGTCGGCATAGGGGGGATAGACCGAAACCATGGCGTCCCAGAGTTTTGCGCGCTCCTCTCCCTCGGCGGTCCTGGCCCGAGCTCGGAATTTCTCCGCTCCCACTTGGACGGCCACCTCGGGTTCCGCCACCAGGTTGAGGTACCAGAGCGGGTGCGAGGGGAATCCCCCCTTGGAGGCGACAAGGACGTGCCCCGCATCGCTCTTGCCGTAGATCAGGGGAAGCATCCGCGGCTCGCCCGAACTCCGCCCTCGGGTGGTGAGCAGCAGGGTCGGAAAGACGCCCGAACCGCCGGCTGACGCGGCATCCCACATATGGCCATCACTTCCGTCGCTTTCCAGGTAACGCCGCATGTGGTCCCGAATCCATTCGGGCAGATTGGCTGCGATCGTACTTTCACTCATGTCTTTCCTCCTTCGGATCGCATTGGCTGACGACCCTTCGCTCTCTCGATTCGATCGGTTGCAAACGCAAAGTACACGACACACAGCCCCGTTGTGCAAGCGCGCATTTTCTAATCGCGCCCCGCTTCGGACCCGTTTGAGAACTCTTCTCTGGAGCCTTCACTCTCCTCCAAGGATAGGATCATAGTGCTCGACGGTCGGAAAGATTTCGTAGAAGGAATGCAGGAGCTCTTTCCAGCGCTGATATTCCGGCGAACCCCGAAAGCCCTCCGTATGGGCTTCGAGATCCGTCCAGCGAATTTGAAGCAAATACCTTCCTTTGGTCTCAATGCATCCCAGCAGTTCATGTGAAAGATAGCCTGGCATCGCGGCCACAATTTTCTGGGCTTCCGCGAAAGCCGATTCGAAGGATTTTTCCTCCCCCGCCCTCACGTCTAAAATCACTGACTCAAGAATCACTTCTTTGACCCTCCTTTGGCTTCTTTCCAATCTTCTACAAGAAGTGCCCAACGCTCATGATCACACCAGCGAGCGGCGATCTTGAGATAGCGAGGCGACAATCCCTCCAGACGGAACCCCAAGGACCGAACCAATTCGATCGACTTTTCATTCCCGGGCTGGATATTGGCTTCGACACGATGAAGGGAAAGGTTTCCGAACACCTCTACCAGGAAACCCTGCAGCGCTTCGCGCATATAACCGCGGCCACCGTGAGGAGAAAAAGCATAGTAACCGAGAAACCCCGACTGGAAAGACCGACGAACGATCTCGTTCAAATTCACGACACCGAGCAGTTCGTTCGATTCCAATGATACGACCAGCCTGCCTTCACAATTCGAAGATCGACACCGCTTCACATACTCCCGGTAGTCGAGACTCGAAGAAGGCGGGCTGACAAAACCCGCAAAAAATCGGCGGCTACGCCGGGTTGCCGCAATGAACTCCTCTTCGCGTTTCAAGCTGGGCTTCTCAAGCTGAATTCGCATCGCGGTCTCCTGGCAATCGGATCGACAGCCCGAACAGGGAACCCGGAGCCGGACACAAGCCCCCTTCGGCCAAACCGAGCCCAGGGTAGCCGGACGCACTCAACTTAAACCGCACCCGGTGCGGGCGCGTCATCCCCGGCCCCGGGCGCCCGCGCGCCGAAGCGGATCCAGCCCCATCAGACCGGCCTGGTCTGCCCATAAGCGCGAAGCACCAGATCGAGCAATTTCTTGAAAAGGGGCATAAGTCCCCGTTAAAAAAGCTTCTTGGCGCGCTCCATTTGCACCTGGGAAAGACGAGGCTTCGGATCCTCCCGGTGGCCCGCGCCCCCCATCAGGGCCGCGAGATCACATTGCTCGGCCTCACCGCCACAACTCGCACCCGCGCGAACAAGGAGCACGAACAAGGAGGGCGAGCAAGGAGGGCGAGCAAGGAGGGCGAGCAGGGAGGACAAGCAGCGGGTGAAAGGGCGCCGCATAGCGAGAGGGCAAGCGGGTCGCCCTCGGCGACTGTTCCGAAATCTCGCATTCGAAAGCACGGGGCCAGGCAAGGGCATCAACAGAGTCGATGTCCTTGAGCGCGACCACGAGGGCAGGTCGACCGAGCTTCGCGGACTGATGCGTCCCCTGCAGCCGGTAAAGACAATTCATCAACAGGCGGAAACCAGCCCGAAGAAAACGTACGCGAGATGGGCGTTGTTTTTTTCGCGAACCGCGCTCAGCCCAAGAGCGCCTCGTGCTTGAGCTTGCCTGCCTGCACGTTCAAGCCCGCCGCGAGATGAGCGTCTCGAGCAAAGGCTTCTTCCCAGCCGTGATCCGCCAGGGCCCGGATAAAAGGAAACGTCGCGTTGGCGAGTGCAAAGGTCGAAGTCCGCGGGACGCCCCCAGGCATATTACTCACGCAATAATGAACGACGTCGTCGACGACAAATGTCGGCTCTGCATGGCTGGTCGGTCGACTGGTCTCGAAACACCCGCCCTGGTCGATCGAAATGTCGACAAGAACAGAGCCAGGCTTCATGCGCTTGACCATTCCGCGGCTCACCAGTCGAGGCGCCGTAGCCCCCGGTATAAGAACCGCGCCGATAACCAGATCGGCAGAAACCACCAGGCGATCCAACGTATCCTCAGTTGAATACGCTGTCTTGATTCGGCCTTCGAATTGGGTCGCCAGTTCACGAAGCCGCTTTGCAGAACGATCGACCACCGTAACATCGGCCTGCATGCCCACGGCGATTTCGGCGGCATTGGTTCCCGCAACCCCGCCTCCAAGGATCACGACCTTCGCGGGAGCAACACCGGGAACGCCGCCGAGCAATACCCCAAGACCGCCTGCCGCCTTCTGAAGATTCGCCGCCCCGACTTGCACCGACATGCGCCCGGCCACTTCACTCATGGGCGTGAGAAGAGGAAGTGAACCATCGGCGGCGGTCACTGTCTCGTACGCAATTGCGGTCACACCCGACTCGCAGAGAGCCGCCGCCTGGTCCGGGTCGGCGGCCAGGTGGAGGTAGGTGAACAGAACCTGATCGGGACGAAGCCGCTTGCACTCCTCGAGTTGGGGTTCCTTGACCTTCACGATCAGATCACCGGCCGCGAAGGCCTCCTCGGCGTCGGCGGCAATGCGTGCGCCCGCTTTGACATAGTCGGCATCGGTAAAACCGATTCCCTCCCCCGCGCCCGTCTCCACCCAAACGCGATGGCCTGCGGCAAGCAGATCGCGCACGCCCGAGGGCACGATCCCCACCCGGTATTCGTGGACCTTGATCTCCTTCGGGACTCCAATATTCATGGCGAATTCCTTTCCGAAGCGGGGTTTGTCGCGACACCAGACCACACAACTTTACGCGACCAATCAGAACTTTATCTTGCGAATTCAATGATTTATGGACCATATACAGCATTTTCTGTCTAGATCTATGCTTATTTTGGTGATATCTTGCGTCAAATGGACAATTTCGACAGAGCCATTCTCGCGGAGCTTCAGCACGAGGGACGCATCGCCAACGTTCAATTGGCCGAGCGGGTGCACCTGTCCGAGTCGGCCTGCCTGAGAAGGGTCCGCTCGCTGGAGAATGAGGGGCTGATCGAGGGCTACTCGGCCCGGGTGGACCCCCATAAAGCAGGTCTATCCGGGATTGTTTTCGTCAGCATCACCCTCGAGCGCCAGGATCAGGACGAATTGCAGGTCTTCGAGGACGCGGTCCGGGCGGTTCCCGAAGTGATGGACTGCTACCTGATGACCGGGGAATTCGATTACCTGCTCCGGGTCGTGGTGGCGGACACCGAGGATTTCGAGCGGATCCACAGCCAGCAGTTGACCCGGCTGCCCGGCGTCGCCCGGGTGCATTCGAGTTTCGCGCTGCGAACCGTTCAAAAGAGCGCGGTGCTTCCGATTCGTCCCGCCGAAGCCTGAAGTCAGAGTCGGAGCGATTCGAATCGCGAGCCCAGGGCCACCCGGGCTCGAAGCAGCAAACCGGGCTCGGCTCGATCAGGCCGGCGAAGGGGCGCTATCCATTCTTCCAGGGGTCGAACGTTCCGAAGCTCCAGACGTTTCCGTCGAGATCGAGACAACTATAACCGCGCCCGCCGTAATGTTGATCCTCGATATCCAGAAGGATCTCGGCTCCCGCCGCTTTTGCCCGGGCATAGTGCGCGTCGGCGTCATCCACCCGAACGTAGATCGATTGGTTGGTCTTGCCCTTCAAGTCGGCCGCGGGCCTGACCTTGCGATCAAAGGCATTGCCTCCGTGAGATTCTGCCGAACCCAACATGACCATGCCGTTTCCCATCACCAATTCGGCATGAGCAACCGTTCCCTCTATTTCACCGGGCACCACCAGGTGCTCCTCGAAACCGAACACCTCGCAGAGCCACTTGATCGCCGCCGGGGCATCGTGGAAGCGAAGCGAGGGAATGAGGACACTGCCTTGAAGCTTCGAAGTCATCATGCCAAATCTCCTCTGGGTGAAGCGCGCGTCAATCCGCCTGGCGCAGGGAGCGAAGATCTTTGAGGTAGGGAAGGCCGAGCAGGCAACGCGCCAGGGTGAGCGCAATGGGAAAGACCATGCCGAAAGCAAGAATCTCGGCCTTTTCGCCGTAATCCGACCAGAAGAAGACCATGGCGGCGGCCTGGGTTCCCAGGCCCGCGGGCGAAATAGGAAGCGCTGCCACCATCATGATGGCGGGAGCCGACGCCATGGCGAGCGAAAAGGGAATCTCGATTCCGAACGCATGGCTGCCTGCCCAGAAGATCCACAAAAAACCCATGAAGTAGAAAAACTTGATGCCGAGCACGATCGAGAAATCGCGTAGGGTGGCCAGGCGATAGCTGCGTACCAGGGCCGCCTTGCGCATCTTGCCGAGCCAGCCCCAGGCTGGAAATGAAGCGGCCAATAGAAAGAAGAGGCCCAACTGGACGGCGAACGCGATCGAGGCGAATTTTCGAATCGTCTCCAGAGTGGCCGAATCAGAAAACGCCGTCGCGCCCACCAGGGTCAAGCCCATCAGGAGAAGGGCATCGCAATTCCCATAAAAGAAGAGCGAACTCGTGGACTCCAGCGCGGGGACGTTCTTGGATCGGCGCAGGTGTAATACGATCGCCGCGGTGCCCACATTCCAATTGAGTACCGTGACGAGATAGGTCACGCCCCGAATCGACCGCGCTTCCGGCCAACTCACCGGGGTGTTGAAGCGGGTCAACAGGTAGGCGAGGGCCCGGGAGTCGAGAAGAAACCAGAAGATCACGGCGACCAGAATTTCCGGAACGAAGAGATCCAGGCGCGCGTTCTGAGCGGCTTCCCAGGCTTCGTCGAAGGGAACATCCCAGAAGAGATAGGCGAATATCCCAATTGCCCCGAGCCAGGGCGCAACAGCCTTCAGCCGGTTTCCCGGCGCAAGGGAAACCGGCGAGTCATCATCGTGGGCTTCGGAAAGAGGAGAGGTTTCGTCTGACATCCAGCGGCTAAGAATACCTTTCTTCTCCCTCGCCTACCGGGGCTTCCCGCCGACAGAACCTCAGAGAGGGACCAAGGCCACCCTTACCCAGCCACTCGGCGAGCCCTGCCAGCCCGGTTGGGCTGGCGGCGAAGCGGGCGGTCTCAGTGGTGGTGGTCGTGGCCGTGGTGGTCGTGACCATCGTGGCCATGGCCCTTTTGACCCGATCGGCTGTCGTTCTCTTCGAAAGTCGCCCTCAAGCCCCGGACCAGGCTCTCCTTCTCGCCCGCTGAGAGCCGCGCTTCAGCGTGGAAGGGGAGATAGATCCACAGCGGCATCTCGCCCTCTGCGAGCATGTCCGCTGCGTCATCCCCATGCTCGCTCTCAGGCCCCCACTCGGAGACATTGAAATGCGAACGTCCCTCTTCCACATCGTGGGTTACGAGCCAAGATACGGGCGCAACAGAACTGTAGGCAGGCCAGGTGGTTTCGTTGCTATGGCAATCCGCGCACGCTTTGAAGAAGAGCGACCGCGTCGCCCCTGAGTCCCACCGGGGTTCGGAAACGACCTTGGGATTGGTGTGACTCCGCCCATAGGGGATGAGTTGGATCAGAAGGAAAACCGCGGAGCCCACCAAGAGACTCTTGCGAAGCATTGGCTGCAGACCTCCCCCCAGCGGCTTTGGCCACCGGTCATCCCATTTCGCCTCATCCTGATTTTTAGGCGCGGTGAAAGATGAGACTAGCCCACGCCCCCGCTCTCCCAAGCCAACCTCGAGAGAAGCCGGGGCGGAGGGTAATCCCCCGTGCGTTGGCCTCGAGCCGCAAACCGCTCAATCCGGGAGGGGAGGGCTTGTTTTCGGAGGAAAGAGCGCCGGCACGGCGGAAGCCGGCAATTTCCCGGCCTCGACGAACCAGCGATAGAGATCCCTGAGCGTCGCGTCGGGCTCGCGCCAAACGATGTCCAAATCGGAAACCAACTTTGAATCCGTCATGCGTGGAAAGCGAGTCGCAATTTCGACGCCTTCACCCGTCATGGGCATCGCCTTGCCCGTGATTCGCGCCACCTGATCGAGGGTTCGGCCCGCCAGGCGAAGGACCCAACCTGGGGCCGCGATCCGGGGGATCCTCGCCCCGGATATTTCTTCGATCAGGTCGGTGAAAGCGTCCCAATCGAAATAATGCCCGCCGGCAACAACTCGGCCACAACTGCGCGCCTCGAGCATGGCCACCAGAAGCTGGGCCAGGTCCCGGACATCGAGCATCTGGTTGCCGCCCTCGCTCCGCAGAGTCCCTCGCAAAAAGGATCGATAGGCCTTGACCGATTCGCTGAAGCCCGGGTCATCGGGTCCCACTACGCCGGGTGGATAGATGATGGCAGCCGATGCGCCGGATTCTTGGAGCTCGCGAACCCGGGCATCACATTCGGCTTTCGAGCGGCCATAATGCGTACGACTTCGGACCAGGGGCGAAGCTTCGCTGGGCGGCCGCTTCGGGTCAAAAATCGCGGTCACACTCGAAATAAAAATCGCGTGGACACCCCGCTCATGGGCTCCGCCCATCACGTTCTCGGTCCCCTGGAGGTTCTCAGAAAAATCCGTCTGGCCGGTCGTCACTGAAACTCCCGCTGCCGCGTGAACCACTGCATCTACGCCTTCGAGCGCTCTCCCCACCGCGAGCCGATCCGTCATATCGCCCTGGATCAGATCCTCCGCTTGAACATCCAGGGGCCCGAGTACGCGCTTGGCTTTTTCGGGGCTGCGAACCAGGGCACGAAACCTGTGCCCCTCGGCGTGCAAGCGCGCTGCGGTGTGGTAGCCGATAAAACCCGTCGCACCGGTGACCAGGACCTTCATCGTATTTCTCCTGGCAAAGGGTCAAGCCTCGCCGGTTCAGACACGCAGATGGCGTCGCCGCTCGAATTCAAAATTCGCCCCCCGGCTGATTTTGGCCAACTGAAGCTCGGCTGGGGGGGGCGAGGGTTCACGAGCGGGATCGATTTCCACTTCCCAGGCCAGGGCGCCTTCCTCGCCAGGGGAAACCGGATGGCAATGCGCGCGGGGGTTGATCGCCCGCGCAATGGCATCCAGGGCGGGATGCGCTTCGGGCCCCAACCCGGCGAACCACGAATAGCCATCGCCTTCGGCCAGGGCTGGACAATCGGCAAGGGTCAAGCGGGCGCGCCGCGAGCCGGTGATCTCCACCCGGAAATCCAGGTAGGTCCTCGGGTGGAAACAGGGGTGGATCTGAAAAATCTTGGCCACATCCTCGATGCCCTCGCCCTGGATCTTCATGGCACGCCGCAAACGTTCGGCGGTCAGCGCCGCGATTCCCGTCCACTGGGCGCGGCCGAGTTCCGCGGAAGGGGCCTCTCCCAAGCGCTGGGCCACGCAAAGCATGAACGAGCGCGCGAGCAAATGGCTCTGCACCGCAAATTCCTGGTTGACCACCACCAGCGCCCGATGCGAGAAATCCTCGAGCTGAAAAAGCGGATCGAAGGCGCCGGAATAATCCTGCCAGCCCCCGGGCTCAGCATCCTCTTCGGGGTCCGCGACAGCGATTCCGCCTATGCGAGAGCCCTCCACCCGGCCCAGATTCGGGTGGGGTTCGTTGGGTGCCGCCTCGTCATCGATAAAGACGGACCATCGGCAATGGGGCTTGGCATCCAGAGATGCCCTCGGCGGCCGGTGGATCGGACGCATTTTCATCCGCGGGTTAACGGCTGCCGCGGTGGCGTCGAAGGTTGGATCCTCGATGTCGTGGCACATGAGCCGGACGCGCTCCTCGCCGAAGGGCTCGACATCGAGCAAGGCGCCACAATGGGGCAGCCAGAACTCGCCGTAATCCGCTGCATCGAGTTGAAATTGGAAATCCATGAACTGATGCGGCGCGCCGATATCCAGCTGCAAATTCTTGAAGACCGTTCCGACATCGTTCCCCTCGAAGCCCATGACGCGCTGCATTCGCCGGGAGTACACGGGGCTCGCCGCCATCCACTCGTCGATGGAAAAACGCACATAGGCGTTGCCACCGAATTGTTTGGCGACCAGGGGAAGGCCCACTCGATCCTGCAAATGACCGTTCAGGAGGTACTCACGACCCAGCACCGCCAAGGCCTGGCGGGAAAATCTCGAAAGCTCCGCATCCGGCACGAAGGGACCGGCGTAATCGTCGAGCAAGGCCACTCTATCCTGCCCCCCTTCGCCTAGGCATCCGGGTCCTCCAGGGTCGAGAACCAGTCAAATTCCTCCATCCGCGTCCAGCCCGGCATCCGGCTCCCGAGCTTCATTCTCTCCTGCATCCGCTCCGACAATTGACCGTTCTTCATCATGGCGCCAAAGACAGCCCCGGCGTTGGCGTGGTCGAAGAAATCACGTTGCCAGCTCCATTTGAAATCACCCGCATAGCGGAACCAGCTTCCGCCGGTGCCGCGGATCTCGTAGGGCACGCCGTCGGGATCATTCACCGGCGCCACCTGGCGCCAGATGCCCAGGAACTCGCCTTTCTGATCGTCGATGAGCCGGCGCATATAGGGGTATGTCCAACGATCGAGCCCCGCCATCTCGGTACCGAAAACCCAATCGTGGATCTCCTGGCGGCCGCGAGCCACGAATTCCCATTTCGGACCGTTGTTCCAGCTATACACCGCGTCTTCGGTGTAAAAGGAAGACATCTTCGACCAATCGCCGCTCTCCCCGGCTTCGTCATTGGCCGCAACCCAGCGGTTTACCATTTCCTCGATCTCATCCCGGGGAAAACCAGGCATCGTTTCTCCTCATTCTATTCTTCATTTTATTCTTCGATCTCTTCTTCGATCTCTTCTTCGATCTCTTCTTATTCTTCGATCGCTTCTTCGATGGAAAGCGCCCGGGTGGGGCAGTGCTTCACTGCCTGCTGAACGCGATCATGATCAGCACCGGAAAGGCCAGACAAGATCACTTTGACCTTGTTTTCCTGCTTGTCCAGGGAAAACGCTCCGGGTGCCTCGTCGACGCAGACACCGTGCCCCTGGCAGAGGTCCCGATCGACGCGAACCCGGTAGGCACCCGCCGGCAAGGGCTCAGCCGAACTTTCCGCCACCCGGCCCGCCGCTTGCGCGGGCGCATTTCGGCGCTCGTACCGGACGCGACAGGGCTGCTCGAGTTGAACCACCATCTTCGAGTGATCGTTCCGATAGCTCCCAGAGGGCTGCGCGAGCTCAAAGCTATAATCGCGAAGCAGGTCGCTGAAGATGGCCTTGATCTGCATCATCGCAAAGGCCGACCCCACGCAGCGGTGACGGCCCGCTCCGAAGGGAATCCACGCGAATAGCTGCTTATCTTCCTCGCGTCCCTCCTCGTATCGGCTCGGGTCATAGCGTTCGGGCTCGAGGAAGCATTCGGGCATTCGGTTGGAAACAGCCGGTGAAACGCCGACGAGTTTGCCCGCCGGGATCGTATAGCCCTTGTATTGAAAATCGTAGACGACTTTGCGCATCAGCAGGATCAGGGGAGGATGCAGGCGGAGCGCCTCCTGTATGGAGCGCTCGAGTTCAGGGATTTCGCGCAGGGCCTGGTGGCTCACTTCGCGCCCGTCCGCGTAGAGTTCATCGAGTTCCGAGACTACCTTTTGCAGGTAGGCAGGGTGTCTTAGCAATTCGATCAGGGTCCATGCGGCGCTTCCCGAAGTCGTGTGGTGCCCGGCGAACATCAGGGAAATGAACATGCCGGTGATCTGGTCGATGGAATAGCGGGGCTTTCCGTCTTCGTCCTCGAGGCCGAGCAATACATCGAAGAGTTCGGGTGCCGCATTCGGATCGTTTCGCCGCTTCTCGAAAATTTTGGACAACATGCCTACGAGCCTTTGCCGGGCCCGATCGCGCGCGCGAAATGCTGGCAAGGGAAGATGGGCGTTCACGTATGCAATCGCATCGGTTCCCTTCTCGAGTTCATAGAAGACTTGGAAATATTCCGGAGTCAGCGCCTCCCTGAACTCCTTTCCGATCAAACACGCGCTGGAGGTATAGACCGTCAGCTCGGAAAAGAAGTCGAGCAGATCGATTTCACCGCGATCCCCCAGCCCCGACATCATCCGGCGAACTTCCACCGAGATCGCCTCGGCGTGCCCCTTCATGAATTTTGCGGTGAGTGATTGATTTCGCAGGGCCTGCTTGCGCTGTTCCGGGGTTCCATCGAAGACGACGCCCTGACCGAAAATAGGCGTCATGAAGGGATAGGCCGCGGCCTGATCGAGTTGTTCATCGCTCCCGCGGAAAAAAGCTTCCTGGGCCTCCTCGCCCATCATCATGACCACGCGATTGCCCGCGAAGTTGATCTCTCCCAACTCCCCCAACTCGTCGCGCACCCGCTGAAAAAGCGCGATGGGATTTTTGCGAAGGGACGCAAGGTGACCGAGCAGGGGCCAGCCCCCCCTGAGCACCGGTGCCGGAAGACCTTCAGGCGCCATGACGGACACCGGGCAAGATCGGAAGCCCAGAAAAGCCCTGGACGTCGACTGAATTCGCCCGGGGCCCCCGAGCGGCGGGATCATTGGAAACACCGTGGGCGTTGGAGAAGCGGGATGCGTTCTTGAAGGCGGCGAGCCCATGGGCATGGCGCGAAAGCGCCCAAAACTTGCCTTTGGCGTCGGGGGAGAACTCGATCACGGCCTCGACGCTATCCAATATACCATTCGCTTGCAATGTAAATTATGGTAGGGTTCGAGGTGATCGAGATTGGCGGGGCCGGGCCTTCCCAAGGGCAGCAACGCTGCTTCGGACTTCGAAGGGGGCCGAGAGCGCCCGGGCCAAGGGTCTACGTCCAGAAAACCAGAAAAGAGGAGACTCCATGGCTATCCGAGTTGGTTTCATCGGCCTCGGCAACCAGGGCAAGCCCATCGCCGCCCACCTCGCCCCGGCGGGTTTCGAAACCTGGGTCCACGATATCGACGAGGCCCCCATGGCCGAACTCGTCGCCGCCGGTGCCCGCGCCGCCTCCAACGCCCGAGCGGTGGGCGAGGGCGCGGATCTCGTGGGCATTTGCGTTCCCGAGGACGCGCACGTTCGCGCGGTTGTCTCTGGAGACGATGGGCTGATCGCGGGAATGAGCGCGGGCGGAATCATCCTTGTGCACAGCACGGTCCTGCCGGAAACCGCCGAATTCGTTCGCGACGCTGCCTCGAGCAAGGACATCGCCGTGCTGGATGCCTGCGTGACGGGCGGGGCTGCCCGGGCAGAGAAGAAAGAGCTGACCTACCTCGTGGGGGGCGAAACGCCGGATGTCGAAAGAGCCGCGCCCTATTTCACAGCGACCAGCAAAATTCCCGTGATTCATGCCGGGCCACTCGGCAGCGGGGCCAAGCTGAAACTTTGCATCAATTTGATCACCTATATCCAATGGGCGGCGGCCTACGAATCCATGGCACTGGCCCGGGCCATCGGCCTTCCCCAGGAAATCCTGGAGGAAGCGGGCCGCTCGAACGGGCAGCTCACCGATCTGATGGTCAGCTACCTGACGAGCCATAAACTTCCCGAGGAGGTCCGTCACAGCGAAGCCTTCCAGGCCCTGATGCAGAACCACATGAAGGTCGCCGAAAAAGATCTCGCCTGGGCCTTGGAACTCGCACGCAAATCCGGAGTGGCCCTGCCCGTGGGCTCCCTCGTCTCCCAATCCATGGCACGGCTCTACGGCGTCGAGGACGAAGCGCGGCGATGAGCCCTTCTGCACAGATTTCCGAGCGCCCGCGCCGAAGCCATGCCGAGCGAAGGGCCGAGACGCGCGAGCGCGTGCTGCATGCTGTGGTCGAAAGCATCGCCGAAGTCGGCTTTCAAAAAACAACCGCAGCTGAAATCGCCCGCCGGGCCGGTGTCACATGGGGTGCAGTCCAACACCATTTCGGCGACAAGGAAGGCATCCTTCTGGCCGCCCTCGAGGAATCCTTCGGGACGTTTGCAAGCATTCTGGGTACGCCTTCTGATAAGCACGAAAGCCTCGAGGCGCGCGCCTCGCTTTTCGTCGAGCGCAGCTGGCTACATTTCCGAAGCAGCCATTACCGCTCGACTTTCGAGATCCTGCTCAATTTGCCCCCGGAACTCGAGATCCCATGGCAGCGTGAAATGCTCGATGAGTGGAAACGGATCTGGCTTCGATTCTTCCCCGAAAGCAAAGCCTCGAGGCGCGAGAGCATCGACCTGATGCTCTACGCGATTTCGGTCTTCACCGGGCTCGCCGCAACCACCGTGCTCGAAGGCAAGCGTCCGCCGAGCCGAAACCGCGAACTCGGTTTCCTCGAAGACACCTTGATCCGCGAATTGACGCCGCCTGGAAGGCCCCGCTGAGGGGCAGGCAAAAGCTGGGGATCAGCTACAGGCGCGCGATGATCGTATCCGCGAAGCGCCGGATGCCGTCGCATTTCTGCTGGCAGGACTGGCCCGCATCTCCGTAAAAGAGCCAGGGCACGGTGATCAATTCGCTGACCCCGCGCTCCTGCATGGCCCGGTAACCATCGAGATCGTAAACGTCGCGCAACGCGGCACAGATTCCGAAGGGCTCCTCGGCGCGGGATGACTCCGAACGATAGGCGCGCAGCTGAGATAAAATCCCGTCGAATTCATCCCGGGTCTGAATTTCCGAAGCCCAGCCATCACAGAGTTGGGCCGCCCGCCGCAGCGCCGCGGGGGAGAGGCCTCCCCCGTAGATCGGGACCGTTGAACTCGGTACGGGGTTCATCTGCACCGCGTCGAAGTCGAAGAATTCCCCCCGATGCTCCACCCAGCCGCCCGCGAGGAGCGCGCGCAGAACCTCGATGGATTCCGCCAGGCGGCGCCCCCGGGTTTCGAAATTCTGTCCCAGGGTCTCGAACTCTTCGCGCATCCAGCCCGCGCCCACGCCCAGGGTCAGGCGGTCCCCAGAGAGAACCGCCGCCGTGGCCACGCTTTTGGCCGCAAGCACAGGGTGACGCAAGGGAAGCACCAGAACGCTCGTGATGAACCGAATCGTAGAGGTCACCGCCGCCATGGCCGCTACAGCGATGAGCGGGTCCGGCCACGGCGAGTCCGCTTCCCAGCGCGGCCTCCCGTCCCGGGTGTAGGGGTAGGGGGTGGAGAGCGTTTTCGGGTGGACAACGTGATCCGAAATCACGATCCCACCGAAACCCGACTCTTCAGCCGTTTTTGCGATCTCGCAGAGATGGCGGGGGTCGCTGTAGGCAACGGCAATACAAAAATCCAAGAATCGTTTCCCTGATATTCGCGGCCGAGTGAGAGAGCAAGGCTTGGAAGGTCACTTCTAGACGAGCGCCTCCTAGGACACTTCGCTTTCGTCCGGACTCTCCTCCGGTGCGTCTGTGATCGATTGCTTCCAGAAACGTCGTGTCAGCTGAGCCTGCTGAGCGATCAGCCCTATGACAAAAACAATGGAGGCGAGGGCGAGCAGTCCTTGCTCGTCCATCAATTGAATGGAAACACCCAATGCAACGAGAATCGCTCCCGCAACCGCGGGCACAGTGAAATCGCGACGACTTGCCCTGGAGATATTCGAAAAAAATTCCTGGTTCTCGTCGAGACGACGCGCACGTAGGGCAATGCTGTGCCCAGCCAGGATCGCGAAGATCAGCAGCACGGCAGCCGTGCATAGCCAGAGGCCGATGGTATCGGGACGAGTCAATTCAATCAGGGTGAACTCGATGATTCCGATCCCAAAGGGCACCACGGAATCCCACATGGAGGGCACCCAGCTCAAACGAAGCACAAGGCTTATATAGAAGAGCCAAATCTCCAGCAGGCCGAGAAGCACCGCCAGAACCTGGGACCAGCCCAACACTGCGTTCCAGCCACCATCCCAAAGAAAAGGGCTTTCGCTCAGTCGGGTCCAAAGCAGTTCCAATGCCAGGGCCTGAACCATGCTCAACACCGTAAGCATGACCGAAGGAAACATTGCGGTCGCTCGCTGGCGAATCGAATTCATCGGCTCTCCTGGATGCCGTGCGCAAAAGAGATCAGTTCGATCGCTTCACTGCGGCGACCCGCCTCACTCGGAATTGACGTTGCCGCCTGCCGCGCGCTGCTCTTCCGCATCTTCCTGGGCATAGACGCCCGTCCGCAGACGATTGAAGCCCCCTTCGAGCAGGCCCACCCCGATCAAAAGTGCAACGGTCAATCCTGAAAAGACCAGCGCTGCTGCATGGTGACCAAGGCCGATGCAGGCGCCGATGGCCGCGAGGATCCAAATTACCGCCGCGGTGGTGACGCCCGTCACGACCCCGCCCCGTGCCAGCATCACCCCTGCTCCGAGGAAACCGACTCCGGTCACCACCTGGCCAATGACCCGGGTGGGGTCGGCCTGCGCGTTGCCCGAGGCCACCCCGAGTTCGACGAAGATCGACGTTCCCAGGCAGATCAGGATGCTCGTGCGTACGCCCACCGGTTTGCCACGCATCTGGCGTTCGAAGCCGATGAGCCCCGCCGAAGCGATGGCCACGCCTACGCGAGTCCAGAATTCCGCCGCGGAAGGGTCGAAAATACTCATGCCCATCTCCTTGCTGGAAGCTTGGCTCCCCGGCCTCTCCACCCGGTGCCGGCCGAGAGTGACTGGGCCGATGGTGCCCCAAAGGCGCGGATAAATCATCGGCGACTTCCTCCTCGGGGCTCGAGCCGGGCGATCGCCTGGTGCGCATGGGCGAAGTCCCGATCTATACCCGGGAAGACATCTGGCTTCTGGTGACCGAGCACGAAGCCGGCCACGAGTTCCGGGTCGAGTTCATCCGCGGAAATCGCTCCCTCGCGGGCACCGGGCGCCTCTCCCCCCTCGAACTCCGCATGGTGGGTGAATAAGCCCGTCCCCGGAGCGAAGCTTGCCCGAACGCGCGGTCCTCAGCGCGGCGTGGGACATTCCTGCAGAGCGGGATCGCAACCCCAGGCCTGGCGCGAACGGGATTCGTAGGTCTCCTGGGCCGCCTTGATCCGCGCATCGAGGGCGCGGCACTCCGGGTGGTCCTCGCCCTGGGTCGCCACGCAACGGGCTTTTTCCTGCTGGGCGGCTTTGACCCGCGCGTGCTCGGCATTCACGCACCCGCTCGCGCACGTCATGGCAAGGAGCAGAAACGCGCCGCCGCGCAGGAGCCACAGAGCTGAAATTTTCATGCTGCCCACCCCAATGCGAACTCGACCTTTGAGCCCGCGGATTTCCCGTGATCCAAGAAGGATGGAAGGATCTGCCGCGTGGAGAATATGGCCAACATGCTCTGCTCCTCGACCCAAACAAATCCAGGGCGGCAGTATAACGCGGACCCTGCCGCTCTTTGCCGCGATCAGACGAGGCGCCGCATCGGTGCTAGTTTTCGGTCACTCAAAAAGGAGAACTCCATGGCCAGTATGCACGATTTCGAAATGAACTCGATCACCGGCGAGAGCGTTGCGCTCTCCGACTATGAAGGCAGGGTTTGCCTGATCGTCAACGTCGCGAGTAAATGAGGCCTCACTCCCCAGTACGCAGGTCTGCGTACACTGCACGAAGCGCACAAAGATACGGGTTTCACGGTTCTGGCTTTTCCCTGTAACCAATTTGGTGGCCAGGAACCCGGCACCCATGAAGAGATACTCGAATTTGCCCAATCCAAATTTGACGCATCGTTTCCCATGTTTTCAAAGATCGAGGTGAACGGGGACGGCGCGGCCGATCTCTACAAATTTCTCAAAGCGGGCAACCCCGACGGGGAAGGCAACGAGGACATCGCTTGGAATTTCACCAAATTCCTGGTGGGAAAAGATGGCCAGGTCATCGCCCGCTTCGATCCCGCGACTGCGCCTGAAGAAATCGAAACTCAACTTTCCCAGCACCTTTAATCTCCAGTGAACTGCTTCTCGAAGCCGGAACTTCGAGAAGGTGTTGTTAGCGCGAGGCACTTGTGACTCGAAGGATGCGGACGCTTCGCTGATCCGCATGGAGGCTCGGAGATGAGCCGGCTCGACCGCTGGCTCGAAGATTCGGCGCGGGGATTGGCGCGGGGATTGGCGCGCGCTGCCGGCAGGCGCAGCTTTCTTGCCCGGGTGGGAAGACTCTCCCTGGGTGTTATTGGTGCGGCGGCTCTGCCCATTCTACCGGTGGCCCGGGCCAACAACGATCCCCGGACGCTGCCCGATGAGGTCAGCGGGAGTCAGGGCGACCCGGCTCATTGCGATTATTGGCGACACTGCGCCATCGACGGTTTTCTATGCGCCTGCTGCGGCGGGAGCGCAACCTCCTGCCCGCCCGAAACCTCCTCGAGCCCGGTTACCTGGGTCGGGACCTGTCTCAACCCCGCCGATGATCAGCACTACTTGATTTCCTATAACGATTGCTGCGGCCGAGGTTTTTGCGGTCGCTGCAATTGCAATCGGAACGAGGGCGAGCGACCCGACTACCACTGGTACCGCGCGAACGATATCAACTGGTGCGGCGGTGCGAGTAGCCAGGCATACCACTGTTCGGTCGCCCTAGTGGTCGGACTCGCCAGTGAGCAACAACCCGAAAGATGAAGCGCCACACGGTTCTGCTTTCTTTCGCTTTGGCGATTCTCTTCGCCCCACCATCAGCACTCCCGGGCGAAAATAGCGAAAGCACCAGCCAACCCGATGCCGCGGAGGATTACCTCCTTCATTGCTCGGCCTGGCACACGGATAGCGGCGCCGGGGTTCCCGGCATGGTGCCTTCCCTGCTCGAACTGGCTCCGCTTCTCGAGCATGCCCGGGGGCGCGAGTATCTGGTGCGTGTCCCAGGCGTCGCCCAGGCTCCGCTTTCCGATGCTCGAATCGCCCGCTTGCTCAATTGGGTGCTCGAAAACTACTCGAGCCGGCGCCTCGATCCCCCTTTCGAAGCGGGCGAGGTCGCGCGCTTCCGTTCGTCTCCCCTTCGAGATCCGGTGGGGTTCCGCGCTGGGCTCTCCGCGCACGGCGACAACACGCCCCTATTGGGAAGCGATTAGAAGGCGACCTGAACCTCGACTCGCGTCGGGCCTTGTGCGAGAGCGGGGACGCGGGCCAAGAGTTCCAGCCACGCCTCTGTATCCAGACCATCGGATATCCACTGACAGAGAACAGGAACAAAGTCGGGATCGACACCGCCCAACATATTCTGAGCGACCGCGACCCGCCCGGCCAGATCCATATGGATGAACCACCAGGGCATCATCTCCTGCATGAATTCCGGCGAGCAGAATTCCATGATGCGCCCATCGAGGGCCCACAACTCTGCCGCGCTGAAATGCTCCATCATCGCGGGCATCACAACACGGCGTTCTTCGAGCAAATGGGCTTCGAGTTCTCGCTCGAAGCACATAAGCCGCTCTCGAACCTGGCATTGCCCGGGATAGTCGATCCCACGCGACCAGATCAGCAGCTTCGCCAGGTGATCTTCGATTTCCTGGTGCGGGAGATCGACGATACGCGTCGCACCCGGGGCTCGCTTCTCCAATGCGGGAAAGAAGAGGCGGTCTTCGATCTCCGTATGCTTCGAAAGAATGCGGGCAAAGCGGGGAAAGGACTCAAAGAAGACGTGCTTTTCTCCATCCACGATTCGGCCAAGATCCGTGAGCAGGGCTCCGTGGATATGAATGAAATTGTCTTCGACAGCCGCGAATTTTTCCTCGTTGTACATGGTCCCGCTCCTTCCGCTTCAGCTCAAGTCCATCTTCAGAATTCAGATCGCGGACTGTCCGCAATTTCTTCAGAACCATTCGTCTCAAAGCCGAGACATCAATGCCTTTTTATCCCAGTAGGAACGAATCGACTGGATCAATCCGTCTTCGTTGACCTCGAATACCGAGGCGCCCTCGAATTTCACCTCCGTGTCCTTGGAACGCAGCATCGCGACGCCGGTCCAGCGCACGGCCACTTCGCTGCCGCAGACAAAGGTGTCGTCTTCGGTGAGCGACATTTTCTCGAAAATATTCGACAGCGCCCTGAAATAATTTGTCGACTTATCGCAAACCCGCATGGGCGGCGAGCCCACCGGATCCCAGCTCAGCGCATCATCATCGAAAAGCTCTTGCAAGCGGTCGACATCCATCGTACGAAGCGAAGAGAAATACGCACCCACCACTTCGCGCACCTGTTCTTCGCTCACCGTCTTGGGCGGAGCGGAGATCGGGGGGGCCGGCGGCTCCTCCTCGAGGTATTGCTCCTTGAGAAGGGCGATCTCCGCGTGGTCGACCGGAGGTTCACGATGCACCGGTACATAACGATCGACATATTCGCGAAGCGATTCGGGAAGCTCGTCATAATTCTTGAAGCAGCGAGCGGTCGTCTGCATCAAGCCGTCTCCCAAGCCGGCGAAAGCGGGCAACGTGCCATTGCGATTCATCACCATGATATCCGGCGAGGTCGAGGCGTTATAGGACTCGTTGAACCACACCTTGCCTACCGGCGTATCCACCTGGCCAAAGAGGGTCCAATAGAAGAAGGTGGTGCCCGCGGATTCATGGGCAAAGACCTTGTCGTTCGTCACCTGGGCGATGCCGTAATGGCCATTGCCATGGGGCCCGCTGAGCCCCTCGGTATGAATCACCAATCGCCGCCCGCTGTGCTCGAAGCGCGCGATGATATAGGGGTACTCGCGAATGATATGTTGGCCGTCGGCGTCCTGTAGGACCTCATGGGTTTCGGGGTCTCGATAGATCACGAGGGTCCGGCAAATTGCCTCGGCACTGCTCTCGCCCTGGGAGATGAGGCGGTTGCTAACCAGCGCTTCCACATCAGCGATGATTTCGCCTCCGGGATGGCGGTAGAGCTTGCCCAGGCTGTGCCAATAAAGCGGCGATCCGTCTCCGACATCGAAGCGAATGAACTCATGAAAGGCTTCCTGATCGAAGCCGTGATCGGCGCTTGCGTCGGTGGTTTCACCACCCAGAGTTGCAATTTCCATGATTGAGTCCTCTTTCCTTTTCAAGAAGCGAATCAGTGACTGAGTGCCGCGCGCTGGGAAAATCCGGTGGGTACGAGTCGCGCCAGGGCACGGAGCCAACTTCCCTCGAGTTCCTCGAAGACTTCGCGATTCAAGGCGAAAACGCGGTTCGCCTCATCGATGAGCGAATCCGCCTGACCCGCGCTGATGGGAAGGGCGTCCAACCGGGCCCGGTAACCATTCTTGAATTCCTTGGCATCGGAAACGCCATCGAAATGGAAAAAATGAAAACCATCTTCTCCCTCGATACCCAATGAGCGGCGAACGACACGCTCCACCACCTGGCCTCCCGAAAGATCGCCCAGGTAGCGGGTGTAGCTATGCGCCACCAGGAGACCGGGATCGTTCTCCCCAACCCACCGAATCCGCTCCAGGTATTGCTTCCGGGCCGGTGTGATCCGCAGATTTTCTCTCCAGGCTTCACCCCAGAGAAAAGTCAGATCGCGCTCGAGGGCACCGCAGCGGTTGAGTTCGGGGAAATACACGCTTCGAACCAGCGGATGCGCGCGGTGGCGTTCGAGCTCTTCCTCCATGGCGCTGTAAATGAGGTAGAGACCGGTTTGCATGTTGCGGTAGCTCTCGATGTCCACTGCGCCGCGCAGGATGGCCTTCACGAATTGGGTGGACTCGGTGATGCGATGAGCCTGGGCGGTGCCGGCCCGGATTTTCTTCGAGAAGCTGAGCGCTTCTGATTCTTGCTCGGCCGGGAGGGGCAGGTCGACGCGACCGGTGGTCGGCTGGGCAACACGGCGATTCGACGCGAGGCCAGGTCCACCGGGCAAAAAGGAAAAGAGGGAAGTGATTCTGCTCATTTCGACATCTCCTGGCCAACATTCGGGGCCGCGTGGTTTTATGGCGGACGCGCCTCGTATTCCGCCATCCTTGGGAGATCAGTCGGGGACATCCCCGAGATCGGATCATTTGCCGAGCGCGGGGTGCCGGGCCGGAGCCGAACGCCGGGGTTCTGGCTTTTCGTAGTCAATTGTCTAGCCTTCTGGCCCTCAGCCGTAGGAGAGCAGCCTGATGCCCCTGGACCCCAACCCGAGCGAGAGTCTCCCCGTCCGGGGGGGCGACGCCGTTCGCCGGGCCCTGGTGGAGGCCGCCGCCGATGCCCTTGCTGCGGCGGGACCGAATTCGGTCTCGGTGCGCGATGTGGCGCGCCGGGCGGGAGTCAACCACGGCCAGGTCCACCACTATTTCGGAGGAAAGCGGGGGCTGCTCGAGGCCGGCATGCGATCCCTGGCCGCCGAGCATTTCGCCCACGCCAGCGAACGCGCCGGAGGAGGGCCGATACCGCCCGCCCTACAACTCGCCGACGACCCGCGTTATTGGCGGGCGATCTGCCAATGCGTGATGGAAGGCGACCTCGAATTGGCGAGCATCGAGATCGAAGAGGGCATCTCTGTTCCTCGCCGGGCCCTCGAGGCCCTGGCCGAAAGGTTATCGACCACGGGTGATGATCTCGACTTCAAGGCCAACTTCGCCGCAATTTGCGCACTGCAACTCGGCTGGGTTGCTCTCGAGGACTTCGTCATGCTCCTCGCCGACGTTGCGGAATCCGACCGTGCGGCCGTTCGCGACCGGGTGAAGCTCCTGATCAACGGGTGGTTCGAAAAAAACTTCGGATCCTGACCCGCGGCCCCAACTCTCAAGGGAATCCAAACATGATCAAGGTCAAAGATGTTGCGTTCGTTCGTTTCACCGCGCCCGATCTCGATGCCATGGAACGCTTCGGCCAGGCCTTCGGTTTCGTCACCGCCGAACGGACGAGCACGGCGCTCTATCTCCGAGGAACGGACCCCGAACCCTACCTGCATGTCACCGAGCAGGGAGAACCCGGTTTTCAGGGCATGGCTTTCGATGCCGCGAGCGCCGATGACTTGGAGGCCGCTTCCCAAATCGAAGGCGCGTCGGCGGTGGAAAACCTCGACGGGCCCGGAGGCGGGCAGCGTGTTCGCTTCGAAGACCCCGATGGATTCGGCGTCGAAATCGTCCACGGGCGCGAAGCGGCTTCCGGGCTCCCCGTCCGCCGGGGCAGCCCGCTCAATACGGGCAGCCGAGTCGTTCGGCAAGGCGTTTTCCAGCGCCTGGAAGCCGGACCCGCCCAGGTCAAGCGCCTGGGCCATTGTGTCATCCGCGTATCGGATTTCCCGGCCAGCGCCCGGTGGTATCAATCGAATTTCGGTTTCCTGACTTCCGACGAGGTCTACGTGGGCGAGCCCAGCAACAAACTCACCGCTTTCATGCGCTGCGACCGAGGCGAGGAATTCGTCGATCACCACAGCCTGCTCTGCATCGGCCTGGGGGAAGCGAGCTTCGACCACGCCGCCTTCGAGGTGGAGGACTTCGACGCGGTGATGCTGGGCCACGATCATCTCGTCGGAGCGGGATACGATCACCATACGGGCATCGGCCGCCACATCCTGGGCTCCCAGATCTACGATTATTGGAAAGATCCGTGGGGGCACGTGGTGGAGCATTTCACCGACGGCGACTTGCTCAACGTCGACTCCGAGACAGGAAGCTGCGAGCCCGCGGTGGCGGTAGGCACCCAATGGGGAAGTTTTTCGCCCTGATCTGCGCCACTCGGAGCTTGCACCCTGAAGGAGAGCGGTGCCCGTTTCAGGTCAGACTTTGCCCAGGTCCCAGCGCATGGCGATGCGCTTTTCGGGGTCGAGGCCGCTCTCGGCTTCCCGGGCCAGGGCGGCCCGAAGATCCGGGCCCTGCTGGGCGACGGGGATCGGCTCGAAGCCCATGCTTTCGTAAAAGGGCCCGTTGAAGGGAAGGTGCCAAAAAGTCGTCAGGGTCAGGCCGGCGAATCCCGCTTGCCGCGCCCAACTCGCCACCTCAAGAACGAGTGCGCGGCCCAGTCCCCGGCGCCCATGGGCGGGCAGCACCGAGAGTTGATGGAGATGCGCCCCGCCGTCGATCAAAATTGCGGCCGCAAAGCCCACCGTCGCCGAGGGATCGGGCCCGCGCGCGACCCAGAGCCTGTCCGCCAGCCTGGCCTCCTCGAAGAAGGAGAGGGGCAGCCCCGCCTTTTCGCGGAGTTCAAGGGGAATATCTTCGAGAGGGAACAGATCTGAAGACGCGTCCTCGATACCCGGAAGACAGGCCACCTCGTCGGCACCCGCGAGATCGATCGAGTAGTCCCCCGGCAGTCCCTGATGCGCTTTCGCCATCAGGCCAGATCGTATTCGCGGCGAAGATCCGATAGGGGATGGTCCCAGTATTCCTCCCAGTGCACACCCATCAGGGGTTTCGCCCGGCGACCCAAAGCCCAGCCCTCGCTGATGGCGTCCATGACCGGGGGAAGCAGCTCGGGTTTGTAGAGCACCATCTGGAGCGGGCGGGTGGCGATGATCATGGCGGGGTAGGGCGCCGGGGTCTGGGCCACCGTGAAGCTCACCACCCGCACTTCGCCGAGCGGCGTGGTGTCGTAGCCCGTCAGCACATGGAATAGATCGTGGAGTTGGAAGCCGCGCTCGGCCAGGTAGCCCACGTCTTCACCGCGCCCCCGGTGGGCGCCGATGAATGCGGATTCACGCAGCAAGTTGGCGTCCAACTCATTGTCCGCCAGGTAACGCGCGAACTCCCGGCCGAGGGTGCCGGCCGGCAAAGAACTCAACTCTTCGACGTCGGGGCTCGGGCTCAGGTAACGACCCTTCAGCATCGCATCCGCCTGGGGGTTGCCCAGCGCCAGGGCGTCGAAACCCTGAAGCGCCGCCTCGTCACCCAGGCGCATATAGTCGAGGGCGAGAGGAACCGAGGCTCGGGGGTCCCAACTCGCCAGGGATTCGAGCAGGCTCTCCACCAATTCGGGATCGAGCTTGGGAGATTTCATGAATCTTTTCCTCTGATGCTCTGGGTGCGCGAAAGCTTCAGCGGGGTACCCGGATTGTCTCCACCAAGGCTTGCACATCCGCCGGGGGGGGCGCGGTCAAGCGCGAAACCGAGAGGGAAACCGCAAAATTCAGCAGCATGCCCAGGGCCCCGATGCCTTCGGGCGAAATCCCGAAAAGCCAATGGTCCGCGGTGTTGGCCCCGGGATTCACGAACTTGAAGTAGATGATATAGGCGGCGGTGAACGCGATACCCACCACCATGCCCGACACCGCCCCCTGGCGGTTCATCCGCTTGGAGAAGATCCCCAGCACGATGGCGGGGAAAAAGGACGCCGCCGCCAGGCCAAACGCAAAGGCCACCACCTGGGCGACGAAGCCCGGCGGGTTGATCCCGAAATAGCCCGCGATGCAGACGGCAACGCCCGCGGATATGCGCGCATAAAGAAGTTCTTGTTTCTCGCTGATCCCGGGCATCAGGACCTTTTTCAAGAGGTCATGGGAGATCGAAGCGGAAATCACCAAGAGAAGCCCCGCTGCGGTGGAGAGCGCTGCGGCCAACCCCCCCGCGGCCACCAGGGCGATCACCCAATTGGGCAGGCGCGCGATCTCGGGGTTGGCGAGCACCATGATATCGCGGTCGACGTGGAGTTCGTTTCGCCCCTTGCCCGGCGGATTGGCGAAGCGCGGCTGGCCCGATTCGCCTAGACCCGACTCTTTGACGAGCTTGAGGCTCGCCTGGCTCGGCAATTTCGCGAAGGCGCTGCCCGGCCCGTATTGAATGCGTCCGTCTCCGTTCTTGTCCATCCACGCGAGCAGGCCCGTGTTTTCCCAATTCTGGAACCAGCGCGGCATTTCCGCGTAGGGCTGCTCGTGGACGGTTTCGATCAGGTTCGTCCGCGCGAAAGCCGCAACCGCGGGCGCCGTCGTATAGAGGAGAGCAATAAAGAGAAGCGCGTAACCCGCGGAAAGCCGGGCGTCGCGCACCCTCGGCACCGTGAAAAAGCGGATGATCACGTGGGGAAGCCCCGCGGTGCCGACCATCAATGCGGCCGTAATGAAGAAGACATCGATGGTGCTCTTCTTTCCCGCCGTATAGGCCGCAAAGCCCAGCTCGCGGTGAAGCCCATCCAGCTTATCCAGCAGGTAGACCCCGGTATCCGCGCCGGAAGCGTCGAGTACCGTGGATCCGAAGCCCACCTGGGGGAGCACCTGCCCCGTCATCGTGATGGAGATGAAAATCGCGGGCACCAGGAATGCAAAAATCAAAACACAATATTGGGCGACCTGGGTATAGGTGATCCCCTTCATGCCGCCCATGACGGCATAAAGGAAGACGATCCCCATCCCGATCAGGACACCGACCCCGATATCCACGTCGAGAAAGCGCGAGAACACCACGCCCACACCGCGCATCTGGCCCGCCACGTAGGTAAAGGAAACAAAGATTGCGCACACCACGGCCACCAGTCGCGCCTGGCTGGAGTAATACCGCTGGCCCACGAAATCGGGCACGGTGTATTGACCGAATTTCCGCAGGTAGGGGGCAAGCAAGAGGGCGAGCAGCACATAGCCCCCGGTCCAGCCCATCAGATAATAGGCCCCGTCCCGGCCACTGAACGAAATGATCCCCGCCATGGAGATGAACGAGGCCGCCGACATCCAATCCGCCGCCGTCGCCATGCCATTGGCCAGGGGAGAGACCCCGCCCCCCGCCACATAGAAACCCCGGGTCGTCTGCACTCGGGACCAGATCGCGATGCCTATATAGAGGGCAAAGCTCAGCCCGACGATGAGGTAGGTCCAGGTCTGGAGTTCCATGCTGACTGCGAAGGACCTCTCGGGCGTCTACTCGTCCACGTCGTATTGGCGGTCGAGTTTGTTCATCCGCCAGACATAGACAAAGATCAGGACAACGAAGACATAGATCGAACCCTGCTGGGCGAACCAGAAACCGAGCTGGAAGCCCCCCAGGCGAATGGTGTTCAGCGCTTCGACCCAGAGAATTCCGCATCCGTAGGAAACCACGAACCAGATGCTGAGCAGCCAGGCCATCAGCCGAAGATTCGCCCGCCAATACGCTTTGTGGGCAGCACGCTTGGTTTCGTTGCTGGGATCAGGGCTCAAAGCTTCTCCGCGGAGATGAGCGGGGTTCGGTTCGCAGCGAGGTTAGCGAAAGACGCGGTTCAGTCTGCGGGGGATTCGGAGTTCGCCGCGCCACATGTCTTCGATGGAGGGACATCGAGCGCCGGATTTTGGTCGAAGAAGCCCACCGGGAGAAGGGAGAAGCCCGTGTACTCCACCGGCATCACGGGCCAGTCTTCCGGACGCGGCACATGGGTCATCCCCACGGTATGCCAGACCACGAGGTCGGTGTTCTCGATCGGCCGGTTTCCCGCGGTATAGGCCGGCAAACCCGCGCCGCCCCGATGACCGTAGTTGAAGGGCCCGCCCGCAGCGTCCATTTCGTCGGGGGAATAAGGAGTCACCCAGAGGTTATGATGGGCAAACCCGCCGCGTCGGCCATGATTCGAGTCCGCTCCGGCGAGCAAGGTCGAAGAGGCCTGGGGAAGCAACTTGTACCCGACCGGGTTGCCCAGACGATTTTTCATATCCGGGTTGACCACGCGCCAATGCCGACTTCGCGCCGGGTCGATGTTGCGCTGGGCCTCGGCCTCGGTTTGCAGCGGCCGGGTGACGGCGCGAAATCCGCTACCCGCCGGGTTCGCTTCGCCCTCGGGAAGCGGTTCCACGTCCACCTCCTGCACCGTGTTCTCGATCCCATCGACGTTGAAATCCAATCGAAAACAAAAGATGTGTTGGTGAATCGGCGACGCAATGGAGGGCGCAACCAGGGGGGCCGTATCGGTCCCCAGGCCATCGGCCGGCGCCGAAACAGCAACGATCCCCGTCAACTTGACCTCCATCTGGATGGTTCCATCCAGGTAGAAATACCAGTAAAAACCATATTCGTAGTTGCCCACAGTATGGATCATGCTGATGACCAGGCGACGGGATCGCCTCACCTCTACCGGCGGAGGCCGCTGCAACGAAAATGCGTTCGTGTGTTTCCAGAGAATCCCGTAATCCTCTTCGTGAAGACAGACAGCGTTCTCGATGGTTCGCGTGCTGCCATCAACGTTGAGCACCGTCGCGTCGAAATAGTGGATTTCGCCCAGGCAATCGCAACCGAGTTTCAGCGAGTTCCCGAGGTGACCCAGCAGGGCTTCACTGGCATCGAAGGCGTTCTTCCAAGAATGCGAAGGAGAAGGGTCGCCGTAGGGGACGGTCATATCCGAAAGCGACGCCCGGTAGAGAATCGGGCGAAGGCGGCCGTTCTCTTCATAACCCACCTGGTGGAGGACCAGGCCTTCGATGGGATGAACCGAAAAGCGGAATTGCCATTTCTGCCAGCGGATCAGTTGCCCCTCCACCTCGAAACTCGGCCCTTCGGGTTGGGTGATTTCCAGGGGCCGCAGGTCCGTGCGCAGGGGGCCGACCTTATCCGCGGCATACTCGCCGGCTTCGCTGGGCACGGGAACGACGCCTCGGTCCTCGACGATCACCTGGCCGGTGTTGATATCGCAGTAGACCATCAGGCCTTCCACGGGACGGGCATAGTAGTTGTCTTCGGGCTCGGCATGAAGGAAGGTCAGCCCCCGAAAGACACGAGCGTTCGCGGGCATCTCGGGGTGGGACAGGCTCGTCACCCAGGGCTCGATATGAACCAGCGAGAGATCCTCGATCCCCCGCTTGCGGAGCGCTTCCCGCCATGCGGAGTTGGGATAAACCGCTTTGTAGAGTTCGATCACATCGGCGGCGCTCGTGGGCGCAGAACCTTCCTCTGCCCAAGCGAAGGACTCGAGCGACCCGCTGGAGAGCGAAACCCGGGCTTCGAAGCTCCGGCCCATCCCCCGGTCGTGCCCGATCAGGCGGACGGCGCGCTCAAAGGGGGCCCCCGGCGTATGGGCGAGAACCTCCGCCTTGGGCGGCTCCACCGGAAGGCCGCAGACCAGGGCGGTTTCTTCGCTCGTCTTTCCGCTCTTGCTCAGAATGGCCGCCGCGCGGGAGAGTTCCTCGCCGCTGAGGGGATCCAGGGGGTGTTGGGGGGCTGGGTTCGTTTCCTGTGCTGTGCTCATCGGAAACCTTTCTTGGTTTTTCTCGTGCTCGCAAGCGGCGCTCGGCGCGGATACGCCGGAGGCCCGGGAAGCCGAGAGTCTACCGAGCGGCGCGGAAGACGTCCTGCGAAAAGCCCAGCCCCATATTCGCCCCTGTTCACCGGAGAACGGAAAAGGGGGCCGATGGCCACCCCGCCGGGCGTGTGGCAGCGTAAGGAGTGCCCGAAACCCACTCATCCCCCTGAGTCCGGATTCCTGGACAACGAAGAGGAGCAAACCAACTTCATGGCCAACGAAATTCTCACCGAGACCCATGGACGGGTCCGGATCATTACTCTCAACCGCCCCAAGGCGAAAAATTCGGTGAACAGCGCCCTGGGCAATGCATTGGTCGCCGCCATCGAAGAACTCGACAGTGACGACGGCTTGACTGCGGGTGTGCTGACCGGCGCGGATGGTGGCTTCAGCGCGGGCATGGACCTCAAGGCGTTCGCGACCGAGGGGATGCCCGAAGGCTTCGACTCTTTTCTCCGGGCAGGGAGCCAGAAGCCGCTGATCGCCGCGGTGGAGGGGTTCGCCCTGGCCGGGGGGCTCGAGATCGCGCTGACCTGCGATCTGATCGTTGCCGCAAAGGGAGTCAAGCTCGGCATCCCCGAAGTCAACAAAGGACTCTTTGCCGCGGGAGGCGGGCTCTTCCGTCTCCCCAATCGCATCCCCTACGGCGTCGCCATGGAGATGGCGCTGACCTCAGACCCCATCAGTGCCGAGCAGGGTCACGACCTGGGCTTGGTAACGCGCTTGGCCGAACCCGGGCAGGCCTGTACGGTCGCGCTCGAACTGGCTGAACGCATCGCAAAGAATGCGCCCCTGGCCGTGGCAGCCAGCAAGCAGATCATCCGTGCTACGCGAGGCGTGACCGAGGAGGATTCCTGGAAGCTTCAGGGCCCCCAATCCAAAACAGTCTTCACCAGCGAAGACGCCAAGGAGGGGCCGCGCGCCTTCGCGGAGAAACGCGAGCCCAAATGGAGCGGGCGCTGAGAGAAATCGTCCCCTATACGCGGCACAATAGAGCCCAAGGACCACCTCCTATATCGCATCTCGGCCAGAGATGAGGAACGACTTCACAGCAGGGGCAGATCAACTTCGCGAGCCAGCGGTCTCGCGGCCGCCGAAACCCGCATCAATCTCCCCGGTAGCCAGGCTCCTGGGAAACACTCGTATGGGTCTTGCTCCGCACCTCGTTGAGCCGGCGCCGCTGGGCCTCGGCCGCTTCGAGATCCTCGGCCTCTTGACCGAACCCCGTGTAGAGCACTTTGCGGGTCCTCTTTTCCGGCGGTTGACTCATATGCTGGGTGCAGCTGAGATGAACCGTCACGTCGCCGGTCCGGGTGGGAAGGTCGATGGCTTCGAGGTCCAGGTTCGGCTGCAAGCAGGGCGCCGGCCAGATCATCGCGCGGTGGCTTCCGGGAACCACGCGAAGCTGCCCAGAATCCGCATCCGCCCCCGTCACCGAAATGCCCACCGTGAGATTGCAGCACTCGTAGGAGTGCCGGCCCAGGCTGCAGTCCTTATGCCAGGGCACATCTGAAATTCCCTTCACCACGCCGATGGGTTTGCTGAGCGCACCGATGCGGCTGCCCGGCTTTCGGCTGGCCTGGCTATGGGAAAGGCCCGGAATGCCCCCGATCCGCTGGAAGCGATCTTCATCGATCAACTCCACACTGGTCGGTGAATAGCGGTCGAAGCCCTCCATGCGCACCAAATGCTCCGTACCATCCTCCGTGGTGGCGAACCAGCCCCGGGGATCTCCTTTTTCGAAATGAGGCGCGGCCACCGGAAAGTCCGCTTCCACCGCGGCCATCTCGGCTTCGCTGAACACGCCGCGGATATGCAGGTAGCCATATTCCTCGAGAAAGGCGCGCATGTCTTCATCGCTATCGTCCGAGTCGAAACTGCGGCGCTTGTCGCCGCTGAAAGTCACATCGCCCGAGGCGTGAATCCGCCTGCCATCCAGGGCCGAGCGCAGCACGAGCCACCAGTTGAGAAAATCGGGCAAAGCGCCCTGGGGCATATCCAGCAGGTTATTGCTCATGAGCGCGATCGGGGTGGTCTGGTCGTTGACGATATCCTCGAATTGCTGGTGAGTGAGCCGAGCCAGGGCGCCGTTCCCTCTCCCCGTCCGAACACTCACCCGATCGGATTGCCAGGAAAGCGTCCATGCCGCGTCCTCGCATTCGATGGAAAAATCCGAGAGTCCCAGTTCACTGGCTCCGGGCGCGATCAGGTTCCGATTTTCATCCAGGGCCTCGGGCAATCGCTCGGCAAAGCAATCAGCGGGGTCCACGGGTGCCTGGTCGGCGTCGACTCGCGTTCGAAGATCAACGGACATGCGAATGCTCCCCTCGGCCTGGTTCAGAGATGAACCGGGAACCAGACGCGTATCGGGAAACGATAACCAAATCGCCAAGGTCATCGACCGCAGAGTCCTGTATCCGAGTTGAGCACGAATACAGGCCAAAGGGAGGCGCGAAATGAGAAATTTTCCGCTCCGGGGGCACGCGGTAGAGCAGGCTCTTCGCAAGGGGCAACAGGGTGGTCAAATGTCCTGGCCGAAGACGATTTCGATCCCATTGGGATCGCGAACGGAGAAATCGCGAATCGCATAGGGGCGATCACCGATTTCGACCACGACTTCGGCCCCGCGCTCGACGAGCTCGCGATGGCAGGCGTCCGCGTCCTGAACCCACTGGAAGAGATGAACCCCGCTGGGGCGCGCTTCGCCTTGGGCGAAATGAATCGCCGAGTTCTCACGCCACACCACCGCGTAGTCTTCGTCGCCGAAATCCCACGTAAAGCCCAATACATCGCGGTAATAGGCAGCGGTGGCCCGAACATCGGGGACGTGCAGAACCGGGGCCCCCTGGATGAACTGTCGCGGAGCGGAACTCGGCCTTTCGGGCATGCTGAAGCTCCTCTTTGCTTGCTCAGCCTGCCGGGGGATGCATCTCCCGCAGGAGATCACTGCCCGCGCCAAGAATCATCTCCACCGCCAGAGCCGCGAGGATCAACCCGAGCACCTTGACCATCAACATCGCTCCCGCGTTACCGATCCAAGCATAGATCCGATTGGCCAGCAGGAGAAAGACGAGGGTGAGCGCCAACACGGCGAGCAGGAGCCCGGTGGTCATGGCCTGATCCAGCAGGGAAAATTGCCGGTTATCCGTGAGCACCACCGCGGCCAGAATCGAACCCGGGCTCGCAATGGAGGGCACCGCCAGGGGAAAGACCGCGACGTCGTGCCCCGGTTCCGGGGCGGTGCCCGTGGCCCCGGCCCCCACGCCGAAAACCATCTGCACACCGAAGAGAAAGAAGATGATGCCCCCGGCCAACTGGAATGCCTCGAGGCGAATCCCCAGGGAGCCGAGCAAGATCTGCCCCACGCCGATGAAGGCCACCAGGATCACCGCCGCGTAGGCGATGGCCCGGAAGGCCACCCGGTTGCGCTGGGCGGGCGCGAGCCCGGCGGTAAGCCCCACGAAAAGGGCGAGGGTCCCCACCGGGTCGATGGTGGCCACGAACATGAGGAAATCGCTTACCAGCCTGTCCATGCGTGTTCGACCTCGGTTGGCTTGCTCGGCTGCATGCCCGAAGCGGGACTGCCCCTTGGGATGCGGGCGGAAGGGTAGCGAATGGGATCCGGAGGAGTGAAGGCCCGCTCAGCGGGAGGCCGGGATCTCGCGCCCGGAAGCGGAGCTCTGCCGCTGGGGGTCAGATCGCGTAGTTCGCCACGGCGACATAATGACAAGCCGTACCGGCGAGAACGAAGAGATGCCAGACGAAATGGTGATGCGGAATCCTGGGCGAAACGTAAAAGAACACACCCGCCGTATAGGCCAATCCGCCTGCCAGGAGCCAGAAAATTCCTTGGGCGGGAAGCGCTGCGACAAGCGGACCCAGCGCGAGAACGCCCACCCAACCCGTGACCAGATAGAGCGCCGTCGAGAAGCGCTCATGCCCCATGCCTGCGATGGCCTTGAAGGCGATCCCCACGCCGGCGAGGCTCCAAACCGCAGCCAACAGGCCCCAGCCCCATGCCCCGCGCAGGGCGCCCAGCGTAAAGGGTGTATAGGTCCCTGCGATAAGCAAAAAAATTGCCCCGTGATCGAGTAGCTGCAGCCGCTCCTTCCATCTGCCGCGCGGAAACGCGTGGTATACGGTCGAGGTCAGGTAAAGAAGGCATGCGGCACAAGAGAAGACCCACGCACCCAGCACATTCAGCGCGTCTCCGTGATGCGCAACGCCCGTGATCAGCAAGGGGGCGGCCACAAGACACGCGAGGAACCCCGCCCCATGGCTGAGGGCATTGGCCATCTCCTCACCTGGCGATTGGTCCCATCTTGCGGGCCGGAGCGCGGGCATCAGGGCGAGGACGCCTCGCAGGCGTTGAAACAGGGTTCGGTGGCTTCGAAGATCGCGATATCGTCGACCGCGCTCTTCGATCCCGACGCTCCGAACGCGAGTTCAACTTCCATGCTCTTTGCCCCCGGCGGCGCTTCGACCTCCACCCGGAAACGATCGAAACCATCCGAGTCCCGAAAGTCCCTGCTCTGATAGATCATCCGCGCCGGCAGCGAACCCGTCGAGTCTCCGCCGGACCAACGGATGCTCACCTTCGGCGGAGTTGCGGAGGCCGCCGAAGACCCTCGGCCCCCCGAGCGCGCCAGGAAGTCGACGCGATATTTCGCTCCGGCCCGAACGGGAATCGGACCGAGCGCGACTTTCGGCTTCGCCGGAGGCGGATCCAGGCAGATGCCTCCGTCGCTATTGCCCGGGAAGGTGAATGCCAAAGCCGCGCAGGCGCCGCCGAAATCCTCGCGTGCGTTGCCGAGCGAAAGCTCGGGGGCGATGGGCCAGGGCACCACGTAATGGCTCGAGGCCGATGTCTCGTTGTCCTGTAGGTAGAGGAGTTTCCAATCGTGATTCCAGAATTTCTGCAGCGCCGGGAGCAATCCGCTCCGGCCCCCATAGAGGTGCGCCTTATAGATCGTCCCCACGACGCCTTGGATATCCCCAAAGGTATGGGCGACCGCGGCCCAATCATCCACGTTGATGGGGCTCGCTCCCGCGAGTACCTGACTCGTGACGCCCAAATGCTGATACCAACTCGAGGTGGCCACCATGGGGCGCAATGCGGTGGGGCCATATTTCCAGGGGTGCATGATGATCCCCTCTTTCCAGCGATCCTGATTCTCGATAATGGGCTTGGGCACGTTGCCGATTTCATCGGCGCAAAGCAGCGGGAGCGAAGCCGGAGCCATCGAACACGCCGAGGCCCCCGCGACGCCGCCATATCGCCGCTGATAATCCGAATTGCCCCCGTTATGAAAAGGATTGAACATGTCGTCCCAGAGCCAGAAGCGAACGTCGGGATGCTTGCGCTTGGCAATCCCCGCCGCCTTGTTGAGCACTTCGGCAAAGAGGGCCGCGTTTGACCGGTCGGGCTTTCCGTCCTCCCCCAAGCAGGCGATGCTGCGGTTGACCCCCCGGACCTCGCTGACTCCCCAGGTCACGCTATCCGCCCTGAAGGTGTAGGTTTCGCCGCGCTCCGGAAAATTCTCGATTTCGTAACCGTCCAGGTAGCGGCCAAAGATTTCCTCGAGATCGATCCCCAGGGCGACCGCATCGATATCGCAGAAATTGAGAACCCCGGTTCGGACGACTTGGCCATCCCAACTCATGCTCGAGCGTCCGGCCCTCGAGTATTGGGCCTTGATGTCGTAGGAAATCGAGAGGCGTTTCTGTTCGGGGGGCTTTCGCCGGATCCAGCGAATTTCGAAAGGCGGGCGGTTTTCGTCGTAGGCTTCCGTCAAGCCGCCCTCGAGCAACGTCGCGTAATTCCCCGGTGGCTTGCAGCGCGTTTCGCGGCTTCCCACCTGGCAGACTTCGTAATCCCGCCCCTCGACATAGCGTTTCCCAGACGGGTCGCGCAGGATCGGCCCCTGGACGGCGCCCATCAAGTTGCGAAGATCGCCGTCCAGGCGACGCAGATGGATGTCGTCGATCCAGAGCGTGCCCGGGCTCTGGCTTTGGAAAACACGAACCTGGATCGCCACCGACCGGGTCTTCGCCGCCATTTCCTCGCTGACATCGAAAATATGGGTGTGGTAGAACCAGGCGTCTGGTCCTGGCCGCACCGAATCGGGAAAGTTCAGATATTCCGCCGCGAGTCGGCCGCCTGTGACAACCCCCCGCAGCGGCGCACCCGCGTAGAATTTGAGATTGATATCCAGCTTCGTCTCGAAAGGCTTTCGTTTCTTCTTTTTACCCGAGTTCGGACTCGAGCCCGCGCCTCGATCCTCGGCCTTGATCCAGGCGCCGAGGATATAGCGGCCTTCCTCGAGCCGGATTTCCTGTACACGCCCGGCCAGGCGCGCTCCCTGCCCCTTGCCGAGTGTCAGCGGAAGCCGGGCCCGAAGACTCTTCGAATCCCGGCGGCCGGTGGATGGGTCGATTGCGAGCCCACCCGGCTTGGAGTCGATCCTCCATGAGTCGGGAGTCGTGAAGCTGCCGAAGGGGAAGATCTCACGTTGCCACTCGTAGAGCATAAAATCGTCGACCCAAAGATTTCCCGAGGCAAGGGAAGCGCGAATCACCAACCGGGCAGCCCGTACCGGCGCCGGGGGCTTGAAAGCCGGAATCGCCAGGGTGAGCTGCGTCCAAGTTTTTGGAGGAAGGTTGCCTGGAAGCGAGACCGCATACTCGCGAGTGCCTTCCGCGGTATCGATCTCGAGTTTCAGCTCACCCTCCAATCCCGCGGCATCCGCCGAAGCGTTGAGCCAGGCGCTCAAGAAGAACCCGCCCGGCGAGAAGGCCTGATTCACGTCCAGGGACTCGGCCAATTCACAATGCCGCGCCTTCGCGCCGAGCCGCCAGCTCATCCGCGCCGGCCCCGGGCGGCCCATGCGCGGGTCGTGTTTCCAGCCTCCCGAACTACAGGGTTTCGCGAGCCAGGGCCCGCCATCCGGCTCCGCATTCCGGCCGTGCAAGGTGCCGCGCCGTTCCGCGAGCGCTTGCCAGCGCCCCGGGCTCGTCTCGATCCAGGCAAAGGGTTCCGCCACCACGCCGAGACCGTCGGAGAAGGGCACCTGGTCCATGCTCATGCGGTTGTCCGGGACTTCGGGCGGGCCCTTTGTCCCGTGGCCAAACTGCGCCCCGCCCATGAAATAGCTCACGTCCATGAAGCGCTCACGAGCCGCAAGCTGAACCAGGGCGGCGGAGCGCGCGCCGGTTTTCTGCCAACTGAACTCTTCCTGGGCCGGGGCCGATGCCATCCAGTCCACCTCGGTGGCGCCCGAACGCGCGAGCGAGTCCAACATATCGAGCGCCGGCTCGGGAATGAATGTGTAGTTCGCGTTCATGGGCGCCCATGAAGGCCCGGCGCCCCGGTCCGGGTGATCCGGGTAATCGAGCACGATCACCGGTTCGATCTCGACCCGCCGGCTCATCAGGTCTTCGCCAAGCAGAAGGCGCTGGACCGTCATGCCGCCTCGGAAAAGACCCTTGGGGGTTTGGGCGCCAACCACGATACGCAGGGAATGCTTTCCCGTGGCCTCCGCCACCAGCACGTAGCCCTCTTCGCCCATACGATCGAAGGCCTCGATGGCCGCCGGAAGCGGGGCTTCGGGCGAACCGCGCTTCAAGTCGTAGAAGTAGATCTCGGCGATGCCCTTTTTCGGTTGGCCCGAATAGGACTTGTCCGTACGCACCCCAAAGCCCGCCTCATGCAGCCGGCTCACCAACGAGCGCGAGTTGCTCGCATCGAGCAAAATCCGAAGGTCACGCCGGGAAGCCAGGTTATGCCGGATATGCAGCCGCTTGATTTCGCCGAGCGACGCGGGCGTACCCAGGCTCCAGACGCCCTGGGGTTCGAAGTAGATGGGCGGCTGCGCGGCCGGGAGCGAAGTGGGGGAGGGGGTCGTGGCCTCGGCGAAGGCCTCATTGGAAGCGGGTTCGGAAAGCGCTTCGACTCGGTACCGATAGCGGGTTGCCGGGTGCGCTGAATCGTCACGATACGAAAGGCGGTCGCCGGGCAATTTTGCCAACTCGCAATAGCCCGCCTCATCGCCCACCGGACATTGGCGCGAAACGCGGTAGCCGAGTGCCCCTTCCGCCCCCGACCATTGGAGATCGATTCGTTGCCCGTGCCGGGCAGTCGCGACAAGATCCCCCGGCGGCGAAAGAGCTGCGGCCCAGGCCAGGGTATGCGTACCCAGCAAGAGCCAGGCCAGTCCGCCCAGCGCCGCCCAGCGGCCCCCGCATCCGCCAAGCCCTCTCCGCATCAGGGCCGCCGCAACTCGATGAGCTCGCGCAACGTGATTTGCGGAAGCGCATCAGTAATCGAAAACCACTCGCTCTTGCATTCCACGAAGATGTGCTTGTCCGGACAAAGTCCGGGATCGTCATCGAGGATGCCCGCCGAAATCTCGAAGAAGCCGCCTTCGGCCGGCGGGTTGGGCACAGGAGAGCCACATTGCGAACAAAACGCCACGCAATAAAGGGGCGGGTGACGCAGGAGCGGCGCTTCGTATGTGCGGATTTTATCTGCCCCAGAGAGCAGGCGGAACTCGTCCGTATTGACGCCTACCATCGCAGCAAAGGCCGAGCCCGAGGTCTTACGGCAGCGCGGGCAATGGCAGAGCTCGAAAGGCCCCGTGAAGCGGCTGACTTCGAACCGCACCTCACCGCAGAGACAGCCGCCTTGAATCATCGGACCCCCTTCATTGCGATCATTGCGATCAGTGCGATCCCGATCGGCCACGCCAATCCCCATGGTAACAGAGGCAACCGTTCCGCTGAAACCAGGTGGGCGAGCCCGCGCCTATTTCCTTTGCGCTCGGACCCGAAGTCGATGGAAAGAGCCTCGTTCCCGTTCGCGCCCCCGGCTTGCTATACGGATAGACGCGGCAAAGCGGGAGGAAGAGGAAAAAATGCGGCCAGGCGGAACCCTGCAACTCGCATTTCGCACTGCGGGGTCTTTTTTGGGGATCGCCGCGGATGCCGCCCGGGAAGCCCTGGGGACGGCGCTTCCCCGCACCCCGGAGCAGATCGCCAGGCCCTCGGTCCTCGATGCGCTGTTCCAGACCCACCCCCCGGCGGACGCCGAACCCCTTCCGCGGGTAGCCTCCGCGCGCCTGCCCGGCGTCGAATTCGAGAGCAGCAATTGCAGGAACTTCCTGGTGGATCTCGAATTCGAGCCCGGGCAGACGCGCCGTGATCTTCCGCGTAGCGCTTATGTAAAACTGCCCTGCGACGCCCTCACCACCCGCGCATTCGCGAATACCCTGGGTTTCTGGCATCTCGAGTACACGTTCTGCAAAGAGGTGGCCCATCGCCTGCCCGTCCGCACGCCGCGGGTCTACGCCGCGGCTCGGAAGGGGTCGCGCTTCGTCCTCTTGCTCGAGAATCTGCACGAAATCCCGGGCGCCCGGCTCTTCATCAACCGTGACGTCGCCGCGGGCACGACCCCCGAGCGCGCGGCAAAGGTGATGAAATGCTTCGCGCAATTACACGCCGCGTTCTGGGGCTGGCCGGAAAACGAGCGCGAAAAAATCCTGCCAGCGGCACTCAACCCCTTTCTCTCGGCGAAATCCCGCGCCATGACCCGAGCCCTCAACGCATCGGCCATCGCCCCGGCGATGCGGGCGGCACCGGAGATTCTGACCCCGGCCATCGGCGATACCTATCGCGAGGCCATGGATCGCTGGGACGCGCTCCTCGCGGCCTGGTATACGGGCCCCCTGACCCTGATCCACGGCGATAGCCACCTGGGCAATTGTTTCGAGTACCCGGAAGGTGGAGAGACCGAGGTGGGTTTGCTCGATTTCCAGGCCATCCACTGGAGCAAGGGCATGCGCGACGTGCAGTATTTCCTGATCAATTCCCTCGAGCCCGACGTGCTCGAATCCTGCGAGGCGGATCTCATCGACCTCTACCGCGACGAATTGGCCGGCCGGGGCATCGTGCTCTCAAGGGAAGACGCCTTCGAGCAGTACCGGGCGTTCTCCTTCCAGACCCTGCTTGTGGGCGTCATCCCTTTGGGGCTGGGCAACCTGACCGAGCGCGAAACCACCGTGCGCACTTTCACCCGCCGCAGCGCAGCCGCCATCGAACGGCTCGGCTTTCGCGAGTGGATGCTGGCCCAGGGCTAGAGCTTTCGAATCAGGTCGAGGGCGTCGAGGTCCAGAATCGCTGCGCATGCCCGCCGAAGGCCGGCCGCCACCACCGCTTCGCCCTGAAAATTGCTGGGCGCCGTCACCACTCCGGCAATCCACGCATAAACGCTCTGAAGCCGGTACTGATCCCAGGCGGTATCGAAATCCAGCGCAATGCCTTGTTCGCCGAGAAGCGCCAGGTAATGACGGATCAGATCCTCCTGGTGGGCAAGGCGAGTCTCTTCGGGCACCGAGTTGATGAGCAGGTAACTGATATCCCGCATCCCCTGGCCGTATTGCACCACCTGCCAGTCGAGGAAGCCCACCTCGCCCTGCTGGAAGTACATATTCCCGAGATGCGCGTCGCCGTGCAGCAGCGTGCGCGGCTCCTGGGCCCACGCTTGCTCCAGGCGCCGATAATTTTTCATGAGGTGGGGGATCACATCGAGAATTTCGTCCGGCAGAATATGTCCGTATTTCTTGACCGCGATGGGGACGCTGAGATTTCGGACAAGGTTGAGGAGGCGAAAGTCGCGATCGGTCTCATGGCGACGCACCCAGGCCAGGTCTGCAGCGAATCTCGGACTCTGCCAGAAAGCCCCGTGCAGCCGAGCGAGACCCGTTACGATGCGGGTCGCGTCTTCCGCGGAACAGCGAGACGCAAGGGTGCGAAAATCACACCCCTCTTCGGCCAGGTCCTCGAGCAGCATCACGTAGGTATTCGAATTGCCCCGGGCATAGTGGACCCCCGGCGTTCGCACTGGAACGTCCTGCCGGATCTCGCGATAGAAACGAACCTCGTTGCCCCCGAGACCAAAGAGCACGCCGAAGAGCGCCGATGCAAAATCGGACGGCCGGGACTTGATGAAAAGCGAAGCGAGGCCATGGCCATTCCCGGACGCTCCAGGCGTACTTGGCGTGCTTGACGTGCTTGACGCAGTTGAATAGTCAATTCGCAGCCGCGAACGCGTGGCCGTCCCGGCATGCACCGCTTCGATCCGGGCAGAGCGGATCCCCTCGGGCTCGAGCCCCAACTGGTCAGCCAACCACGGAATAGAGGACAGGCCGCGAAGGCGTCGGTCGGCGCCCGAGATGAGCTGCTGCCACAAAACTCGGAGACTCGCCGTCAACAGCCGAGGCAGGAGAAGCAGGGTATCCCGCGCAATGGAGACCCGATCCGTCTTCACCTCACGCCCTCGACTCGGGGGCCGCGTAGCCGCTTTCGAATGAAGACAATTGGGTTTCGCTGCCGGTCATCCCCTCCACCCCTTCATCTTCATCGATTCATGCGCTGAAAGCATTTCGGCACGGGCCAGGCCGGGCTCAGCGAATCAGATGACTTCGATTCCGAAATAGATCATCCACAACCCGAAGATCACGCCCAGAACACCCGCTCCCCGAAGAAGAACGTCGTCGACGGAAGACTCCATGAACACCATCACGCCGTTGTAAAAGCGACGGAAGGTCGACGGAAAAAGCAGGGCCCAAATCGCTACTGCAGCCGTCAACCATCCCCAAGCGTAAAAAAAGCTGGGAATCAGGCCGTCGCCGAAGTCGAGGAGGACCAATCCCGCGGCCACAACGGCTAGAACGAGAGAAAAAAATCGGACGCGGGCATTCGTCTGAAGAACCGCGTTCTGGAACCAATTCGGCATGCCCCTCGGTGCGACGATTAGAGGCCCCCGGCCGGCGATGATCAAGCTGCCGAACGCGATGCAAAACAACGATGCGGCATCCATTGCCCTGGGCCTCCTTCTACCTATTCACACGGATCTCGCCCAAATAGACGGCGATCGCCATCGGGGCTCCTCGGCATAGACTCATCGGCCCCGTTTTCAGGTATCCAAGCGTGCGATCACGCCGCGCCCTTGGGATCGAAGGGCAGACTGATATAGCGGCGAACATAATTGCCCCCGGCAAACTTTCCCTGTGCATAGTCAACCGTGAAATCCGGGCACCGCGCCAGCAACTCTTCCAGCGCGATCCGCGATTGCATCCGCACCGCGGCGGCACCAATACAATGGTGGGGGCCATAACTCAGGGCGACGTGACGCCGAATTTTTCGCGTCACATCGCACTCCGCCGCATCGGATCCAAATTCTCGTTCGTCGCGGTTCGCCGAGGCATAGAGCAGGAGCACCTTGCGGTCCTGGGGGATCGTCTTGCCCTCCACCGTGACCTCGCGGGTGGTGGTCCGCGCGAGCCCCTGGACAGGAGAGCTCAGGCGCAGGAATTCCTCGATCGCATTGGGGATCCGTTCGGGTTCGCCCACGAGCAGCCGCTGCTGGTCGGGATTTTTCGTGAGCAACTCCGCAGCGCCGCTCAGCAGGCCCGTCGTCGTATCGTTCCCCCCGGTCACCATGGTGAAGGCAAAACCCAGGATCCAGGCGGCGGAGACTTCCTGTCCCCCGGGCCGCGCATGAACCAGGGCCGAGATCACATCTTCGCCCGGGTTTTTGCGAACCCGCTCCATATGCCCGGCGAAGTATTGGATGAGTTCCCCGAGCACTTCTCCCGAGTCGCGTATATCTCCATCGGCATTGGCCGCCACGATGGCGTCGGTCCAGCCATCGAAGAGCGAACGGTCGGCTTGGGGTACGCCAAGAAAATGGGCCACCACCAGGCTCGGTAAGGGCTTGAAGAGTTCGGTCACCACGTCGCCTTCGCCGGCTTCGCGCAACCGCTCCACGCGTTCGACCACGAAGGCGCGCACCTGGGGCTCCAGGGCCTCCACCTGCTTCGGGGTAAAGCGCTTGATGGCGAGCTTGCGGAGCGCGGTGTGGTCCGGCGGATCCATCATCACGATGGGCGACTCGAGGCCGAGTTCTTCCATCTCCCCGTAAGCGATGGTGAGCCCACGGGCCGACGAAAACGTCCCGGCATCCACCGCCGCATCAAAAACATCCTTGAAGCGCGACAAGGCCCAGAACTCGCCGCGCTCGTTTTCAAAGCGGTGGACGGGATCGTGCTCGCGCAGAGCCGCGTACATGGGAAAGGGATCCCGCCAGCCCTCGGCGCTGCGGGGCTCGTAGACGACGCGTGATGATTCGGTGGCTGGGGTGGGCACGCCGGGCTCCTCTGCTCGCAGATGGCTGAAGGCCCCGATGATACAGAAATGGTTTTTCGTTCAAGACGAGAGCCCGAGGGCGCCCAGGGGCGCTCGGGGCGAGGGATCAGTCGTAGGGGAACCAGAAATCCTTGGGCTCGGTGCTGAAATCCCAGTGGACGTGCTTGGTGGTGCGGAACTCATCGAGCCCTTCCTGGCCCAGCTCGCGCGACCCGCCCGAAAGCCGCATGCCGCCAAAGGGCCCGGCGTAATTATCCGTCAGCGGATCGTTGATCCAGATCGTTCCCGCCCGCACCCCTTCAAAGAAGCGCTTGATTTTGCCCGGGTCGCTGCTGAGCAGGCTCGCCCCCAGGCCGAAGGGCGAATCGTTGGCCAACTCCACCGCGGCGTCGAAGCTCTCGTATTCCATCAGCGGGATGGCCGGGCCAAAGGTTTCCTCGCGCATGATCCGCATGGAATGGTCCACCCCCCGCAGCACCGCGGGTTCATAGAACGCGCCGCCGCTGGGCGATTCCGGCCGCCGGCCGCCCGTCAGAAGCTCGGCCCCCTTGGCCCGGGCCTCGTCCACCTGCTCCTCGACCCGGGTCCGAAAGCGTGCATCGATCATGGGGCCGAGGTCGGTGCCCGCATCGAGCCCGTGGCCCAGCCGCAGGCCGCGCACATGCTCCACCAACGCCTCGGTGAATTCCGCCGCGCGGGCTTTCGGGATATAGACCCGCTCGGTGGAGGTACAGACCTGGCCGCAATTCAGGAGCGCCGAGTAGGCCAGGGCCCGCGCCGCCTTCTCGGGCTCCGCATCTTCGGCGATCACCATGGGGTCCTTGCCGCCGAGTTCGAAATGCAGCTTCTTCATCTGGGGCGCCGCGATGGAGGCGATCCGCTGGCCCGTTTCCAAGCTTCCGGTAAACGCGATGGCCGAGACCGAAGGATGCGCCACCAGGGGTTCACCCGCCTCGGCGCCGGTGCCCGTCACCACGTTGACGACGCCCGGGGGCAGGTGGGAGAGGCAATGCTCCGCCAGGTAGATAGAGGAAAGAGGCGTCAGCTCCGAGGGCTTGACCACGCAGGTATTTCCCGCGGCCAGGGCCGGGGCGATCTTCCAAGCCAGGAGCATGATGGGGTAATTCCAGGGCGTGATGCACGCCACCACGCCATAGGGCTCCTTGAGGGTGAAATTGAATTGCGTGGGTGCGCCCGGGGGCAGCACCTGGCCCACCTCGTGGCGACCGAGTTCGGCGTAGTAGTCGAAGGTATTGGCCGACCACTCCACTTCCTCCTCGTTCTCCACCTTGGGCTTGCCCTCTTCAAGGGTGAGAATTTCGATCAGCGCATCCTGGTGCTCGCGCATTCGGGTCGCCACCCCATGGAGCAAGCTCGCGCGCTCGTTGGCGACGCATCCTTGCCAGGCCGGAAAAGCGCGCTCGGCCGCCGCCACCGCGGCTTCGACATCCGCGGCATCCGCCGCGGGAACGCTGTCCAGAAGATCGCCGTTGGCGGGGTCATGGATCTCGGTCCGGTTGCCCCGAGCGGCCTCCCGGGGGCTGCCATCCACATACATGTTCTTCATCGTAATCCCTCCGCGACGAAGCATAGGCAGAGCCGGGGCTTTTCGTCACACCCGGCGTCCCGGGAGGGCGACGGGTTCAGAACCCGAGCGCGGGGTCCTTGGGCGCCTTGGGGCTGGGACCGAAGCGATTTTCTCCCGGATCGCCTTCGAACAAAGCCAATATCATGAGCACCAGGGCGCCCAGGAGCGGAACAATTCCGATCAATATCCACCAAGCACTGCGATCCGTATCGTGGAGACGTCGGGCGAGAACCGCGAAGGTCGGAACCAGCACGGCCAGGGAATAGATTCCGCTAAACAAGCCCACGCCCAATTCCATTCTGAAAGTACCGGCAATCCCATCCAGCACAAAGGCCGAGATCTGAATCAATGTGTTGAAGAGAACGAAGAACCAATACTCCCGGCGCCGGGCTCTTCCCGCGAAATCCGAGTACTTCCTTAGCGCTTCGAGATACCAGTTCACTTTGTTCCTCCTTTGCGACCTCGATCGAGCCGCCCAGTCACCAACCGCCGTCGTCCTCCTGCCTCGCTCCTCGGAATTCTCTTCGCCCTCGAGAAATTAGAGTTTTTCGACTTCGCCAAAGGTCCCGAAGAAGTGTTCGCTCCAGTTCGAGAGCAAGGGCGTCAGGTCCGGCAGGCCGAGGCTCCGAAGCGCGTCCGCCACCGGATGAGGACCGAGTTCGAGCAACACCCCTTCGCCCCCAGGACGAGTGCCCTCCTGCTTGCCTCCGCGGCTGAAAGCGATCCGATGCGGAGCGCCGTCCAGAAGCGTATATCCCACGGCAGGGGTATCCGGAGTTTCGGCGTCCCCGCCCCGGGGCAGGGTGAGGGTCAGGACGTGCTCGCCCCCCATGCTCAACCGACACGTGGCCGAAGTCTCCTCGACCCGAAAGTCAATCTCCTCCACGGTTTTCGGAAAGCCCCAGATCTCGCAGCCCGCCTGGCGGGTGAAGTCCTGGTTGACCGGCAGCCAATGGATATAGGTCCCGACCTCGGCTTCGGGCTGTCCCTTGGGCCGCACGAAGAAGATCACGCCCACCTCGTCGTAATCACCGAGGTCGTTATCCCGGTAGTCGACGATAACCAGGCAAAGCTGGGTCTTGCCCGGCGCCATTTCATCCGCCTCGAACTCCTCGGGGATGATCGCCTGAGCGGCGTCGCGATCGACCATGTACATCACCGTGCCCGACGAAGCGTCGCGCACCTCGACCGGGAGCGTAACGGTCTGGCCCTGGATCTCGTATCGACTGTTCACCCACATATCCTTTCTTCGGGAAGAGAGGACGAGAGGCTACACCCTTCGCACCCGAATGACCGCCACGGGTCGAAGGGGGCAATGGGGGCAGACCCCGGGAGCCGGGGTCGTTATCGCGCCCCCGCCATCCCCCTCGCGGATGCGAGGGCAGATTCAGTCGCCGACGCATGGTCGACGTAAATGGGCGACGACCAGGCCCGGGGCTCGGCGCCGGAAAGGCAATCGTCGCCCTGGGGCGTCAGCGCGCCGCAGGGCTCGATGGCCACGCACTCGCCGCTTTCATCCTCGCGGCAACCCAGGGGATTGTCGCCATGAATGAGGGGCGCCTGGGCCTCGATGGCCCGCACGTAATAGACGGCGTCGCGCCCGGATGCGCCGAACTCGGTGTCGGCAAATTCGATCACGCAACCCGAACCGTCCGCCGGGCAGGGAAAGGTCCGCCAGGGGTCTTCCACCAGGCCATCCAAGGGTTCGTTCTCACTGATCTGCGGGCGAATGCGCACGACTTCGATCCGGGTGATCGGGCGCCGGGCCTCGCCCGGGTTGTAGCATTCGCCATGACAAATCGAAGCCACGCGCTCGGCACCCAGGGCCTCGATGGAGTATTCCGGGCAGCCGGGCTTCTGCTCGAAGGAGCCCGCCGCTCGGACCCGAAAACGGGGCAGGCCATCGGCGCGCACCGTCGAGCCCATGGGCGCCGAACCCTCGGGCGTGAGCAGGTCGAACCAGAGCAGGGTGCGCCGGCCGCTGGTCGCGTAGGTTTCCTTGCGCTGGAGCGCATCCCAGATCGAATTCCGGTCGCGGCCCTCGGAGTGCACCGCCACCAGGCCCCCGGTCACGAAATACGCTGAAGCCCGCTCCATCTCGAAGAGTTGCAGCGGGCTCTCTCCAGCCGGGTCGTAGGGAACCGATTCGGCAACGGGCTCATCGGCGTCGGACGAACTGCCAAAAAAACCACTGCTCGCACTCGGCCGGCCCGGCGCGCGGCCGCGGCCCTCGGTCATCTCGCCCCGGGCAAATTCCTTATAGCCGGTTCCCGGGCTCGCCATATGGTTGTCGCTGGAGCCAAGAAAACCAAAGTCGAAGCGCTTGGGGGCGCCCGGATTGCTGAAATCGCGAATCGCCAGCATGTACTGAACCGACGAGCGCGGCCGGAAGTTGAACGCGGGCTGGAAGCCATCCGGATCCTGGCCGGAATCGAGCCAATCATTGGCCGCAAAGCCGGGCAGGGTCTTCCAACCCGCCTGGCGAGAGGTGAGATAGTTCTGGCGAGCAGTGATCGCGCGCGCGCGACACTCCTCGGCGCTTTCCCCCACCTCGAGGCAACGCGCCTCGATCAGCTCACCCGCCCGCCAGCAGCTGGGCAGGTAGCCGTGGCTCGGCTCCGGGCAATGCTGGGAGCCGTCTTCGGCAACCTCCACCTCGCGCCATTTCGGCAGGCGCTCGGAACTGCCATGGCCCGAATAGATTTCCACCAGGGTCTGGCGCCCCGGGTCGTGACCGGGCAATTGCTTGCGCCAATCGGATCCCGCCGGCGTGTACATGCCCCAGGCCGTTCCGTGAGGGATGACCACGGAGGGCAAGCCCCAATCGTCGAGCTTGGCGAAGAGAGCCTCGGGGGTCGTTGCCGACTCAATGCAATCGGTGGGCAGTTCCCGGACGGGAACGCCGTCCGGGCAATCCGAGCTATCCGCAACCTCCTGCAGAAAGCGAGCGAAATCGAGACCACGCCTACCGTTGGCCGCCCACAAACCCAGCCGGGCCACCACGGGAGGAAAATCAATCCCGCCCGCCATGCCGGAGATGGGCTGGGAACTGATGGGCCGGGTGGGGATGGAACCCTCTTCGGTGCCCAGGAGCACGACGTTCTTATGCCCGTAGTGATTGTCTGGGGTGGTTCCGATATGGCTCCACTCCCAGCCCAGGTAGGTGACCAGATCGGGGTTGGACGGATCGCCCGCCACTGCGTTGCATTGCCGCACGGATTCGACGGTCTTGGCCCAGAGCGCCGGGGTGAGGTTCTCGGCGTGATCGTTGATGGACCAGAAATCGAGCCCCGAGCAGTAGCGCGCAAAATCGCAAGCATCCGACGGAGGACGGCTACCCGCGCCGCCCGCCATGGGGAGGTTCATCATGAAAGCGTCGAAGCTGAATGTCGTATGCACGTGGAAGTCGCCAAAGAGCACCTGCTTGCTCGGCGGCGCACCGACGTTCGCTGCCGTGGCGAGTTGATTCTGCGACTGGGCGGCGACCACCGAAGCCGGACGGGGATCCTCGGCCCGCTGTCCGTCCACCTCGGGACGACCAAACCAATCCATCGCGATGGCGAACACTCCGGCCGTCAGCACAACCACCAAGAGCCCCAAAATCTTCCCGATCCGCTTGGCCATGAAATCCCTCCCCTTCGTAACAACGAACACTGCCAAAGTTCTGAAGCCAATCGCAACTCGGCCGGACATGCGGAAATACTCGAGTTTTCGCTGGGCGGCCGGTCTAGAGGGTGTGCCCGGCCGGTGGCATTTCCCCGCGCGAGCGGGTCTGGGTAGCCTCAGCTTGGCAACGGGGGAGGAACGAAGTTTTCGAAAGCCCTGCCGAATGCGAGTTCAGCTTCGTTCTCGGAGGGAACGATGAAATCGGCGCCGAACTTCTCCGAAAAATTTTCTTGAATTTCGCAGCGCGTCGGTCCCTCGGAGCAGGGCCCGATATCCACCACGTAATGACAGAGTTCCAAGCCGCTTCCGTGTTCAGCCAGAAGAGCCGAACGCCACGCATCGATGGCCGGAACAGCCTGGGGAAAAAGCTGCACATAGGCCTTCGAGTAGGCATCGAGAGAAATCCGATGATTCTGGGCGGGGGTCAACTCCACAGGTCGGCGCGTCGCGATCGCGTTCAGCCCCTCCATGATCAAGGGCAACGATTCCTTGACGAATTGAAAGACGTAGATCAGCGCCCGCCCATCGCTTTCGAGAAATTGCTCGAGGCGGCCGAGTAGGAGGTCGACGAAACGGCTGCCCTCACTCCCCCCATTCGAGGTCAACGTTCCCTCGATGCCGTCGGGCGTGGGAATGAAGGGCGGGTTGGCGAGGATCAAATCATATTTCTGATCGGGCGCGAACGTCTCGATGTCTTGGGTGATCGACGTGAACTGCCCCGCATCCAAACCACTGAGCGCAGCGCTCTCGCGATGAAAATCCGCTGCCCTCGGATTGATGTCCAGAAAATCCACCTCGCGAGCACCCACCTTGAGCGCCATGAAGCCGAGGGCGCCAGATCCCGCAAAGGGCTCGAAAACGCGCTTGCCTTGGACGCTTTCCGGAAACCCCAGGAGATGGTTCATCAGGCATCCCTGCGGCGTGCCCAGGGGAAGGATGCGCTGGGGATCACTCTTATGAAAGATTTCCGTCTTGATCTCGAGGCCGTTGGCGAAGCGATAGAAAATGTCATCGCCCCTGGTGTCTTGGGTTCGGTTCAAACGGTCCGGGAGTGATTCCGCTGGCGACATGCTTTGCGTTCCTCCAATACAAGGTGCACGAACAGCGCGTGGTCGGGGCTCTCGAGTTTCGTAATTTCGTCTCGATCAAGCAGACTCCAGGCTGGAGAGATCTGCTCGCCAGAGTCGGCGAACGGAGTTGATGAGAAAAATCCCGGATGCGCGCTCGAGGGACTCGAGGGGGAGAACGCGCTCCTCGATTTCACCGCGCTCCAAAAGATGTGCGCGATAAGTGCCCGGCAAAAGACCCGACGAGAGCGCCGGAGTCCACTTCCGCCCATCCATTTCAAGAACCAAGTTGGCGCTGCAGGTCTCGGTGAGTTCGCGGCGCTCGTTCCACAACAGGACATCCTGGGCTTCGGGGTGCTGGGCCAGTGCGCGCTCATAGACTCCACGCCGGCTCGTCTTATGGCGCAGAAAAATATCTGCGCTGTCCACGGGCTCGCTCGCCAGGGCGACGCGCGCGGGCTCACTCGGCTTGACATCGACGTCTTCGAGCGCGATCTCACCCGACGCAAAAGCCTCGAGCCGTACCTTGCGCGGCCGGTCTCCCAGGGCAGCTGCGAATTCGAGCAATTGCGCCCGGGCGGCGCCCACATCAATGGGGTAGCCAAAGTGGCCAGCCGAGCCGGCCAATCGCTTCAGGTGACGATCGAGAAGAAAGTAACCAGAGGACGGATCCCAGAGCAGCCCTTCGTAGAGAATGACCTCGTCAGCCATGAACGACTATGCATAGCACGAGCCCGGGACCATCAACGGGAGGCGCTTGAAAGCCAGGGGCACCCCATCAGCATTCCATTCTCCAATGGCCAGGAAGGCTCTCTGCCGAAGGAGCGCGCATGAGAGGCGCCACTCCCCGGGCCGGAGGAGCCCTCTCGTCAGCGTAGACTCGTTTTCATTCCCTTGTTCTTAAACGAATCTCGCGCGATCCGCGGCGCCAAGGCGCGGCCGGATCCGAAAATTTCTGCCTATGCGGACCGCTATACTGGGTCGATGCCCTTCGCCTTTCTTGATTGCGTTCTCGATGAGAGTTGCTTCGAGCTGCGGCGAAGAGGAAAGAGCGTCCGGCTCGAGCCGAAGGTCTTCGACGTGCTGCTCCACCTGATCGCGAATCGCGACCGGGTCGTGACGAAAAGCGAACTCCTCGACACCCTATGGCCCGGTGAAGCCGTAAGCGACTCGGTCCTGCCACGCTGCATTGCCGCCATGCGCCGCGCCGTGGGGGATAGCCGCACCCGCCAACAGGTGATCGCCACGGCGCACGGGCGCGGGTACCGCTTCGTGGCGGAGCTGAAGACGGCCAGCGCCGCGGCGGCGAAGATGCCTGCTCCGTCGGCCCCAGCACCCGCAGCCCAAGACGACCCTGCGCGCGAACGCTCGAAGCTCATCGGACGCGTCGGCCCGATGGCACGCCTGACCGAGACCCTCGAGCGAACGGCCTCCGGCCGCGGCGGCGTGACGCTGATCGTGGGCGAGCCCGGCATCGGAAAGACCCGCCTCTGCGAAGAATTGGAAACCCACGCCCGGGCGCGCGGCTTCGAAGTCCAAGTGGGTCATTGCTATGAGGGGGAGGGCGCCCCAGCCTACTGGCCCTGGGTGCAGATTCTCAGGGACGCGGCCAGCCAGACCGAAAGCGACACCGCGCTCCGGGCGCAGTTGGGGATGGGCGCCGCCGAGCTGGCCGAAGTGGTGCCCGAGCTGCGCGCGCGCTTCCCAGAGCTCGAAGCCGCGGGCGGTCCCGGCGGCGAGCAGGCGCGCTTCCGGCTCTTCGAGGCGGCGGCGCAGTTCCTCGAGCAGCGGGCCGACTCCATGCCCCTGGTCCTGATCCTCGAGGACCTGCATTGGGGCGATGCCTCCTCGCTCGGCCTGCTGGCCTATCTCGCCCGCCCCGCCGCGAGCAGTCGAATTCTGCTCGTCGGAACCTACCGCGATGTGGATGTCCGCCGCGGGCTCCCCCTGGCGGATCTGCTGGGCGCGCTGGCCCGGCAAGAAGCCTGTGAACGCATCGCGCTCTCGGGCCTCGCCGACGATGAGATTGCGGATCTCGTGCGGCTCTTCACCGGCCAGTCGCCCCGCGCTGACCTGGTCGCAACCCTGCGAGAAATGACCGAGGGCAATCCCTTCTTCCTGCTGGAAATGGTGCAGCTGATCGCCGAGAAGAGTTCGGCCGCCGAGGCCGGACCCAAAACACTCCAGGCCCTGACCCTGCCGCAAGGCGTCAAGGACGCCATCGGGCGCCGCCTGGACGCCCTATCCCCCGAGTGCAACGCGATGCTTCGCGCGGCCTCCGTGATCGGGCGCAGCTTCGGGATCCAGCGCCTCGAAGCGATGCTGGACCTGCCCGAAGAGGAGCGCTCGGAAGCGACGCTCGAACTCGTCGCCGAGGCGCTCGATGCGGGCGCCGTCGTCGAGGCCGAGCACGGCGCGTATGCGTTTTCTCACGCACTGACGCGCCAGACCCTCTACGAGGAGCTGCGCTCGCCCGCTCGTATCGCGCTCCATCGGCGGGCCGGCCTGAGCCTCGAGCAAAGCCTCGACCCGGCGCTGGGACGCGAAGAGCACGCAGCCGAGTTGGCCCACCATTTCTTCGAGGCCGCTCCCGGAGGCGACGTCGACAAGGCGGTGAGTTGCCTGGAAGAAGCGGCTGTCGCCGCGGATCGCAAATACGCATACGACGAGGCGGTGCTCTTTCACGAGCGCATCCTGGAGACCTTGGAGCTTCGTGTCCCCCAGGACGAGGAGCGCCGCAGCCAGGCGCTGCTTTCCCTGGGCGAAGCCCAGTTCATCGCGGGAAAACGCGACGACGCCATCGGTACCCTGCGCTCGGCGGCGGAGCTTTCTCGTACGGTGGGGCGAATCGATCTGATGGCGCGTTCGGCGATCGCCCTCCGGGGCCACGGCGAATTGGGGTCACCGCCTCCTGAGGGCGTCTTCGGACTGCTTCAGGAAGCGCTCGAAAAGCTCCCCGAGAAGGAACTGGCCCTGCGCGCACGCCTCACCGCACGCCTCAACGGTGGCCGCGCGCAGACCATGTCCGGCCGTATGGAACTGGCCGAGCGAGCGCTCGAACTCGCCAAAGCATCGGGTGATCCCGTCGCGCTGCGCGACGCCTTGGGGGCCAAGTGGTGGGCGACCCTCGGACCTGACGCCGTGGAGGAGCGCGGCGGCGTCGGGGATGCACTTCGCCAGCTAGCCGACCAGATGAGTGATCCAAGAACCCTTCTGCTGGCGCTCGAGACCGAGATCGGCTCGGGTCTGATTCGGGGTGACCGCGAAGCGACCGAGCAAGCCCTTGACGCCTTCGACCAGGTCGCCGCCCAAATTCGCCAACCGGTCTTCACCTTCATGGGCATGCAGTACCGCATCAGCTGGCTGATCGACCGCGGCCGCTTCGACGAAGCCGAGACGCGCCTGGAGGAAGCCACCGAGTTCGGCCTGGGATTGGTCCCCTACGCCGACGCTGCCTGCAAGGGTTTGCTTTACTTTCTGCGCGGCAGCCAGGGGACCGGGATCCGGCACCTGACGGGCCCCGAAGACGTTTCCGGCCTCATGACCGAAAGCTTCATTCAACCTGCCCTCGCGCGGGTTTTCCTGGCCATGTTCTACTTCAGCACGGACCGAGACCCCCGCCGAAGTTGCGAACTGATCCGGCAGATCGACTACCCAAGCATGGAGCGCGATGAACACTGGCTGCTCGCCGCAACGGGCATCGCGGAAATCGCAGCCGCGGCGCGCGACCGCGAAATCAGCGGCTGGGCCTACCAAGCACTTCTCCCCTATGCGGACCTGATCGGCATCGACGACCTGCTGCGCGCCAGTCGTAGCAGCGTGGCCTCTTCTCTGGCCACGAGCGCAGCCTGCCTCGGCAAACTCGACGACGCGGTGGCCCACTACGAAAAGGCCATCGCCAAGGAAGAGGGGGCGGGCCTCGTCACCGCGGTGACGACGACCCGCCTCGGACTGGCCCAGGTGCTTCGAGAGCGCGGCGGCCCGGGCGACGTCGAGCGGGCCGAGGGATTGATCGATCGGGCGGCGGAAACCATCCGCGAATTGGCCCTGGGCCCCGAAAGCCGTGAGCGCCGGCTCCTCGGCGCAATGGGAGAACAGGGAAAACTGTCTTGATTCCAAGGAGTTGAGGGCGAACAAATCCCTCATCCAATGGTCAGAAACCCGTTGGGACCCAGAACCATCAAGAGCCCATGATGGTTCTCGATCGACAACCCCAAGGAGGACACCATGACGGCCACCGCTTCGAACTTTCCCCTGACGCCGCCCCCGGGCTGCAACGAGCCCCTCGAGATTCCGGCGGGCCGCGCCCCGCACCCGCTTCGCTGGCGGAAGGTGTTTCGAATTCTCCGCGACCTGCGCAGTTCGGAAGATCAAGTCGATGCTGGCCTGCAGTTGGTGGATGCGGTTGGGGGCGCAGGCGGCGAGCGAACCTTTCAGCGCTTCGCCCGGCGGCCCGAAGGCCGCTACCTGCTGCGAACCCGGCCCGACCTGGTCTCCCTGCTCGCCGACCGCAAAGCCCTTGCCGCGATGCCCGATGGCAGCCTCGGACGCGCCTACCTCGCCTTCGCCGAAGAGAACGGTTTCGCGGCGGACGGTCTCGTGGAACAGAATCGCGCCTTCGAACGCGAAGGGGGGGAAAGCGATCCGCACCGCCAATGGTTCTGGAATCGCTTTACCGCGGCGCATGACCTGGGGCACGTGCTGACGGGATGCGCGACCACGCCCGAGGGCGAGATGACGCTGCTCGCTTTTTCCCATGCACAGAACCCGCAGCGCGGTTATCTCTTCCTGCTGGCTTTGGGCAGCCTTGGAACGCTCACCCAGGGCGACGTCCAGCGCCGCCACTTCCGCGCCTGGCGGGCGGGCAAGCGGGCGGCGAGTCTGGTGACGGCGCCCTGGGAGCAGCTTCTCTCCTGGCCCCTGGCCGAGGTGCGGCGCAGCTACCGGGTCGGGGACCTGATGCAATGAAAGCCTCTGACGCGGGCACCCTCTCGCCCAAAGTTCTCTTCCTCTACGCCCTGCCCGCCGCCGGAATGACCGCCATGCACTGGCTCATCATGGTCTTCCTGCTCAAGTACTCCACCGACGTCCTGGGCATCGCCCCCGCCGCCATGGGGGCGATCCTCGCCGGCAGCCGAATGTGGGACGCCTTCAGCGACCCCATCGCGGGCTGGGCGAGCGACCGCACCCGGACGCGCATGGGGCGGCGAAGGCCGTGGATGGCCGCAGCAGCCGTGCCGGTTGCACTCGCCTTCTATGCGCTCTGGAGTGTTCCCACGGGCGACGGGCCCCTGCTCTCGGCGGTCTGGGTCGGCGCTGCCCTCTTCTTCTTCTTTACCGCGTCCACGGCCTCGCGGATTCCCTATCTCTCCCTCGGCGCCGAACTCACCCGCAACCACCACGAGCGCACCCGGCTTTCGGCGATTCGCGTAGGGGCCGAGGTGATCGGAATCTTCGCCGCACTCGCAGGTCTACACTGGATGGAAAACGCAGCGTCCATCCGCGAGGTCGCCATGACGGTGGCTGCATTGATCGGCACGGTGTGCGCGGCTTCGCTGATCCTTGCGGCATGGCTGCTCCCGGAGCCCATGGAAAATATGGGGCGCGGGGCCTCCCATCCCCTGCGTGCCTTTGCGGACGTATTCCGAAATCCCCATGCGCGAAGGCTCACCTCCGCGCTCTTTTTGGCGGAGCTCGGCCTGGGTTCCCTGCTGGTCGCGGTTCCCTACGTGACCGAGATGATGGGCCGCCCGGGGACCAGCGCCACCACGATGCTGGGCTTCATCGTTCCCTTCGCGATTTCCGTCCCGCTCTGGATTCCCCTCGGTCGCCGCTTCGGCAAGGCCCGCTGCTTTGCCGCGGCGAGCGGCCTGTGTGCGCTCGCCTTCATCCTGCTGGGCACGGGCGCCTACGACTCCGAGTACGCCTGGATCGGCTGCATGGCGCTGATCGGCTTCAGCCAGGCCGCCCTTCGCACCTTCCCTGAATCCATCAAGGCCGACGTGATCGATTGGGACGAAGCACAAACCGGCGAACGCAAGGAAGGCACCTACTTCGCGGCCTGGAACCTGGCCGACAAGGCCGCCGGCGCGCTGTCGGTGGGGCTGGTTGGCCTGGTCATCCAGGGCTCGGATGGCGGCGTGAGCATGGAGGGCGTGCGCTTTGCCACATCCCTGATGCCCGCGGGCTTCTTGCTGCTCTCGACGGCCTCGCTCTTCGGCTTCCGCCTCAATGCCGCCGCGCACGCGCGCCTTACGCGCGACATCTACGCTTCGCACGCTCCCATCGAGAAGGCAGGCGCCGGAACGGTCCCCCCGGTTCACATGGATCGGCCCGTCCTCTCTTCGAACCCGCTGGCGTAGAAGACTAGAAGAAAGGGGGTGCTACTCGCGCTGGCACGCCGGTGCTCCTTGCACGGCGGGGCAGCTTCATGGCCCTCTTTGCCGACCCGGATCGCAACGTCTTCTACCTGGACGAGATCGCCGCCGCTCACGCCTAGCCGAGGGGCGCGATCAGCAAAGCCGATTCCTTTCCTCCAGGCCCGGAATGGGAGCAGGACGGGGCTACGCCGCTTCGATCGGCCGCGCGAAAGTCCAGCGGTGACCGCCCGGATCGCTTGCCGTGTATTGCCGATTGCCGCCGAGATGATCGTGGGGCTCCTGCCAGATGCGCGCGCCCTCGGCTTGGGCGCGGGCGAAGTGGGCGTCCACGTCCTCCACGAAGACGTAGATCATGGTGGATACCTGCTCCGGATCCGGCTCGGCCCGGGTCCCGAAGGCCTCCATGCCCGGGCCGACAAAAATCACGCCTGTGCCGGTTCGCACCTCAGCGTGCAGAACCTTTCCATTGTCGGGATGAGTGAGAGCGGACTCGACCTCGAAGCCGAAGGCGCTCTGCATGAAATCGATGGCCGGTCCCGCGTCTTCGTAATAGAGATAGGGGATGATCTGCGCCACGGGGTTTTGCTCCTCTCGTTTTCTCAATCCTTGAGCCGAGCCACGTAGAGATGGGCCTGGTAGAAGATTTCGATTTCCGCGCCGTATGCCTCGAGCGCCTGGCCAATCGCCGCGTAGAGCCCTGCGCGTTTTTCGGTGTCGAGCAGGCGGTGATCGGAATGGGTTCCCAGCAGACCGAGATACTCTTCGGTCGCGTAGCAGTGGCTCCATGGGTATCGGCAAATGACCGCGGGCTCAAAGAGGCCCGACTCTGCAAATAGCTGGGGGACCGGTCCCCCTTCGTCATACCAGGCCGTGGCGGGCGGGCCCGCGAGAGACGGCGCCCAGCGCGCGTACGCCGCATCCAATTGATCGCTCAGCGGCCCACCCGCATCTCCATGGCGGGATCGGTCGACGCAAACCGAGTTGCCAAGAACCGCGAGACTCCCGCCCGAAGAAAGCGCCTCGGCACATTTTTCGAAGCGCGTTTCCGGCGCAAGCCAATGAAAGGCCTGGGCAGAGAAAATGAGACCGAAGGCCGCCGTTTCGCAGGGCCAGTCTTCGAAAGTCTGGCAGTGGACCTCGACGCCGGGAAAGGCCGATAAATTCTTGCGCGAAAGCTCCGCCAGCCGGGACCCGGGCTCGATGCAAAGTATCTCGAAGCCGCGTCGTGCGAGGGGCCGGGTGGCTTGACCGGTGCCGCAACCAAGTTCGAGCAAGCGCTGAGCGGAAGAAACGCCCGCTATGGACAGCAGATCGTCGAAGACCGCTTCCGGATAAGCCGGGCGATACCGGTCATAGCGCTCACCGATTTCATCGAACGTGAACCGCTGCTCGACTGTCATGGAAGATCCACCAGGAAAGTACTTCGACGTGCCAGGAGCAAAGAGAACGCCGAGGCCCTCGATCGTAAACGCCCGGTCGCCCAAGGACGTGAGCAGTCATAGGCTACCACGCCGTGGTGGGCTCTTTCGTTCACTCTCGCAAAGCGAATCGTGCTTTGAGGCCTGAGAACGCGTTCTCGCGCCGTAGATCTTTTGGTATCGTTTTCCTTTCCGGAATCCTCTGCCTCTAAAGGAGAACCCCCTTGGCCCTTTTCGCCCCAAAATGCGATCGCTGCGGAAACCGCACCCGGAACAAAGAAGACGACAAGCCGGTCTGCGAAGAATGCGTGCAAGAAATGAAGCTGCTGGTGGAGGCCTCTGGCGAAGAGAAGCGGCCCTGCCCGGTGGACGGCCAGGCGATGGCCAAGGAAGTCGCCCATATGCTGGTGATTGATCGCTGCCCCCAATGCCACGGGGTTTGGTTCGATGGCGGCGAACTCGAGCGGATGAAGGAAGGGCTCGAGGAAGCCACCGTGATGGCCATGGCGCGCGGGATGACATCCCCGCTGATCTGAGCCGCTTCATCCCCCCAAGCCAAGGAGATTCGCCATGCCCAACTTCGAACTGCTCATCGACGGAAAGATGGTGCCCGGCGCCGCCTCCCTGGATGTCATCAACCCGGCCACCGAAGAATTGGCGGGCACCTGCTCGCGCGCCTCGGAATCCCAGCTGGATGAGGCCATCGAAGCCGCCAGCAGCGCCCAGGCCGCCTGGGCCGCGACCCCCATCGAGGAACGCCGAGCGGCGGTCCTGAAGGTGGCGGAGATCGCCGCCGCCCATGCCCCGGAACTCGGCGCCATCCTCACGAGCGAGCAGGGCAAGCCCCTGCCCGAGGCCGTGGCCGAGGCCTATGGGTTCTCCATGTTCACTCAGCATTTCGCCGCCATGGAAATGCCTGTGGAAGTGCTCGAGGACAGCGAGACGCGGCGGGTCGAAGTACACCGCACGCCCCTGGGCGTGGTGGGGGCCATCATCCCCTGGAATTTCCCGCTCATCCTACTCGGCTTCAAGCTGGGCCCGGCGCTGATCTCCGGCAACACCCTGGTGGTGAAGCCCGCGCCCACCACGCCGCTTTCCACCCTTCGCCTGGCGGAACTCATCAAGGATGCCCTGCCGCCTGGGGTCTTGAACGTCATCGCGGATGCCAACGATCTCGGATCCAAGATCTCCGCGCACCCGAAGATCCGCAAGGTTTCCTTCACGGGCAGCACGGCCACCGGCATGAAGGTGATGGCGAGCGCGTCCAGCACCCTCAAGCGCATTACCCTGGAAATGGGCGGCAACGATGCGGGCCTCTTCCTGCCCGACCTCGACCCCAAGGAAATCGCACCGAAGATCTTCGACGCCGCGTTCGGGAATAACGGGCAGATCTGCATCGCGCTCAAGCGTGCCTATGTGCACGAGGACATCTACGACGATGTCTGCGATGAACTCGCCGCCATCGCCAAATCCAAAAAGATCGGCGACGGCACCGAGGAAGGCGTCGAACTCGGGCCGCTCCAGAACAAAGCCCAATACGAAAAGGTTCAGGCCATCATCGCCGACGCCGCCGAAAAGGGCACCATCATTGCCGGGGGGGGCGTCCCGGATCGGCCGGGCTATTTCATCGAGCCCACCATCGTGCGCGATATCGCCGAAGGCTCGCGCCTGGTGGACGAAGAACAATTCGGCCCGGCCCTGCCCGTGATCAAGTACTCAGATCCCGAAGAGGCATTGGCGCGAATCAACCGATCCTCGGACGGGCTCGGGGGCAGTGTCTGGTCGTCGGATGCCGCCAAGGCCCGAGAGCTGGCCATTCGCATCGACTCGGGCACGGTCTGGGTCAACAAGCACGCCGACCTGGATCCGTCGATCCCCTTCAGCGGCGCCAAGCAATCGGGCATCGGCACCGAACTCGGCCAGGACGGTTTCGAGGAGTTCACCCAGCGCCGGGTGATCAACATCTCGTAACCCGCGAACGGGCGGGCCTTTCCGCGTCCGAACGCGCTTGACTCAAGGAGAAGAGACACGTGAGGCATACGTTCGCGCTGATGGGAACAATTCTTTGGGCCTTCGCGGCCGCTGCGGCCGACCCCGTGGAGTACTCCCCCTACGCGGGAGAGAATTACCCCCAGGAGCTGCTCTGGGGCGATACCCACGTGCACAGTTCATTCAGCATGGACGCCAACGTGATGGGCAACACCCGGCTCGACCCCGGGGACGCCTACCGTTTTGCCCGGGGCGAAACCGTCGAGGCGAACACCGCCCAATCGGTTCGCCTGGACCGGCCGCTTGATTTCCTGGTGGTTTCGGATCACGCCGAATATATGGGGATCCTTCCCAAGCTGCGCGCCGAAGACCCCCTCTTGATGGCCGACCCCGATGGCAAGCGGATTTTCGACGCCCTGACAGGAGACCCCGCAGCCGGGCGCGCCATCGTGGACGAACTCGTGGGCTCCCTCGCGATCAACCAGCCCATCTTCGAAAACGCCCAGGCCAAGCAGGATATCTGGCAAGAGATCACCACCCTGGCGGACCGCTACAACGAGCCGGGGACCTTTACCGCCCTGATCGGGTTCGAGTGGACCTCGATGCCCGGCGGCGACAACCTTCACCGGGTCGTGGTCTACTCGGACGATGCCGAGCGGGCCGGGCAAATGATCCCGGTCTCGGCTTTCGAAGGCGACCGACCGGAAGATCTCTGGGCCTTCATGGAGCAATATGAAACCCGCACCGGTGGCCGCATCCTCGCGATTCCCCACAACGCGAACCTGAGCAACGGCCGCATGTTCGCGGTGGAGGATTCCAGCGGGAAACCCATTGGCCAGAGGTATGCACGGCGCCGGGCGCGTTGGGAGCCCCTGGTGGAGGTGACCCAGATCAAGGGCGACGGCGAGACCCATCCGCTGCTCTCCCCCGATGACGAGTTCGCGGATTTCGAAACCTGGGATAAGGGCAACCTGGCGCTTGAAGGCATGCTTCCCAAAGAGCCCGGCATGCTAAAAAACGAATACGCCCGCGCAGCGCTGAAGACGGGCCTTCAGCTCGAAGCCCGCACAGGCGTGAACCCCTACAAATTCGGCATGATCGGCAGCACCGACGCCCACACCTCCCTGGCCACGGGGGCCGAGAAAAACTTCTGGGGCAAGGCGACGCTCGTGGAGCCCGGAATGCCCCGCACCAACGAGACCTTCATCAAGTCTTCGGTGGGCAAGGAACTCGACGTCATTGCCTGGGAGCAGGTCGCCTCGGGCTACGCCGCCGCCTGGGCGACGTCCAATACCCGGGAGGCCATCTTCGACGCCATGCGGCGGCGCGAGGTCTACGCCACCACCGGCCCCCGCATGCAGGTGCGCTTTTTCGGCGGCTGGAATTACGCAGAAGAGGACGTGCTCGCTCCCGACAGCGTGTTCGCGGGCTACCGCAAGGGCGTGCCCATGGGGGCCGACCTGCCGCCCCGGCCCGCTAAGAACGCCGGCGCCCCGGGCTTTCTCGTGATGGCGCTGAAGGATCCCCTGGGCGCGAACCTCGAGCGGGTTCAGGTCATCAAGGGCTGGCTCGATGACGCGGGCCAAGCCCAGGAAAAGGTGTACGACGTGGCGGTTGCCGCGAAGACAGGATCGACGGTGGACGCGACGAAGGCCAGCTACACAAATACCGTGGGCCAAGCGCAGATCGGCAGCTATTGGCAAGATCCCGACTTCGATCCCGCCCAGAGTGCCTTCTACTATGCGCGGGTGATCGAGATCCCCACCCCGCGCTGGACCGCCTACGACGCGGCGCGCCTGGGAACTGAGCTGCTCCCCGAGACCCCCACAGTGGTGCAGGATCGCGCCTACACATCACCCATCTGGTACACGCCGCAATAGCAGGGCGCAGGTCGTCAGGCGGGCCCGGACTCGCCTTCCCGGGCCAGGGCTTCGAGATCGAAGCCGTAGACCCGGGCCGCGTTGCCGGCGAAAATCGCGTGGGCCTCGGCTTCACTCACGCTGGCCCGAACCTCGGCGCGAAACTTCTCGCTATTCGGGTACGTCCCCTCGTCATGGGGGTAATCGTTGCCCCACATGAGACAGTCGGTGCCGGTGAATTCGATGTTGCGCAGCGCGATGGGATCGTCGCTGAAGGTCAAGGCTCCCTGGCGGCGAAAATAGTCACTGGCCCGCATGGACAGGGTGTTCAGGCCGAGAGAGCGGCGATCCTGCATGGCGTCCATGGCGTGGAGAACCCACCCGAGCCAGCCGGCCTCGGCCTCGGTGATCACGATGCGCAGATCCGGATGGCGCTCGAGCACGCCGCCTCCGGTGAGGTGGACGATGGGCCCCATTCCTGCCGCCATGCCAAGCACCGTGGTGGAGAGGCGCTCGACCCGGTGCTCGGGCGCGTGGGGCGCACCGGCGGCGCGGCGGGCTTCGAATTGCTCGGTCGTCATCCCGTCGATGGTGGCGAAGTCGGAACTGAAGAAGACGTTGCCCGTGAAGACATGGAAGTTCAGGGGCACCCCCGCCTCTTCCACCAGACTCCAGAGGGGCTCGTAGACGGGCAGGTCATAGGGGAGCCAGGCGTTCGCGCACGGCACCATGAGCGAGCGAAAGCCCGCGGCCAGGCAGCGCTCGGCTTCGGCCACCGCCCCTTCGATATGGTCCGTGGGAACGAGGCCCACCGGCAGGCAGCGCATCGACGCCGGCGCAAAGACTTCACGCACCCAATCGTTGTAGGCCCGGGCCAGGCCAAAATTCACTTCGGGGTTGTGCTCGCATCCGAGCATCAGCAGGTCGTTGGGGAAGATCACTTCCGCGTGGACTCCATCGGACGCCTGGTTGGCTTGGCGCAGGGCGAGATCCGTGCCCCCGCTCGGGTCGCTGCGAAACTCGCGTTGACGATCCTCGTCGCTTCGGCCCGTGAGCATATCGGTGGGCAGGAGCATCCTCTGCCCGAGCCCGTCAAAGAACAAGCCGCCGGGGCCTTCCGTATAGGCCGGCTTGGCGCGCTCGCGCAGCGGGTCGTCCTTGGCCTGCATGTGCGTGACCAGCACGAGCGTGCCCGCGCGCGCGCC
>JAAZXM010000002.1:0-81840 GCA_014240165.1 Myxococcales bacterium | reverse complement strand
GAGATGGTCAGGTCTTGAGCATCCACTGCGGTTCCTCCCGATAAGCCCATCATGAGAAAAGGGGCTTGGAAGATCAGTCAGAGAGCATATCAAGAGCAAGCTGAAACTCGACGCTGCTCCTCTTCAACGCGTATCCGCCAAATCCTTCAACAGCGGCCTCCAGAGATCGGCCAGCTGGGAACCGGGCCTCTCGGATTCCAGGCCTTTCAGAGCACCTTTCTGATCGGCGGCCGGCCGGTTCTGGCTCAGCTTGAATTTTCCCTCGACTCGCTCGATGGAGAGTTCGAAGGCGACAATGGCGCGCTCCATCTTGGATCGAAATTCCACGGGGAGGTCATTGGCCCAGGGCGTGGGGCGCCCCGACTCGTTCGCTCCGACCAGATCATCGAGCAACTGCCGCACCCGACGGGCATCCTCGATCAGGGCCGGGCGCGCGTAGACGTGGACCGCCGCGTAGTTCCAAGTCGGCAGGGCAAGCTCGGAACTCTGCCAGTCAGGAGAAACGTACTCGTGCGGACCGTGAAAGATCGCCAGCACGGGATGCCCGCACTCGAGCTCCCGCCAATGCGGATTCGCCCGCGCCATATGGCCGAGCAGCGTACCCTTTGGACCGGCCTTTTCGTCGAGCAACAAGGGAAGATGCGTCGCGACCGGGCCCGCTTCCGCGGGAGAGATGAGCGTCGCAAAACTATTTTCCGCCATGAACGCCTGCAGGCGCCCCGGGTCGGATTCGTGAAATGCATCGGGGATGTACATCGACTCGCTTTCTCGATCTCCATTACGGCCAAGGAGAAGGGAGCGAACTTAACGTACCCGCCCGCCGGAGTCGTGCTCTCCCGGACCCGCTGGGCCTTATCCCGCAAGAAGACGAAACGCCACGTAGAAGAAAACGGCGACCGTGGGGTAGAAGGTCGTGGCAAAGCCGAAGGCCCGGGCCGGGGCCGAGCGCAGGTAGCCGGCCCAGAAGGTGATGCGGCCCACCAGGAACAGGGCAACCAGCAGGGGAATCACCTTCAGGGAGGCAGCGGGCAGGACCAGCGCAAGGCCCGCATGGGCCACCAGCAAGAGCAGAAGCTGCTCGGTGGTGTTCTGGATGTAGGCCCGGTCCACCTGGAGCCCGCGTCCCTCGGCGGGCACGGCTCCGTCGATCTGGTTCGAAAAGAAGCGCTCACCCGCCACCCGGCCCACTCCGGCCAGCAGTGCGAGTCCCGCCCAGAAATCCCAGCGCAGCGCGTACGCGATGCGTTCGCCCGGGGAAGTAACGGCTGGAGCAGCAAGATCGAGAAGCCCGAGGCCCAGCCATACGAAGAGCACCGAGAAGGTGGCCGCCCCGGCCATCCCTACGAGGACGAACCGCTGGTCTGAGTTCATTCGAGTTCCCTCCCTGCCAGAGTTTCAGAAGCCGGCGGATCACTCCTTGTCCCCATACGGCAGAGTGCCGTACTCCGCTGGAATTTACCGCTTCCGCCGGACATGGGGCCCGGCGCGGGGCGGCAAGCCGAGCAAGGGGGACGCCCGATCAGGCTACTGCCGCCTCGACCCCGATGGCTCCGAGGTTCTCGATCGTCTCCACGCAGGCACGCGCCGCTTCTTCCCCCTTGATTCGGAAATGGTCCCGGAAGAAACCCTGATGCTCGGAGTGCTCGTGGAACCGCTGGGGCGTGAGCACCGCCGAGAGAATCGGAACCCCGGACTCCAACTGCACCCGCATCAGCGCATCCACCACGGTTCCGGCGACGAACTCATGGCGGTAGATGCCACCGTCCACGACGAAAGCCATGCCGACGATGGCGGAAAAACGACCGGTGGCGGCCAGGTACTTGGCCTGGAGGGGAATCTCCAGGGCGCCGGGCACCGCGAAGACTTCGACCTGGCCCGGCCCGCACCCCCAGGTGTCCAGGGCCGACAGAAAGGCGCTCACGCCCTCGTCCACGATCTCCGGATGCCAACCCGCCCGCACCAGGGCGATGCCGGGCTTGCTCGATCGCTTCTCTTGCATCTCCTACTCCCTTCCATAATTAGAATATAGTTCTAATTCATAGCGGACCGTGTGCATCTTGTCTAGAATATTATTCTATATTGGAAATCGAGGACGCAGCGCTTGAGCCGAGCGGATGACAGCCAAAAACGCAGGCGCGAGATCCTGGCCGCCGCCCTTCATTGCTTTCACGCCCACGGCTATGAGAAGACCACCCTGGCGGATATCCGGGATCGCGCCGGCGCCAGCATCGGCAGCATCTACCACCACTTCGGGGGCAAGGAGCAGATCTTCGCGGCCCTCTACCTCGACGCGATTGCCAAGGCGCAATCCTTCAACCTTCGTGCGCTGCGCCGTGCGCGAACACTCGAGCAAGCGGTGCACGGGCTGGTTCGCTCCTACCTGCAGTGGGTCAACACCCATCGCGAGCTCGCGGGATTCGTGCTCACCATGCGCCGAGCCGAATTCATGCAGGATGCCGAAGAGGATCTCGAGCGGATCAATCGCAAGTTTCGCAAGGAACTCGACGACTGGCTGGCCCAATACGACGACGGCCGCCTGGCTGGCATCGCCCCGGATATCCTCTTTGCCCTTCTCATCGGGCCGAGCGAAGAATTCGCTCGGCGCTGGCTACGAGGGAAAACAACGACCGCGCTGCGAAGGGCGGCCAATTCCCTCGCCGAAGCGGCCTGGCTGTCCTTGAGCGGACTCGGGGGCCGGGGCCGCTAGTCTTCGGCGGAAAGCCCGCAGTCACGGCTCGGCAGGCGGCCCCGACACAATGATGCGCGCGGATACCTTTCCCCTGTGGCTAAGAGAGAACCAAGAGCCGAACAATCAAGTCGGTCCGGCTGCAGGCGGTTGTTGGGCCGCCGGCTCCCCGTGCACCCGAGATCGCAGCAACAAGAGTTCCGCCAGAACGCTGACGCCCGCAGCGGCAACGAAACGACCGCGCCGAAATGGACAGCGAAGAGAGCTGACTACGCAACAAAGAAAAGGACCGTACTCCAGGCGACGATGACGATCGGTAGAGAACTCGAGACAGATCGAAATCGGAAAGCGAAGAGAGCGGTCGCGCCAAGGATCGCGACGAATAAGGTGCGATTCGTGAACGTTGAAGCCGGGGAGGGACCGGGCTTCAGCGTGACCCAAGCCGTCGCCCCGACTACGACAAGGCCGAGTCCGATGAAGACGCCTGTTCGGAGTCTCGACATCCCGGGATTCCTCTTCGGGCGGTTGACGGCTCGCCGTTCCGCGGCTCGCTGCAGCGCGTTGTCAGCAGGCGCGCTGGGAAACGATGCGCTCCGATCGAAGGTAAGGATAGAGAAGCGCCGCGGCGACGGCGTTGAGGACGTGCCAGACGGCGTGTCCCTGAATCGGGGACCCGGGGTCGCAGAGCGGCCCGCCGAGGTGGCTGCCCGACCAGATCGCCAGCGCCACCAGGTTGGTAGCGAGGGAGGCCCAAAGGAATTCGCGCTGCCGCACCACCTGCTGGCGGATCCCAAACCGGCCCGCCGGACGTCCTATGAGGGTCTCGCTGGCGAGCCACGCTATCAGCAGCAGAACGAAGAACGGGACACCGGCCGGACCGAAGAGCAGCCGCGGCGCGATTAAGACGGCAATCGTGACCGAGTAGGCCGTCAGAAACTGCGACCGACTCCAGCCATAGAGCGATCGCAGGTTGTAGTAAAGGAGGAAGCAGACTTGCCCCAGCATCGAGAGAATATCGAGCGCGCCGCCCCAATCGGTCAGAGATGCGTGAAATAGGGCGGCGCCCACTCCCATGAAGGCCACCGCGGCGGCGTAGAGCCCGGGATAGAAACGATCGCGAAGATAGGGCGCTGCGGTGTTCGAGCGGTCGCGCCCGGACCGCCAGCCCACCCAGAGGGCGGCGACGGCAAAGCCCAAGAGGGAAAAGGTGTTCGCCGGCTGAGCGATCAGGCCGAGTCGTGGGGCCTCGCAATAGCAGTCGCCTTGGAGAAGGCAGTGATTCGGCGCCCCCGGCCAGCCCGCGACCGCAAGAGCGATGCACGCACCGGCTCCGACCCCGAGTACGAGGGCGACCGTTCGAAGTTCAGTCATAGGCTGGATTTCGTTCTGCGGGGATAGGACATACAAGCTGTCTTCTGACACAACGTCCGAGTATGGGCGTTATGTTAAATCCCTAGGGGAGCCCTGTCGCGGGGTTGTTGAGCAGCGCGGCCCGCCGCCGAACTCGCTACGCCAACAACGGTTGAGGCTAGAAGGCGACCACGTCGCCAACGTACTCTCTCGCCTAGCGAATCCGGGGCTTATTCTTCCTACGCACGGGCCGCCCGTTTCATTTCGAAGTGGCGGTGGGTTCGCGTCTCAGAGGGGGTCTTCCCACCACCTATGCTTTGAAGCGTCCGCGGGGCCGGCTCTTGGAGAGGTCGCGCCTCAGCCTTTGATTTCGTAGCGGATGAAGTGCATTTTCGCGTCGAATTCTATTTCTTCGGCGAGGCTGTAGGTTTCATTGGTGATTTCGCCGATCACCTTGCGCCAAAACTTCAAGGCGCCGGTGTTGCCCAGCACGACTCTCGTCAGCCAGCGGCCTGGTTTTTCGGAGACGGAGAGGCGGAACGCCTCTCGGCCCAAACGGCGGCGTTTGAACTTCCGCAGCACGAAGAATTGACCGATGTCCCAAAGTCCCGCGTCGCCGGGATAGCGGCGCAGCATCGAAAACCCCGCCAGTTCGCCTTCGCACCTAATCAGATACGGCTCATGGTCGTCTCTTTGCCAATAGTCGTCCAGCGGCGGGCGCCCGTCGTCGAAGCGCCCCTCCGCCGAAGGCCCCCAGCCCGTGTATTCGGACATGTCGTAGACATACAGCGGCCACAAATTCTCGATTACTTTTTGATCCGACAAAAGCGCCGGAGCCAGTTCGATGGTCATATGTTTTTAACCTGGAAGAATGGAAAAGCATTGGTGTTTTAAACGATTGTTAATGAAATTTTTCGTGAGCTTCGTTCGGCGCGCCAATGATTTTAGCGGTAGGCCCGCGTGCATAGGAAGAATAAGCCCCGGATTCGCTAGGCGAGAGAGTATCGAATTGCCGCTCAACGTTGGGCCGCATCGCCTCGCATTGAAGACGCCAGAGAAACTCGAAATTGCCGGCACGGGCCGGACGCGTCGCGATTCGGTTCGGGTCCATGGGAAGCTCCCCATCGGCAAGCGCTGGTGAATCGGGGCCACATTGGCCGATACCGCCCTGCCCCATCCAGCGGCTGTCAGCGGCCGATCGGGTCAGCGCCAGGTGGCTCCGGCCCCGATCAGAAGGATGGAGTGACCCATTCCGCCCCACCCGCACGACTGATTGTCCATATTACGGAAGAATCAAGGAGGGCCGACTCGGTTCTCGGGGCACACCCACCCCATGCTATCGATTTGACCCCCCGCTTCTGACCCCTACCCGTCTACCCATACCAACTCATGCTGGAGATGCCCCCGATGAAACGACTCTCGATTCTTGGCCTGGTATTGCTCGTTCTTTCTTTTTCGCCCCTCCCCGCGGCCGCGCAGCCCTATGACCTGGCCAACGGCAATGCCGCCGTGGAAGTGGTGATCCCCGCAGTGGCGCCCGTCATCTTTCGCGATGTCTCGAATTCCGGAGGCGACGCCACCCTGGTGCTCCGGGTCACGACCCTGGTGACAAACTCCTGGTTCGACGCCACGGCGCCCTATCACCCCAGCGCCGTGGGGGTCTATTCACGCCTGGGCAGGCGCCCAGCCTCGGAAGCGCTCACCAACGAGAACATCAATATCGCCTTGCTCTATTCGAGTTATCGGGTGTTGAACAGTCTGCTCCCGGCGCGCGCGGCCGAATGGCGCCAGATGCTCATCGGCGCGGGCCTCGACCCCGACGACGCTTCCGCGGATCTCTCGACCCCGGCGGGCATCGGCAACACCGCGGGCTTCGCCGTGGCCGAAGGACGAATCAACGACGGCATGAACCAGGTGGGCGACGCGGACGGGCGAACCTTCAATCTCCAGCCCTACTCGGACTACACCGGCTATCGGCCGGTGAACACCCCCGAAAAGCTGCGCCGCGCCGGCCGCTGGCAGCCGGATATCCAAAGGGTGGGCGTCGGGCTCTATAAGAGCCAGCAATTCGTGACCCCCCAATACCGCTACGTCGAACCCTACGCCTACTCCGACGCCCGGGCGTTCCGCGTACCCCGGCCCCGGGACAGCAACCCCGAGCGCCGTCGAGCCTACCGGCGCCAGGCCAACGCGGTGCTCGACGCCTCGGCGAATCTCGACGATATCCAAAAGCTGAAGGCGGAAGTCTTCGACAACAAGATCGAATCCCTCGGATTTTCGGCGGTCTTTGCAGCGCTCTCTCAAGGCCTTTCCCTGCTGGACTTCATTCATCTTGATTTCCTCACCAACATGGCGGCCTTCGACGCCGGGATCGTGATCTGGCAGGAAAAGGCGCGGCACGATGCCGTCCGCCCCTTCAGCGCCATCCAGCGGCTCTACCGCGATCGCCCGGTCACGGCCTGGGGCGGTGTGGGGCGCGGCACCGTGGACGACCTGCCCGCCAGTGAGTGGAAGGCCTACCTCGAAGAGGCGGACCACCCCGAGTACCCCTCGGCCTCGGCCTGCTTCTGCGCGGCGCATGCCGAATCCGCCCGGCGCTACCTGGGCAGCGATCAACTCGGCTTCGAAGTCGCACGTCCCGCCGGCTCGTCGCGGGTCGAACCCGGCATCACCCCCGCGGCGGATACCGTGCTCCGCTGGGATACGTGGACCGAGTTCGCCTCGGATTGCGGGGAAAGCCGCATCTGGGCGGGCGTCCATTTCCCGGCGGCGGTGGAGGCCAGCACCGCCATCTGTGATGACTTCGGAGAAATGGCCCACGACTACCTGCAATCGCTCATCGACGGCTCCGCACCCGAGCGGCGTCCGAGCCGCGCAACCCGGGGCGATCACCACTAGGCGGCGCGATGCTCCTGGATCAGTTCACCCAGGCGCCTACGCTGGGCCCCGCTCTCGTCGAAATTCTCGGGGCTCAACCAGGCGCGAAAGGCAGCCTGGGTGGCGGGCCATTCGTGGTCGAGCAGCGAATACCAGGCGGTGTCACGGTTGCGTCCCTTGTAGATGAGCGCCTGGCGGAAGATGCCCTCGAAGCTGAAGCCCAGACGCTCGGCCGCTCGGCGGGAACGCGCGTTCAGGGCATCGCATTTCCATTCGTAGCGGCGGTAGTTCAGTTCCTCGAAGGCCCGGGCCAGCATGAGGAACATGGCCTCGGTGGCGGCGGGCGAGCGCTGCAGGGCGGGGCTGAAGTTCAGGTTTCCCACCTCGATACTTCCCGCTTCGGGCTGAATCCGGAGATAACTGGCCACCCCCACCGCATGGTGGGTTGATGCGTCGATGATGGCGTAAAAGAGGGGATCGTCTCCTTTGGCGCTGGCCTCCAGCCAGGCCTTGAAAGACGCGAAGTCGTCGAATGGACCGTCGGAAAGGTAAACCCAGACCCGATCTTCCGTATCCGCGGCATAGGCTTCGTACAGTTCAAGCGCATGGCGATCCGGATCGAGGACTTCAAGACGGCAATACTGCCCTTCCATGCCGGTACGCCGAGGCAGAGACGAGCCTTTCCAGCCCGGCACGGGAAACCCCACGGCCAGGTCAGTTTTTTTCGTCGTCTCATCCATCGCAGATCTCCCGGACCCGCCCTCGATTGAGTATGCGCCGGCCCGATTCTATCGCCGCCCAGCCCGGCCCGACTGCAGTCCGAACAACGGCATCACGACGGGCAATATCGAGACGGGTCATCGGCGTAATCTTCAGACCAGTCGCCAGCGCCTTCGAAAACACGATGCGCCTTGGGAATCACCACCCAAGGCAGCTTTCGCTTCACCCAGATATGGGCTTCGATCTCGACGCGCTCGGCGTGCTCGAGAGTGCCGATATGAATCGTGCGAACCCGAGGCCGGGACGAGTTCCGGGCGAAAAGAGTGGAGCCGCACGAAGGGCAAAACCAGGTCTCCAGCACGTTGCCCGAATCCGCCGTGCGCTCCCGGGTTGCGGGCGAGCCGCCGGTCAACTCGACACTCTCCGAGGGAACGTGCATCAGGGAAGCGAACGCGCTCGAAGAAAGCCTTTGGCACTCAGTGCAATGACACGCGTACGCGACGTAGGCAGGCGCGCTCACGGTGTAGCGGCATTCGCCACATTGACATCTTCCGCTCGCCGGTATCTGCAACATTGGATTTTCCCAATTGCGCCGTCCCACTCTCGGGGTCGACCGCTACACGCCGGGCGAGGAATGAAGCGCAGCGTCCCGGGGCAGCCTCAGCGTCGGCCCTTGAGGCGGATCTTCTTGCGGGGAGGAAAGATCTGCTGCTCGAAAGTCTCCGCGGTGACGCATTTTTTGACTCGCCGCAAATTGACCTTCCAGACAGCTTGATTGGGGGAGGTCGGGTGATAGATGAGCGATGCCGCCGTGGATGTGCGCGATTCACTGATAATCACGGGGCCCACGTTGGATCGATAGACCTCTCCCGCCATTGAGATCTTGTTTCCGAGCTGGATCGAGAGCCCTTGACCCCCGGTCCCCTGGGTTTCGAACTCGCCCATGGATGAAATCATGTAGACCTTATTGTCCAGGTTCCTGACGCCGTTTTCCAAGGAATAGCCCCCGTAGTCCACCGGCGGCCGGAGAGCACGAAGGGCTTCCACGTCGGGATACGAGGCCTGAAGCCAAACCCGCCAGAGATTGAGTGCGTAGAGCGAACCCGTTTCGAGTTCATAGAGTGCAAAGGTGTTGTTGACCCAGGTGGGTGAGGCCGTGCACGAATAGGCATTCTCGGTCGCCGGGCGCTCGGGGCAGGCTCCTTCCAATGCGCCCGCCGGGCAATCACTTGCCTTGGGCTTTTCGCAGGCAGCACTGCTGGCCGGGGTCCACAAGTCGAGATCCGAGATCCAGATCCCCGTCAGCGAGTCCCGATCCGTTCGGATCATCCCCTGCAGCGACTCGGGAACGATCTCGTCCAGGGTAACGACGGAGCGCGTGCCTAGATCCGTGGTCAGAACGAACTCCGTTGGCATGGGGCCGCAGAGTGGCTTTTCCGGGCGGCCGTCATCGTCCGCGAAAGCAGGCGCCGCGATGGACACGAAAAGCGCCGCCAAAAGCGCGAGCCAACAGCCACAGGCTTGCCGCAGGGGCCCGCGGTGCGGGCTTTCGATGAACTCCATCTGGGTTCTGCTCATTGCGTGATCAACCTTCGGTTTTTCGTTTTCATCGCGCGCGCAAGCCCGGGACGCAAACAACTGCGCCGCACAAACCTGTCACGCACCCCGGCCCGCCACCGGCTCAGCGGTTATCGGGGACCCAGCTGCTGTGGAAGCCGGATACCACCCGCCGCGGGATGTGAATCTCAGCGATGGGATCGGCCTTGATGTTGGAGGCATCGAGGATCACCAGATAGCTGGTGTCGGTTTCGGGCTTCCACACGTAGGTCATCAAATAACCGTCGTCCTCGCTGGTCCCATTTTCTGCGGGAACAAAGACCGACTCGCCCGGCTCATGGCCCGCCGGGAAGGCATGAATTTCCTTGGAGGCCCCATTGGCCAGGTCATATTTGAATACCGCGCCGCCCATACCCGATGTGTCATTGCCCGCACCCGTGATCCCCAGCGAATAACCGTAACGGAAATCATGGCCCTGCTTGCTAGCGGGAATGCGGGGGAACTCGCCCGATTCGTCGTCGAGGTAGCGCTCGGACACCGCGCCGGTGGCCCGGTTGAAGCGCCATTCATGCAGCCGAGGACTCGATTCGGGGTCGGGTGTTTCGTTCATTTCCATCGCCGAGGAGTCGCGCCAGATCTCGGGCACCCGCATGCCGTAGACCACGGTTTCGTCGCCTTCGTCGACGGCGTTGAGCGTATGGAAGCAATAGCCAGGCTTCACGTCGAACCACTGCACATCGGCATCGGCCCCTTCACGCGGCATAACACCAAAGCGGGCAGGGTAATCGTCGCTCCAGCGGATCGGCATCCCGCCCTTCATGGCCAACTCAAAATCGAAGATGGCGGGCAGATCCATGAAGATCGCGTGATCACGGGTGGCCGCCATATCGTGCATCATGGTGGGCCCCGTTACGGAGATGGGCGTGCGCTGTACCATTTCTCCGCTCTTCGAAACCCGGTAATAGGTCAGGTAGGGCTCGACCTGGGCATAACCGAAGCCCAGCATTTCGCCCGTGTCGGGACAGAATTTCGGATGCGCGGTAAAGGGGCCGGTGAGAACACCGTCAAAGGTATGGGGTCCCACTGTGGCGAGATCCGGCGTGACCTCGTAGGGGAAGGAGCCCTCCTCCAAAGCCAGAATCCGTCCGCCGTGACCAACGATATGAGTATTGGCGGCCGAAACCGAATGATCGAAGGTGAAGGTTTCCTTGTCGAGCGCCAATTCCAGGCGATCCACGCCAGGATTGTCGTATTGCGGCGTACGCACATAACGATTGCGATACCAGGTGGCCTTGCCGTTTTGGAGTTCGATCCCGTGCAACATGCCATCGCCAATGAACCAGTGTTCGGTCCAGCCGGTCTGGGGGTTGGCCGTGTTGCGGATGTAGCGGCCGTTGAGTTCGGGGGGAATCGAGCCCTTCACCTCGAGCTGGTCGCTGAGGACCGTGACTTCATCAAAAACCGGAGCCCGACTTTCCTTGAGGTGCCAGGGAACATCGGGTCCCTGGCCGCGAGGGTCGAGAGTCACGCTTGCATTCGTCGGGTTGGGGTTGGCCATGTATTTTTCCTTATTGTTTCTGGTGTCTGGGGGGTGGGCGTTCAGCCGCTTGGGGTGAACGGGCAGGCGCCGGGCCGCGTGCACCCAACTCTACCACGGACCCGGGAGCAGAGTCGATTCCGAAAAGCTTAGCCTGGGCGAGCATCCAGCCGGAGAAATAACCTCGGCGGAAACCCGGTCAGGAAGCGAATCGCCCAGGGGAGCGGGTAGTCGCGGAGGATTCGCTCGCGTTCCGCTCCGGAAACAGCGGTGGCCCGATAGGGGAGTCGCGTCCCGTCGCGAGTGACGTGGATATCCGGATTCTCGAGCGCCCGGCGATGCCACCCGCGAAGCCAATGATTCGCCGATATGTAGAGTTGCCCGTCGCTCTCCACCCCCGCGACGATGGTTTCCCTGCTTCCGTTGGCATCCGATGTGGCGATGGCGAGCCAATCTTCACCGGGCTCAAGGCCCCGGGCCGCCTGCCTTGCACCCATGACCATGACGAGGGTCTCGAAGGCAATGACGATAGCCACGTAAACTCCCAGCGAAATCGCAACCCATTCGATGACCGCCACCAATCGTCTCCTGGTTCCACCCGCCCAAAGCCCGCTTCAAGAACCACAGCGTGTTGGCCTCGAAGCCGCGCTGCTTCCCTTTCCCGTCTCCGGGCCCACTCCAGGGCTCCGCCCCGGGGTCGGAATTGGCACCCGGAGAGGACGCGTCCTGCCTTCGCCGAAAGAATCTCGGTCCAAAGCGCTCCCCCACTCCGACTCAAGTACAGAGAGGCAGGCAAGGGAATTGCTCTCGGCCAAAATTGTAGCCATCAAGATAGATATCTCCCTGCCTCGTCACAATGCCTTCGTCTGATGACCACGACGGTCATTCCATCACGACGACCACGACGATTGCGACCACCCAGGAGCCCAGTCCATGCCCGTTTTTATGATCGGAATGCAGCGCAGCGGATCGAACCTTCTCCGCTTGATGTTAAATCAGCTTCCGACCATCGCCGCGCCTCACCCCCCGCATATCCTTGAGCGTCTCGGCCCCTTCGAGGCCGACTACGGGGACCTCGAGGTGGACGAAAACTTTGAACAGCTCCTCGAGGATGTTTGCCGATTGGTAGAAACCAACCCGGTTTGCTGGGAAGCACTCACCCTGAGTCGGCGAGAGATCGCAACCCGATGTCGAGAACGCTCACTTGTGGCGGTCTATGGCGCCGTCCATGACAGCCTCGCCCAGGCCTGGGGGGCGGATGATTGGATGTGCAAGAGCATGGCCAATATCCACTACCTATCCGAGATCGAAAGATATTTCGGTGAAAGCGCCCGGTTCATCTACCTGCATCGCGATGGCCGCGACGTCGCGCTGTCATTTCGCAAGGCATTGATCGGAGACAAAACCTTCTACCACCTGGGCAAGGCGTGGGACGAAGCGCAACAGCTATCCCTCACCCTGCGCGGCCGCGTCCGGCCTCATCAATTCATCGCGATCAGCTACGAGGAACTCACGGAACATCCCGAAGCCACGCTCCGGCGCCTCTGCACTTTCCTCGGCGCCGAATACCGGCCGGAGATGATGGACTTTCATCGGTCGAAAGAAGCTGAGCGCACCGCGGTGACCGGCCTATGGGCCAATGTTGTCCAGCCCGTGGATGACACGAACTCCCGGAAATTTCTGAAGGAAGCCAGCCGCGAGGAGATCGGACTTTTCGAAACAGTCGCGGGCAATTCGCTCGACGAATTGAATTACCCCCGCTACTTCGTTAAGCGCGGAAAAGAAATTTCGATAGACTCCCCAACCATTGCGGCGCTCGACGCTGAAAACAAGAGACTGAGGGCGAGCGCACTCAAAATGACGGACCCGGTGGACCTGAAGCTTCGGAGACCACAGGAAAACCTGATGGAGTCGATCCGGGTTCGCTTCTCCTGACCAGCCGCGAACCAATCCTGACGGGAATAAAGGGTGAAAGATCTCGATCTCGATTCCCAGCAGGAGAGGGTTTCCCTGCTTTTTCTTGCGTGGACTTTCCTGCGAATCGGCGCAACCGCTTTCGGCGGCTTCATGGCGCTGATCTCCGTCGTCCAGAACATCGTCGTTGAGCGCCGGAAACTGCTTCGGGCCGAAGAAATGATCGATGGCATCTCCCTGGCCACCATCCTGCCGGGCCCGGTGGCCATCAATGTGGTTGCGTATGTGGGATACAGGCTCCGCGGGGGACTCGGTGCTCTTGTCTGCGCCTTCGCGGTGATCCTCCCCTCATTCATCCTCCTGGTGGGCCTCACAATGGCCTATCTGGAATGGGGCAAGCTTCCGGTGGTCGATAAGGCGCTCTCGGGCTTCGTTCCTGCCGTGGCGGCGATCATCCTGAACGCAGCCTGGGGGATGCGAAAGAATGCTCTGGGGGGAACGGCTGAGATCTGCATCGCCGGCGTCTCGGGGGTCCTGATGATCACGCTTGGCGGTTTCTACCTGACCGTGGGCATCGTGGTTGCGGCCGGCCTCCTCGGATGGGGGCTCTTCACTGGATCGCAACCGGGCGACGAAGCCTCGATAAACTCCCAGCGGGCCGGTTCACCTGCCCAGGCGGAGATGGGCTGGGCGTGGGGGGGGGCGGCCCTGTTGCTGCTGGCTTTTCTTGCCCTCTTTCTCATCCCGATGCCGGGCCTGACGCGTCATCCCGCGGCCGAGCTCTTCGTCACGTTCTCGGGCATGAGCCTGATGCTCTTCGGCGGAGGCTTCGTCTTCATTCCCCTGATCCAGGAAATCGTCGTCGACGGACTGCAATGGGTTTCGCAGAGCGAGTTTGCCAGCGCGATTGCCCTCGGCCAGATCACCCCCGGACCGATTCTCATCAGCGCAACCTTCATTGGCTATAAGGTGCATGGTCTCCTGGGGGCCTTCGTCGCTACCTTCGCCATCTTCTTTCCCCCGGCCCTGCTCATGCTGACTGCTTCAAGGGTCCTCGACAAGGTCAACCACTCACCCGGCATCCGAAACGCGCTGCGGGGTATTCGTGCAGCGGTCTTGGGCCTGATCGTCTCCGCCGCTTTCGTGGTCGCTCAGAGTGCGCAGTGGCATTGGGCCACTCTCTTGATCCTGGCCGGCGCCCTCATCGCCTTGGTCCGCTTCCGCATCGAGGTGGCCTGGATCATTCCGGCCGCTGGCGTTCTCGGTCTGATCCTCTACTAGACCAACGTCAGGCCTTGCCCCACAACAGTCGGGGTGGCGTGATGGAGGGATGAGAAGAGTCGCATCCCGCGGTGATCAATTTTTATTGGATGCGTTCCCGGCACCGAAGGGGCTGCCTAGACCCCGAGATCCTCTCGCCCGAAAACGGCTTCGAGATTGACACCGCGCTCGGCGAAGGCCTCCGCGGCGCCTTCGCCGCGATCCACCAAGCAGAGCACGCGGGCCACCTTGCCGCCCGCCGCTTCCACGATATCCAGGGCTTCCAGGGTCGAACCGCCCGTGGTGGTCGTGTCTTCGAGCAAAGCCACGGTCTGCCCGGGCTCGAAGCCCCCTTCCAACTGGCGGCCCAAGCCGTGCTTCTTCTTTTCCTTGCGAACGAAGAAGCCCAGAAGATCCGCAGCGCGCTCGTCCCCCGCTGCTGCGCCGAGCACCGCCGAAACAAAGGGCACCGCGCCCACCGCCATGCCGCCCACCGCCGCCACGGGCGGGCCATCCAGAAGGGCTTCCAGGGCCAATTCACCCGCGAGTTTCACGCCCTGGGGGCGCATCAGGGTCTGGCGCAGGTCGAGGTAGAAATTGCTCTTGCGCCCGCTGGCCAGGGTCACCTCCCGGCGCTCGAACGAAACATCGAGAATGAGGTCGAGGAGTTGTTGGCGGCGGGGATCGTTTCGGGTCAAGGCTTCGTCTCCAGCGGGCGCACGGGCCCGGGTTGAGGCTTGTCTATTGCTTGCGAATGCCCAGGGCAAACTCGGCGATCAGGCGGTTGTGGAGTTCACTCGTCCCCTCGCCAAACTCGAGAGATTTCGCCTCGAGTAAAAGCCGGCCGATCTCGTATTCCTGGGTGCACGAGTAGCCGCCAAAGATCTGCATGCCGTCCAGGGCGTTCTGTACCGCGGCCTGGCTGGCGCAGAGTTTGGCCATGCTGCTCTCCATGCTGGCGCGCTGCACGCCCGCGTCCTTCATGCGGCCGAGTCGGTAGACAAGCAAGCGCGCCTGCTCGGTGCGGCAGACCATATCCGACACCTTCTGCTGGATCATTTGAAAGCCGCCGATTTTTTCGCCGAAGGCCTCGCGCTCCATCGCGTAGGGAAGGGCCAGATCGAGACAGCGCTGGGCCTGTCCCACGCAACGTGCCGCCACCGAAAAGCGCCCGGTATCCAGGGCGCCGCCCAGGATCGGAAAGCCGCCACCGGGTTTGCCAAGCAGCGCCTCATCGGGAATCAACGCATTCTCGAAGTGGACCTCCGAGAGTTTGTCGCGCTTGAGTGTCCGCATGGGGAAATCGCTGATGGAAAGGCCGCTCTCCACCTGGCGCGGGTCGAAGACGAAAGCCGTCACGCCTTTATGCTTCTTCTCCCGATCAACGCTGGCCACCAAAAAGAAGAGGCCCGCATGGGCCGCATGGGAGATGAATACCTTGGTGCCGTTGATCAACCAGCCACCGTCGGTCTTCGTCGCGGTGGTCTGCATATTGCCGAGGTCCGTGCCGCCCCCGGGCTCGGTGAGACACGCCGAACAAAGGATCTCGCCCTTGGCGATCCCCGGCAGGAAGGCCTCCTTTTGCGCCTCGTTGCCAACGCTCAGCAAGGAGCCCGCGCACAGGGAGTTGGCCACGGAGATCACCGACGCCACCACCCAATCCACCCGGGCGATTTCCTCGCAAATAATCCCGTAGGTGAGCACATCGCTGAAAGAGCCCCCATATTGCTCGGGGATCATGGGGCCGAGCAGGCCCATCTCCGGCAGCTTGGCGATGAGTTCCACCGGGTAGCGCTCCTCGCTCTCGTATTTCTCGACATGGGGGAGAATTTCCTTCTCGGCGAACGCGCGCACCGAGCGGCGGACCTCGCGCTGCTCGTCGCTGAGGTCGAAATCCGCCATCCGTTCCAGGGCATCACTCATGGGGTCTCCAGGGAGGGGTTTCCCGGGGGCCGAAGGCCACGGGAGCCGGCAGAAGATAGCCTGCTGGCCGCAGGCTGCGGGGGATCGACAGAGCAGTCCTACTTCCGTAACCTCCGGCCTCCCGAGCGGCGCTCCAAGCCGCGGGGAGTAAAGGAAAGCAGGCAGGTCATGAAGAAGGGCAGCCAGAAACGCAACCGCGGCAAGTCGTCACGCCACCGCGCCAAGCTGAAGCAGAAGCACCGGCGCGCCCGGCGGCGCGTCACGGGCGGCGCCCGCTCGACCTATCGCTAGGCCACCCGGCCCGCGCAGCCCGCTCTGGGGTTCAGCGGGCCACCGCCGCTTGCAATTCGTCCGCCGCCCTCGCCACCGCTTCGTCCACGGCTTGTTCCCAGCCCCCGGCGTCGGCCGCTTCCTGGCCCGCTGCCGGAAAGAGCAGCCCGCGGGACGAGTTCACCAGGCCTCCCTCCAAGCCGCCGGGACCGGGCACGAAACTGCGCACGGCGTCGGCCGCGCTGGCCCCCTGGGCCCCGTAGCCCGGCACCAGAAAGAGGGCGTTGGGCAGCAGAGCGCGAAGCCGCTCGGCCTGTTCGGGATAGGTCGCCCCCGCCACGATGCCCAGGGATGACCAGCCCGTAGCCGGCCCCTGGAGTTCATCCGCCATGGGGACGAGGCTGCCGGCCAGCACCTCGTAGACCGGACCCTCTTTTTCCAATACGCGATCCTGCAGGTCACCCGAGCCGGGGTTGCTCGTCTTGGCAAGAACGAAGAGTCCCCGCCCGTAGGCAGCGGCGCGCTCGGCAAAGGGGGCCAGGGTATCGAGCCCCATATAGGGGTTCAGCGTAAGGGCATCGGCCTCGGCGGCCGCCCCGGGTTCGAGGTAGGCGCGTGCGTAGCCCTCGGCCGTGGAGCCGATATCGCCCCGCTTGGCATCGAGAACAATCAGGAGTTCCCGCTCCCGGGCCGCCGCCATGACGCGCTCGAGCGCCGCCATGCCCGCCGACCCCATCTGCTCGAAGAAAGCGATCTGCGGCTTCACTGCCGCCACTTTCCCCACCAGTCGATCGAGGAAGGCCAGGGCCAGAGCCTCGACGGCCAGGGGCGTCGACGGATCCGCGGGGGCCATGCTGCCCTGGCGAAATAATTCGGGCACGCGGTCCAGGTGGGGATCAATACCTGCGCATAGGGGATGTCCGATCTCCCGGGTGCGCGCCATCAGGTCGTCGCCGAAATGCAAGCCCTGGCTCTCCTTCCTGCCGGGCGGGAGAATCGCAGATCCGCCGGTCGCAATCCAACGCAGAGGGCACGAATCGCAGCTAGCCTTGGCGCGTGTCGTTCCCCTTCACACTCGAAGCGGTCTCGGGCGAAGCCCGGGCCGCCACCTTCACCACCCCCCACGGCCCGGTCGAGACCCCGTGTTTCATGCCCGTGGGCACCCACGGCGCCCTCAAGGCGATGACACCCGCCCAGGTGGCCGGCACCGGGGCCCAGGTGGTGCTGGCCAATACCTACCACCTGGCCCAACAACCCGGCGAGGGGTTGGTGGAAAAGCTCGGCGGGCTCCACGCCTTCATGCAATGGCCCGGTCCGATCCTGACCGATAGCGGGGGCTTCCAGGTCTTTTCGCTGCCCGGGGTCGAAATTCGGGACGAAGGGGTGCGCTTCAAGAACGAGAAGACAGGCGAGGGAATGGATCTCTCCCCCGAGCGCTCCATCGAAATTCAAAACCGCCTGGGGGCGGATATCATCATGGCCTTCGATGAATGCACGCCGTACCCAGCGCCGCGCAAATTGGCGGCCACCGGCGTGCGCCGAACCCTCGCATGGATGGAGCGGTGCATGAAGGCCCATGCGCGCCCGGACGATCAGGCGCTCTTCGCCATCGTGCAGGGGAGCGTCTACCCCGAACTCAGGCAGCAATGTGCCGAAGGCCTCACGGCATTGGACTGCCCGGGCTACGCCATTGGCGGCGTCAGTGTCGGCGAGGGCCATGAACTGCTTTGCCAGGTGACCGAGACCACAGCCCCGTTGCTGCCCGCGGACAAGCCCCGCTACTTGATGGGGGTCGGCCTCCCCGAAGACCTGATTGCCTGCGTGGGCTACGGGGTGGATCTCTTCGACTGCGTGATCCCCACCCGCTATGCCCGGAGCGCCACGGTGTTTACCGCCCGGGGTCGCATCCGCCTCACCCAGCGGCGCTATCGCCGGGATGCCTACCCCATCGATATTTCGTGTGAGTGTTATGCGTGCAAGGATGGCGCTTTCAGTCGGGCGTATCTCCACCACCTCTTCGCCGCCAACGAGGTGCTCTCGGCGACCCTCTGCGCGATCCACAACGTGCACTTCTACCAATCGCTGATGGAAAAGGCCCGGCACGCGATCCTCGAAGATCGCTACGCGGATTTCGCCGCCGCGTTCATGGGCGACTACTCGAACGCGTAGGGGCCCGAGCCGCCGAATCCCCTGGCGCTCCGCTCCCCGGGGCCTCATCCCGAAGAAATCCGCCCCATAGGGGGTAGCAGCCCGGGCGAAAATGGGGATCCTTCCCCGCCTATGGCACTCACCTGCGGAATCGTCGGCCTCCCGAATGTCGGCAAAAGCACCATCTTCAACGCCCTGACAGCGGCGGGGATCCAGGCTGAGAACTACCCCTTCTGCACCATCGAGCCGAATACCGGCGTGGTGACTGTTCCCGACGAGCGACTCGGGCGACTCGACGCCATCGTGCACTCTGCCCAGGTGATCCCCACCACGGTGGAATTCGTCGATATCGCGGGCCTGGTCAAGGGGGCCAGCCAGGGCGAGGGGCTGGGCAACCGCTTTCTCGCGAATATTCGCGAAACCAAGGCAATCGTTCATGTCGTGCGCTGCTTCGACGACGACAACGTCGTTCATGTCGACGGCGCGCCGGATCCGCTGCGCGACGTCGAGACCATCGAACTCGAACTCGGCCTGGCCGATATCGAGACCCTCGAAAAGCGCCTCGACCGAGCCGAGCGCGGGGCCAAGAGCGGCGACAAGGTGGCCAAGGCCGAGGCCGAATTCTTTTCGGCGCTTCTCGAACATGTATCCGGGGGAAAGGCTGCCCGGCATTTCGAGGTGCCCGATGTGGTGGAGACGGCGTACCGCGACTGCCATCTGCTGAGCGCCAAGCCGGTTCTCTACGTCGCCAACGTCGACGATGGAGCCCTGGCCGAGGGCAACGCCTACAGCAGCGCCCTCGCCGAGCACGCCGACAAGGTCGGAGCCGGCGTGGTCCGCATCTGCGGCCAGGCCGAAGCGGAACTCGCCGAACTCGAAGATGAGGACAAGGCCGAATTTCTCCACGATCTCGGTGTCGAGGAGCCCGGGCTCCACCGGCTGATTCGCGCAGCCTATGCGCTGCTGAACCTCATCACCTTCTTCACTGCGGGGGAAAAGGAAGTTCGGGCCTGGACGGTACGCGGCGGCGCCCTGGCCCCGGAAGCCGCCGGCGAGATCCATAGCGATTTCGAGCACAATTTCATCCGCGCCGAGGTCATTCCCTTCGCGACCTATATCGAGGTCGGGGGCGAGACCAATGCCAAGAGCCAGGGGCTGATGCAGGTGGAGGGCAAGGAATACGCCGTATCCGATGGTGACGTCATGCATTTCCGGGTCGGTGTGTAGCCTGTCGCTCCAGCTCGGCGCGCAACCTTCCCGAATCCCGCCTACTTCATCTCAAACCCAACCTGCCTACAGAGTAGATAGAGATAGATAGAAAGAAGGATGCATTGCCCGATCTCCTGACCCCGGAGGAAGTACTCGCCCGCTACAGCGCGGGCCCCGACACCGGTATTTTTACCGATGGCTCTTGCGATCCGAACCCCGGCCCCGGCGGCTGGGGGTTGGTTTGGGTCGAGAGCGGTGAGATCCGCGCCGAGCGCAACGGGCGCGCGCCCGATACCACGAACAACCGCATGGAACTCCAGGCGCTCATTGAAGCGCTCCGTCTCCTCGACGAGGATACGCGGATCCGCGTCTACTCCGATAGCCAACTCTGCGTGAAAACCATCAACGAGTGGGCGGCGGGCTGGGAGCGGCGCGGCTGGAAGCGCAAGACCGGCCCCATCAAGAACCTCGATCTCGTGCAGGAACTCTGGGCCCTTGCCCAGGCACGCCCCGGAGTGGAACTTACCTGGATCAAGGCCCACGACGGATCACTCTGGAACGAGTACGCCGACGCCCTGGCCTCGGAATACCAGCGCGGATAGGCGCGCGCCTGCCTGATCTTCAGCCGCTGCGACGGGGGGCGATAACGCCTTCCGGTACGCGCTCGAAGAAAAGCTTTTCGTCCACCGGCGCCCGGGGCGGGCGACCGTGTCGGCCCACTGGCCAGCCGATGGGGAGAAGTGCGCAACTCGGCGTTGTCTCAGGCAGGCCGAGGTAGGCATCGATTTCGGGACCATCGGTCAGGTGCATTGTCGTCAATGAAGCGCCGAGCCCCACTGCACGGCAGGCGAGCAGGATATTCTGGATCGCGGGAAAGAGGGCCTGGTCCTGGGTTCTGCCCCGACGCGTCCAACCCGCCACGAAGAGATGCACCGGCGCTTCGTGCAGGTGCTCGGCCAGGTGCAGCGCCGCCCGCATATTGCGAACCCTCGCTTCGGGAAAATCCGGATCGGCCTCGGCCTGCTCGAACGCGGGGCCGATGTACTCGCGAAAGCGCGCCAGGTAGCGCTCGGCGATCCACGCCCGGCGCTCGGCTTCCATCACCGCCACGAAGATCCAGGGCTGACGGTTGCCGCCACTGGGCGCGAAGGTGCCCGCTTCACAAACTTTGCGGATCAGCCCAGGCGCCACCGGATCCGGGCGCAGCCGGCGGATGGCCCGAGCGGTGCGCAGACCTTCGAGCAGGGGAACGTCCTCACCCAGTGTTTCGATCTCCTCGGCGTTCATCGCTTCGCCCCGGCCTTCTTGCTCGCCTTCTTCTTGGCGGCACCCCCGGCCCGGGGCAGCTTCGTCTTCCCCATGGAGAGAACGCGCTGGAATTCGAGTCGTTCCACGGGCACCACCGAGAGCCGGCCGCGGCGGATCAGCGCCATCTCGGCCAGGGCGGGCTCGGCTTTGATATCCGCCAAACCGACGGGCTCCGCCAGGGCAACCACGGGCTCGACATCGACCACCAACCATTGGGGATCATCGCTGGTGGGGTCGGGATAGGATTCCTTGCAGACGCGCGCGACGCCCACGACTTCCTTACCCTTATTGGAGTGATAGTAGAGGCAGAGATCACCCAATTTCATGGCCCGCAGGTTGTTGCGCGCCTCGTAGTTGCGAACCCCGTCCCAATAGGTCGAACCGTCTTCCACGAGTTCCGCCCAGGCATATTTATAGGGTTCGGATTTGATCAACCAATAATGACGCGCCATCTTTGCCTCCTGGGCCCAACTGGAAAAATATTTGAAAAGGGAAGCATCGCATGAGTCGCGGTTCATCGGAAGACGCCGAGCCCCAGTTTGAGCGCGGCCCGGTTCGGGTTCTATTCGGCGAGCGCAAGGGCGCCTACCCCGACGGAAATTCCATATTGGTCACCGGCGAGCAGGAAACCCTCCTCATCGACCCCGCCCTGGGGCTGCGCCGTGACCCGGCGGCCCTGCCCGAGATCCACCGGATCCTCCTCTCGCATTGCCACGAAGACCACACAGCGGGCCTCTCGCTCTTTCCCGAGATCCCGGTCCATGTCCACGAACTCGACCGGCCCGGACTCGACTCCCTCGACGACATGATGGCCATCTACGCATACGGCGAGCCCATCGACGTCCCGTTTCGCCGCGCCCTGGTCGAGAACTTCCACTACGCCCCGCGACCCGATGCCCAGGCCTACGCCGACGGCGCCGTCTTCGATCTCGGCGGCGTGCGCGTACGAGCGCACCACACCCCGGGCCATACCCGGGGCCACTGCTGCCTGATGGTCGAATGGAGCGAAGCCGGCACCAAGCGACGCCTGCTCTACCTCGGAGACATCGAACTCACAGGCTTCGGGCCCTATTACGGCGACGCCTGGTCGGACCTGGAAGATTTCGAGCAAAGCCTGCGCTGGGTACGCGACATCGAAGCCGACTGGTACGCCACCTTCCACCACATCGGCGTTCTCGAGGGGCGCGATGCCTTCCTCGAACGCCTGGACATCTTCGAAGCCGCCATCGCCCGCCGCGAAGGCAACCTGCTCGAGTTCCTCGCCGAGCCCCACAACATCGAGGAAGTCGCCGAACACCGCTTCGTCTACCGCCCCAAAGATGACGTGCCCTTCGCGCCTGCAGTAGAAAGGCGCTCCATGCAGCAACACATCGACCGCCTCATCAAAGCAGGCCGACTGCGCGCCCTAGACGAAGGCCGCTACCAGATCACCTGACCAACCCCAGAGCGAGGTCAGGTCCCCGCCGAGGGCTGGGTTTCCGGTAGACCGAGCCCCGGATCGGGGTCAGGGATCCGCCGAAGGGTGGGTTTCCGGTAGACCGAGCCCCGGATCGGGGTCGGGGATCCGCCGAAGGAGTGGGCTTCCGACTGAGCGGATCCCCGACCCCGATCCGCGCCCTAGCGCATCTCTTCCGGCGTCTGACGCTCCATGATATGCCGCGCCACATAGGCCACCAAAGGCCGAGAACCAAAGCGCGAAGCCAAGTTGGCCCGCACCCAATTCCACCAACCCGCCACCACCGAAGGCTGCTGACCCAGGGCATCCAGAGCCGCGTTCACCACGCTACTCGCCGAGGCCCCTTCATGGGGCAACTCGCCCGCCGCCTGCTGAAACTCCGTCAGGGTGGGGCCGGGTTCGAGCACCAGCACATCGACCCCGTCGGCCCGCATCTCGGCCCAAAGCGCTTCACCCAGGTGAAGGTCGAAGGCCTTGGTGGCGCTGTAGATGCCGTGGAGGGGAAGGGGTTGGCGCCCGGCCACCGAACCCGAGACGATCATGGCCCCGCGACCGCGATCGCGCATGCCGGGCAGCAGGCGACTGGTGAGGACAACCGGGGCCACGCAATTCAGGTTCACCATCTCGCGCAATCGCCCGGTCTCCTGCTTGTCGAAGCGGCCCGCGTAGCCCACCCCGGCATTGTTCACCAGGATTCCCACGTCGATATCCGCCACCGCATCGGCGACCTGGTCGGGCCCGTCGGGACTGGCCAGATCCGCCGCCTCGACGCGCACCTCCACCTGGAATTGTTCCTTGAGTTCCGTTGCCAGGGCGTTCAGCTTTTCCCGGCGCCGAGCCACCAGTACGCAATGGATGCCGTCGCGCGCCAGGGCCCGGGCAAATTCGAGCCCGATGCCCGCCGACGCGCCGGTGATCACGGCCCAATCGCCGTAGCGCTCGCGCAGGGAACCGCGCTTGTGGACGAAATGATCCCGGGCGTTCCAAAACGCCAGGGTGAGAAATGCGAAGGGAAGTCCTGAAATCAGGCCAAGCAAGAAGCCCGTCCACGATCCGTATTGGAAATTCGGCCAGAGCAGCATCCCGATGGCCACCTGGGCGGAGTAGAGCGGCGCAGCGATGCGCATCCAAGAGCGGCGACGCCTGAACCCATAGGCGAGGGCACCGTACACGAACCAATGGGGCACGGCGGCCAACTTGGCCGCCCAGCCCGTGAACATGACGCCGAACCACACCTCCTGATCGGCTTCCACGGGCTTCCAAAAAATATCCCATGGCATATAGACGAAGGCCATGAAACCGCAGAAGACCATCGCCAGGTTCATCCACCACGGCCGACCGCTAAAGAGATCGTGCAGCCATTCACTCATTCGCTTGCTCCTGGGGGGTGGGGTCCGAGTCGATGGAATGGACCCCGAGTGCTGCAATCATACGCTATCAGGGCGGGCTTCCGGAGCCTGTGGTCGCTGCACCCCGCGCTGCGCTGCCCGGGCGATCTTGCGCAAGGGGCGACGGGGGTTGCGATTGGCGTGGACGATCTGCTCGTCGATCATCGTCTCGAAAGCGCCCAGCAGGCCATCGAGCCCGGAGGTTTCGGGTTCCAGCAGGCGAAGGGCTTCCACGATGGCTTCGATGGTGGAGATGTACTCTCCTCGGGGCGACCGGCGAATCCGGTAGCGGCTGGGTCCGGGGGGGGTGAGCCGGACCTGGGGCAAATCTCTCAACCCGGGATTTTCGCGGAGCAGTCTGCGGGCCTGGGCCCAGGTCCCGTCCAGAACCACGAGTCCCGGGGGCGGCGCCTCCCCGGCCCAATCCGAGAGTTCCCGGGCCGACTCTCCGGGGAAGAGCAGCGCCGAGCCCGGGGCCAGGTCGAGGGGAATCTCCAAGCTGCGCGGAGCCACCGCCCGAGGCAGGAGAACCTCGGCGTTGCGCAGGCCGAGGCGGGCGATCCGCGCGGTCCCGATGGCGTGAAAGCGCTCGCGGGGATGCTGGAGAATCGTGATTCGCGTGCGGTTGTCCACCGCGGGAACCCGGCCGCAAAGGCAGAGCGCCGACGGCTTGAAGCAGCCGTAGCACGTCTCTCGCCCCGCAATCGGAGCGGGCGCGGAGGTCGGGTCTTTCTCCGGCGGCAGGCTGGGCATCGGGCGATGCTAGCGGGCAGCCGGGTCCGCAGGCGACCGCGGGTTTTTCCCGGTACCCTTGCGCCCGTTCTCGCAAGGGGCCTGACGTGGGCAGCAGCTTCGGAAAAGTCTTCAGGATCACAACCTTCGGCGAATCCCACGGCGGTGCTGTGGGGGTCGTGGTGGACGGCTGTCCGCCTCGCCTGGCCTTGGATGTGGCCGAGATCCAGGCCGACCTCGACCGGCGCCGGCCGGGCCAGAGTCGCCTCACCACCCCGCGCCAGGAGGAAGACCGGGCGGAGATCGTCTCGGGACTCTTCGAGGGACGAACCCTGGGGTCCCCGATCGCCATGCTGGTACGCAATCGCGACGCCCGCTCCAGCGCCTACGAGGACATGAAGAACCTCTACCGCCCCTCCCACGCCGACTACACCACCGAGGCCAAATACGGCATCCGGGCCTGGGCCGGCGGCGGGCGCGCCAGTGCCCGAGAAACCATCGGCCGGGTCGCGGCGGGCGCCATCGCGCGCAAACTCCTGCGAGAAGCCGCGGGTATCGAAATCGTGGCCTTCGTCCAGCAGATCCAGGAAATCGACGCCAAGGTCGACCTGGACACCGTTTCCGCCGACCAGGTGGACGAGAGCCTCGCCCGCTGCCCCGACGCCGAGGCGTCCGAGCGGATGGTCGAACGCATCGATGCGGTGCGTCGCCGGGGCGATTCCGTGGGCGGGGTTGTCGAATGCGTCGCCCGCTCGGTGCCCCCCGGCCTGGGTGAACCGATCTTCGAAAAACTCGATGCCGATCTCGCCGCCGCCATGCTCTCGCTTCCCGCCGCCAAGGGCTTCGAGGTGGGCAGCGGCTTCTCCGGGGTCGCGCTGACGGGCAGCGAGCACAACGATCCGTTCGTACCCGGAGAGGACGGGCGGCCGCGCACAGCGAGCAACCGCTCCGGGGGCATCCAGGGCGGCATCTCCAACGGCGAACCCATCGTTTTGCGGGTGGCCTTCAAGCCCACCGCCACGGTCCAGACCCAGCAGGACACCGTCTCCAAGGACAACGAGGCGGTCAAGCTTGCCGCCTCGGGCCGTCACGATCCGTGTGTTCTGCCTCGGGCCGTCCCCATCGTGGAGTCCATGGTCGCCCTGGTACTCGCCGACCATTGGCTACGCCAGCGCAGCGTGGACGTCCTGCCCCCACTCGAGCCCCAGTAGGTAGCCACCCGCTCATGAAATTCGGTGTCCTCCAATTCTTCAGCTGGCCCGGCCGGCGCAATTCGCTCGAGACCGTCTACGAACGCGCGCTCAGCCGAGTCGATACCATGGACCGCACCGGCTACGACGCGGTCTGGTTGGCGGAGCACCATTTCACCGACTACAGCGTCTGCCCCTCGGTCCATCTGATGGGAACCCATATCGCCTCGCGCACCCAGAACCTGCGCATTGGCACCGCGGTTTCCCTGGCCGCCCTTTATCACCCGTTGCGCTTGGCCGAGGAGGTCGCCCTGCTCGACATGCTCTCGGGTGGCCGAGTCAATTGGGGCGCGGGGCGCGGCTTCGACCCCGTGGAGTTCGAAGCCTTTGGCATTCCGGCGGAAGAGAGCAGCGAGCGCTTTCGCGAGGCGGTTGAGATCGTTGTCGCCGCGTGGAGCAACGAGCGGCTGAACTGGGAAGGCAAGCACTGGTCCTTCGATAACGTCGAAGTCCTGCCCAAGCCTCGGCAAACGCCGCACCCGCCGGTCTGGGTCGCGGCCTCCTCGCTCCCCGCCATCGATTGGGCTGCCCAGCAGGGCTACACGATCATGATGGACCCGCATTCCACCCACGCCGATATCGCGCACAAGCACAAACTCTACCGTGAGACACTCGCGAGCCACGGCCACGGCGATGAGCCCAGGCAGATCCCCATGGCGCGCTTCATCGCTGTGGCGGAAAGCGAGGCAAAGGCCGAAGAGATCGCTCGCCAGGGCGCCGCCTTCACGGTGGGCTCTTATTTCAACCCCTCGAAGGCGGCGGGTTTTCCCAAAAAGGCGGACCGCTTCATCGCCGACGACAAAGTCGACCCGATTCAGCGCTACCTGGACGGCGTGGCGATCTACGGGACGCCGGAGAAGGTGATCGATCAGCTCCACGCGCTGCACGAAGAGATGGCCCTGGACTACCTGCTCTGCGCGCCCCTCAGCCACGAATCTTTCGAGCTCTTCACCGAACGGGTGCTGCCGAAATTCATCTGATTCGGGGCTTGGGCTTCGGGCGCGGCTCAGGGCAACAAGACAAAGCCCGCAAAGGCCGCCAGCCCGGCGAGCAACGCCGCCAGAACCGCAAGGCGCCCGTGGGCCTCAACCGCGCGGCTCTTGCCCTGGGAGAGTTTCCAGCCCACGAAGCCGGCGGCGAGCAGAAGCGCGCCGGCGACCAGCGCAAGCCAACCGTGCAGGGTCTGCAGCGGTTCCCAATTGCGCAGGAAAACCGCCGAGAGCGGGCCACTCAAAAGGCCGAACCCGGCGAGCAGGACCGCCGGACGTCCCCAGGCCATATGGCGCGCCAGTTGGCCAGGCGCCTTCCCCGCGCCGCGCTGGCGCCGGCGGCGCATGACGAGCCCCACGCGCAGGGCCATGGCGACCCCCGCAAGGGCCAGCAACATCAGGGCCGGGTGCCCATAGGCGAGGAATTTGGCAACGGAGTCGTGGCCGGTGGGGTCCAGGGTCGCGACCTACTCGACCTTGAGAACCACGTCACTCGGGAGCCGTGCGCAAAGCGACTCGGCCGCACGATCGAGGTAGTCCCGATCCCTGGATTCAAGGGTGAGCATGACGCGATAGTCGGGCTCGCCAATACGCGGATAGGAACCGAGCATCAATTCGGAGAACTCCCGCAGCAGGCCGTGCAGGTCTTCGGCGATTTCGCTCTCGTGCCGGGTGACATAGATCCGGGTCAGGTGGATCGGCACCCCGGCAAAACGATCGCGAATCGATTGGAATTTCTTCTCGAAGAGTTGGGGGATCCCGGGCAGGACGTGCACGTTCTCCACCACCACCACGGGAAACCAGAGATCGCTGACGTCGATGACATTGGCCCCTTCGGGCATGTAGGCCATCTTCTTCATGGCGTCGTTGAGGGGCTCTTTCTGTGTGCGCTCGATGCGCGCGCAGATCTGTTCGTCGAGAATCAATTTCTTCCCGAATGCCTGCGCGATGGCCTCCATGGTGACATCGTCATGGGTCGGCCCGATCCCGCCCGAGGTGAAGACATGGTCATAGCTTTGACTGAAGCGCCGGGTCTCTTCCGCGATGGTGTCGATTTCGTCGGGAATCACCACAATGCGCTCGAGATCCACACCCAGCTCTCGCAGCTGCGACGCAAGAAAAGGCGAGTTGGTATCGACGATCTTTCCCGAGAGAATCTCGTTGCCAATCACGAGTAAACCGGCGGAGGGCATGACTTCATCCTATCGGACAGAGGCCGTGGCGGCCAAACAGCCTAAAGCGGGGGCGGGCGGCGGGGGGCTCGCGTATCTTCCCCGGGTGCAGCACAGAATCCGCTTTCTTCCCTCCGAACGTACGATTGAGGTCGCCCCGGGGACAACCCTCCTCGATGCGGCTCGAGAAGCCGGCCTGCCCGTGGCCCAGACCTGCACTGGCGAGGGCGTCTGCGCACGCTGCGGCATGCGAATCCTGCAAGGTGGAGAGGGTCTTGACGCCGAGAGCCCGGCCGAAACCCGCGCCAAGGCCAGGAATCGAGTGGACGAAAATCTCCGCCTTTCCTGCCTGATCCTGACAGACCGTGATCTCACGGTCACCGCACCCTATTGGTGAGCCCACCCGCCATGGTTTCCCAGCCCGCACTCATCATTCTCGACCACGGCAGCCGTGAACCCGCAGCCAATGCGCTCGTGATGCAGATCGTCTCCCGAGTGAAGATTCGGCGCCCTGACTCCATCGTAGAACCCGCTCACATGGAACTGGCCTCGCCCAGCTTGGACGAGGCGGTTTCCGCCTGCCAGAACCAGGGGGCCCAAAGCATCGCGGTGCTGCCCTATTTCCTCGCGCCAGGCCGACACACCCAGGAAACCATCCCCCAACAGGTCGCCGAAATCGCCAAGCGCTACCCCGACCTCGAAATCCGGATCGCTGAGCCCCTGGGCTGCCATGACAGCCTCGTCGACCTCTTGCTCGACCGCGCCGAGGCGCTTGGAGAGAGCTTCCGCCGATGACCCCGGGGCCCCGATGGCCCCCCCATCGCAGGCCGAGTTCTTGGGCCAGGCCCCGCTTTGAGAGAATTCACTGATGTTTTCATAATACCTTTGTAAACATGCAACTTGCTGCCCGCGTGGGGCTAGATCTCTGCTGGACCCTCGCGCGTCTTCAGAATCCCTTGATTACGGCGTTGCAAAATCCGGATCTACCCCGATTACACAAAGGTAAATGTACCGACCGATTCCCTCACGATATACACAGCAGTGGAAAACAACCTGCTCTTTTGCACCCCCGAGATGCAGGTTCCGGTTTTCTCATTAAAGCGGTGCCACTTCTCGAAGGGATTCAAAGGTGAGCAAAGAGGACGATCAGAGGAGCTCTCCGAAGGGGTCGCTCAAGCACCCGCGCACAGGCGAGGTGGAACTCGCCGAGCATTCCGTAATTGGCTTCGATTCTGCAAACTCAAGAATCGCGTCGAGACCGATTGCGAACCGCGAGGTCACGACCGGAAAAACAGAAAGACCAAGGACGACGAGATCCCCCGCTGCCCTCCTCTGCGGGCTCGTTCTTCCGGGTCAGGAGGCCCGCCTCGACTCAGCAACGACCCGGGCGAGCGCGCTTGAGACGGGCCTCCATTTTTACTTCGGCAACTCACTGGTTTCGGTGCGTTCAGACTGGCAAAAGGCCGTTGTGGAATACCGAAGTCGAGAAAACGAAAAACGCGGTGCGTATCCATTTCGGAACGAGGCAGGCAGCCAGTACACAACGTCTGCCAATGGCTCCATGCCGGCCACTCAGCGCGGGGCAGCGAACACAAAAAGAACCCGGGTCAAGCGGGCCCTGAAGCAAGCCCTGGGATGCCCTCTTCAGGTCGAGGTCCAAGCCAAGCCCAAGAAGGCGCGGCTCCACTGAAAGCCCGGGCAGAAACCCTCAGGCTTGCCTTGACCCTGCCCTCACCCTTCCCGCAGTGAATACGCGTGAAGCGCGGCCACCACGAGCGCATGGTCGATTGCGCCGTCCCGAACCAGACCGGCCAGCGCGCTGGCGGGAACCAACTCCACTGCTGTCTCCTCGGTGGCTGAGTTCTGAATCGCAGCCACCGGCTCCGCCCCACGAATCAAGAAGCTGTGGCAGCGGTTCGCGAAAACTGCGGGATTGGGGCTGACTGAACCCAGGGCTTCGGGAATGCCGCCCCGATACCCGGTCTCCTCCAGCAATTCCCGCGCCGCCGCCTGGGCGGGTAATTCTCCCGGGTCGATGATGCCGCCGGGAATTTCCAAGGTCAGGGCGCGCACGCCGTGTCGATATTGACGCACCATGACGATTTCGTCTTGCGCCGTCACGGGAACGACATTCACCCAATCATCCGCGTCGATCCTGTAGAAGGTGTGTTCCTCACCGGTCTGGGGTGAGCGGGCGGGGGCCCGGCTCACGCGAAACACGCGACAATCTTCGAGCAACTCGGATTCTTCGTGGATCCAGGGCTTGGGTAGAGGCATGGCGCTGCAGCGTAACCCAGGGCATTCCAGACGGGACCCTTCAACCGGGCTAAGCTGCGGCGCGCATCCCTCACCCCCCTGGCCCTCTGCTTCGATGAATGAGACCGGCAGCGACCGTTTAGAGATCTTTCAGCGCGGCGGACACCTCTTCATGGTGGTCGCCGCGGTATTCACAGGACTGGCCGGCGCCCTGGGAGCAGTCCTATTCCGCTTGATGATTCGCGGAGTCCAGGCCGTGGCCTGGGGAGGCGCCGAAGGCGTCGACCACATGTTGGAAACCGGTTTGCTCGCCGAGCCCGAGGATCCGGTGGAGGCGGTGCAGCAACTCGCTTGGGGTTGGAAGATCGCGATACCCGCCCTGGGCGGCTTGCTGGTGGGCCCGCTGATCTACTTCTTTGCCCGGGAGGCCCGGGGCCACGGCGTACCGGAAGTCATGAAAGCGGTTGCCCTGAGGGGCGGCGTGATTCGCGGACGGCTGGTGGCCATCAAGGCATTGGCCTCCTCGCTTTCCATCGGGACGGGCGGCTCCGTGGGTCGCGAGGGGCCCATCGTTCAAATCGGCTCGGCATTCGGCTCCTCCCTGGGGCAAATGCTCCGGCTCAACACGGCGGGTATTCGGACCCTGGTGGGCTGCGGCGCGGCGGCGGGGATTTCCGCCACGTTCAACGCACCGATTGCCGGAGCCATCTTCGCCGCGGAGATCATCGTCGGCCATTTCGCCGTCACCCAATTCACCCCCATCGTGATCTCCTCGGTGGTGGCCACCGTCGCCTCCCGCTTCTTTCTTGGCAACTATCCCGCCTTCAAGGTGCCCGACTACCAGATCGTGAGCCCTTTCGAATTACTGCCCTACCTCGCCACCGGGGTGGTGGCGGGCCTCGTCGCGGTGGCGTTCATCCGCACCCTTTCCTATTCGGAAATCGCCTTCGAGCGGCTGCGGATGCCCGAGTACCTCAAGGCCGCGGTGGGCGGCGCCCTGGTGGGGGTAATCGGCCTGCAACTGCCCCAGGTCTTCGGCGTCGGCTACACGACGATTTCCCTGGCCTTGGCGGGCTCGCTCTCGGCCATCACCATGGCGGCCCTGGTGGCGACCAAGATCGTCGCCACCTCGATCACCATCGGTTCCGGCGGCTCAGGCGGAGTTTTCGCGCCGTCCCTCTTTCTCGGAGCCATGTCGGGGGGCGTGGTGGGCACCCTGGTCAATCAATATTTCCCCGGCGCCACCGCATCCTCGGGCGCCTACGCGCTGGTGACCATGGGGGCCGTCGTGGCCGCAACGACCCACGCCCCCATCAGCGCCATCATCATCATCTTCGAGTTGACCCAAACCATCGATATCATTCCGGCGCTGATGACCGCCTGCGTGGTGAGCAGTCTGGTTTCCCAGCTTCTGTCCCGTGATTCCATCTACACCTCCAAGCTTCGGCGCCAGGGTGTGGACCTGGACGAAAGTTCCGACCCGAACGTTCTCAAATCGCTCTATGTGCGCGATGTGCTCGACAACGAACCCGAAGTACTGACGGAGTCGGCCAATTTCCAATCCATCCTCGACCTGGTGGTCCAGAGCGATCATTCCCAGTTCTTTGTCCAGAACGAGCAAGGCAGCCTGCTGGGAGCCATCTCCTTGTCGGAGGTTCGCCGGCTGATCTACGAGCAAGAGGCCCTGCGCCACCTGGTGGTGGCCCGGGATCTGGTGGACACCCGCCATCCTTCGGTGACACCCGAGAACGATCTCTCCGTGGTCATGCAACTCTTCAGCGGGACGCATCTCGACGAACTCGCAGTGGTGGATGCGGCGGACTCCTCGCGACTTCTGGGCACAGTCAGCGAGAAGGATGTCGTGGAGGCGAGCCAGCACGAACAACAGCGGCGCGACCTCGCCGGCGGCTTTTCGAGCAGCATGACGGCGGTGAGCCGCGGCAAGACCGTGGATCTGGGCGATGGCTTCTGGCTCCGGGAGACCCTCGCCCCGGCGTATATGTTCGGGCGCAGCCTGGCCGAGTTGGCGATTCGCGAGCGCACCGGGGTCCAGGTGGTCCTGGTGCGCGGCCGACCCGGGGCGGACGGAGGCAAGGTGCGCGTTGTAGGCGCTCAGGACCGCTTCGAAGAAGGAGAGACTCTGATCGTCGCCGGCAGCCTCGAGGGGCTGAACGAACTCGAGCGGCCGCGATAAAGGCCTGCCCGCCCCTTCAGCGCAGAACCAGTTCGACCCCCACCGAGCCCGGGACCACTGCCTGGGGGGTTTCGGTCTGAGGATCGCCGTCGTCGCGCGTCATGGCATCGCCATCGGCATCCAGGCGCGCCGTCAGGGCGATTGCCCCCTCGAAGCGCATGCTCGGGATCATGACCTGATCGGGGCCGATCTCGAAAGCCAGGGGAAAGCGGGGGTCGGGAACCCGCAGGACCGCCAGGGGGGGGCCACCCACCGCGCCCTGGCGACGGGCGATGATGAAAAGCGTGCCCGTCCGCCCATTCGCGGCTTCGGCCAGGTTCACGTTGCCCCTCACCGAGGCCCCTGGGCGCCCGACGCTCGCATCCGCGGCGGCCGGCGACGGGGGCCCTGCCGCGCCGGCGTTCCGCGCCATGGCGGGTGCCTGCTCCGGAGCCGGGTAGATGCGGGAGAGGTCCGGGCGGCGGGGCTCCTCCCCGGGCACGAAGGGCGCGATGTTCCGGTCGCAGCCTGCGCTGGCCCAGGCCAGGGCCCCGGCGACCACTATCCATTTCAGACCGCTTGGCATTTCCACGCTTCGCTCCCAGGTTGACCGCTAGCATAGTCGGCCACACGCCACGCGCCGGTGAAATATCGCTGCTTCGGTGACAGCTTGCTCGGGGCGTCTGGGTGGAGCGCGTGATAGGGTATCCGGACGGGGGCGGGGCGGTTGGCCCGCCACAACCGATGAGGAGTGCAGCCATGACCAACGTCCGCCCGCCGCTGCCCAAAACGGGTAACAACCCCTCGAGCCGCGGGCTGGGTACGAACCCCGGGAGCTTCGCGAACCCTGCCGACGTCGGCGGGCCGCTCGCCTTCTCGTCTCCCGATACGCCGGGAATGCCGCTGGTTTCCGAAAAGACCGCGTGGGATTTCATGCCCGCGAATTGGGTTTGCGAAGAGGGCCATTGGCGGCCGCCCGAGGGCTTCGTCCCCATCACGCAACTCGAGCACGCGCGCCTCGGCATCACCACACCGGAAATGGAGCGCGTCGCCCAACGCGAGCCCCATCTGAGTGCCGAGCAGGTCCGGGAGGAAATCGCCGCCGGGCGCATGGTGGTGCCCGCCAATAAGGTTCACCTGGGCATGGAACTCGACCCCATGGCGATCGGCCGCGCCAGCCGAACCAAGATCAACGCCAATATGGGCGCTTCACCGATCTCCAGCGGGAGCAGCGAGGAGGTCGAGAAACTCGAGTGGGCCCTGCGCTGGGGAGCCGACACCGTGATGGATCTATCCACCGGCGGCGACCTGGATGCCACCCGGGATGCCATCATCAAAAACTCGACGGCGCCCATCGGCACCGTGCCCATCTACTCCATGATCCTGGGGCGGAGTATCGAGGACCTGGACCGCGAGATGGTCTTGGCCTGCCTCGAAGCCCAGGCCCAGCAGGGGGTCGATTATTTCACGATCCATGCCGGCGTGCGCCGGGCGCACCTCGACGGCGTAGCCAAGCGCCTCATCGGCATCGTCAGCCGCGGCGGTTCGCTGCTCGCCAAATGGATGCTTCACCATGGGCGCGAAAACCTGATGGCCGAGATCTGGGACGACATCTGCCTCCTCATGCGCCGCTACGACGTCACCTTCTCCATCGGAGACGGGCTGCGCCCGGGCGGCCTCGCCGATGCCACGGATGCGGCCCAACTCGGGGAACTCAGCGCCCTGGGCGAACTCACGGAACGCGCCTGGCGCCATGGGGTGCAGGTCATGATCGAGGGGCCCGGCCACGTGCCCTTCGACCAGGTGGAATACAACATGAAACTCCAGCGCCAGATCTGTCACGGCGCTCCCTTCTATGTCCTCGGCCCCCTGGTCACCGACGTTTTCCCGGGCTACGACCACATCACCAGCGCCATCGGGGCCACGGCCGCCGCCTACCACGGGGCCAGCATGCTCTGCTACGTGACCCCCAAGGAACACCTGGGCTTGCCCAAACGCGATGACGTCAAGCAGGGCTGCGTGGCGTACCGGATCGCCGCCCACTCGGCGGACGTTGCGCTGGGGATTCCCGGCACTCGGGATTGGGACGATGAACTCACCAAGGCCCGCGCGGCCCTCAACTGGGAAAAGCATTTCGAATTGGCCTTTGATACCGACACGGCCCGGGCCTTCCACGACGAGGACATGGACGTGGATACGGATTTCTGCGCCATGTGCGGCCACGACTGGTGCGCCGTGCGCATCAGCAAGGAGATCAGCGTCTTCGTCTCGGGCAAGGACGAGGCGTACGCATGGGAAAAGCCGAAGGTTTCCGACGCTTTGAGCGCGGAGCAGAAAGAAATCCTGCAGAAGAGGGGCGTCCTGTCGCCCGAGCAACTGCACCGCCTCGCCAGCAAGACTCGACAGGAGATGGGCGGGGAGAGCGAACCGGCCCAATGCCACAGTGAGCGAACCGCGGACGCCCACGTGGCCCAAGACCTCCAAAGGGAGAAGCACCTCGACACCCCGGCGCCCGAATCCGGCAAATCGGTCGGCGACCGGCAAGTGCCCGGCTAAACCCCACCCCCGTGGGCGTTTCACGGCAAGGCATGGCCACCGGGCTGTCGAGCCTTTTCGAATCTGATCAGATTTCCCTATCTCGGGTCTTCAGATAGGTAAATAGCTGAAATTGAGCCCTCTTCGCGTAGCCTACGTGAGAGGGCCGGTGTATCCTCAGCGCTCCCAAGGGGTTGAGGCACCGTCAGCTAGAGGTGTCCACCCAGGGGAACGGATGAGAGATTCTGATCAGAGCCGGTTTGCGCGAAGAAAGCGGCAATGTTCAGCCCGAGTGTACGTTTTTTGGCAGAGAGAGAAGAGGGGCGACCCGTCGGCAATAGGCCAACTCACGCGTTCGGGCCATCAGTGACGAAAGCACGAAGGTGTGGTTGAGCACCCATAGCCGGAAGCGAAAGGCCAAAGAACAAAGCAGGCACTCACGCTTGCCCCGCGGAGTTGACCACGGGGGCGGAGCGGAGCCCGGGGAACAGTCGCCCGGCTGATCGGCAAGAGCCCGGCTACTCAGCGCCACCACGCAGACAGCGAGGAGAGCAAACGATGGACGTAAAGATCAAGCTCAACCTAGAGTTCAGTGTCACCGGGGGCGGGCTTGAAGACGCCTTCGAAGAGTTTGATGAATTGACGGTCGAAGGCCTCCTGAGCGAGATCCTCGACAAGAACCTCGCCTGCGACAACATCTCGACCCAGGTCGTTGAGGGACCTAACAATCTCGAAGAGTACGACGAGCAGCAGAAGGCCGCGTCCGGCTAGAACAAGCCCGCATCCCCTGCGTTGAGGACGCCCCGGGCAGGCCACGGTATCGGCCGGCCCTGGAGAGTCAGGACCGAAGCGCCTGAACTCAGAACAGGCTCAACTGCTCAGGCGCCGGCCGGCGCCCAGGATCACGAACCCGCGCGGGTTTGGGCGCCGCGGCTTCCCCCCTCTCCCCGACCGGCGAACGGGCAGGGCTTCCCGGGCGGTAGATGCCCTGGCGGCGAGCCCACAGAAGGACCTCCTGGTAGAAGTCCTGGAAGCGGGGCGAGTGGTCGAAGTGCTTCAGGTGCGCCAATTCGTGGCAGAGGGTGCTGACCAGGCTCGAGTATTTGAGCGGTTGGCCCGTGGTTACGTGCCCCAGCCGGATCTTGATGCTGCCGTCGGAGTAGCAGATGCCGTAGCGGCGCTTGACGTTGGCGCGCTCAGCATCGAGGGTTTGGTAGCGGAGACCGAAACGCGCGCAAATCCGGTCCGCATCCGCGCGCAATCGCTCGATCAACTCCTTGCGGGTCCGGCGGTCCATTCGGAGCCCCAGTTTTCCCGGTGACGAGGCGACCGTCAAGCGCGGCACGCTACCTTGGGCCGAGCGCTTCGAGGAAAACCCCGCCATGACATCCAATCTCGGCCCAGAAGCCCTCCCACTCTTCCCGCTCCCGGGCGTGGTGCTCTTTCCTACCCTCAGCGTCCCGCTCTACATTTTCGAACCCCGTTACCGCGCCATGACCCGAGCCGCCCTGACGTCGAATCGGCGTATCGGCATGGTGGCGATCCGGCCCGAGGCCCTGGCAGAGATCGACGGAGACCCCGGGATTTTCGAGATCGGCTGCGAGGGCGAAATCCGCCAAGCCCGCGAAAGGCCAGACGGCAGCTTGGACATCTTATTGGTGGCGACGAAACGTTTTCGCATTCTCGAGGAGCACCCCCGGGCAGAACTCTACCGAACGGCCCGAATCGAAAGCCTGGCCGAGGAGAGCGTTTCCGAGGCCGAAGGCGGGCCGACGGCGCTGCGTGCGCGAATCTTTGAAACCCTTTGCGAGATCGCTCGCAGCACGGGTCCGGCACAAGATGCGGAGGCCGCGCGAAAGCGGGTGGAGTCCCTGGGCAAGCTGAAAGAATTCACCGATACACAGTTCGTCCACGTGGTCGCCCAGGCAACCGATCTCGGAGTTCTCGATAAACAAAAACTGCTTGAAGCTTCGGGCCCTGAGCCTCGCTACCGAATGCTCGACGAATTCCTGCGCGTTCGCCTTGGCGAACTCGTCGGTCGCATCGCACCGGGTTCGGACCTTTTGCAATGAAATCCACGCCTTCACAAGATTTCGAAAAAAAATGCATTTTCTCGCTATATCGAGAAAAATGGAGATTTCCCAAGGTGCGGGTGAGCGCCATCTACACAGAACAGGTACGCGGAATCTGCATCACTTGTGTTTCGGAAACCCTTCGAGCACAACAGCATTCAGACTTCGAAACAGCGGTTCACAGGGATCTAGAACCGCATTTCAGTCGAATTATTGAGAACATGGGGATTGCCCTTAATCGCGGATCCCGCCTTTGCGAAGCAAAGTGAAGCTGTGGTTAACTGCGGTCGTCTCGACGGCCAGCCCGAAAAATTTTTTTCTCGGATCGGCGCGTAGCACACAAATCCCCCCGAATACCCGACGCACCGCGTACGGGCTGGCATGACCCGAATTGGCCTTTACCCCCGAGGTCTGGGACGGCGTTCTGCACCGTCTTCAAAACGAAGTACCCGCGTTCTCCTATGAGACGTGGCTCCAACCCCTGGAGCCCCGTTCCGAAGACGAGGGACTTTTGCTCGTCTGTCCCTCGACCTTCCATCGCGAGCGGATCCGGCGACATTTTCTGCCACGCATCGATGCGTGCTTGAAAGCCGAAACCGGCGGTTCCATTGAAATCGCCCTCGCGGTGGACACGTGCCGCGCCTCGGCTGCAACCAAACCCGCCGCCCAGGCGCCTATTCCCACGGACGCCGCGGCCGCGATCGCACCCGCCCCGGCCACCCCGATGCCGAGAGCGACCCGGAAGGCCGCCGCGCAACCCCGGACTCCTCGACCTCGCTCTGCACCCGGCCGCCGCGCCGGGGAGCCCTCCACCGTGGCGACAAAACCCGCGCAGTACACCTTCGACAGCTTCGTGGTGGGCCCCTGCAACGCCCTGGCCCGAGAAGCGTCCTTCGCCATGGCGAGAGGCCAGCAGCGTACGCTCAACCAGCTTTTCCTCCGGGCGGATCCCGGCATGGGAAAGACCCACCTCGCCCGAGCGGTGGCCTCGGAAGCAGCCCGGCTGGGCGATTGCACAGTGAAATACGTCTCCTCGGAGAGCTTCACCAACCAATTTCTCTCGGCCCTGAGGAGCAACCGGACGAGCGATTTCAAGCGCCGCTACCGGGGCCGGCACGAGCTCTTCGTGATGGAGGACGTGCAATTCCTCGAAAGCAAGTCCGCCACCCAACTCGAATTTTTCCATACCGTCCAGCATGTCCTCGACGCCGGGGGCAAGGTGATGCTCACCGGGGACCGGCTTCCCCAGGACATGCCCGAACTCGGCGCGCGCATTCGATCCCAGCTGAGCGCAGGCTTCCTGGCCGAACTCGAGCCCCCGGATCACCAGGTTCGACGGGCCATCCTGCGGAGCAAAGCGGCCCACGGGGGCATTCGCCTGCCCGGGGATTGCCTGGACCTGCTGGTTGAAAATATCCGGGGCAGCGTCCGGGACCTCGAGAGCGTGCTGATTCAGCTCGTCACCACCGCCTCCCTGCTGAAGAGCCCCATCGACCGGGCGCTGACCGAGAGCGCCATCACGAAGAAGGCCGGAGCCCCCACCCGCAGGCGGCGGCTCCGTGTGGGGGACGTGATCGCCGTGGTCGCCGGCTTCTTCCAATCGAGCCCCGATACCCTGGCCTCCCGCTCCCGCCGGAAGCAGGTTCTGCTCCCGAGACAGCTCGCCATGTACCTGTGCCGCCGCTACACCGATGCGTCGGTGGGCGAAATCGGCCAAGCCCTGGCGCGGGATCAGCCCGCGGTCCGCAACGCCCTGCGCAAGATCGAACGCGGCATCCTGGAACGACCGCCGCTTCGCTACCAGGTCGAGGCGCTCGGTGAACGCCTCGACACCTTGCTGGCCGACCGCGAGCGGAGCCCCGATCGATCCGACCCGACAAAGCCCGCCTAGGAGACCACCCGCATGGGCGAAGGCTCGGGGGACTCGGCGGGATTATCGAGGGGATTGTCGACGGGGTTGTCGACGGGGTTGTCGACGCGGTTGTCGACGGGGTTGGCGACGGAATTGGCGACGGGATAGCCAGCTTCGGGCTCGCTCTCGCTCAGCTGTGCCGTCGGTTCCATGGACGGCGGGTCCAGGGCCGGATCGTCGAACCGCCTGACCGTGCCATAGAGGGTATTGCGCTCCACGGGAACTCGGCCGACTTCTCGAATCAAGCGCCGGAAATCCTCGGGCGCCGTGTTCTCGCCGAATTTCGAACCCGATTCTCGGCTGATGGATTCTTCCATCAGGGTTCCGCCGAAATCGTTGGCCCCGGCACCCAGAGCGACCTGCCCCAGCTTATGGCCCATCTTGACCCAGGAGATCTGGATATTCGTGATCCAGGGTCGCAGGAAGAGGCGGGCCACCGCGATGATGCGCAAATCCTCGGGCGCAGTGGCACCGGGCCGGGATCCGAGCACGTTGTAGAGCTCGTTGAGTTCGTGGATATAGCCGAGGGGAACGAATTCGGTAAAGCCGCCGGTCTCTTTCTGAATCTCTCGAATCAGCCCCATATGGGCCGCCACATGACGCGGGCTCTCGATATGGCCGTACATCACTGTCGATGTTGTGGGCAGACCGATGGAGTGGGCGGTCTTGATGATCTCTACCCAGCGAGCCGTTTTCAGCTTGCGCGGCGAGAGAATTTCACGGATCTCGTCGTCGAGAATCTCGGCGGCCGTACCCGGCAAGCTGCTCACACCCGCCTCCACCAGCCAGCGGAGATAATCGGCGAGTTCCATCCCGCTCTTGCGGTGGCCCCAATCGACCTCCTCGGGGGAATAGGCGTGGAGGTGAAGCTGGGGAAACGCGTTCTTGATGGTGGCGGCCAATTCCCGGTAATGCTCGTGATCCTTCTGAGGGTGGATGCCCCCCTGAATGCAGATCTCCGTCGCGCCGCGCTCCACCGCCTGTTCGCACTTGGCCAGGACGGTCTCCATATCGTGGACGTAGGCGTCGGATTGATGCTTATGACGCGCAAAGCCGCAGAACGAACAGCCCACGTAGCAGATATTGGTGAAATTTACGTTTCGGCAGATCACGTAGGTGACGTCATCCCCGACGTCCTCCTGGCGAGCCCGATCCGCGGCCCAGAAAAGCGCGTGCTGATCGGGCCCCTCCACGGAAAGCAGGAGCTCGGCGTCTTCTTCCGACACCTCGCGGCCGTCCAGGGCCGCTTCGAGGATGGCGGCCACTCGCGGGTTCACTTCATCGATCATTCGTTGCCACATCAGGCAGCCTCCTCTTTGGACTGGTGGTGGGGACGCCGCGCATAGCCCTCGTCGGTAGCCAGGCGCAGCAGGTGTTTTTTCAGTGTCGGATCAAAGAACTCGGGTCGCTCGAGCAGCCAATCGGGGTAAACAGGGCCCCGATCCTTCAGAACCTGGCCGCTGTCCCGGGTCAGTTCCTTCAAGCGGCGAAGCGCGGGCCAGGGCGCCTCGGGATTGATGAAATCCACGGTGACCGGGGAGACGCCCCCCCAATCGTTCAGCCCCGAGCGCGCGAGGCGCTCGAGCATCCGGGGAGCCAGATTCGGCGGGGCCTGGACATTCATTTCAGGCCCGAGGATGAGCCGAGCCAACGCCACCCAGGCGACCACCTCGTCATCGCGAATCGGCGCCACCGCACGCATGGGGGTATCGGGCTTGGGGTGGAAGGGCTGGACAATGACTTCCTGGATATGGCCGTGGCGGCGGTGGATATCCCGAATCGTCATCAGGGTGGCGACGCGCTCGGCGTCGTTCTCGCCGATGCCCAGGAGCAGGCCACTCGTGAAGGGAATGCGAAGCTCCCCGGCTTCTTCATGCATGCGGATGCGAACCGCCGGGTCCTTGTCCGGCGCATGAAAATGGGCCATCCCTTTGCCGCGCAGCCTCTCGCTCGTGGTCTCCATCATGAGACCCATGGAGGCGTTCCAGGGCCGAAGGCTCTCCATCTCCTCGCGCGAAAGAATCCCCGCGTTGGTATGGGGAAGCATGCCGCCCGCCACGGCGAGCTTGCAGGCCTCCAGCACCAGATCGATGGTGGTGCGATAGCCGCGCTCGGCCAGCCACTCGCGGTGGCTCCCGTAGGCGACTTCGGGCTTATCCCCCAGGCACATCAGGGCCTCGGTGCAGCCCGTGGCCACCCCGCCCTGGATGACCTCTTCGACCTCTTCCAGGGAGTAGGTATGGGCTTCGGCAGAATCCGGCAACTTGGCGAAGCTGCAATAGGTACACCGGTTGCGGCACAGGTTCGTCAGCGGCAAAAAGACGTTCCGCGAGACCGTGATGATGTCGCCCTTGAGGCGCTGCTTGCTCGCGAAGGCCCCATCCGCCAAGGCGTCGAGGACGCCGGGAACCCGGATACTGGCGGCGAGTTCGAGGGCCACGCCCGGCGCCATTTCCCCTGCATCCACCGCGGCGTCGATCAGAGCCTCTGCGGCCGGACGGGTGAGGGGAGTTACGTCTTCGGAGAGGTTCACGGGCGGTCCTTCGTCACGGGGAACTCGAGGAGAGGGATGATACTGCCCGGGGGTGGGCACGCATCCCCGCCGAAGGGGGAAGGTTGGCCCCACGGGGCCTCGCTAGCCCTCTCGGGTTCGCGTGATCCGGACCCCCGCCGCCTCGAGCACCCCGGCCAGGGGCTTGGCCTTTCGGATCTCGACCCGCACCCAGTCGATGCTGAACTCCGCGAGCAGAGCCTCGGCGATCCCCGTGGCCAGGGCCTCCACGAGTCGGTACTCCCCGCCGCCCGCCACCCGCTCCACCACCTGGTAGATATCTCCGTAATCCAGGGTCTCGCGGATTCGGTCGCTGCCACCGGCTTTCGCCAGGGAGCGACCGACCTCGAGGTCGATCCGCACCGGCCGGCGCATTTCGCGCTCCGCCGCGGTGACGCCGAGTGCGGCGGGAACCTGAAGGTTCTCGAGCAAAATCGCGTCGCCCTGGCCCGCCCCCTCGCTCGCGTCAGCCACAGTCATTGACCCTTTGCACCAGCGGGGCCGGCTGGCGAGGGCGCCTGGGCGGCCGCATCCAACGCGCTCCGCAAGGAAGCGATGAGTTCGGCGCGCAGAACCTGGGGCTCGAGAATTTCGCTCAGGGAGGCGACGTCTCGGGCCCGCTCCACGCTGTGGATACGATCGAACTCGGCTGCCAACTCGGCCTGCTTTTCCAGAATGACTTCCTCGACCAATCGATCCAGGCGCTCGCGAAGTTCGGCGCTGGGCTGATTTCGCAGCTGGGATTGCATCTCCACCACCCGGGAGTCCGAAACCGCCAGGGCGCGCACTTCCCGGGCGAAGACCACGGAAGCCGCGGGCCCGCCGCCGATCACCGATGCGTAGGAGCCCGTGAGCGCTGTCGCTTCGAGGCCGGGGTTGAGTTCCTGGCTGAAGACCACGTAGGCCCCGCCGTGATAGCGCGAAACCACGCAGAAAAGAATCGCTCCCTCGAAGTTCACTACCGCGCGGGCAATCTCCGCGCCGTATTCGAGTTGCAGCTTGCGCAGGGATTCCGGCGACCCATCAAAGCCCGACAGGTTCGCCAGGATCACCACCGGCCGCACGCCGCTGGCGGCGTTGATCGCCCGGGCCATCTTCTTCGAGGATTGAGGGAAAAGGGTCCCGCCGTTCCAGGCCTCGGGACCGTCGTAGGGCCGATAGCCATCGCGCACCACAGTATGGCTTTCGATGCCGATCAACTCGACGGGAATTCCTCCGAGATGCGCATCCCATACGATGGTGGTTTCGGCGCCCACCATGGCCTGCCAACGCTCGAGTTGGCCCCCATCCTGGTCGATGACCGCCTGCATCACGGTTCTCATATCGAAAGGCCGTTTGCGGCCCGGGTTCGACTCATCATCGAAGATCTCGCCCACCGTGGCGAAACCGAATTTATCGTCGACGATCTCGAAATCGCAAATCGAGCGATCCGCGGGATCCTGGCTCGCGAATGGGCGGGGGCCTGGCTCGCTCGGGGCCACGTAACTGTAATCGTAGTGGCGATAGAGAATCTCGTAGGCTTCGAAGAGCGAATGCGCGTGGTATTGGGCCTCACCATTGGGCCCCATGATTCGCTCGTAGCCCCCGATGGCCAACTCGTCTTCTGCGGAAACCGAGCCCGCGGCTTCCAAGGCCCGGCGACCGGTCAGAACCATCGATGCATCCTGGGTCATGATCAGCGCGCCCCGGGTGTGCATCAGCATGGTGGCCAATGCGTCGAAATAGGCCTGGGCGCCGATATTGATGCCCGCCACCAGGAGGTTCACAACTCCCCCCGCCTGGGTAAAGGTCACGATTCGGCGCACCACCCGGGCAGTGGCATCCAGATTCTCGGTACCGCTGTCCATGGCGATGCGCGCTCCGCTGGAAACCGACACCCACTCCAGGGGAAGGGACTCCGCCTCGGCCAGGTCGAAGGCCGCCACCAGGCGATCGCATTCCGGCGCGGAGAGCGCGCCCATCCCCATGCTGGGATCCGAGAGGGCAAGAACTCTACGCATGCCCTCGGGATGCTTGAGTGTCGGAGTGGAGACAATGCCCCAGACGACCGCCGCCGAATTATCTCCGTGGGGACGGTCCTCGAGCCGAATGGGCCGCGGGGGAGAAGTCGACGAATCGAGATCGTATTCATCGAAACGTCCTTCGGCAAAGGATATATCCGAGCCCGCATCCTCACGCGGGAGTCGATCGGCGGAAAGCAGCATCTTGATGATTTCGTAGGGGTAGGGCTGGCCCCGACGCCGCGTCGCCACCAGCTTGCGCTCGTAGGCGCGCGCCGGAACCAGGGGCTCCCGATGGGGCTCCCGAGCACTGATCTCCATCTGACCATTGCTATCGCTGATCTCGATCTCCCAGGTGGTCGGGGGCAAATCGGGTTTGTCCCGGTCCAGGAGGTTGAGCCGGACCAGCACTTTCTCGAGTCCGAGATGTCGAGTCGCGGGCGCGAGTTGGCGCGAGACCCGCTCGATTGCAGCCGGGTCGAGATAAATCGCCGGCGCAACGAAGATCGCGATGCGATTCCAGCGCAGCCGGCGACGGCTATCGTGCACCTGCAAAAGCGTCCGCAGGCTTCGCGTCGCGCGCTGGAAAGTCCGCTCGAAGGCGGGCAGATGATTGGCGAGTTCACTGCCCGCCGAAGAGGCCCGGTCCCGGGCGTCTGCGAGTATGAAAACGCGCTCGTCTTCCGGGTCTTCTCGCGCATGACCCACGAACGCATAGACCCCTTCTTCAGCGGGGATCCGCTCGAGTTCGAAATTCACGTAACGGGCGAGATCGATGCGCTCCGCGGTCGTGGGATGGAGGTCGTAGAGCTCGAGCAAAGTCGGCTTGCCCTCGGCGATCTGCCAGGTCTTGAAGACATGATCGATCCCGCCTTCTTCCCCCAAGATCCCCAACGTGAATGTCCAATCACCTCCGCCGCTCTCCATAATCTCTTCGAGGGCCGGGCGAATGGATGCAAAATCGGGCGCCTCATAGGGAGGAATCACCACCTCGAGGGCGTGAAAGACGACGCCTTCTTCTGCTTCAGCAATCTGTCGAGCTACGCGGAAGATGCGCTCGGTCACGGGCAGCACCGTCTCGGCACCCGCCTGGGCCGCGAGCACCACCCCCAATTCGCCGTAGCGAACGCAATGAATCCGCGTCCCGTCCAGCACCAAGGTGCTGTATTGGTCGGGGGCGGACGGCGCGTATCGGCGCTGGGTATGGGCAGCCAGAGCGATTTCACGGCGAGCGGGATCCTCGCCCGTAATCCAATGGGCCACGCGATCGAAGACCCGGCGGGGTGCCGCAGCCACTTCGCGAAGAACATCGGCCGGAGGAACGGTGAACTCGGTCTCGGAAGAGGACAGCCAATCCTCGACCGCGCGCGATGTGCGCGCCGCGCGCTCCTCGATACCGGGTTGGAGATAGATGCGATAGCTCGCTTCCAGAGCGGCATCGGAAAGGGCGTCGCCCACTTGGGGCCGCATACGCGCCACCATGTCCAGGGCACCGGAAAGGCCAGCATCCTGCTCGATATCCACTCCATGATCCGAGAGCGCCGTGACCCGGCGCAGCACGCCCAGCAGGAGTCTGTAGCGAAGCGCCGGATCGCGCTGGGCGGAGAGCATCCTCAACACCGCGCGCTCAAGCGCATCGCCGGGCTCCAGGCTCACTACGCCGTATTGCGCAAGCGCCACGCGAATGCTGTCGAGGAATTCCTGGGCGATTCCCGCTCCACCGGCTCGGATGCGACGAACATACATGCGAAAACGTGCATCGTTCGAGGGGGCGAACTCGCCGGATTCCTGGGCGCCGGGTGCTCGGCTGAAGATCTGCTCGATATCCGCGAAGGTGCGAATTTCGTGGCGGATCTCCGCCAATTCACGAATGAAGATCTCGGGCAGATCCTCGGGTATCTCCGCTTCGAGAAACGCCACCAATTTTTCGGCGCGGGCGGGGTTCGCATCAAAGCCCAGCAATACCCGGCGAACCTCCTCCCGAACACTCGCCATCGCGACCCCTCTTTCCTCGGGGTCGATCCGGACGAGGGCTTCGAGATCAGGTTGTCCCAGGGTTTCGCCTGCCTCGGGTCGAAATAGGGCGGCCAGGGGATCGGTCTGCTCGGGGAGTTCGATATTTTCCGAGGCGGTATCGCTCTCTCCTTCCTCACTCGAGGAATCGATCACGAGCAATACATCACCCGCCGCCACCTGCTGACCAGCCCGGACTCGAACTTCCTTCACCACCCCCGAGACCGGCGCCTGAAAACCGATCTCCATCTTCATCGCTTCCAGCAGGCCGAGGCCTTGACCGGCCTTCACGCTCTGGCCCTCCTCGACATCCACCGAGACCACCATGGAGGGCGATGCGGAACGGACCTGGCCGGCGGTCTGCAGCCCATAACGGTAGGGCTGGCCATCGAGTTCCAGGCGAATCCCAAGATCCGAAACGTCATAAACCAGGCGGCGCACCCGGCGATCGATGATCAGGCGAGCCCGGTAGGCACCCTCTTCCCTGAGAGTCGCGGCGACCGCTCGCTCGCCCAGGTGTACGCGATAGCGCCAGGCCCCAATGGCATAGACCGTCAAGCGATAGCCCTGCCCGCCGTAGGTCAGGTCGACCTCCTGGCCTTGATTCGGGGGAATCCGCTCACGGGAGAGGGCCGCGGTATCGCTGTAGAAAAAGTCGCGCGCTTGCTGTCGGCTCTGTTGATAGGCGACGATGGCCGCCGCCACCAGAGCATCCTGGACTTCGGCGGGGTCGCTGCGCCTATTCGTTTCCCGATCGGCATTCCAGCGATCGAGCCAAGTGGTATCCACCGGGCCCGACCGATAGGCATCGGCGCCGAGCAATTCGATCAGGTAGCCCTTGTTGCTGGCTCCGCCCTCGATCACCAATTCGAAATCGCGCAGAGCGCACTCCAGGCGCGCGCGCGCCTCCTCGCGATCATCTCCGGTGGCGATCACCTTGGCGATCAACGAATCGAATTCCGAGGAAACCGTCGTACCCAGCAGCACCCCGGCGTCGATGCGAATTCGAGGACCCAGGGCCGGATCGAAACGCGTGATCAACCCCGGAGAGGGCAGAAAATTCGCGTCCGGATCTTCGGCACAAACCCGAGCTTCGATGGCAACGCCGCGCTCGTTGATCTCGAGGTCCTCGATGGATTCCCCGCGAGCGATTCGGACCTGGAGTTGAACCAGATCGATGCCCACCAATTCCTCCGTGATGCCATGCTCGACCTGCAGCCGAGGGTTCACCTCGAGAAAATAGAAGCCGTCGTCGCCCAGGAGAAACTCCACGGTCCCGACACCCTGGTAGCCGACGTGGCTCGCCAGGCGCACGGCGGATTGTTCGAGTTCGCTGCGAACGCTCGGATCGAGCCAGGGGGGCGGCGCTTCTTCGAGTACTTTTTGATGACGACGCTGGACCGAACAATCACGAGACCCCAAGGCATGCACGTGCCCGTGAATGTCAGCGGCGATCTGCACCTCGATATGCCGCCCACCTATCACCAGCTTTTCGCAAAAGAGATCTCCGTTGCCAAAAGCGGAAAGTGCCTCGCTGCTTGCCGAACGAAACGCTTCCGCGAGTTCCGACTCCTGCTTAACAACACGAATCCCCCGGCCCCCTCCGCCGGCCGTCGCCTTGAGGATCACCGGAAATCCGATCTGGCGCGCGCTCTCCAGGGCCGCGGCTTCGTTCTCCAGGGCGCCGCCGCTCCACGCCGTCACGGGAACGCCGGCTTTCTCGGCAATCTGCTTGGAGGTGATCTTATCCCCCAATGCCCGCATGGCGTCGGCGGCCGGTCCGAGAAAGCGAATCCCCGCATCACTCAGCCGGGCAACGAAATCCGGATCCTCGGCGACAAAGCCCCAACCGGGCCAGACGGCGTCGACTTCCAAATCGGAGAGCACCGCGAGCAGGCGATCGTGATCCAGGTACGCCGCAACACCACCGGCGCTCCCATCCAGCGCCACCGACACATCGGCGTGGCGCACAAAGGGAGCATCGGAGTCCGACTCGGTATAGAGGGCGACAACTTCCATGTCGCTGCCCTCCATGGCCCGAAGCGCCTTCACCGCACGGATGCAGCGCATGGCGGCTTCGCCCCGGTTCACCACCGCGAGCCTGCGGATTCCGCGTGTCATGGTCGCAACCCTCCCACCTGGGTGGCTGGAGCCGACGGCCGGGCCGAAAGTGAATGTCGGGCTATTCCCTCCAATCGGCACGCAAAGGCGATGAGCTGCCCATGATGGGAAAAGCTCAAATCCGCCGCCAGCCGTTGGTCGCCCTCATAGAGGAAAGGGATTTTCCCGCGCTTGCGGATCTCCAGCGCTTCCTCATCGACTTCAAGCCTTCGGGCGAGAGCACGAAGTGCCAGGCGGCGAACCGCGCGGCTCGGCGCATCCGGGTGCGCTCCCTTTGCAGAGAGCGATTTCACGCGTTCGCAGATCAGATAATCGGGCGGCGGTGCACCCACCTCCCGGCAGAGTGCGTGAACAAAACCCGGACCCGACAGCCCATCGCAGTCAAAGCTTCCACCTTCCCAAAGCACCCGGCCGGTGCGCTGGGACTGCGCCTCTGCCTGCTTCCAGCCCCCGCCGAGTTCCACTTCGAAGCGTCGCGGGATGAAACTCGATCCGGGCTCGCATTTGCGGGCCAGCTTGAAGGCCGCTTCCTTGGCGGCCCAATACGTCCACCGCTCTCGGACGGGATCCGGCGCCCCGACGATTCGCGCTTGCTCGGCCGAAGTGAAGACACGGGCGTCAAAGGCGGGTGTCCGCCTGCCCGGTCGGGTCTCGGCATCGCGCAGGTCGACGACGTCGTTGCCAATCATGATCCAGCCACCGCGTGCGATGGGCCCGCCCGAGTCGCGAAATAATCCGCTTCCATCTGGGCAAGCTGACTCATGATCTGCGCGGAGAGATCGCGGGTTTTCCGCACACCGCGCGCGTCGGATTTCGGTTCGATCAGGGCCATGGAGACCCTCAAGCGATCTCCGTGCTTGGGATAGGTACCGAAAGTCTCCTGGGCATCGCCCCGCATGTAGACACAGAGAACCCGGCAATCCTTCACCCGAGCGATCACCCGGCCCACCCCCCAACCCGCATTATCGGGATCGATGCGACCCGTTCGGGAACGACCCCCTTCAGGGAACAAGATCGCCACTTCTCCGCGACCAAGTAGATATTCGATGCGACTCAACACCTCGCGAATGTCTTCCCGTTTGCCCCCCCTGCGAATGGGAACGCATTTCGCGATATAGACGAGGGCGTGGTTGAAAGGCGTATTCGCAAAGTTCACCTCTTCGGGTGTGTTCCAGGGCACCGAGTCGAAATCCAGCAGGAAACGCCAATTCGGCGCAAGCGCCTGGGCGATGAAGAACGAATCCACCAGGGTGAGATGATTGGCGCAGATCAGGAGAGGCAGGTCGGATTCCGAGCGTATCTTGTGGTAGAGCGCCCGACTGCGGGAAATATCCTCGATGCGGCAACCGAACCGTAGCCGGAGAAAGAGCGAGGCCAGGGGAAACCAGAAAGGCGCAAGCAGCCAGCCCACCGCTCTTTGGGAACGGTGCCGACGCGGCATACGCGAGCGCGTCTCATCGCCGGGGCTTGCTTCAAGTCCGCTCACGGCTTCGTCGACCCCTGAACACTGGGTGGGGGAGGGGCGAGCAGGATCAGCCGAGTTTCTCGGATATCAGCTTCACCGCATCGCCCACGGTATTCACCGTATCGACGTCTTCGTCGTCGATTTCGATGTCGAATTCGTCCTCGAATGCAATGACCACATCGACGAGCCTGGCCGAGTTGACCTTCAGATCGTCGAGAATATTGGTCTCCATGCCCACGGCCTGCAGGGCATCTTCGTTTTTCACCCACGGAGTCAAGATCTTGACCACGCCTTCCATGACCGCCGATTGTTCCATAACTACGACTCCTCCTTAGTGTCGGATCTTTCGCCTGGCCTCGGGCCAGGGTTCGCTGTCAATGAGTATCGCCTTCTTGGCCCGGCCACGCCCCGCCCCCTAAAAACCACGGGGCGCTCTGCCTTCTAGCCTTCCCATGCCCGGAAAACAAGACAGGCATTGACATCGCCAAACCCGAAACCCGCCTTGATGATGGTCTTCATGTTCGCAAACTCCTGCATCGCGTGGGGGATCGAGTCCGCATAGGGTTCGATCTCGGGGTGCACGTCCTCGCAATTGATGGAGGGATGAATGAAGCCCCGGCTGAGCATCAGGACAGCGGCCACGCTCTCGATGGCGCCCGCCGCGCCCAGGGTATGCCCGATCATGGATTTGGTCGCCGTGATGGGCGGCAAATCGCCCGGCTCCCGCTCGAGGGCCGCCGCCCAGGAACCGATTTCGCGCGGATCAGCCGTAGTGGCCGTGAGGTGCCCGTTGATCGCATCGACATCCTGGGCCCCAATGCCCGCATCCTGCAGAGCCGCCAGGATGCAGCGCCGGACACTCTCGGGGTTGGGCGCCGTCATGCTCCCGCCCATCCGGTGCCCGCCACAATTGATCGCCTGGCCCGCCACTTCGGCGTAGATTGTTGCGCCCCGGCTGCGAGCACTCTCCTCGCTCTCGAGCAGCAGCACCCCGGCGCCCGCGCCCGGGATGAACCCCCCCGCCGAAGCGCTCATGGGGCGGGAGGCCTTCTCGGGCGCTTCGTTCGACCCGCGGTTGAGCACCCGCATGGCATCGAAACCCGCCCATATATAGTGGGACGCCGCTTCCGAGCCCCCGCAGAGCATGCGCACTGCCGCACCGCTTCTAATCCGTTCGAGCCCCATCGCGATCGCCTCGGTTCCCGTACTGCAGGCGCTGGAATTGGTGGTCACCTGGTTCCCCAGGGCGAATTGTCCGGAAACCCGCGCGGAGACTCCGCTCGCCATCACCTGCTCAACCGCGGTGGATCCCATGCGGCGCACCTTTTTGGCATCCGTCAGGGGCACCACCTTTTCCGCCGTCGTGTCCATGCCGCCGATCCCGGTCCCGATGATGGCACCGGTTTCCCAGTCGACGGTCTCGGAATCCCGGGCCGGCCGCTCGAGCCCGGCATCCCGCCAGGCCTCGAGGCAGGAGAGACTCGCGTAGCGGTGACTCATATTCATCACCAGCCGCTCGTCCTCCTCGAACTCCTTTTCAACCCGCTCGTCCACGCCCTGGGGCACCCCCGCCACCGTGCAGCCGAACTTGGCGTCCGCCATGGCTTCCACATGACGGATCCCCGAGCGCCCCGCGCGCAGGGACTGCTCGAATTCCGGCAAGCCGACTCCGTTGGGAGCGACGACGCCCATGCCCGTGATCACCACGCGTGTGGTCATAGGGGAACCCCCATCCCGGCGAGTTCGCCGGAACACACCAGGCTTCCGTCGTCCTTCCGCATCTCGACATCGGCACGAAGCTTCTTGCGACGAAAGAACCGCACCCGGCCGGTGGTGGTCACCCGATCGCCGGGCAGCACCTGCCCGGAAAATTCAACATTGGCATCAGTAAAGACGGTCACCACTTTTTCGACTTCCTCAGCACTGAATTCAAGGGCATAGAGATAGATCCCCTGGGCAACAACACCGGCCTGGGCCATGGCCTCCACCAGAATGACCCCGGGCGTGATCGGGTTCCCGGGGAAATGCCCCCTATAAAAGTCTGCATCCTCGCGGAAACGATAGCTCGCAACAATATGCTCGCGATCCAGCTCGTGAATCGAATCGATAAAGCGGAAAGGGGCCTGCTGGGGCACCCGCTCCAGCACCTCGGCGGGGGCGAGGGGCGTCGCACCGGTTCCGACGCCCGATCCGCTCTTCGTCGACTCAGCCACCGTACATGCCCCCATTCACGTGCAGCACGCTGCCGTTGACGTAATGACCGCGAGTCGCGAGAAAGGCCACCACGTCCGCCACCTCGTCCGCCGTCCCCATCCGGCCCTGGGGGATCTTCCCCAGAATCGATTCCTTGACCTCGCCGGGCAAGTCCTCGGTCATTTCGGTCTGGATGAAGCCGGGCGCGACCGCGTTCACCAGGATCTCGCGTCCGGCCAGCTCCTGGGCAAGGGATTTCGTAAAGGCATCGAGGCCAGCCTTCACCATGGTATAGGGAATCTGGCCTGGGTTTCCGGTATGGCCGACGACACTGGAAATATTGATGATGCGGCCCGTGTTCTTTCGCAACATGAAGCGGCGCAGCACCCCTTTAGACAAGTACCAGGTGGCCCGCGCCATGGCGGCCACGGCATCGTATTGCTCCAGATTCATCGCCAACATCGGCGCGTTCACGTTATAACCGGCGTTGTTCACCAGCACGTCGACCTGCCCGGCCTCCGCCTTGATCTGCTTGATCAGCGCGTCGACTTCCTCTTCGCGGGTGAGATCCGCTTGAAGACCGAAAGCGCCGGGCAACTCCGAGAGCAATTGCTCGGCCTTCGCTCCGCTCGAGCGGTAATGAACGCCCACGCGGTAGCCCTCGTCGGCCAGGCGTCTTGCGCAGGCGGAACCGATACCGGTCCCCGCCCCGGTGACCAGGGCCACGGGAAGATCGCTCACTCGGCCATCCTTCCGCCCCGGGCATTGGGCGATTCCAGCGGGTAGTCGGGATAGTCGATGCCACGAAAAAGACCGACCCGCGCGCCCTTCACCGTGTAGATCTCCTCGTCATCCACCAAGAGCCGGGCATCCCCAACCACCAGGGAAGAGCCCGAGCTGGCAAGTTCGGCATAGCGCTTGATATCCACCTCGTAGCGGACCAGGCCGTCATGCGGGCGAATCTGTCCGAAGAACTCCACTTCGCCGCAGCCCAGGGCACGCCCGCTCCCCAGACCGCCTCGCCAATTGCAATAGAAACCCAGTAGCTGCCAGACACCATCCAGACCCAGGCATCCGGGTTGGACGGGATCACCCTGGAAATGACAATGAAAGAACCAATCGTCGATGTTCACATCGCGCTCAGCCACGATCCGGCCGCGATTCTTGTTTCCGCTCACCTCCACGACGCGGTCGAGCATCAGCATCGGGGGAACGGGAAGTCGCGCCTTCAATTCTTCGGGGGCGTCCTCGATCAAGCGCCCGTACGCGAAGGCGAGCAATTCATTCTTGTCGAAATGCGTACGCGATTTAAAGGTCTCGTATTTCATCATCACCCAATCACCGACTGTTGCCCAAGCCAAAGCGAGCGATATACGAGCCCCAGGTGAGCCCCGATCCGACACCCACGACGGCGATATCGTCGCCCTCTCGCCATTTATCCCAATTTTGGGAGAGTACCGTGCCCGAACTCGCGGCACCGGTATTTCCGTACCACTCGACATTGGCATGATGTCGGTCAGGCGCGATCTCGCAGCGCCGACAAACATTCTCGAGCATTCGCAGGTTCGCCTGATGGCCAATGAAATGAAGGGGGCGCGCGGGGTCCTCGAACTCATCCTTGACGCGCTTATAACAAAGGGCCGTCTTCTTGATCGCGAAAGTCTGGACCGTGCGACCCTCCTGGGCGAAATAGCCCTGCCGGGGAATGATCACCTTATCGGCCCCCTCCGGGTTGGATTCAAGACTTGTTCCCGTCAACAGGGCGCGGCCCGGATGGCGGGTGGAGATCACCGCCGCCAGGCCCGCGTCACCCCAAAGTACAGCGGCGCTCCGGTCGCTGTAGTCCACCGTCCGGGTCATGGATTCCATGCTGACCAGGAGAACATAATCGGGCAGGGCATCCTCCCGCATCATCCCGAGCAGATGGAGGCCGGCCATGAAGCTGGTGCAAGCCGAATTCACATCCAGGGAAGGGGCAGCGATTTCAAGCAATCGCGCCAGATTGCACGCTTCGGCGGGAGAAGTGGTATCCGGGGCGCAGCCGCCGCCCACCACCAAGCCCACGTCGGCCGCCGCGATACCCGCGCGGTCGAGGGCCATTCGTGCCGCCTCGGCGCCGAGTTCCGCATTGGTCCATTGCGCCGCCTCGGCGGACGCTCTGGATTCGGCGTTGCGGGTGGTGCGGATATAGTCGAGGGGCAATACCGTGCGACGGGAACGGATCCCCACCCGCTCCAGGATCCAATCGTCATCGGTGCCGATATCCAGGGATTCGAGAAAGCTGTTGGTGATCTCGTTTGCCGGATGGAAATGGCCCAAGCCGAGCAGATTCAATGTCAAGCGACACTCCCCCCAAATGGATGCTCTACCGAACCCCGGGCACCGCCGGGCGCCTCGGGAGCGGGAGCGGCCCAACTGCCACAGATCCCTGCAACCATCCGCGCCAAAGCCCGATCGGGGGCAGAGTATGACTCAGAGTCACGTCTGGTCAAGTCCGCCGAGACCCAACTCCGCCACCAATCGGGGGAGCTCAGGGGTGTCCACCACGCGAATCGACGTGCCCTGCGGAAAAGCGGTTTCGAGTTGGTCGAAGTAGTTCCGGTCGGTGCGCGCCTGGACGATGACCACGATCCCGCGATCCCTCTCCCCCCGAATCAGGCGCCCGGTCATCTGCTTCAGGTTCAGCAACATCTTCCCCAGCCGATAGCGTTGGAATGCGTTCTGGCCGAATTCCGCCACCCGGGCCTCCCGGCGACGCCGCAATTCCGTGGGAACCTCGAAGGGCAATTTTTCGATCACCACCGCCTGAAGGTCGTCACCGGGGATATCCACCCCCTGCCAGAAAGTCCGCGACCCCAGGAGAACCCCGCCACCGGGCAGCCCACGAAAGCGCTCCACCAGCCCGCCGGGGTCGTCCACGGCCCGGCGCGGCGCCAACACCTCGATGGCTTCATCCGCCAGATCCTCCGCGAGCAATTCGGCGACTTCCTCCATCCGGCGAAGGCTGGTAAAGAGACCCAGGGTGCGCCCACCCAACATGCGGGCCAGGAGGGCGAGTACCCGGGCGGTCTCCAGCACGGGATTTTCGGAATCCGGCTGGGAACGCAGCGCAGCCACCCGCATATGATTCGCATAATCAAAAGGACTCGACGCCACCAACCGCTCTATGCCGAAAGCCGAGCGCTCCTCGAGTTCGAGTTCGCCCATGGCCGCGAAAGCATCACCCCCCACGAAGAGCGTGGCGGAAACCGCAGCGAATGACTCGAGCCCCTCCATGAAGTGTTGGTGGAAGGATCCGGCGGGAGAAACGGATCGAATCGAAAGCACCCAACGATCGTAGGGAACCACCAGTCGATCAAAGGCCGCCACCGCATCCTCGCCTGCCTCGGCGAAGGCGAGACGAAGCCCCAACGCCGCCTCCCTGAACGCCTCCGCCGAACGCTCCACCGGGGTGGGGCCCTCGGAGAGGCTGGGCGGCGTTTCCTCGAAACTCCATTCGGCGCGTGCATCGAGTTCCTCGGCGAGACGCGCCAGCCCGTCGAGACGCGTGGCGGCCATTTCCGCCAGGCGGGCGGCCTGGGGGTAGAGACGGGCGGGATCGGCGGGCAGTTGGACTTCGCCGTATTCGCTGGCTCGCTCCACCACCGCTCGGCCAATTCCCGAAAAGTCCAGCGCCAGGGAGCGCCTCACTTCGCTCACTTCCTTGGCCGCCTCCAGCCGCTGCTTTCGGGGCAACAGGCCCGCAAAGGTATTCGCCGCTGCCGGCGCCGAATCCGGGGGGCCGAAAACTTCGTCGATGCGCTCGCGCAATTCCTCGGGACGAACCACCCGGGCGTAGACCTCATCCGCCACGCCCGCCAATTCGTGTCCCTCGTCGGCGATGACATGTTGAAAGCGGGGATAATCCGGTGGCCAGCGAAGGAGCAGGTCGTGATTGGCCACCACCAGGTGCGCCTTGGAAAGCGCCGCACGACGCTTTCCAAAGGGGCAATTGCGCCGCTTCGCACATTCCTCCCGGCTGCACTGCTCGGCCCGGCGCGCCACCGATCGCTGCACGAGTTCGAGCAGAAAGGGATACCGACGCAAGAGCGGACCCGGGAGCGAGCCGACCTCGCCCCCCGGTCGCGTGCGCGCACAGGCGGTCAGAACCGCGTAGGCGTTTCGGTCCTCTTCCAAAAGGCCTTGGGCGGCGCCGAGGGCGAGAACATCCTGCAGCCGCTGTTCGCAGACATAATTCGCCCGGCCCTTGATGGACAGCGCGCGCAGACCCGGATAACCCAGCATGCGCGCGGCGGCGGCGATGTCCTTCTCCAGCAATTGATCCTGGAGAAGCCGGGTGCGGGTAGAGATGATCAATGGATCCCGCGCTCCCGCCTCGGCGCGCTCCATCGCGAAGGGAATCGCCGCGGCCAGGTAGGCCAGTGATTTGCCCACCCCGGTCCCGCCTTCCAAGAGCAGATGTCCACCATCCACAAGGGCCCGGTGAAAACCGCGCATCAAGTCGATTTGTTCCTGGCGAACCCGGTAACCGGGAAAGTGGCGCTCCCCACGCTCCGCATCCGCCAGCGCCGAAGCGATGGCTTCGATGTCGTTGGGTACGGGCTCTTCGGCGGACGCCCCGATCTCGACGAATTGCCGAACCGAGGGACCCTCTTCCTCCAGGCCGCTAGGCGCCGCCAGGAGTTGAAGCCAAGGCGAAGCCGGCAGGTGGCGCTCCAGGGCCCGGCGAGCATTGCGATAACGAAGTTCACCCTGCGCCGAGGCCGTGGCGGCGACCACCAGCGCGTCGAGTGCTTGGGTGGCCTGCCCCAGCGCGCCGCGCGGGTTGCCCGTGCCCGCAGCGGTTTCGGCTGGCCAGCGATCCGGGTGGGTGAAGGCCAGGAAATCGTCGAAGTCGAGCACCCGGGCACGGGAGAGCGCGGAAGAAATATCCCGGGCCAGGAATGCCTTCAGATCCGCCGCCCCACGAGCAATCAGCGTCCGACCTTCGAGGGCCTCGGCGATGCGCTCTCGCCAGGCGGAAAGACGCGGGGCGGCGGCGAAGTCCTCTGCCACCCGTCCGGCCGCGTGCAAACGCCAATCCGGGAGCACCTGCTCGGGACGAAAGAGCGAGTGCAGTGCGAGGGGGCTCTCATCGGACTTCGTCAGCAGGACCGCCGCGAACTCGAGGACTTCCGCGGTGCGGGATTTCGCCGCGCCGGTGGTTTCCAGCGCGACGACGGCCAGTGGGCCCGTCGCCGCGAGAAAATCCGTCAGGCACGAAATATCGCGTTTCGCGGCCAGCGCCTTCAGGCGCGGACGACTCGAGTCTTGCGAGGCGCTGGCATTCGATTCAGACGTAGATTCCGCCCTTGAAATCCCGGTCCTGCTTGATCATCACGTTGATGAGTGCCGGCTTGCCCGAGGCCGCGGCGCGCTCGAGCGCAGGCCGCAAATCCTCTGGGCTCTCCACGTGCTCGCCATGGCCTCCGAGCGCCTCAACTACCTTGTCGTAGCGGGTGGGGTTCAGCAGCGTCCCGTCCAGACGATCCCAACCGAGCATCGCGCCCTGGGGTCGCATCATCTGGCCCCAGGCGGCGTCGTTGCCCACGATCCCGATCACCGGGAGACCGAAGCGCACCGCCGTATCGTATTCGAAACCGTTGAGCCCGAAGGAGCCGTCGCCGTAGACGATGACCACTCGCTTATCGGGGTGGGAGAGTTGCGCCGCCAGGGCGAAGGGCATGCCCACGCCCAGGGTGCCCAGGGGACCCGGATCCATCCATGCGCCTTCTCCGCGGACCGGGAGAATCTTGGCCGCCGTCGCCACGATATCGCCGCCGTCGCCGATCACGATGGGCGCATCGAGAGTATCGAGCCAATCACGAACCTCTCGGCACATGCGCTGGGGATCCAGCGGGCTCTCATCGCTATTCAGCTTCGCCTGGACCTTGGCTTCCGCGGCATCCTCGATCTCGCGAAGTTGGTCACGCCAGGGCGTAAAGTCGAGTTGCGCGCCCTGGTTCTTCATCTCCTCCACCAGCAGATCAAAGCTACAACCCAAGTTGCCGACCAGGGGAATATCCGTCTCCCGGTTCTGGCCGATCAGGGTCGCGTCCATCTCGAGTTGAATGATGGTGGCATCCTGAGGAATCGTCTGGCCGAAGCGCATGCGGAAATCGAGCAGGGTTCCCGCCAGCACGATGCAGTCGATCTTCTGCATGGCATCGCGCCGGGAGCGATTGAGAAATTCGGGGGATTCGAAGGGAACCGTGCCCCGAGCCATCCCATTGGTGTACGTGGGAATATGGGTCTCGGAAATGAACCGGTTCATCGCCGGGCTGGCATTCGACCACTTGACACTGGTGCCCGCCATCAGCATGGGACGCTCGGCCGCCTGAAGCGCTTCGATTGCCTTTCGCACTTCATCGCGATCCGGGGAAAGACGCGGACCCTGGGTGCGAATCCTCGGCATGGTGGCGTTCTCCCATTCCACCTGGCCGTTCCAGGTATCCATGGGAATTTCGAGATAGGCCGGCCCGGGGATGCCCGACACGGCGTGGCGAATGGCAAGCTCCACGAATTCCGGAATCCGATCGGTCTGGTAGACCGCATCGCAAAATTTCGTGATGGGCCGTACGACGCCCAGGTGATCCATCTCCTGGAGCGAGCCCTTGCGGAGTTGGCTGAAGGGCCCCTGGCCCCCGAAAATGAGAATCGGTGAGTTCGCCCGCCAGGCGTTGGCGATGCCCGTCACCCCGTCGGTGACGCCGGGCCCCGCCGTGATGGCCGCCACGCCGATACTGCCCGGGTTGCAGCGCGCCCATGAATCCGCCGCGTGCACCGCCGCCTGCTCGTGGCGTACGTCGATGATGCGGATCCCTTCATCGATACATCCATCGTAGAGGGGCATGATATGACCGCCCGGGAGCGTGAAGAGCACTTCAACGCCAGCGTTCTTGAGGGCACGGGCTGCGAGTTTTCCGCCATGTACAGGCATGGGAGGTTCCTTCTTGTTTTTCCATAGGGGGGCCAGAAAAGGCGAGGCTCTTCGGCGTTCACGCCAAGGGGCGCCTCGATCAAGGACCTAGACTACGCCACCCGGACAGGCGAGCGCCAGCCACGCCGGCAAGCGCAAAGGCCCGTGGTTGGATCTCCGCCGCGTACGCCCTGTATCGGGCCGAGACGAAAAAAGGCCGGCCTCCGAAGAGGCGCGGCCCTTTTTTCGGCTCTCTCAGCCGTCTCTCAATTCTCGCCCGAATCTCCCCCGGACCGGGTTGCCCCTAGCCGGCGGGCTCGAATTCGACCCGGCGATTCTCTGCCCAGGCCGCTTCGTTGTTATCCCGGCGGAGAGGCCTGAGCTCGCCATAGGACACCACCATCATCTGGCCCGACGGCACGCCCAGGTTCGCGAGATAGCGTCGCACGGCAGCGGCGCGACGATCGCCCAGGGCGAGGTTGTATTCCTCGCTTCCGCGGTTGTCGCAATAACCCGCGATGATCACCTTGATCCCGGTGGCATTCAGTTGCTCGGCAGCGGCTTCCAGAACGGGAATCGCGTCGGAGCGAATTTCCGAACTGTCGAATTCGAAGTGCACCATGCCGGGGTTGGACCACTCAACCACAGCCACCACCGGGGCAACGACTTCGGCGGTTGCGGCGGCATCGCTGAATTCGCTGCCGGTTTCCGCGGCGGGGGCCGCTTCTTCGGGGGTCGTTGCACAACCGCCGAGGGCAAGAATCAGCGTGGCGAGAAAAACGAGCACGGCGCCCGACGAAAACGACGCTCCACGAAAAGGAAGATGAGTTCGCTTCATATCCATTAGGATCCTTTGCGGCCAAATGATTTTGGCGATGGGCGGTGCCGGGTTGAAGCACCGAGTACGGGACGGCTCCTTGGTTTCCGCCGAGATAATGCGGATTCCTGGCGCGCCACGCAAGCGCGAGCTCCTCTCCCCGGGTGCGCCTTCCCACCATTCACTACGCAATTACACTGCAATAGCGCCCAAGCCCGGATCCGCACACTCCGTAGCGTCACCGGCCCCCCACGGACCAGGCCCGCAAAGCAGTGGCACGTGGACTATGTTCTTGCGCCGCCCAGCAGCCTTAATGAATGCTGCCGCTGGATACCCGGGCACCTCGGCTGACGTTCCGCCGGGATTGTATTGGAGAGCAAGGCAGGTGGACGATTCCACGCTCAGCGTACCCGATCGCGAAACTGAAATGGCCGCGGGCACGGCTTCGGACCGGTGCGTGGTCCTGCTTCGCTTCAGCGGGGACATCACCACAAAGGCACCTCCGACCCGGCGACGCTTTCTACAGCGCCTCGCGGCCAATATCAAGGACGCCCTTGGAAGCGCGGGCATCGATCATACGACGACCCGGACACACGACCGCTTCTTCGTCGAATTCGCGTCGGACCAGGAAAGCGAGGCGCTCGCTGCGCTCGGCCGAATCTTCGGCATCCAGTCTTTCGCCTCGGTGAAGAAAGTCCCATGGTCGAATCTCGACGATATCGTGCGGACAGGCGAGCAACTTTTTTCCGATGCCGTGGCGGGTCGAAGTTTTGCCGTTCGTGCCCGACGCGTGGGCGATCGACGAAATATCCCCTTCTCCTCGGAAGACGTTCAACGCAGCCTCGGCCAGGCTCTCTTGCCCCGGGCGAGCAGCGTCTCGCTGAAATCACCCGAATGCCTGGTTTCCCTCGAGATCATCCCGGGCCATGCATTCTATTTCGGCGAAAATATTCGAGGCCATGGTGGACTGCCCCTGGGCTGTGAGGGAAACGCGGTGGCTCTGGTTTCCGGCGGCTTTGACTCACCCGTCGCCGCCTGGCTCATGATGAAGCGCGGCGTCGCGCTGGATTATGTCTTCTGCAATTTGGGTGGTCGAGCCCATCAACTCGAAACCCTGAACGTCATGAAGGTGATCTCGGACCAGTGGTCCTATGGCACGCGACCCCATTTTCACGCCATCGATTTCGACGAGATCACCCGCGACCTCCAGGCCAACGTCACCCCGCGCTATTGGCAAGTCATCTTGAAGCGGCTGATGCTGCGGGTCGCTGAGCTTATCGCCGGCGAGCGGGGGGCCTCGGCGATCGTGACCGGTGATGCGGTGGGCCAGGTCTCCTCCCAAACCCTGCAAAATCTTTCGGTGATTTCGTCGGCCACCGCCCAGCCTGTCCTGCGGCCGTTGGTGAGCTTCAACAAGGAGGAAATCATCCAGCGCGCACGGGAGATCGGGACCCATGACCTCTCGGCCAAAGTGGGCGAATACTGCGCCATGGTCCCCAGCAAACCCGCCACACGCGCCAAGGCGGCCCAGATCGACCATGAAGAGGCCAGCCTCGATCCCGCCCTCCTCGAGAGAGCGGTGGCCGAGCGCAGCGTTTTCGACCTCAGAACCCTCGACCTGGGGAGCCTGGACCGGCCGGAAATCCAAATTTCAGAGCTTCCTCCGGGCGCCGTGGTCATCGATTTGCGCTCGAAGGCGGCCTTTCAGGGCTGGCATTACCCGGACGCACTCTTCCTGGATTTCCCCCATGCCCTGCGCGCCTACCCTGAATTGGACCCCGACCAGGCCTACGTGCTCTATTGCGAGTTCGGGCTCAAGAGCGGGCACCTTGCCGAGTTGATGCGGCGCGAAGGTCTGCAGGCATGGCATTTCGCGGGCGGGCTCAAATCCCTGGTGAGCTACGCAAAGTCCCAGGGACTCACAACCCCCGAGTTCTGATCCCCGCTTTCTTATACCCGCTTGGTCATACCCGCCTGGTCATACCCGCTTAGTCATACCCGCTTAGTCATACCCGCTTGGTCATACCCGCTTAGTCCTTCCTACTTTTTCATTCCCACTTAGGGAAGGGCTCCATCGGGTTGTGGCGTTCCTTCATGCCCCTGGGTATCGCTTTCCAGCATCCGGTCCAGAACTTGCTGGCGACGTTCGGGGGTCATCTCGCGCAGCCTTCGCATTCGCTCGCGAAGCGCTTGTTGTTCCTGGGGCGACATGGTCCCCCAGCGGCGGCGGTTTTCGTCCAAGCGGTCGCGTTCGGGCCGCGGCAATCCGCGAAGGGCTTCGAGATTATCGCGAACCCTTTCCTGCTCATCCGCCTCCAGTCGGCGGAAAGCGCGTAGGTTACCCCGCAATTCCTCCCGGGCAGTGGGATCGAGATCTCGCAAACGCCGACGAAGCGCGCCGCGTTCCGCGCCCATTTCGCCCTTGAGTTGGTCACGCAACGCGCGGCGCTCGGCCTGAGGGAGGCCACGCTTTTCCACGTGTATTCGCTCGCGGTCGCGCATCCGGCGTCGAAGCTGTTGGCGCTCTTCGTCGCTCAACCCTTCGCGCAATTCGCGTTTCCACTCTTCGCGCTCCTCTCGCATCCGGGCGCGATCTTCGGGCTTGGTATTCCGCCAGCGTTGACGCATGCGTTGGCGAAGTTCCCGCCGCTCGTCGAGCCCTTCGATGAGAATTTCACCGGGCAATTCCTGCACGATGGGTTCATCCCCGGCCCGGGTGCGGATCTCGGCCGAAGCCTTCTCGTCCAGCGACGCCGCCCCGGCGATGCCTACCAGACACGGCCAAGCGACGAGTCCAAGGAGAATTCGCGTCGTGAGCGTCTTCATATGCGCTCCAGAGTGTCGAGTTCATCCAATAATTCGAGAAGCTCCAGGTTTTCGATCACGTCGAAATCCGCCAACACATCGAGTTCGAAGGCAATCGCCAGCTCTTCCTCATCGGCCTCGGCCAGATCGACAGCCGCCCACGCCTCGACGGCCTGGGCCTCTTCATCCGGCAGCGTTTCCAGCACGGCTCCGGGCTCGGTCGGGGAAGGCGCGTCGCGAACGATCTCCACGGGCGCGGGTTCGAGTTGAGGCGCGGGTTCGACAGGCGGCGGGGGCACGGTCTCGGCAACCCATTGCGGCGCCGCGAGCTCACCGCCCCCGGGCTCTGCGTCATCGAGGCCGGTACCGGGCACTCCGCCTCCGAAATTGCCCGCGGCCCAATAGAGCGCCAGGCTCGCCGCAAGCGCCGCCGCCGCGGGGCCAAGCCAAGCCGGCAAGGGGCGCAGAGGAATCACTTGAGCCTGCGGCTGCGCAGCGGCCGCTCCTCTTGCTTCTTCTTCTGCTTCTTCTTCCAAGACGGCCTCGCCGGCAAGCCGAACCCGCAATGCGCCGTGGATCCGGTCCAGGCGAGCCGCTTCCTCGGAGCTGGCCTCGTCTCGGTCATCCCCCGAACGCGCGAGCATTTGCAATTGCCCGGTCAACTCACCCAATTCGGCCCAACGCGCGGCCAGGGCCGGCTCCTCGGACAGGCGGCGCCGAAGCACCCGGGCCCGCTCGGGTTCAAGTTCTCCGTCGAGCAGCGCCGAAAGATCCTCGCCGTCCACGTCCAGACCGTCCGCCGCCGCGGGCTCGTCCCGGTTTTCCTGGGCGGACCGGCGCATCCCCGCCTCGCCCGGAGGCTGCGGCGCCCGAGCGTCCCGATCCGCCGGCTCCGGCGAGCGTTGTCGATCCGATTTTTTCCTGGACATGGCGTCCTCCTCCCCGCGCGGCGGGGCCGCTAGGCGGTTCCCCGGTGGGGGGTGGAAATCATGGATTCGGCGCACTCCCCCATGCGGGCGACCAGCGCCACGCGCGCCCTATGAACCAAGGCCTTGACCGATTTCTCGCTGGTATCGAGGATCGAAGCCACCTCGGCGTAGGAATGACCTTCCGCTGCCGAGAGCCAGAGCGCCATGCGCTGGCGCTCGGGCAATTTTTCGAGTTCGCGCTCCACTTGTACCCCCAATCGGCGAGACGCCACGGCTTCATCCGCTCCCGGTCCCGAGGCCCGGAGCAGGGCCTGATCCTCCTCCTCGTGGACATGCCTCCGGCGCGGTTTCTTCAATTCGTTGAGTGCCAGGTTGGTCGCAATTCGATAGAGAAAGGTCGAAAAACGCGCCCGGGGCTCGTAGCGCTCCCGAGCCTTATGAACGCGAAAGAAAGCCTCCTGCACGAGTTCTTCTGCGAGCGCGCCATCGCCGAGCATCCTTTCCAGGTAACGCAGAAGCGGACCCGCCCAGCGACGAAAGAGTTGGTCGAAAGCTCCCTCGTCACCGTCGCGAAACGCGAGCATCAACTCGACGTCCGGGTCGTTTTGCTCCACTGCTACCTCCGGGTCGTCTACATTCAACCCAGCACGGGGAGAAGAGTTGCGCGGATTCGGCAATTTTTTTGCCCCCGGGGATTTTGTCGCGTCCCCGGGCTTGGTGCCCCTAGAGATCCCCGCCTGGCGCGATTTCCTCGAGAAATTCCAGCACCAGGCCATTGAAGGTCTCGGTGGCTTCGATGTTGACGATGTGGCCCGCGCCCGCGATCAGCTCATAGCGACTCTGGGGCAGTTTCGCGGCCATGACCTCCGCGGCGCGCAAATAGGCTTTGTCCTCCGCGCCCACCACCACCAGGGCCGGAGCCTTGATCTCGGGCAAGGCGTCGATGACCGGCGGAGCCAGCCCGGCCACATGCCGACCAAAACGCGCCACCCCGGCGGGGTCCTGGGCCCGGATCCCGTCGGCGGCCATGCGGGCCGCGGGGAGTTCCGGGTCACGACCGATGCACGTGGGCGCCGCCTTGCCGGTGACGAAGGCCTCCATGCCCCGGGCTTCGAGATAGTCCGCTGTTTTCTCCGAGCGCCGCTTCCAATCGGCGGCGGCTTCCGGGTTCTTGAAACCCGGCCCGCTATCGGCGAGCACCAAGCCCGCCACCCGCTCAGGGTGGGCCAGGGCAAAATGCAAGGAGGCCAGACCGCCAAAGGAAAGGCCCGCGAGCACGCAGCGACCATCGCCCGCCACCCAGTCCACGATGCGGGCGAGATCCGAAACCACCTGGTCGATGGTATAGGCGGCCGGGTCCTGGGGAACTTCCGATCGCCCGTGGCCGCGGTAATCCCAGAGCGCCACCCGATGCCCGGCGGCGACCAGGGGTTCTACCTGGGAGCGCCAATTCGCGTGGGTCGTCGAGTAGGCACAGGAAAAGACGATCGGCAGGCCCGAGCCGCTTCCATCCTCCGGGTGGCGCTCGGCATAGAGCCCAACACCATCGCTCGCCTCCACCGTGGCCATGGATCATTTCCTCCGTTTCGATTGTTGTTGCTTGATCAGTGACGCGCCGGGGTTCAGCGACGAAGTCAGCGAATTTCGATCAGGTAGGGCGGGACCACCAACGGGCCCTCCATCTCCAAGCCGGCGAGCCAGGAGCCGAGACCGCGCAGGGCCTTCGGCATCGGCCAACGGGCCGCGACCACCCCTTCGATCTTGGCGTCCAGAATGTCGGCCAACTCCTCGCTCAGGGTACGCGGGGCCGGAAAGACCACCAGCTCCAGGTCTTCGCCGGGAGGCAGGTCCAGGTGGTCGCGCACCCGGTCCAGCGCCGTATGCAGCCCGCCCAGATGATCCACCAGGCCGATTTCGTAGGCTTGGCTCCCGGTCCAGACCCGGCCCTGGCCCACCCGGTCCACTTCTTCCAAACCCATATCCCGCCCCTCTGCCACCCGGCGCACGAAGAGTTCGTAGATCTGGAGCACCATGGATTGCAGACGCTTCTTTGCGCCCGGGGAAAGGGGCTCGCTCGAGAGGACGAAGTCGGCGTATTCGCCCCGAGTCAATGTCTCGACGCTCACGCCCAACTTCGCGAGGCCGCCCCCGTAGACGGGACGCAGGGTGAAAACGCCGATGGAGCCCGTGAGCGTGGCATCGTTGGCCACGATCTCGTCTGCCGCCGCGGCCGCGTAATAACCGCCCGAGGCCGCGAGGTCGGAAAACGAAGCGATGATCGGCTTGCCCTCTTCCCGGGCGCCGTCGATGCTGCGCCAGATTTCCTCGGACGCCATGGCGGAACCCCCCGGACTGTCGATGCGCACGATGATGGCGTCCACTCTGGGATCTTGGGCCGCCTGATTCAAGGCGAGATCGAAACGATCCGCGGCGAAAACCGAGCCCGCCCGTCCCGAGCGCGAGCCCGCGGTGCTCACGACGGTCCCGGTGCCGTAGACGAGCGCCACCCGGGCCACGGGGTCGAAGCCGAGTGCCGCCGGATCCACCTGGGCATAGACTTCGTGATCCACCACGGTCCCGCCGATCCGATCCAGCAGGTCGTCGAGGTGACCCACCGAGTCCACCAGGCCCAGGCCTTTGAGATCCACGGGGGAGATGGGGCCCTGGTCGATGGCCGCGCGAATCGCGCCCACGGAGACGTTCCGCCCCAGGGCGATCCCCGAAAGAAAGAAATCGTTGATCGAATCGAGTAGCGAGTTGGCCATCTCCCGAGACGATTCGGACATGCCCGTCGAGGTATAGGCCTCCACGGCGCTCTTGTAGCGGCCGGCCTTGGCGACGTCGAATTCGATGCCGAGTTTCTCCCAGAGTCCGCCCAGAAAATAGTACTCCGCCGCCAATCCCAAGAGCGGAACGATGCCCGCCGGGACGACCCAGATTTCGTCCGCCCCGGTCGCCAGGAAATATTCCCGACTGCCGCTGAAGGAGGCCATGTCGAGGTAGGCCACTGTGCGATGACCCGCCGCCGAAAGCCGCTCGAGCGCTTGACGCAACTCACCCACCTTCCCCCAGCCGATGGCTAGGGGACGGATCACGACCACCACCACTTCGAGGCGAGGATCCATTTCGGCGCGGTCGAAGAGCGAGAGTAGACCGACGAAAGGCGGGCTTGTCTCACCGAGTGCACGGGAGAGCCAGGGCGCCTGGGCGGCCTCGACGTAGGAGCCCCCGACTTCGAGAACCAAGGTGCTGCCCTCATCGATATCCGTTCCCGGCTCCTCGGCCAAAAAGAACATCGCGACGAAGAGCCCGATCACCAGCAGCACGCAAATTCGAATCGTTCTTCCTCGCATTCCAGAAGCCTCCTGGCCGCAAGGCTATCCCAGCCTCGCGCGAGCGCCCGTCGCCGGCGCCACCCGGCGACTTCCCGGGGGCTGGGAAGCGGGTGCCGCGGATGCCACCATGCGGACAGACAACCCGGGAGCCCAAACCCCATGACCGAATCAGGATCCGAAGACGTCGTCAAATACGAGGAACGCGACTCCATCGCGATCATCACCCTGAACCGGCCCGCGCGATTGAATACCCTGACCGAGCCCATGGTGAGTGGCGTCGCGGATGGAATCGATGCCGCCACGGCTTCGCGCGATGTGCGCGCCGTGGTGATCCGCGGCGAGGGCAGGGTCTTCACCGCCGGCTATGACCTGGTGTCCGGGGACGCCAGCGCCTGGTCGAGCCCCTATGACGCACCGGGACCCCCGCCGCGAGAAGGCGCCTGGGATCCCGTGCGCGACTGGCAATTCATGGGAGCCAACGTCGACCGGTTCATGAAGATCTGGCATTGCCCGAAGCCCGTGCTGGGCGAGATCCACGGCTTCGCGGTGGGGGGCGCGACTGATCTCGTCCTGTGTTGCGACCAGCTCTTCATGGCCGACGACGCCCAGATCGGTTACGCGCCCTCGCGAATTTACGGCACCCCCACCACCATGCTTTGGATCTATCGCCTGGGCCTCGAACACGCCAAGCAATTCCTGCTCACCGGGCGCGCCATCGACGCCGAGACCGCCTTCCGGATTGGCCTGGTTTCCTCGGTCTACCCCGCTGGTGAACTCCGCCAACGTGTCGAGGAGCACGCCCAGCGCTTCCGCCATATTCCCGCCAACCAGCTCGCGTTGAATAAATTGCTCATCAACCAGGCCTTCGAGAACATGGGTCTGCGCACCACCCAACTGCTCGGCACCTTCTTCGACGGCGTGACGCGACATACCGAGGAAGCCCATCGCTGGGCGGAATCCTTCGCGGAAAAGGGTTTCCGCCAGGTGATTCGCGAGCGTGACCAGCCCTGGGGCGATTACGGAGAGCGCGACAAGGACGGGGAAGAAAAGGACTGAGCCGGGCGCAGGTCGCGATCAGCGCGGCTCGTATTGGGTCAGCTCCCGGTGATCGAAGAGGAAGAGGAGGCTCGAGACCGAGCCCACCGTCCAGATCGCCATGCGGACGAGAATGCTGATCGCCGCCCCGCCTTCCGCCTCCTGCCCCGACCAACCCGAGAGGGCCCAGACAAGGGCGCTGAGAATGGGCGGACCCGCTTCGTTGAGAAGGCCGAAGATGGCGCCCAATTGCACGCCGGAGTCCGAGAGCAGGTTCGCCAGGGCGACCGCCGAGACGCCCCCGATTACGAAGAGGAAAGTTGCGATCCGCGGCAGGTAAAGAGAGGACAGCATGGCGAGGGCCGCCACCGCAACGCAGTTGACCGCGGTGACCGCGATGGCCAGGAAGGCCGGCAACAGCGGCAGCTCTCCTCGAAAGGCGAGCAGCAGACCAGCGCCCCCCAAGAGAAAGACCGCCGCCGCAAGAGAAATCGCCAGGGAACCCGCCAAGCGCGCCAACGCAAAGGCGCGCCGGGAGACCGGTCGCGAAAGCACGAGCAATGCGCTGCCATCCTCGAGGGTCGACGAAAGATGGTCGGCCGCCACCAGGCCCGCGAGGACGGCGCACCAGAGCGCGAGCAAGCCCACGGTCAACACCCCCGCCCAGCCGAAAACCGCGAGGGTTTCGAGCTGACCGCCCGGAGTCTCCACCATGGGGGTGCACTGGGTACAGCTGTTCACCATCGCCAGGGTGAGCAGGCAAAGCCCCGCCACCGCCGGCGCCACGCGTCGCCGAGTCGCATCGCGCAGACCCTCGCCAGCCAGAAGGCACATGGTTCGCCACTCAGCCAAGCTCGCCCCCTTCCGGCGGAGGAGCCGAGCGCTGGCCCACGAGACGAATAAAGGCGTCCTCGAGTTCCTCACCCGGGCGTACGATCTCACTGATCGCACCTGCGGCCACCACGCTCCCTTCGTGCAGAATCGCCACGCTGTCGCAGATGCGCTCGACCTCGGAAAGCAGGTGGGAGCTGACCAGCACCGAGCAGCCCCTTGCCTTGGCCTGGGCGATCCAGTCCCGAGCCTCGCGCATGCCAATCGGATCGAGTCCGCTGCTGGGCTCGTCGAGAAGAAGCAAGCGCGGCTCGGCGATCATCGCCTGGGCAAAGCCCACGCGCTGGGACAGGCCCTTGGAAAGGGTGCCCAGCGAATCCTTCAACCGGGAGTCGATCCCGGTCTGCTCGGCCACCGCTTGCACGCCGCGGTCGAGGTCGGCGCCCCGAAGCCCCGCCAAGCCGCCGTGCAGGCGGAGAAAGGCGCCCACGGTGCGGTGGGCGGGAAGAACCAGGCGCTCGGGCAAGTAGCCCACGCCGCGGCGATTTTCCGGCCGAAAGGGGTCGCCCCCTTGAAGGCTCACGGTGCCTTCGCTCGCCTCGGTATGACCCAGGATCAGCCTGAGGGCCGTGGTCTTCCCCGCTCCGTTGGGGCCCAACAATCCCAGCGCCGTGCCGGGCTCGAGCTTCAAGCTGACCCGCGAGAGCGCCGCTCGCTGAGCGAAGTATTTGCTGACCTCGGCCAGTTCCAGGGCAAACATCGCGCGCAGCCTACCACGGCGCAGCAATCACATCCCCCCCCGACGGGCCCCTGATTCCCCAACCCAATGCGAGCTAGCGTTTCTTTCATGAAGGAATCCTCCGCATTGCGTTTCGTGCCGGGGCACATTGCCCCCGAAGACCCCGGGCCGAGTCCGCGCCTCTTCGCTTTTCACCGCCGCGAACTCCTGGTGAGCGAGGCCAATGCCCTCCCCAGCGTAGAGACCATCGATGCCCTGGGGATCGTGGCCGCCCGCACGCAATACCTGGGCGCATGGGATGGCGAGCACTGTTTCTCAGCGGAATTACCCGCGGATTTCAAACCACCGGACGGCTACGCGACCCGGGATCTGCGCATGCTCTTCGGCGCCTTCGAACCGGATCTCCATGCCCTGGCGGGCCGCGCCGTACAAATCGTCGAGTGGGATCGCACTCACCAATTTTGCGGCGTCTGCGGCAACCCCACCGAGATCTCCACTTCGGATCGCTCCCGGGCATGCCCGGATTGTGAGATTCCACTCTATCCCCGGCTCTCCCCCGCGATGATCGTGGCCGTCGAACGCGGCGACGAAATCCTGCTCGGGCGAGGGCCCCAATTTCCGCCGGGCATCTTCAGCGTGCTGGCGGGTTTCGTCGAACCCGGGGAGAGCGCCGAAGAGGCCGTCGTCCGCGAGGTCTACGAAGAAACGCGGATCCACGTGGAGGATGTCCGCTACTTCGGCAGCCAGGCCTGGCCTTTTCCCAACTCGCTGATGCTTGGCTTTACGGCCCGCTATGTCGGGGGCAGCGTCGATACCAGCCACGACGCCGAGATGGAAGCCGCCGATTTCTTTCACGTCGATGCCTTGCCCACGACGTTTCCGGGCAATATCAGCATCTCCCAATGGCTGCTGGAGGATTTCGTCCAGCGCCATGGAAAGAAGAACGACTAGGCGAGGCGCGTGCGCCCATGCCCCCGGCCCATGCCCCAGGCTCAGGCCTGGGCCCGGGCGCAGTCGCGGACGAAAGTCCGGCTGCCGAGGTAAAGAAGCAAGGCGCCCACGGCGGTGCTCCCGATGACCCCCACCATGGACCAGCGCACCGCATCGTCACCCAGGGTCGGGGCCAGGACATCGTTGAGAATGCCCACGGCCTGAGGACCCGCCCCCATGCCGAAGAGGGTGATGCAGAGGATGACCAGGGACGCCCCCAAGGCGCGCATCCGGAGCGGGGCCAGGGTCTGGGCGGCCGCGTAGGCGGCAGGCGCCCAGCCCCCGCCCAAAAGACCCGCCGGAATCGCACAGATCAGCGCCCCGTTTGCTGTGGGCCAGATGCAGACCCCAATCAGGAAGGGGAGCGAGGTCAGGACGCTGGCCGCAGGAATCCGCATCAACCAGCGCGGGTCGCGTTTACCCAGGCGATCGGTGAGCAGGCCGGCGAAGAGGGCGCCCAATGAACCACTGAGCGCCATCACCGGCCCGAGGCGCAAGCCCACCTCCATGGGGGTCAGGCCGTGTGCCCGCTCGAAGAGCACCGGCAACCAGAAGCCAAAGCCCGTGCCGCCGAAAGACGCGATGCCCGCGCCCACCATCAGGAGCCGAAAGGTGGGCAGTCGCCAAAGCCGGGTGAAGACCTCGCGCAGGGCAGGGGTCTCCTCGGGCGCGGCCGCGGGCGGATCAAAGGCGCCGCGAACGGGATCGCGCACCGTGGCGTAGAGCACCACGGCCAGGCCGAGCCCCGGAAGTCCGACGATGAAGAAGGTCGCTCGCCAGCCCACCTCCGCCACCAACACCGCCCCCACCATCAGGCCCAGCATCTGGCCCAGATAAACCCCCTGTTGAAAGATGCCGAACGCAAATGCCCGGCGTTCGGGCGGGAAATAATCCGAAAGCAGAGAATGCGCGGGCGCCGTCCCGCCGGCTTCCCCCACACCTACACCAATCCGTGTGGCGGCCAATTCGGCACCCGTTCGCGCCAGCCCCGCCAAGGCCGTCATCAAGCTCCAGGCCACGAAGCTGAGCGCCAGGATTCGGCGGCGGGAGTAGCTATCCGCCAGGCGCGCAATGGGAACGCCCAGCCCCGTATAGAAGAGGGCGAAAGCCGGTCCCAAAAGGAAGCCCATCACGGTATCCGAAAGGCCGAGTTCGGCCTGGATCGGAACCACCAGGATCGTCAGGACATAACGGTCCAGATAATTGAAGGTGTACATGCCGGTGAGCACCACCAGCACGTAATGGCTATAGCGCCGGCTTGGGACAGGGCTTGGGACAGGGCTCGGCCCAAGGCCGGCCGCCTGGCTGCCGGGTTCGTCTCCAATCACGGTAGGCCAACGCCGGCGACATCGACTTCCACCACCTCGATGCGACCATCGCGCTGCTGGGCGCAGGCCTCGGGTTGACTGTTTCCCGCGGTACAAAGGAAGAGATGCTTGCGTTCGGGCCCGCCGAGCATGCAGGCGAAAGCCTCGGTCTCCACTTCCACTTTATGGGTAATCTCGCCGCCTTCGCGAATCCGAAAACAACCGTGGCTCTCGGGCGACGCCACCCAGATCGCGCCCTCCGCGTCGAGGCAAATGCCATCGGGCAAGATGCCCGGGGTTTCGGCCCAGATCCTGCGGCCCGATAAATTGCCGTCCTCATCGATATCGAAGGCGGTGAGTTGCCGGCCCATGGTTTCGCCCACCACCAGGGTTTGGCCGTCGGGGGTGATCACGCACCCGTTGGGAAATTTGAGATCTTCCGCCGCCACGCAAAGTGACCCATCGGGATCCACGCGAACCAATGCCGCCGCTTGGGGCGTGCCGCCGCCGTGAAGGTCCCAGCCGAAATTGCCCACGTAAGCACGGCCGCGCGCGTCCACCACCATATCGTTGCAATGATAGGCGGCGTGCGCGCTGAGATCGGCGACTTCAGCGAGGCGCCCATCCTCTTCGAGTCGAAGCAGTTTGCGATCGGTCATGGAAACCACGAGCATGCGGCCATCGGGAAGCCAGCCCAGACCCGAGGGCGCATTGGGCACCGTGCAGACTTCGCTCCGCTTGCCGTCGAGATCCACGGTGAGCACCAGATGGCTGTGCATGTCCGAGAAGTAGAGACGATCGTCGCGCCAGCGCGGCCCCTCGCCGAATGCAATATCCGAGAGCAGGGAACGCGGGGTCAGGCTTTGCATGAGAATTCCTTCGGTGGCCGGCTCGACCTCACCGGGCTGGAAATCGAATAAACGAGTCTAACCCGCCTCGCCTTGGCCAGCGGCGGCCAGGGCCGCGAATGCTTCGCGGACTTCCGGCGGCGCCTGGACGAGTTCCACCAACACGCCCTCGGCCCCGATCGGCGACTCGTCATTGCCCTTGGGATGAATGAAACAGACATCGAAGCCCGCGGCCCCGGCGCGGATCCCGCCCGGAGTAAAACGCACGCCGCGCCCCTCGAGCCATTCCACCGCCGCCGCCAGGTCGTCGATCCACAGGCCCACGTGGTTGAGCGCCGGGTCGTGAACCTTCGGGCGCTTCTCGGGATCCACGGGCTGCATCAGGTCGACCTCGACCTTCAGCGGACCGCTGCCCGCCTGACAGATATCCTCGTCGACATTCTCGTTCTCGCTCACGTAGGTCCCCACCAGGTCGAGGCCCAGGGTATCGACCCAGAAGCCGCGCAAGCGGGCCTTGTCGAGACCTCCGACTGCAATTTGCTGGACACCGAGAACACGAAAAGGGCGTTGGGTCGACACGGGAATCTCCTTGTGGATGAACGGGTGAACCCGGCTAGTCGCCGAGCGCCGCGGGGCGGTAGCCCTTGGCCAGTAGATAGCGCTCGCTGCTGCCCTTGCGCGTGCCCTCGGCCTGCACGGTCTTGGCCGACGCAAAGAGGCCGCGCATGCGGCGCTGAAAATTCTGGGCTTCGGGGCATTCGAGAAGCTTGACCAGCAGGTCCCCTTCTTTTTTGAGCAGGAGGGGCAGCAGCCGTTCCACCGCCTCGAGCAAGCGCTCCTCGGCGGCCCGGTCCACCTCGCGCACGCCCGTCAGCTTGGGAGCGGCGTCCGAGAGCAGAACATCGCAAGCCCCGTCGAGGTGCTGAAGAATCTTCTCGTGGACCTTTGCGTCTTCCATGTCGCCCACAAAGGAAACCGTATTGGCGTTCTCGAGCGGCGGGTCCAGGGCGACCCGATCCACTCCCACCACCCGGCCCCGGGCGCCCACCGCGCGGGAAGCCTCCTGGAGCCAACCCCCGGGCCAGCAGCCCAGGTCCACCACCCTCTGGCCCGGCCCGAGCAAGCGGTGACGGCGCTGGAGATCCGCGAGCTTGTAGGTCGCCCGGGAACGGAAGCCCTCGCGCTTGGCGCGCTGGTGGAAATGGTCTTTGCGTTGATAGCGGGCGACGGGTCTACTGCTTGACGGCGTGGCGAAGTTTGACCAGGCCCTTGATATGGCCCGGTACGGCTCCGCGCACGAAGACGAGGTTCTTGTCGGTGTCCACTCGAATGACCTCGAGGTTTTGGACCGTGACCCGCGCATCCCCCATCTGCCCCGCCTGGCGGCCGCCCTTGAAGACCTTGGCGGGCCAGGCACCGGCACCGATGGAACCGGGATGGCGAAAGTACTCGTGGGTTCCGTGGGTGCGCTTCTTGATCTTGAAACCGTGGCGCTTCACGACGCCCGCGAAGCCTCGGCCCTTGGAGGTCCCGATCGCGTCCACCTTTTGTCCCGGTTCGAAGAGCTCTGCGGTGACCTGCTGGCCCACTTCGAGACCCTCGGCCTCCTCGGCGGTCAACCGGCTTTCGAGCAGGTAACGCTGGGGCTCCACACCCGCCTTGGCGAAGTGGCCGCGCGCCGGCTTGTTGAAAAGATCTTCACGCCGGGTGCCGAAGCCGAGTTGCACGGCGGTGTAGCCGTCGGGCCCGTCTTCGCGCTTGATCTGGACAACGGTGTTGGGCCCCGCTTCCAGAACCGTGACCGGGACCGCTTCGCCCGCGTCGGTGAAGACTTGAGACATGCCGAGCTTTCGGCAGAGGAGTTCGATGGACACTGTGTTCTCCTGGCTCCGGATTGGACCGGCCAAAGGCCGTTCTTCGCGGGCCGCAACGGCAGGCTGGACCTGCCGGATCTTTCGCCGATTCCCGAATCGAATGCCGGGGCCGGTGGCTTACCTTTTCCTTGCTCGCTGCTCCTGGTGGGTTCGTGTTCCCGGCTTTCGGCATTCGCCCATCTCGCCGCGGAGCACCATCTGTCGCTATACGTGTCGGGCGATCCCGGATCTCCGCCGGGGCATTCGGCCCCGACTCGGGGCGGCGCAATATAGAAAGGCGAATCGCGGATGTCGAGCCGTCCCCAGGCCCCCAGCGAAGCGGGGGGGTTTTCGCCCGTGGCCGGGTCCGGCGCCCCTGGCCCAGACCCGCGAGGGCGCCTGAAATGAGTTCTGAGCCCGAAAAACTGCGTCCGGCCCTGGTTTTGGCCCTGGATGGCGCCACTTTCGATGTCATCGAGCCCCTGGTGGCGGCGGGTCGCCTGCCCCACCTCGCCGCCTGGATGCGGGCGGGCGCCGCTCGGCCGCTGCCGTCGACCACGCCCCCGGTGACCTTTCCCGCCTGGTCTTCCTTTATGACGGGCCTGGAGCCCGGCGAGCACGGCATCTTCGATTTTTCGCAGAAAATCCCCGGCCGCTACCGAATCCGCTTCGTCAACAGCCGCGACCGCCAGGGGGAATCCCTCCACGCCGCGGTCTCCCGGGCCGGCGGGCGGGCCCTCGTGCTGGGTCTCCCCGCCACCTATCCCCCGGAACCCCTCGAGGGCCTGTTGGTGCCGGGCTTCGACGCGCCGGTTTCGAGCGCCAGCGACGCCACCTCGTCGAGCAATCCCGACCTCTACCGCCGGGTGGCGGCCCGGGCCGGCCCGTGGATGCGGCCGGATCTCGACGAGGGATCCACCGAGGGCGGCTTTCACGAACGCGCCGCGAGCACCCTGCTTTCGCGCATCGAGCGCAAGACGGAATTCGCCCTGGCGGCCCTCGACGAGATGAAACGCGAGGCGGGGGGCTCGCGCCCGGATCTCGTGGTGCTGGTTTTTTCCGAGAGCGACACCATCGGCCACCACTACTGGCGCGACCACGACCCGAAGAGTCCGCGGCATGATCCCTCGGCAAGCGCCCACCGGCGCTCGGCGGTGGCGGATATTTACGCCGCCCTCGACCGAGCCTGCGGCCGCATCCGCGCCGCTTACGGGGAAGACGCCCTCTGCGTAGTGCTCTCGGATCATGGTATGGGGGGCGCTTCGGATTGCATCGTGCACCTGAACCGGTACCTCGCCGAGCAGGGTTTTCTGCGGCGCCGTTCGAAGCAGCGAACGCGACTCGAAGTCGCCGCACGCGCGGCGCGGGATGGCGCCCTGCGCGTGCTTCCCGCCGGCTGGATCCAGGCCCTTTTCCGCGGGGCCCGGGGCGCGGCGGGACGCCTCGAGAGCGCCATCCGTTTTGGAGGCATGGATTGGGCCCACACCCAGGCCTTTTCCGAGGAGGTCAACACCCAGCCCGGGGTATGGATCAACCTCGCCGGGCGTGAGGAAAGCGGCTGCGTGGATCCCGAATCCTACACCGCGCTTCGAAGCCAGGTGATCGAGCGCCTCCTGGCCTGGCGCCTGCCCGGCGGCGAACCCGTGATCGCCCGGGCGCTGCCCCGGGAAGAAGTCTACTCGGGCCCCTTCGTGGAGCGCGCGCCCGATATCGTGCTCGAGATGGGGACCGAGGGCGGGTATGGGCTCTCCCTGGTCCCCACCCCATGGCACGAGGGCGAAGCTGCGGGCCCCGCCCCCGTCGGGGCGGCGGCCAGCGAAGCTGTGGTCCGACTCACGGGCGAAGGCTTGGCCGGGGGCCGGGGCCGGGGCATGAACGGAACCCACCGGCAAGCGGGGATCTTCATCGCCCACGGCGAGGCCGCCGCGGATCTCGCCCCGGTATCGCTTTCGCGCGTCGCACCGGCGCTGGCCGCCGCCATGGGGCTACGCTGGCGGCCGGGCGCGGATTCCGGGGAGCCCTCGGAATCGGCCTATAGCCAGGAGGAAAGCGATATGGTGGCGGCGCGGCTGCGGGCCTTGGGGTATCTCGATTGATTCCTCGCCTTTCGGATCACGATGCATCCGGGCCGAGCCTGTCCCTGGTCTTCCCGGCCTTCGACGAGGAGGCCAACCTGAACGAATTGATGGCCGGTGCCTGCCGCGTGGGGGAGGAACTCGCTGAAGATTTCGAAGTCATCGTTGTGAACGATGGCTCGCGCGACGGCAGCCGGAAGATCATGGACGATTGGTCGCAACGGGACCCGCGCATTCGAGTTATCCACCACGCGCATAACAGCGGCTACGGCGCTGCCCTGCGCGCAGGGCTCTCCCGGGCGCGCGGGTCGTGGATCTTCTTCAGCGATGCGGACCTGCAATTCGAATTGGCGCAGCTACGCGATCTCTTCGCGCACGCGGCGGATTACGACATCGTTGCCGGGTACCGCTCGCCTCGACGCGATCCCTGGCCGCGGCTTCTGATCGCCACCGCGTGGGGCGCGTTGATTCGCCTCTTCTTCGGCCTTCCCGTGCGTGATATCGATTGCGCGTTCAAGCTTTTTCGGCGCCAGGTGATCGACACGATTCCCCTCGCCTCGGTGGGCGCATTCGTCAATACCGAACTCCTGGTCCGTGCCCGGGCCGCGGGCTTCCGCATTCACCAGGTTCCGGTCGTGCATCGCCCAAGGCGCCACGGCCGGCAAACCGGGGCGCATCCCCGGGTGGTCCTGAAGGCGTGCGTGGAACTCGGCTCGCTCTACCGGGAGTTGCGAAGCGTGGCGCGGCAAACCGGCACCCGGACCGAATCGGGATGAATGCGGGTGCGGCCCGCGCCAAGGCGGGGGGGCCGCGAATCGCGGTGCTGGGCGCATTTCCCTTCCCCTATCCCCAGGGCTCCCAGATTTTCTTTGCCGACCAGACCCGGGCCCTGGCCGAAGCCGGGGCGCAGCCGCTTCTGCTCTCCTATGGCCGGGGCCGGGGAGAACGTCCCAGCGATATCGAGTGCGCGCCAGCGTCCATCCACCTCTCGCCCAAGGTCATGCGCTCGGGTCCCAATTGGGGCAAGCCCGTGGCCGACCTCGCCCTGCTTGCGCGTTGGCGCAGCGCCGCGCGCGAGGCGCGCCGCCAGGGCCGGCCCTTCGACTTCGTGCTGGCCCACAACGCCGAGGCCGCCGCCATCGCACTGCTTTCCCGGCGCAGCACCCGGACGCCGGTGATCTACGTCGCCCATACTCTGCTCGGCCACGAACTCTCGGCCTACCTGCCGGGGCGCCATGCGGATGAAGCGAACCGTGCAGGGCGCCTGATCGACCGCGCCCTGGCCCGGCGAGTGGACGGGATCATCGTACTCAGCGAAGAGGCCGGGGCTGAACTGGCGCCCCATGCCCGAGGACCGCTCGCGCAAATTCCCCCCGGCTTTTCCCCCATGCCGGCGCCCGAGCCCGAGAGCGTGATGCGGACCTGCACGCGTCACGGGCTGATGCCGGGTCGCTATGCGCTCTACTCGGGCAACCTGGATCGCTACCAGGAATTGGAATTGCTCGCCCGAGCCGAAAGCGAGCGACCCGGCTCGGCGCCGCCCCTGGTCATCGCAACCCACGACGATGGGGCGCGCAATCAGACCGCATCCGCGCTGCCGGGTCACGAAGGACGGATTCGTCATGTTGTCGTGCAGGATTTCAGCGAAATGCGAAAGCTCCTCTACGGCGCGTATTGCCTGGTCGCCCCCCGACGACGCGTCGGCGGCTTTCCCATCAAGTTGCTCAATTACATGGAAACCGGACGGCCCATCCTCGCTTTCAGCGGCCGGGCCCCGGGCCTGCGTCACGACGAGTCCGCCTGGTTGGTGGACGAGGCCCAGGGCGCCGATGGACTCGCCGCAGGACTCGCTCGGCTCGTGGCCGACCCCGCCCAGGCAAAAAGGCTGGGTGGCGCCGCTCGGCGTCGGCTGGAAACCCACCACGCCTGGCCCGAGGTGGCGGGGGCCACCCTCGATTTCCTTGCCCGGCTGGGCGGGCCCGCAAAGACTTCGGTGTTCACGGAAAAGCAACCCGCGGATTCCCTGTCTTCTCGCGCCGAGCCGCCCTGCTAGACTCGCTTTCGAAACGAGCCCGCGCACCCCTCCCCCGATTGAGTGCGTCGGGCCTTGCTGCGTTGGGTGAACGCTTGCGCTCGCCTCACGCCGAGAAAGGCTCCCTGGAAAGATGGCGGCGCGGCGAAGAGGATCGGTTTCGGCGCTTCGGGCCCTGGCTCGCCAGGTGGAGGCCCGCACGGGCCCTGTTCGGCTCACCGGGCTCCGGGGTGCCGCGCGTGCGGTGGCGGCTGCCGAACTGATTCGCGCCCACCCGGATCGCCCGGTGCTGATCGTCTGCGCCTCGGCGAAACGCTCGGACGCCCTGATCGAGGATCTCCGCACGGTTCTCGGCGAGCGCGAGGACGCCCCGCGACTCCGTTCCTTTCCCCGCCACGACACGCTTCCCTACGATCGCTTCTCTCCCCAACCCTTCCTGATCGCCCAGCGAATGGATGTTCTCTATCGCTGGCTGTCTTCACCCGAGATGCCCGATCAGGCGCCCTTCGTCGTGACTTCCTGGACGGCGCTCGCCCTGCGCGTTCCCGCCCGGGACCAGGTGCGAAGTAATACACGTGAAATTGCGGTGGGGAAGACCGTCGATCGCGACGCCTGGGTGGAGACCCTGGTGGGGGACGGCTACCTGCGGATGCCCCTGGTGGCGGAGCCCGGTGAGATCGCCGTGCGCGGCGGGATCGTCGACTTCTACCCGCCCCACGGTATCCATCCGGTGCGCGTGGAATTCTTCGGTGACGAGGTCGATTCGATTCGCGAATTCGACGCGTCGAGCCAGCGCTCCCTGGGCAAGGTCGCCCACGCCGTGGCCTCCCCTCCCCGGGAATTATCCTTCGAGCGCGACCTCGTGGTGGAGCGCGGCGATGCCCTCCGCGCGCTGGCCCGGGACGTGGGCGCTTCGGGCGAGGACGCCAACCAGTTGGTCGACTCCCTTCTGCGCGGGCACACGCCACCGGGTGTCGAGGCTCTGGCGCCTCTCTTGCACACCTCCCAGGAAAGCGTGCTCGACTACCTGCCTGAGAACTCCCTCGTCCTGGTGGACGATCCCGCCGCCGGCCGTGCTCGCCTGGACGTGTATTGGCAGGAGGCTGAAACCAGCCACCACGCCGCCCGGGAAGCCGGACGAATCGTCTGCCCCCCCGACCAGCTTCTGGTGGATCCCGATGGCGTCGACAACCAGCTCCAGGGACTTCGCCCGGTCTACCTCGAGCGCGTGGATTTTGTCGATGCCGAGAGCCCGGCCGAGCGCATTCCCGTGGAGACCCGAAACCACGACGAGCTTCGGCGCGAACTCTCCGCTGCGCGGACGCATGATCGAGCGCTCGCGCCCCTGGCGGACCAACTGGCCACGTGGATGCTCGAAAAATGGCGAAGCGTCATCACCGTGACGGTGCTTTCTGCCGCCGACCGACTCAAGGACCTGCTGGACCAATACGGTATCGAAGCCACCATCGCGACCGACGCACGGCCGTGCTGGCATTGGTCCCTGCCCGGCCGAGTCGAAATCCGCGTGGCTCCGCTCTCGGTGGGTTTTTGCATCCCGGCTCAAAAACTCGCCGTCCTCACCGAAGAAGAAGTCTTCGGCAAGCGGGAAAAGCGGCGAACCGCCAGTCGCTGGAAAGATGGCACCGCCCTCGATGGCATCGCCCAATTGCAACCCGGCGATTTCCTGGTGCACCGCGACCACGGTATCGGGATCTACCGCGGCCTTGATCTGGTGCGCGCCGGCCGAGTGGAAACCGAACTCCTCTGCATCGAGTACGCCGCGGCGGACAAGCTCTTTTTGCCCATCGATCGATTGAACCTGGTGCAGCGCTACGGCGCTTTCGAGGGCACAGCACCCAAGATCGACCGCCTGGGCGGCGAGGGCTGGCACCGCGCCCGGCGCAAGGTCAAGAAGAGCCTGCGCAATATGGCCGAGGAGCTCCTGGCCATGCATGCCGCTCGCCAGCTCGCCCCCGGCTTCGCCTTTACTCCTCGCGACGCATTTTTCGAGGAATTCGAAGCGGCTTTCGAATTCGAGGAAACCCCGGACCAGGCCGGCGCCATCGAGGATGTCCTGGTGGATATGCAGAAATCCCAGCCCATGGATCGGATCGTTTGCGGCGACGTGGGCTACGGGAAAACCGAAGTGGCGATCCGCGCGGCCTTTCGGGCCGCCATGGACGGCAAGCAGGTCGCCATACTCACGCCCACGACGATCCTCTGCGAGCAGCATTTCGAAACCTTCCAGGCCCGCTTCGAGGGTTATCCGATTCGGGTGGAAATGCTTTCGCGCTTTCGCTCACCCCGCGAATCCCGGGAAGTCCTCGAAGGACTCGCCGACGGAACCGTCGACATCGTCATCGCCACCCATCGCCTCCTTCAAGCCTCCGTACAATTTCGCGATCTGGGGCTCCTGGTCGTGGACGAAGAGCAGCGCTTCGGTGTCAGCCACAAGGAGCGCATCAAGCGCCTGCGACGCACGGTGGACGTACTCACCCTGACCGCAACCCCCATTCCGAGAACGCTCCAGATGGCGTTTACCGGCCTGCGCGATCTTTCGGTCATCGATACGCCCCCGGCTGATCGCTTGGCCATCCGGACCCAGGTCTGCCTTTCGAGCGATTCGCTGATCCGCGAGGCCATCCTCCGCGAGGTGCGGCGCGGCGGGCAGGTCTTCTTCCTCCACAATCGCGTGGCCACGATTGGGAGCATCGCGGAAATGCTCAACGAGGTGGTGCCCGAGGTTTCGGTGATCACCGCTCACGGCCAGATGAAGGAGCGCCAACTCGAGGATCGCATGCACGCCTTCGTGCGCGGCGAAGCGGACGTTCTGCTCTGCACCACGATCATCGAAAGTGGCCTGGATATTCCCCGGGCCAACACCATCGTGATCAACCGCGCCGACGCGTTGGGTCTCGCCCAGCTCTACCAATTGCGCGGCCGCGTGGGACGCAGCAGTCATCGCGCCTACGCGTACCTCCTGGTTCCCACCGCCGTGGGCAAACTGCGAACCGATGCCCAGCGGCGGCTGGAGGCGATCCAGGACATGACCGAACTCGGAAGCGGTTTCCGGCTGGCCAATATGGACCTCGAAATCCGCGGCGCAGGCGATCTGCTCGGGAGCGAGCAATCGGGCAACCTGCGCGCGGTGGGTTACGAGACCTATATGGAGATGCTTGAGCAGGTGATCGAGGAACTCAGGGGCACCATCGCCGAAGAAGTACTCGACCCCGAAATTCAGCTTCCCGTCGTCGCCCGCATGCCCGAGAGCTACGTCGCGGATGTGAACCAAAGGCTGGTGCTCTACAAGCGATTGTCCAATGCCCGGGACGGAAACGAGGTTGCCCGGATTCGCGACGAGATCCTCGATCGTTACGGCGTCATGCCCGCCGAGGGTGAGAACCTGCTCCAGGTGATTCGGCTCAAATTGCGCGCCCGCAAACTCGGAATCTCCGAATTGCGCCTGCTCAAGGGTGAGTTCGTCCTTCAGGTGGCCGAGTCCAGCCAGATCGACCCGCACCGGCTGGTGCAGATTCTGACCCACGCCGATTCGAAGATGCGCGTCACGCCGGACCACCGGATCTTCGCGCCCGCACCGGGTCCGGAAGGCGCCGAACCCGCGCTCTTCGACGCAGCCCACGCTTTGCTCAAACGCCTGGGGCGCGACTGAAAACCCTGCGGCCGCTACCCCGCGATCACATCGGATGCCGCGTGGCCCTGGAGCGACGCGCTTGCAGCAGCCGGCGCTTGCGCAGGGCGCGCCCCGAAAGACGCGCGGCGTCCCGATAGCCCCCGAGAATGGCCCGGTCGCGAACCAATGCGTGACCCAATCGCAAAGCCTCCCAGGCCAGGAGGAGGGGCAGGCGCAGGAAAAAACCCGCCAGGGATTCGTTCTTGATCAGCTGCAGGTAATGGTTCTTGAAAGAATGCCGGCGGACATGGGCGGGGACGAGGAAACGGCCTTCCCGCTGCCAGCCCCGGGCATGAACCGCCCGGGCCCGGGGTTCGTAGTAGACCCGCCACCCGAGTACATGGCTTCGCCAGCACAGGTCCGTGTCCTCGTGATAGAGAAAGAAATCCTCGTCGAAGATTTCGCCCTCGATCGCCAGATCGGCCAGCGCCTCAGCCGTCAGTGTCTGCTGGAGGTAGGCGCCGAGGCGATCGGCGTTGTCGTCGACGATGTCGTCCTGGATGCGTACGGCGAAGTAGAGCACCAGCATGGCGTCGGCCGCCACGCGCGTCTCGGTAG
>JAAZXM010000029.1 GCA_014240165.1 Myxococcales bacterium | reverse complement strand
CCTGGCCGAGCGCGATGCCCACATCCTCCACGGTGTGGTGAAAATCAACCTCGATATCGCCTTCGGCTTCCAGGTTCAGGTCGAAGAGGGCGTGCCGAGCAAAGGACTCCAGCATGTGGTCGAAGAACGGAATTCCAGTGGACACCCGGTAGGCCCCGGATCCATCGAGGGACAGTTCGAGTTCGATGCGGGTTTCCTTGGTCTGCCGTTCGACCTTCGCGGTGCGTGAAGAGTCGCGATTGGATGCCATCTTGGGCTCCCCGGAATCTTGCCCCCTGGGGGCAAGCCTGCGAGATTGATACGAGATTCGGTGCGCGTTCCCCCGCCACCGGAGGCCCGGGATCCGCCCACCGGGCAACGCTCCACCCGGGGAGGAATCTCCGCCGCGTCCGGCATCCCGCCGTCGCGGCGGGATGGGGCGGACCTTTTGTAGCCGTCGCCTCGGCGAACCGCCACGGCGGAGCCCGGACAGCATCAGGCCGACGACGCGTCGTCCCAGGGCAACTCCTACGCGCGCTCCATGCCGCGCCGGGCCACCACCGCCCGGGACTGCCCCGACAGATCCTTGATCGCGGCCGCTTCCCCCAAGCCCGACGCCACGGCCCAATCCATGCCCGCCTTGGCCTGGTCGGGGTCGACCTCCACGATGAGCCAGCCCCCCGGCGCGAGGTGCTCGCGCGCCTGGGCGAAGAGGGGCCGCAAAATCGCGAGACCATCCTCCCCCCCGAAGAGGGCCTCGGCGGGTTCGTGGGCCAGTTCCGGGGGCAGAGCCGACGCGCGGCTTTGGGCCAGGTAGGGCGGGTTGGAAACGATGAGGTCGAATTGCTCTCCCGCCACGGGCTCGAAGAGCGAACCCTCGATGAAGCGCACGCCCTGGGCGAGGTCCAACGCTTCGGCGTTGCCCCGGGCGACTTCCAGCGCGGCGCCGGAGAGATCGGTGGCGGTGACCCGGGCCCGGGGTTTTTCGTGGGCCAGCGCCAGGGCCAGGGCACCGGAACCGGTCCCCAGATCAAGAATCGTGTATTCGCGTTCGGCATCCGGAAGCCGGGCCAGCGCGGCCTCCACAAGGGTTTCGCTTTCGGGGCGAGGGGTGAGCACATCCGGGGTGACCCGGAAGCGGAGCGACCAGAATTCCTTCTCCCCGAGGAGGAGGGAAACAGGCATCCGCTCGCCTGCCCGTTGACCGATCAGCTCGCGGTAGCGCGCGCGCTCGGCCGCACCCACAAGATCCTCATAGCGGAGGTAGAGATCGAGACGGCGCAGGCCCAGCGCATGCGCGAGGAGCAATTCGGCGTCCAGACGGGGACTCTCCAACCCCTTGGCGGCAAAATGATCCGTCGTCCACTGCAGGAGTTCGAGCACCGTCCAGGTGCGATCCGTGCCACCGCCTTGCGCATTCGGGGGGCCACTCATGAATCCCCCTGCGAGGCCTCCTGTTGGGCGGCCACCTGGGCCTTCACACTATCGAGCAATTCCCCGAGATCACCTTCCATGATGGCGCCGAGCTTGTGAAGGGTCACACCCGCCCGGTGATCGGTCACCCGACTCTGGGGAAAATTGTAGGTGCGAATCTTTTCGCTGCGCTCGCCGGTGCCCACCTGGGAACGCCGATCACTCGCGCGCTCGTCCGCCGCCTTCTGCTTTTCGAACTCCAGAAGTCTCGAGCGAAGCACTGTCATCGCCTTGGCCTTGTTCTTGTGTTGACTCTTCTCGTCCTGGCATTGAACGACAACGCCGGTGGGCAGGTGCGTGATTCGGACCGCTGAATCGGTCGTATTCACACTCTGACCTCCCGGGCCGCTCGCGCGCATCACATCGATCCGGAGATCGCCCGCACTGATCTCGATATCCACTTCCTCGGCTTCGGGCATCACCGCCACGGTGACCGTCGATGTATGAATCCGCCCCTGGGCCTCGGTGGAGGGCACCCGCTGCACTCGGTGAACGCCTCTTTCGAATTTCAACCGACTCCATGCGCCTTCGCCGCTCAGCAAGGCGATCACTTCCTTGAAGCCGCCACCGGGGGTCTGGGAACTCGACAGCGGCTCCACGCGCCACCCGGCCAACTCGGCGAAACGCGAGTACATGCGAAAGAGATCCGCCGCAAAGAGCGCTGCTTCGTCGCCCCCGGCGCCCGCCCGGATTTCGAAGATCACGTTCTTATCATCGTTCGGGTCTCTGGGCGTCAATAGGACGGCGAGCTCGGCTTCGAGTTCGGCCAATTTCTCCTCGAGCTCCGCCGTCTCCGCCCTCGCCATCTCGACCAACTCGGCATCGGAATCGTCCAGCATCGAACGCGATGCGTCGAGCTCGCGCAGGACAACGCGGTAACGCTCGCCGCTCTCCAGCAGGGGACGGAGCGCCCCGAGGCTTCGCGCGACCTTCTGATATTCCCGGGGCTGCTTCGCGGTTTCAGGATCCGCGATCCGGGCCTCGAGTTCGCGGCTGCGTTCTTCCGCCTCCTCGATCCGATTGAGGTATTTCGGCAAGGAATCAGCCCACCGGCACACGGACCTCAAAGGGTCCGAACCGCGCCTTCGCGCTCAGAGCGGCCTGGGCTCGAACATCTTTCATCGCCCGGCAATGTCCTCGAAGCCCGCTCGAGCTGCAGGAAATCATGAGTTCATGGACTCGAGGAATTCGCTGTTGTCCCCCGTCGCGTTGATCTTTCCCAGCAAGAACTCCATGGAATCAACGGCAGAGAGCGGCGCCAGCACCTTGCGCAGGATGTACATGCGATTGAGCGCTGTCTCGCTCAGCAGCAGTTCTTCGCGCCGGGTGGCCGATCGGTTGATATCAATGGCCGGGAAGGTGCGGCGATCCGCCAATTTGCGGTCGAGTACGAGTTCACTGTTCCCCGTGCCCTTGAATTCTTCGAAGATGACCTCGTCCATTCTCGAGCCGGTTTCGATCAGGGCCGTTCCCACGATGGTCAGGCTGCCACCCTCTTCGATATTTCGAGCGGCGCCAAAGAAACGCTTGGGCTTGTGGAGCGCATTGGAATCGACGCCGCCTGTCAGGATCTTTCCCGAATGCGGCACCACGGTGTTGTAGGCACGGGCCAGGCGAGTGATGGAATCGAGCAGAATCACCACGTCGAGGCCCGTCTCTACCAATCGCTTGGCCTTCGCGATCACCATTTGGGCCACTTGAACATGGCGCGTGGCGGGCTCGTCGAAGGTCGAAGAGATGACCTCGGCGTTTACCGTCCGCTGCATATCAGTGACCTCTTCCGGGCGCTCGTCGATGAGCAGAACGATCAAACGCGCGTCCGGATGATTCTCCGCGATGGAGTTGGCCACTTCCTTGAGAACGATGGTCTTGCCCGCCTTGGGGGGCGAGGTAATCAGCGCCCGCTGGCCCTTCCCGAGCGGCGCAATCAAGTCGATGATTCGAGGGGTGAGCGAGCCATCACTTCTTTCGAGCTTGAACCTCTCCTCGGGATAGAGCGGCGTGAGGTTGTCGAAAAGGATTTTGTTCTTGGCATTTTCTGGAGTTTCGAAATTGATCGTTTCTACTTTGAGCAAAGCAAAGTAGCGCTCACTCTCCTTGGGCGGACGAACCTGTCCTTCCACCGTGTCCCCGGTTCGCAAATTGAAGCGCTTGATCTGCGAGGGCGAGACATAGATATCGTCCGGGCCAGCCTGGTAGTTCTGGTCCGGGGCGCGCATAAAGCCGAACCCGTCCTGGAGAATCTCCAGCACGCCTTCGGCAAAAACCCTGGCCTTTCTTTCGCTCTGCGCACGCAAGATGGCGAAGAGCAAATCCTGCTTGGGCAAACCACCCACATTGGCGAGATCCAAATCCTCGGCGTAGGCGATCAGTTCGGCCAAGGGCATGGCTTTGAGGCTGCGGACGTAAACGCGCTCGGCCTTTTCGTCGTCGACCATGCTCGCTTCATCCCGGGCCAACTCCGCATCCGAGGGCAAGTAGTCCGCTTGCTCTTCCCCGGCCTCACCTCGGGCAGCGCGGCCACTCGAGGAACGGGTGCGCCGGCCGCGACCGCGACGCGCGCGGCTGCCCGATTGGGCGCCGCTCTTTCGAGGCTTGTCGTCACTTCGCTCGTGGGTCACTGGCTTGGGCTCTCTCGGGTGGGCATTTGAAGCGGGGCAGGGAAACCATATCAAGCGGGTTGGGCTCCGCCTTCGCCCAGCTGAATCCCGGGGCCGACCTTCCCCACCCTTGGCTGGCGCTCCGACTCACCCCGTCCCGGACGCGCCCGGCTGATCTCTTGGAACCAAGAAAATCGAAGTGGGACGCGGGTTTCGCGCACGCTAGGCCCCGCCCCGGAACGTGTCAAGCGCCCCCGGCAATGCCCTGGGCCCGGGCGGGCGGCGGCGAACCCGCGGGCTGAATGTAATGGAGCAGGCGGCCCGCCTCGGCGCCATCCCGGCGAAAGGATTCGAAGCGCTCTTTCCCGCAGGCCGTGCAGACGCCATCGAGTACACCCAGATCGTCTGCCGCCACCCCCGAGCGCCCCAGATCCGTCGCCACCAACTGACCCAGGTCCAGCCACCAATGACCAGCGCGGGAAGCTTCGCTCGCCGCGTCCACACCCGAGCCGAAGCGGGAGCGCAAAGGGTCCATCACCGGTGCATCGACCTCGTAGCAGCAGCGCCCGATTCGGGGACCCACTGCGGCCACCACCCTCTCCCCGCTCTGCCCCTGGGCCCGCAAGGCTGCGATCCCGGCACCCACCACCCCGGCGGCCAGCCCACGCCATCCGGCGTGAATCGCCACCACCGCGCGGCCGGATCCCAGGGCCGCGAGAATTGGAACGCAATCGGCGGTGACAATCGCGACGCCGAAACCCGGGCGATCGGAAAGCACCGCATCGGCTTGCTCCCGATCCAACTCTCCCCCGGGCCCCAAGCGCGCCACGGCGGCGCCGTGGACCTGACGTGGCCGCGCCGGGCCGTCGGTTTCCGCAGCTCGCCGCGTCCCGAAGCCGTGAGCGACTCCCGCCGCCGAGAGCAGCGGGTGGCTGATGAAACCGCTCGCCGATTCCCTCATGCCGACTCCCCGCGCAGGCCCGCCAGAAAAGCGGCCAGATCGGCGGGCAGGGGCGCCTGAAAGCCCATCGCCTCCCCGCTCCCGGGATGGGTGAAGCCCAGGTGGGCGGCGTGGAGCGCCGGGCGACCCAACCCCGAAGCGCTCGCATTCCGCGTCCCCCGGCGCCGGCCATAGACCGGATCGGAGCAAATCGGAAGGCCGATGGAAGCGAGATGAACCCTGATCTGATGGGTGCGCCCGGTTTCGGGATGGATCTCGAGCCACGCGACCCCCCGGTCAGGAAAGCGCTCGAGCACCCGCCAAACCGTGGCCGCGGGGCGACCCGACCGGGAGCGGATGCTCATCCGCTTGCGATCGCGTAGATGCCTTCCGATGGGACGCTCCACCCGTCCCCGGTCGGCCTTGGGCACACTGCGTACCCCCGCCCAATAAATACGCTCGATGGAATGGTCATGGAATTGTTTGGCCAGCCCTCGGTGAGTCGAGTCGTTCTTGGCCGCCACCATGACACCCGAGGTTCCCTGGTCGAGGCGATGGACGATACCGGGACGCAACACGCCCCCCACGCCGGCGAGGTCCCCGCAATGGTTCAGCAAGGCATTCACGAGCGTTCCGTCGGGATGACCGGGCGCGGGGTGGACCACCATGCCCGCCGCTTTGTTCACCACCACCAAGTCCGAATCCTCGTACACGATATCGAGGGGGATCGCTTGAGGGCGGATCTCCGCCCGGGCGGGTTCCGGGGGATCGGCATCCAGTTGATTCCCGGCCCTGACCCGCCGACTCGCCCGGGTCACATATTCGCCGTCCAATCTGACCCGTCCCTGGGCAACCCAGCGCGCTACCTGCGCACGGGGGAGGCCGCAAAGGTCGGCCAGGGCCCGATCGATGCGCTGACCCGTGAGGTCGTCATCCACGAGAAAGTGCAGCGCACCCTCCCCCGGTCCGGGGGTAGAACGCGCGGAAACCTCGTCGCCTTCGGCCATGCCTCCTGCTCCCGAAGGCCGCTGGGGATCAGCGGCGACCGAGGAAGCGACCGCGCCCCTGCTCGGATCGCGACTCCTCGAAACGCCGAAGGTAGCTGGCCGCGACGCGCGCGGGATCGATTCCGATGGTGCGCGCGTAGGTCATGACGAACCCGCGCACGTACACCGTGGCCGGGAGATCGTCGAACGCATCGTCTTCGAGCTGGCGAAGGGTGCGTATTCCCACCTTGGTGATCTCGGCGATCTCCTCGAGTTCGAGCCCGGATTGAATGCGAGCCCGGCGCAGCGCCGCCCCATCCCACACCCCGCCGCCGGGTTCCTCGATTTCAGTATCCCGGCTGGGAGAACTCGCGAGTGGAAGCAAATTCGGGTCGACCTCCGCCGCATCCGCCGGGGCGGACGGGGCGGGGGAAGTATAAGCGGGGGAAGCAAAGGCGGGGGGGAGTTCCTTCTCATCGCGCCGAGTCTCGTCGTATTCGCGCCGCCGAGTCAGGTCCGAAAGAACCCGATACGCCTCCTCCATGCGCTCCCGCATCACCACAGCATCTCCTTCGCTGAACAGCGAATACAATGCGAGCGAGCCATCCGCGTAGGTCTCCCGGAGAATCCGGTAGGCCTCGTCAATTTCCTGAAAGGACGCGTCACGGCTGATCTCCAGGATCTCGTAGTGGTCGAGTTCTTCCAGCCCTCTCAATCTTCAACCCCGAACATTGGCCTCGAAAAATCCGTGCTCACTCCACCCACGAAATACAAACCCTCAAGAAGAAAAGGTTTTCGCCTCAGAGGAGTCTACGAGCTTGCGAGCAATTCGCTTGAGATAAGTCGCCGCCTCGGAAGCTTCCCTGTACTCGACCAGAGCCTTGCGGGCCCGAACCGAATCCCTCGCTTCCTTCTGATAGTTTACATAGCCAAGATAGTCGGCCCTGAAGCCGAAAAATTTCTCGCAGACGCTCGCCACCGAAAAACCGAGTTTGACATCGTTTTCCGTGCGGGCCTCGTTGACGATGATACGGGGGCGAAAGCCGCGCATGGCTTCCATGAAGCGCCGCCCCTCCACGGGATCCAGAGCCTCGATCTCCCGCATCAAATCGTAGGGTGTGCGAATTCCCCGCTCATTGCGCTGGTCCATGGCCTCGCGGACGATCTCCCGCACCCCGTAGCCACGCGCTCCGAGTTGCAGGCGCCGGTAGAAGGCCGCGCGGAGAAATGAGTAGGCATTCTCCACCGAGGTCGGCTCGGGACGAAGGACGAGCAAGCCGTCGTCGGCCACCAGGAAATAATCGAGCACCGCGCGCTGACTCCCGGCACCGAGATCAATCAACACATAATCCGCTGCCAGGCGGCGAAGGCCGCGAAGCAACTCGACCCGCTGATTCTGCTCGGGTTGCGGCGTATCCAGGTTCGCATGGGTACCCGCGATGACTTGGAGATTGGCTTCGCGGGTCTGCATCAGAAGCTTCTCGGGCTCCAGCGTCCGGCCGGCCACGAAATCCGCCAGGCTGACATCGGGACTGGGCAGCCCCAGGCAGGTGTGGAGATTCGCCCCGTCGAGATCGGCATCCAGGGCGACCACTCGGCGACCGAGGCGAGCCAGCGCAACCGCGAGGTTCGCGGCCACGAAGGTCTTGCCCACTCCGCCCTTGCCGCCACCGATGGCAATCAGACGCGGCGATCTCGCGGATTCGGAAGAGGTGATCTTCGCCGACGCCTGGGCGTGAGCCGATGACGAATTCGAATGGATCGTCGACTGGTCCGGCATCGATGCCGGATTCGAAGCCAGCGAGACAGATCCGGAGCGGACTGTTCTCAACTCACGCGCCCCCCGGTATGCGCTTCCACGGTGGCATCGGCAACCTTCGAAGCGCGGTGCAGAAGCTACCGGAAGGTTCGAAGGGGTTCAATGGAGCGCAGTTCCGAGCGCCTCGAAGAGCCCGGTGACCTCTTCCTCGTCGACGGCCCGAAGGTCGATCAAGACAACACCATCGCGCACGCGTGCCAGTACCGGTGTGTCGGCGTCACGCAGCCGACCGGCGATGACCTGCGCACTTTCCCGACTCTTCAGCGCGATTGCCCAACTATCCAATTCGAATCCGGGGAGCGAGCCCCCACCCACGGGTACGCGGTCGTGGATCACTTCGAGATCGACCTCAGCGCCTGCCGCGACCGCCTCTTCGAGCAAGCGCTTGGCGAAAGCCCGGGTCCGCGCTTCATGCTCACGAGGGGGCAATAGGATTTGGCGCAACACGGGCAATTCCTGCTCGCCTCGACCGGACAACAAGGTCATGAGGGTCCAGTCCAGGGCAGCCAGACTCATCTTGTCCAGGCGAAGAGCACGGGCGAGCGGGTTCTTCCGCATGGCGGCGATCCACTCTTCGCGCCCGAGCACGATGCCCGCCTGGGGCCCGCCCAGCAATTTATCCCCGGAGAAGCAAACCAGATCCGGTCCCTCCCGCAGCCGGGCGGGGACAGACGACTCGGGGGGAAAACCGTGTGGGGACAAATCCAACAGCGTCCCGCTCCCCAGATCCTCCACCACGGGAATGCCGCGGGAAGCCCCCAGGTGAACCAACTCGCCGAGTTCCACCTGCTTGACGAACCCACGGAGTTCGAAATTGCTGCGGTGCACCTTGAGGAGCATCCCGGTATCGGGGCCGATCGCCTCGGCGTAGTCACGCAGATGCGTCCGGTTGGTGGAGCCCACCTCCACCAACTTGACCCCGGCGCGTTCCAGGATCTCCGGCACACGGAAGGACCCACCGATCTCGACCAACTCGCCCCGGGAAACCACCACCTCCCGGCCCCGAGCCAGGGTATTGAGGGCCAGCAAGAGAGCCGCCGCGTTGTTGTTGCACGCGTAGGCGGCCTCGGCACCCGTGAGTTGGCCGAGTCGCTGGGAGACCCAGGCCAGGCGATTGCCCCTGCGCCCAGAAGCCACGTCGAGTTCGAGGTCCGTGTAGCCCGCCGCCGCCTGGGCGGCGGCTTCGGCGGCCCCCGGTGCCAGGGGTGCGCGCCCCAGGTTCGTGTGGAGGACGATCCCCGTGGCGTTGATGACCCTCCGGGGGTGCGCGCTCGCCAGCGCCCGGGCCAGCACACGGGCGCGATCGAGCCATATTTCTTCCCCCTCGGGGACTTCGATTTCCCCCTCTCCGTCCGCTCCCTGCGCGTCGAATTGCTCCCGGGCGGCCGTAATCACCCGCTGAGCAGCTTCTGAAGCGGCCCAGCGCGGAAGATCCGTATTTTCGCGGATCAGCGATTCCGCCAGCCGATGGACTGAGGGGAGGGCCCTGCGCGGGTCCGTATTGACTCGGCGCGATAGATCCATGATCGTTGCCCACTCAAATTACACGGAGGAAACGGGTGGGTCGCCCAACCCGTGACTCGAATCTCCCCCGCCTGTTGGCGGGGAAGCTCTCGGGTCGCGAAATCGACCTCAAAGCCTTGGTGAGACCGTCGCGATCCAGAACTGACTGAACTGGAAGAGCATATCGAAGGTCGCGACGGAAGCCGAGCGCGGGAAGAGACCACGGAAAGAACGGCGGCGGGGGTGTCGCCCAACTGGGGTTCCGCGGACTCAAATACTCGTTTCTCCCGTTTCAAACCGGGAATACAACCACAGACAACTGTGCGAGCTTACGATTTGCTTATCGATTTCGGGACATTAGAAAAACTTACCGTTCACGCGCGCAGCCCTCTGGGCACCGCGCGGCCCCGACCTGACCCCGCCTTGGCCCCATAGGCCGCGGCCCGAACATCGAAGCGTGTCGAAAATGCTCGCCAACGCCAGAGACCCTGGCTGGAGAAGCTGAGCGCGATTTCCCGCCACCCATCCCGAGGCGGCGGGCGGACGCTTTTGGCTGCTCTGTAGAGAGCAAACCACGCAATGGAGAATGAAATCGTTGTCAACGTGGACTCGGGGGAGACCCGAGTCGCGTTGCTGGAACAATCCGTCTTCACAGAACTGCACATCGAACGCGAGAACAGCAAGAGCGTCGTGGGCGATGTCGTCAAGGGGCGGGTATCCCGGGTACTCCCGGGCATGCAAGCCGCCTTCGTGGACATCGGACTCGAGAAGGCCGCCTTCCTCTACGTCGGAGACTATTTCGACAACACCGGCGGTGAACCCGATCCGGGCGGCCGTCGCGGCGGCCGCAAGGGACGCGGGGGGCGCCGCGGAGCGCCGCCGCGCATCGATACCGTTCTCTCCGAGGGTCAAGAGATCGTCGTCCAGATCGCCAAGGCGCCCATTGGCACCAAGGGGGCCCGGATCACCTCGAATATTTCCATCCCCGGCCGGCACCTGGTTCTGACGCCCTGGTCCGCCCGGGTGGGCGTTTCGCGCCGCATCGATTCCGACAAGGAGCGGCGGCGCCTGCGAGAAATCGTGGACCGCCTGCGCCCCAAAGAACTCGGCTTCATCATCCGAACCGCGGGTGACGGAGTGCGCGATGCCGACCTGGCGGCCGATATCCACTACCTGAACACGGTCTGGCAATCGATTCAACGCGTCCATGCGGAGAAGCCCGCGCCCTGCGTGCTACACGCTGAGCCCGACCTGGCCCTTCGCATCGTGCGCGATGCCGCCAGCCCCGAGACCAAACGGATCGTGGTGGACGATTCCCACACTTTCGAACTGCTCAGCAAGTTCATCGAGGAATTCGTCGCGGATCCCAAACCCCAGGTCGATCACCACACCGATCTCCAGCCGCTCTTCGAGAATATGGGCCTCGAAGCCCAAATCCATGCCAATCTCGAACGCAAGGTCTGGCTGAAATCGGGCGGCTCATTGATTGTCGACCAATCCGAGGCGCTGACGGCCATCGATGTGAATACCGGGCGCTTCGTGGGCAAGCGCGACCTCGAGGAAACCGTCTACAAGACAAATCTCGAAGCCGTCAAGGAAGTCGTCCATCAACTCCGCTTTCGCAATATCGGCGGCTTGATCATCATCGACCTGATCGACATGGAGTCGGCCGATCACCGGGAGAAGACCTACCGAGCGCTCCGAGATGCCCTGCGCCGCGACAAGGCGCGCACGAACATTCTCAAGATCTCCGAGCTCGGCCTGGTGGAGATGACCCGCAAGCGAACCCGGGAAAACCTGGTTCAAACGCTCTGCGAGCCCTGCATGCATTGCGAGGGACGTGGCTACCTGCTTTCCGAGGAGACCGTCGCCTACAACCTGCTGCGCGAAATGCGCAGTTCGCTGCCCCGTTTCAGCGGCCGGCGCATTGCCATCACGGTTGCGGCGCGGGTGGCCGAGCAGCTTCTCGGCGACAAGGCCAAGGCCTTGGAAACCCTGTCCACCGCCCTCGGTCACCCCATCGAGGTCCGCGCACGGCCGGGGATCCATCAGGAACAATTCGAGGTAGAAGCGCTGGATGAGGGCCCGCCGGTTTCGATTCCCCTGCGCTGGCTCCGGGACCCGGCAGAGATCGCCGCCGAGGAGGCCGCCCGCAACAACGGCGGCTCGGGCCGCGGCCGGCGCCGGCGAGGAGGCCGAGGCGCCTCCCGGGATCAACGCTCGGCGGCGAATGACCGACAGGCCGCTGCTGCCGAACTCGACTCGTCCGAAGCCGAGGCCGATCCCCAGCCCCTGTTCCCCGAGACGCAGCCGGAAACGGAATCACCGGTCCAGGAAGTAGAGGGCAGCCCCGCGGGTGATTCGGCGAGTGGCGGAGCCCCTGAAGCCGCTTTGCCCCCGCCCGCGCTCTTCCCGGACCCGGCGAGCCCAGCCCAGCCGACCCCAGAAGCCGTCGAAGCGCTCGCGCCCCCGCCCGAGGAGGCCGCGGATGCCCCGACCCCCGCCCCCGAAAGCCCGGAGACCGGCGACGATGCCAATGCCGGGGCCGCGCCTCAAGCCGAATTCGAAGAAGAATCCCAACCGGTTGACGATGAAGCGGAATCGCGGATACTTCCGCGCTCCTGAGACAACCCGAGAGACGAGGCAAGCCATGTACGCGGTCGTTCGAACAGGAGGTAAGCAGGTTCGCGTGGAACCCGGAGCACATGTCCGGGTCGAGCGCGTTGAAGGTGAGGTCGGCGCGAGCGTCGAACTCGACCAGGTCCTGCTCGTGGGCGGTGATGAAGCGGTGAAGATCGGAACCCCCGTGGTTGAGGGCGCCCGGGTCTCGGGCACGATTACGGCTCAGGGGCGGCACCCGAAGATTCGCGTCTTCAAGATGAAGCGCCGCAAAGGCTACCGCCGACTTCAGGGCCATCGGCAGGCGTATACGGAAATTCGCGTCGACTCCATTGATGAATAACATCGATGAATAACATTGATGAATAACATCGGTGAATAACGTCGATGAATAACGTCGACCGATAACGTCGAACCACAACAAGCGATCTCAAACGGCAGCCAGATTCCGGGCTGACCGAGGCAGCGAAAGCAGGAACCGCGACCATGGCGCATAAAAAAGGACAGGGAAGCTCTCGAAACGGCCGCGACAGCAACGGCCAGCGAAGAGGCATGAAGGTCTTCGGTGGCCAGTTGGTCAAGGCGGGCTCGATTCTCGTGCGACAGGTGGGCACGCAGATCCACCCTGGACAGAACGTGGGCTGCGGCAAGGACTACACACTCTTCGCCCTGACCCCGGGCGTGGTTCGCTACGGCAAGACCCGCGGGCGCAGGCTCGCCCACATCGACACCGCCCAATAGAGCGCCGAGAACCAATCCCGCTCTCCGAGAACGGCCGAGCGGCGGCCAGGCCCCGCTTTCCGCCCGCGCGGGAACGCTCCCCCGCCAAGGAGCCCACTCGTGAAGCACTCGCAGCTCTTCATCGATGAGGCCGCTCTGACCGTATTCGCCGGCAGCGGGGGCAACGGAATGGTGGGCTACCGGCGCGAGAAATTCGTCAGCCTGGGCGGACCCAATGGCGGAGACGGCGGGCACGGGGGTGACGTCGTGCTGGTGGCGGATCGCAACCTCAGCACCTTGATCGACCTGCAACACCGTCGTGAGATCCGCGCGCAGAACGGAGCCAACGGCGGAACGTCGCGCAAGACCGGCGCCAGCGGCGTCGATACCGAGATCAGGTTGCCCGTGGGAACCCTCGTCTATTCAACGGATCCCTCGGAGGAAAATGCCCCGGCCGAAGCGGCGGCACCCAGCGTGGACCTCACCGAAGACGGGCAACGCTTCGTGGTGGCTCGCGGCGGCAATGGCGGCTTTGGAAACGCGCGCTTCAAGAACGCGACGCGGCAAACCCCGGATTTTGCGCTCAGCGGCCGACCCGGGGAACAACGCGAACTCAGGCTCTCGCTGAAATTGCTGGCGGATGTCGGGCTGGTGGGCTTCCCGAATGCGGGCAAATCGACCCTGCTCCGGCGCCTCTCTGCGGCCCGCCCCAAGGTCGCCTCCTATCCCTTCACCACCCTGACCCCCTCGCTCGGCGTAGTCGAACGCGGCGACGCACGCATCGTCGTGGCCGATATCCCGGGCCTGATCGAAGGGGCCAGCGACGGAGCCGGCCTCGGGCACCAATTTCTCCGACATATCGAGCGCACTCGGGTGCTCGTCCACCTGCTCGATGTGGGTGCCGCGCTACTCGAGGGACGAGATCTACTGGGAGACTACGAAGCCATCCGGGCCGAACTCGGGCGCTATCGCCCCGAGTTGAAAGAGCGCCAGGAGATCCTGGTACTGAACAAAACCGACTTGGTCGAAGACGAAATGACCCTGAATCAACTGGAAGAAGGGCTCAAGGCGCACGGGCTACAGCCGATCCGGCTTTCCGGCGCCACCGGCGAGGGCGCCCCGGAGTTGGTTCGCACTATGCTCCTCACCGTCGAGGAGGCCATTCGGGCCGAAAGAGCATCCGAAGCGGATCACGCCGCAGATCCGAAAGAGTGCAGTGATGAAGCCTGATCCCGCGCGAAAAATTCAAACCAAGGCGAAGCGCATCGTCATCAAGGTGGGGAGCAGTACGCTCACCCGCGACGGAAAGCTGCGTCCGCGAAAATTCAGCGAACTCGCGCGCGCGATCAGCGAACTCATGGACTCAGGCCGTGAAGTCGTGCTGGTTTCTTCCGGCGCTGTCGCTGCAGGAAGCCATCGCCTGGGTTGGAAGCATACCGGGCGCTCGATTCCCCAGAAGCAAGCCGCCGCCGCCATTGGGCAAATCAGCTTGGTAGAGATCTACCAGCGCCGCTTCGCCCATTATGGAAAGCAGGTGGGCCAACTCCTCCTGACGCGCTCCGGGCTTCAAAACCGCGAACGTTTTCTCAACGCTCGTCATACCCTCCAGGAATTGCTTCGTCTGGGCGCTGTGCCCATCGTCAACGAAAACGATTCGGTGGCCACCGAAGAGATTCGTTTCGGAGACAACGACACTCTCTCGGCCAATATCGTCAACCTGATCGGGGCGGATCTTCTGATCATCATCACCGATGTGGACGGCCTCTATACGGAGCCGCCCACGCCCGGGCAGCCCCGGCCGGGCTTGATCGATGTCGTCGACAGCGTTACGCCCCAAATCATCGCTGCCGCCCAGGGAACGGGCAGTATCTACGGGCAGGGCGGGATGGCGAGTAAGCTCGAGGCCGCGCGGGTAGCGGGACGCTCGGGGGCAGCCACGGTCCTCTGCAATGGACGGAAATCCGATGCCATCGCACGCATCGTCGCAGGAGATTCGGTGGGCACACTCTTCCGGCCCAGGGAGCGTATGACCAGCCGCAAGCATTGGCTCGCCTTCACGACCCGAACCCAGGGCACCCTCTCCATCGACAAAGGCGCAGCCCAAGCCCTGATGACCCGGGGACGGAGCCTTCTGCCCGCTGGTGTGGTCAAGGTCAAAGGTAAATTCGGGGTCGGCGACCCCGTTCTCTGCGTCGACGCCAAGGGGCACAAACTCGCTCGCGGCCTTTCGGCCTACAACGCCAACGACGTCGAACGCATCAAGGGATTGGCCGCAAAGGAAATCGGTCGGGTGCTAGGCTACTCGAACGGTCCCGAAGTGATCCACCGCGATGATTTGGTGATCCTGGACGATTGAGCAGGCTCCAGGCAGGGGGCAGCGAAGACAATTGCAGGGGCGGCGATGATCGGTATCTACGGCGGCACCTTCAATCCGATTCACCGAGGCCATCTGCGTGCCGCAGAAGCAGTGACGGCCGCCCTCGGACTCTCCCGCCTGCTCTTCGTTCCCAGCGCACGGCCCCCACACAAGGACAGTGACGCGGCCATCATGGCGCCCGCCCAGGAGCGGCTGGCGTGGGTGAAGATGGCGGTTCGCGACAACCCGCTTTTCGCCGCAGACGATATCGAGTTGGAACGACCGGGCCCCTCCTACCTGGTGGACACCCTGGAGGCCCTCGGCCAACGCTTCGTAGAGGACGAACTCGTTTTCGTCGCCGGGCGCGATGCCTTCTGCGAAATGGGAAGCTGGAAATCGCCTCGAGCGCTCTTCGCCGCGTGTCATATCGCCGTGACCTCCAGGCCTCCCGCGCTGGACGGCGGCCTGCCCGATTGGCTGCCCGAATGCGTTCGGGACGATTTTATTCTCGCCCCCGACGGGCGCTCGGGCCGCCACCGCCGGGCGGGTACCTGGATTCGCCACCTCGAGATCCCTGCCCTCGACGTCTCGGCCTCCGCCATTCGAGATCGCCTCGCCCGAGGGGTCTCGGTTCGCGACTGGGTCCCCGAAGCGGCCCACGCTGCCATCGTGGCCAGTGGGTGCTACAACGAAGACCCGAAGGGAGTTTCGCCGGACGCCCCCGGAAGTTCCCCAACCCCAGGCGAGGAAAAACCATGACCCCAGCCAAGCCCCAGGATGACGACGCCGCTCGCAAAGCGCGTTTAATCGCAGGGGCAGCCATGGACCTCAAGGCCGAGGAATTGGTCGCCCTGGATATGCGCGGGGTCAGCGCCTTTACGGATACTTTCTTGATCACCTCGGGTCGATCGAGTCGGCACGTCCGATCCATCGCCGAATCCATCATTCAAGCGCTCCGGGAAGCCGACGATGCACCGCTGGGCGTCGAGGGCTTCAACGAAGGGCGCTGGATCCTGATCGACGCCAACGAGGCGGTGATTCATATCTTCCAGCCCGAAACCCGCGAAGAGTTTGCCCTGGAACGACTCTGGAGCGATGCGCCCCAACTCGACCTCGAAGACGCCCCCCGCGTCTCGGCAGGCTGACACCCGAACCCCTCCGGTCCCCAGGGAAAACGCACACGCTGCAACGTTCCAACCTGGTGGACTTCTTCTTTCCGCGCCATTGCGCGCAGTGCTCGGCTCTATCGCGCCACGCGTATCTGTGTTCGCGTTGTCACGATGCGCTTGTCTGGTTGCCCCCCTCAGCCCGTGTACAGCCCCTGCTGGACAAGGGCGGGGCAGCCCTCGCCGCGGTGAGTTTCCAGGGAAAAGCCCGGGATTGGATACATCGTTTCAAATATCCCGCCCCGGGACTCGCCAGCCTGGACCCCGCGGCCAGCGGGATCGCCCGCATGCTTGCCCGGGCGGCGGGCCAACGGGCGCCGCTCCGGGCCGACGATTGGCTCGTGCCCATTCCCCTGCACCCGCGCCGTTTCCGCCAGCGCGGCTTCAACCCCGCCGCCCTCCTGGCCCGGGAGATCGCGCATCCCCTGGGCCTCATGGTGGCCCCCCGCTGGTTGCTCCGGCGACGCGATACCCGGCCCCAAGCGGGTCTGGATGCGGCCTCCCGGGAGCAGAACGTCGCGGGCGCCTTCGCCTGCCGGCGGCCCCCCAACCCTTTGCCCGCCCGAGTCTGGCTGGTGGACGACGTAACGACCACGGGCGCCACCCTGGCTTCCGCCGCAAAGGCGCTGCACGAAGCCGGCGTTCGCGAGGTCATGGGCCTGTGCCTGGCACGCACAGCCACGCCCGGCCGCGACTTCCCCTGAAAAACGAAGTCCGCTAGTCGGCGCGGGCGCGAACGGTTTCGGCGATGACTTCGCGCAGCCGCGCCGGGTCCACGGGCTTCTTGAAGATCACGCCTTCGAGTCCCTTCATTCGACTTCGCTTGATGATGTGATCCTTGTCGTAATGAAAAGCGGTCATCATCAGGACCGGGAGTTCGGGATGTCGCTTGCATAGGCTCAGGTAGAGCTCGTGTCCGTCCATGTTGGGCATCACGACATCCGAGAGCGCGAGATCGAATTTCTGGCCCTCAATACATTCGAGGGCCTCGATCCCATCGTGGGCCGTTTCCACGACGCAGCCATCGGCTTCGAGAATCTCTCTGAGCGAATTGCAAATGCCCCGGTCGTCGTCCACGACCAGAATCCGCAAGCCTTCGAGCCGAGTGTCCCGCTCGCTTCCCCGCGCCTCGCTCCGGCGGAGATCGATCATGCGGGCGGGCCCCGCGTAGTTGATCGTCTCGTAGCTATCCTGTTGGACCATCTCGCCGAGGCGGCTCAGGATTTCGCTGATGCGAGCAACCTCGCGCCGAATCGCGTCCACCCTTTCGATCTCCACCGAAGAATCTCGTTCGTCGGCCAGGGCATAGATATCGCTCTCGAGCAATTCCATCTGGTTCAGAATCACCGCCAGGGGATTGTTGATCTCGTGTGAGAGCCCAATGGCGACTTCACCCAGGGTGGCGAGTTGGTCCTTATGCAGGATCTCGCGCAAATCCTTCGCGTACCCGATGGTCCCCGTCTCTTCGCCGTTTTCGTCGTAGAGCAGGGTGCCCGAAATCGCGACCGGAATTTCCTCGCCGGATGCGGTCAGGAACGAGGTCTGAAAGCTCTCGATCACACCCGGGCCCGACTGGTCGGGGTCGCGCATGGCCTGGGCCACACGGCGCGCTTCTTCGACGCTGGGATAGAAACTCCCCACGAAGCTGCCCAGGGTTTCGCTGGGGTCGTAGCCGAGACTCTTCGAGGCCCCATCGTTGTAGTAGACCACCCGGCCTTTGCGATCCGTGGCGACGACGATATCGGCGGATCGATCCGTCAGCCGCTCCAGCATCTCCCGAGTGAGGGGCATCTTCTTAGGCCCGCCTCTTCGGAGCCCAGGGCTCTCCCGAAAAGGCATGTCCCGACCTGTCCGCTGGGACGTTCATGCAAAGCCCTCTTCGGCCAACCAACGCTCGGCATCGATAGAAGCCATGCAGCCGGTTCCCGCCGCGGTGACGGCCTGTCGATAGGTGGGATCGGCCACATCGCCACAGGCGAATATACCCTCGGCGGAGGTTCTCGTGGTTCCCGGCTGCACCTTCAGGTAATCCGCATCATCGAGCTCGAGTTGACCCTTGAAGAGTTCGGTATTCGGCTGGTGCCCGATGGCGACAAAGAGGCCCTCGACGTCGAGCTCCCGCTTGGCTCCGGTCTCGACATCCTTGAGTCGCACGCCGGTGACGAATTCGCCGCCGAGCACTTCATCAACTTCGCTATTCCAAGCGAAGTCGATCTTCTCATGGGAAAGCGCGCGCGATTGCATGATCTTCGAAGCCCTCAACTCCGAACGGCGATGGACCACGGTCACCTGAGTCGCGAACCGGGTCAGGAAGAGCGCTTCCTCCATTGCGGTATCGCCTCCGCCCACCACCGCCAGGGGCTTGTCGCGGTAGAGTGCCCCATCGCAGGTGGCACAAGCCGAGACCCCGAGGTTTACGAAGCGTTGCTCGGATTCCAGACCCAGCCAACGCGCAGATGCACCCGTGGCCACGATCAGGCTATCTCCCGTGTAGTGCGCCCCATCGGTCTCGACCCGGAAAGGACGCGAAGCGCAGTCCACCGCGGTGGCATCTTCGTAGAGGATTCGGCTTCCGAAGCGCTCGGCCTGCTTCTGCAGATCCTCCATCATCGCCGGGCCGGTCACGCTTTCGGGATAGCCCGGGTAGTTCTCCACATCCGTGGTGATCATCAATTGGCCCCCGAAAGCGAGGCCGGCGATGACGATGGGCTCGAGACCCGCTCGGGCGGCGTAGATCGCCGCGGTATAGCCGGCGGGGCCGCTTCCCACGATCAGCACCCGGGTGTGGGCGCCATCGGTCACGGGGGGACTCTCATTGCTCATCCTGACGTACTCCATCTCGGGTCTGGGGCTCTGCGGCTCCTGCGCGAATCGACACCCAAGTCGATCTCACCGCATTGGGCCCGGGTTCGGACAAAACCCGAGGAATGCGGAGTCGGAACGCCCGCCGGAATAGTAAGCGTGGGCTACCCGGCATGCCATAGCCCAAGACGGTCCGCGTTCAACTGAAGCGAGGCACGCCCTTCGCACGGTCTGCCACTTCACGGCGGGTCACTTCGGCGCGCAATTTCTGTCGCATGGCGGCCATCCGGCTCGGCAGGCGCTCCCGGGCCACGGCTGTCCACGGGCGCTGCTCCGCACCCCTGCGAAAGCGTCTGAATTTTCGATACGCGGCCAACTCGTGCCGGAATTCCCTTTCGACGAATTTGATCATGATGGCATCATCGAGAAAGCCCAGCACCGGGATCTCGTCTGGAATCATGTCATCGGGATCGGCGAAATAGGCCAGCGCCGCCAGGACACGGTTGCGAACGGCTTGGGGCGCCCGGTATTCGGCATCCTCGATGACCTCCACCAGGTCTTGAATCGACTCCACCGCCTTGCTGACGAAGGTCGGGACGCGGTCGGTGGCGCGAATCTGGCCGATCAGGCTGCGAACCGCAGACAGGATGCGGTCGGCATCGACCCCCCGCGCAGCCTGCTTGGCGCTCCGAAAACGAGCGCGGAAATACGCGATATCCCGTTCGTCCAGACTGAAGCTCAACCGAAAAGATTGAGAAGCCATGCGCGTGAACCTCCATACCCGTTATTCGCTCGGCGAAGCCCGATGACTCCAACCCCCCCAAGGGCGGGTCTCTCGCCGGCTCCAAAAAATCTCAATAACTGGAAAATTCGATCAAACGCTGCTCTTCCCCGCTCCACTCGCCGCGCCAGCGCTCGGCAACGATCTCGCCGGGGCTCTTGCCCGCCACCAGCTGCGCGCGAACCGGGTCGAGGAAATGGCTCTCATCCGGCTCGATCCCCCAACGCGTCCCCAGGCTCTTGAGCCCTTCCCCGGCAATGTCGACCAGTTCTCGGGCGAGATCCAGCGCAGAGCGACCGCCGATGCTCGCAGCGAGGCCACCCCGCGCCACGGCGAGTTGGGCGTCTTCCCGCTCGGACGACGACATTTTCTCGACCAGGCCCCACGCCGCCCGACAACTGTCCAGGTCGTAGAGGATTCCCTTCCAGAGCGCCGGGAGCGCGCAGATCAGGCCGCGGGGGACCGTATCCGCACCGCGTACCTCGATGATCCGCTTGAGCCGGGCCTCGGGAAAGAGCGTCGTGAGGTGGAGATCCCAATCCTTCACCCGAGCCGAATGACCCGCCAACCCATCGCGCATGAAGGTCCGAAAGGGGAGCCCGTGGGCCGGAATATAATCGCCGCCCCGCACGAGCATGAACATGGGCACGTCCAGCGCCCACTCGGCGTATTCCCGGTAGCCGAATCCCTCCTCGAAAACGAAGTGGAGCAGACCGCAGCGATCCGGGTCGGTCTCGCGCCAGATGGCCACGCGTTTCGACGCGAAACCGTTCTCGCTTCCGCCGGAGATGCTCGAATTCGCGAAGATCGCCGAGACGATGGCGGTGCACCCCATGGCGGTCCGGAGCTTCGTCGCCATGTCGGCCTCATCAGAAAAATCGAAATTCGCCTGAACGGTGGCGCTCGCATGCATCATGTCCATGGCCAGGGCACCTCGCTGGGGGAGGTACTCGCGCATGATGTCGTATCGCTTCTTCGGCATCTTGGGGATCTCGCTCACGGCGTGGATCGGGTCGACCCCGAGCGAGAGCCAGGTAATTCCGAAATCCCTCGACTCCTCGATCACGAGATCAACGTGGGCGTTGAACTCCCGACAGGTTTCGCGGATGGTCGCCAAGGGCGCACCCGACAATTCGATCTGCCCGCCGGGCTCCAGGGTGATGCTCGCCCCCCCCTTGGTCAGGGCGATCACCTGGCCACCCTCGAGCACTGGGGTCCAATCGTCTCGACGGGCGATCCGCTGAAGAAGCGCCCCGATCCCGCGCTCTCCCTCATAGGGCACCCGCTGACCGCTCTCGGTGTAGACGCCGATCTTTTCGTGTTCGGTACCCACGACCCAATCGGACTCGGGCGACTCGCCCGAGCGGAAATACTCGATGCAATCCTCGAGGGATTCGATTCTTTGCTCCACGTCAGTCATTCAGTACTTCTCCTGAACGGTGAGTTGGCGCCCCGTCCAGCGCTTTCGAAAAATACATCTCCGGATGAAGAAACCTGACCAACGCACAGAGCACCGCATGCCGGCCATATTCGCTCCGAGTCAGAACGCCTTCGCTGAGCATGCCGATATTCCCGACCGAGCGCCCGGACGCTTCCGCCGGCCCCTCCCCTTTGCGGGCCCGCCAATAGGCGTCGAAAACCTCGCCCACGGGTGCCCGATCAGCGAGGGCGGGGTCTGCGCATTCCGGCGGATAGGCAAAGAGGGCACTGAAACCCAGACCCTCCCGTAGGCCATCGGTCACCACCGCGGCTCCCACATTCAACACTTCCCCCCCGAGTTCGGAAAACTCCACCAGGCCGTCCTCGATCCCCACCGCGAGTTCACAGGGCCCGGCCCCATGGGCAACCTGGGCACGGGTCCGGGCGCCGCGAACGATCTCCGTAAAGCCCACCGGCTGCTCGGGCACACCGCTCTCCGCCGCGTGGCCACATACTTCCACGCCCTGGGCATAGGCGGACAAGGCCAGGCGCACGGCCTCGAGCTTCGGCCGATTCAAGGTGCCCACGCGTACGGTGGACACATGGGCGAGAGCGGGAGAAGAGACCTCGGGAGTCACGGCGTCAGGGCTTCTTCGATGAAAGCAACGAGAAAGGGTTCCAGGGCATCGTCCAGGGCATCCGCGGCATCGATGGGAAAGGTACGGCAAGGGCCTTCGGATTTGCCCGCATGAAAGGGACCCACCAGGGTGATCTCGCCCCGGCTCTTCACCGTCACAATGGCTCGGCAGCGGCCCCGGAGAAGTTCGAATTGAATCGAGTGGAGGTGCTTGTCGTCGACCCGGGGCTCGCTCAGAGTGAGCCGGAGTTGCGGTGCCTCGGCGCCCCCAGCTGCGTGGAAGTTCTGGATGGCGGCGGCGATCCGTGCATGGAGGGAGTCCGCGCAAGCTCGGGCACGCACCAGGGCTTCATGCTGGCCGGCCTCGCGGTCGGCATAGCGCTGGCCGAGTTCGGCCAGTCGAGCATCGAGTTTCACCATTTCTCCCCCGCCGCGCCCCGCCGAATCCGACTCGGTTCGGCACGCTCTGCGCTTCGGGCCACTCTAGCGCTCGCGCACAGGCCAAACGAACACAGACTCAGCCTCGGCAGGTGGAGGAAAAGGGGGCGTCGAAATGCCCGAAAGGAGCCTCTTGGGAGGAATCGGCCTAGAGGGCTTCGTCGGCCGCCATTTGGATGCCGGTCCCGAGATCCGCGAAAAGCAGATCACGCGCCGACTCGAAGCGCTCCCGGTCCCCCTGCGCCACCGGGTCGCCGGCGGGCGCCGAAATGTCCAGAGGGTTCACATAGCGGCCGTTCTTCTGGACTCGGAAACAGACATGGGGGCCGGTGGCCAGACCCGTATCGCCCACGTAGCCGATGACCTGCTTCTGCTCGACCAATGAGCCCACCTTGAGGCCGGGTTCGAAACGCGAAAGGTGCGCGTAATAGGACACGTAGCCATTGCGATGCTTGACCTTCACGAGGTTTCCCGAACCCCCGGCCCGGCCACGAAAGATCACCTCACCCGCAGCCACCGACCAAAGCGCGGTCCCATGGGCCGCCGCGTAGTCGATCCCGCGATGGGGGCGAACGACATTCAAGATCGGATGCCGGCGCGCGCTGCTGAACGAGGAACTGATCCGGCTGAATTTGAGGGGTGCCACCAGGAAGGCGCGCTCCACCGAGGTGCCATCCGGGCGGTAATAGCTGCCGCGACCCTTCTTGCTCTCGAAGTAGACCGCCGAATGGTCACCGATTCGCCCACGATAACGAGCGGCGAGAATTCGCCCCGGCCGGACGTAGACTTCCTCGCCCTCGGCATTCGTCCGGTACAGGCGCTCGAAGAGAACTTGGAAATCATCCCCCGGCTGCACGCTTCGGCTGAAGTCGATATCCCAGGCGAAGATATCGGCGAAATCGCCGGCCAATTGGGTTCGCTCGCCCAATGCCTTGATGGACCCGTAGAGCGAGGAATGAATTTCGCCCCCGACCTTGGCGACCTTGGCGCGCAGGGGCGCGTGGTCTTCCCGCACGCGATAGCCCGCCTCGGTGGCATACAAGTAGAAGCTCTTCTCCGAGTTCACCGAGTAACGAAAGTCAACCAATTGGCCGCGCGCTCCCTGACCCAATCGGTAGGAGTCACCCGGGCGCGCCTGGCGAAAATCGAACAGCGAACGCAATTCGCTGGAAATCGTATGGATCGTTTGAAAGTCGATCCCCTGGCGACGCAAGGCCGTGGACAGGGACTCGCCTCGGCGGAGCTTTCCCTTGGTCACCACCCTGAGCGAACTCGTCGCTTCTCTTGTCGGCCGAGCGTGGGCGTCGGTGTGGAGCGGCAAGCTGGCGATGGCAATCGGCGGGAAGTGTTCGAGGGGGCCCGGGCTTGCTTGGGAGACGCTGGACACGCCGGGCAACTGTGGCCCCATCGCACCCGGAACGGCCGCGACCGCCTGAGGGATCGAGGCCGGCAGGGGCGGGGCAAGATCGGCGTGGGGGGCGGCTTCGGCGGGGGAGTTCTGGATCGCTCCTGTGCCGACGCCGACACCAAGACAAATAACCAGCGCCATCGACCAGACGGCGAGGATGTGCGCACGGGCTGAGGGGTAAGCCAAGTTGGGCTCCTGTGCTTGAGAAGGCGGCGTATAGTTAGCGCGTCGGTCGCCGAACAACACTGCGTTCAAGCCAGAGATATTCGAGATATGATGGAGTCGCCTGAAACCGGAGAGCCAAGCCACGGGTGATTACTCCCTCAATATTTTCAATGGTTTACCGAAACTCATGAAAGCGATTTGTCTGAGGTGAGATCGGCCAATGGGCTCAAATTCTAAAGTCTTCGGAGCTGCTCAAGGGTCTCGCGCGGCTCAGAGCCGCCTCGAGAGCAGGGGGACGATTTCCGGGCGGAATTGTGCCCCCCGGGTCACGACGATTTCTCGGGCCCCGGGTCGAAAAAATGCGGCGGCGGCAGCGATTGCGGCCCTGCTCTGCGGCCCATTTGCCCCCGGGCCGAGTGCGGCCCAAGCGGATCCCAGCGACCTGGATGTGGGCCAACGGACCGCAGAGTTGTTGGCCGAGATGATCCGGATCCCCAGCGTGAACCCGCCCGGTGGCGAGGCCGCGGTGGCCGAGCGCATCGCGGCCGAACTCGCCGGGGCCGGACTCGAGACCCGGGTTTTCATGACGCCGCGCGAACAGCCGAGCGACCCGGCCCGGGGCGCGGTCTGGTCGCGCCTTCCCGGGCGCGGCGACGCCCGGCCCCTGATTCTGCTTTCGCATCTCGACGTGGTCCCCGCGACCGCCGAGGAATGGGAAATTCCGCCCTTTGCCGGCCGCATCGAAGACGGCTGGGTTCACGGCCGGGGCGCCCTCGACGCCAAGGGGGTGACGGCAGTCCACGTCGGCGCCCTGCTCGAATTGGCGGGTCGCCCGGAACCCCCGGCCCGGGACATCATCCTGCTGGCCACCCCGGACGAGGAAACCGGGGGCCAGGAGGGAGCCGAATATATTATCCGGCAATTTCCGGAGCTCCTTGGAGAGGCGGAATTCCTTCTCACCGAGGGCGGCAGCATTCGACCCGCCCGCAGCGCACGGGAAGACATAATCGCCGTGCCCTCCATGTGGGGGGTGACGGTCACCGAGAAAGGTCCCTGCTGGCTCGAACTCACCACCCGGGGACCAGCGGGACACGGCTCGGCGCCGCGGGCCAATGCCGCTGTGCCGCGGCTGATCGAAGCCCTGGATCGCGTACGCCGAGTCGAAACGCCGATTCGCGTCCTCGACGAAGTCGCCTCGATGTTTCGTGCCCTGGCGCCCAACGCCCCCGAAGAGGATCGCGCGGGTTTCGCTTCTCTCGCCGAGAGCCTCGCATCGAATCCATCGTTTCGCCGACGCTTCCTGTCGAACCCCGGCTACAACGCCCTGGTCCGCAACACACTCTCCATCACGGTGCTCGAAGGGGGGAGCAGCACCAATGTCGTGCCCAGCCTGGCGAAGGCACGACTCGATGTCCGCCTGCTCCCGGGAGAGCGCTGCGAGACTTTTGTCAGCTCGCTTGCAGCGGTGATCGCCGACCCCGCGGTGGAAATCAAAATTCTTCTCACTTTCCCTTCGCGCAGTTCGCCTTCGGATACGCGGCTCTTCGAAGCCATCGAACGCGTCGCCCAGCGCGATGACCCCGGCGCCCTTGTCGTCCCGCGGATGATTGGCGGCTTCACCGACGCCCATTGGTTTCGCGACCAGGGCATCGTCGCCTATGGCTTCGTCCCGCGCTGGCTATCCCGGGGCGACTCCCAAGGTGTCCACGGCATCGACGAGCGTGTTTCCATCGCCAATCTGCAACGCGGGGTGCTGACGCTCCTGGCCATCGTCGACGAGTTGGAGGCCTTGACGCCGAGCGGCGAAGCGGCGTCCGGACCCGATCAGACCGCGCCCGACGATGCCGGCGGCAAGAACGGCCTCTAGACCAGTTCCTGGATCGCTTGGTGGAGCACTTCGAAGAGCGGATCGATCTGGTCCACCTCGAGGCAAGAGAAAGCGACCCGGATATCGCTGGCGCCCGTCGCGATCAGGCCGACGCCGTGTTGCTCGAGCAGGTGAACGCGCAGTTTTTCCGCCTCGACGCCCTTGACCCGAACGCACATGAAGTAGCCGCTGTTGAAGGGATAGACATCCCAGCTCTCGGCATAGCGCGGGAGCGCGGCCACCTCGGCAACGCGCTCGGCCCGCGCGCAAAGCTCGGCTTGTTTCTCTCCGCGCTCGGCGTCGAGATCTGGCGAATCCAGCGCCCTCTCGACGAGGGTTTGGGAAAGCTGTGAAATATTGGAAACACCGCCGCGAATCGCGCCCTTGGTCTTGGCCTCGAGAATCTCGCAGGCCTCGTCGGCGGTTTCGCCGCGGCCCGGGCCGAAGGTGATGAAACCACAGCGCAGGCCCCAGGCGAAGAGTTCCTTGGTGGCACCATCGAGCTTGACCGCCAGCAGGTTGGGGTGCAGGCCGGTGAGCGCGGCAAAAAGCGATTGGGTCGAGGAGCGACTTCCCAGGTGATAGAAAAGCCCGAAATAGGCATCGTCAGCGATCACCACCAGGCGAGTGCCCGCCTCGGCCTGGGCCAACAACGCGGCCACAATGCCCTCGGCCTCGGCCTCGGTGGGCATATAGCCGGTGGGGTTGTTGGGAAAATTGAGCAGAACGATCAGTTTTTCGCGTTCGCGGCCCGCCTCGGCCAATGCCTGGGCGAAGCCGGGGCCATTGAAGCCACCCGCGGCGAAGAAGGGAAAGGTGCCGATTTCCGCGCCTCGGTGAACCTCGAAGTTCATCCGGTAATTGCCCCAGAGCTTGTCGGGCATGAGCACCCGATCACCCGGATCGACAAAGAGTTCGCTCGCCAGGGACAAGCCGTGGGTGATGGCCGCGGTCACGATGGGCACGCCGAAATGCTTGCCCTCGAGGCTCGGATTCTCCCGCAAGAGCTTGCCCCGCCAACGCTCCCGCAAACCCGGCCGGCCCGCGGCGGGCGCGTAGGGGTAGGCGTCCGCCGGCTCAAGCTCGGCCAGCGGGCTATGGAGGGAGGGCAGGTACATGGGCCCCCCGCCCTGGGTCGCGATGCCAATGGTGGCATTGAAACGATGGGCCTTCTCCTTCGCCTCGGCTGATTGCGAAAGAATGCCCTTGGGAAAATAGAGACGGCGTCCATAGGCCGAGAGCATCGCGAACAACTCGGGCGCAGCGCTCTCGAGTCGCTGGTTCAGTTCGGCCGCAATGGGGTTCAACGAGGTCTGGGCAGATCCTGTCATGGGTTCATCCTGCGGCGGAGGGCGTAGCCGACTGCGGACCCTACACGCGTTTGTCGAGTACGTCCATGAAGTCGCCGAATCCCCGGGCCCGCCAGAAAGCTTGGGCTGTGGCATTGGCCGAAGCCACCTGCACCTCCACCCGCGAGACACCCCCGGCCTGCGCCCAGGCCATCGCCTCGTCCACCAGGCGAGTCCCGATCCCCCGCCGCCGGGCGTCTTGCCGAACGCCGAGATCGGTAATCTCCGCGCGCTCGGTCTCCTCCATGATCGGCGGGCTGTGATCGATCCGAACAATGCACAGCCCTTGGAGATCCCCCTCGTTCTCGTAAACGAAAATCGCCGCGTCGGGATCGCGCCCCAGGGCACCCAACAACTCGCGCAGTTCGCTCCCCGCGTCCCGCCGCATGCGAAAAACCGGATCCAAGGGCTCGTGAAAAAGAGTGATCCCGGTCCAGAGGGCCGCCACCCGATCAAGATCGTGCGCCTTCGCCAGACGCGTCCGACCCTTCACGGTCGCCCCTGCCCGCGGCCGCCCATCAGGAACATCTGAAATTCCCCCTGGCGTTCGCCATCCCGGTTGTACTCACCTCGACGTTCGCTCCCCTGGCGAAGACTTTCCCGGACCTCGAAGCGCGTGCCCGCCTCCATCCCCACGGCGCGGCCCGAGGCCATACTGGCTCGGCGACTGAAGCGCAGACCCGGCTCGCCGGCTTCGATGCGCCAGCGCTCGTGGTAACCCACTCCGGAAGCCGAAGCGATTCGCGGCTGGCCGGGCGAAGCCCACGCTTCCTTGCCCGCCGATTTCAAACGTTTCGACCGCTCGTCCTGAAGCGCGTAGTCGAGGCCTGCGGCGATTTCTTTCCTTTGCTCACCATTGGGTTTCCAGGCGCCCAGGCTGCGCGCCTCGTCGCCTCCGGGCAGGGTTTCCCAGCGCCCGGAGCCGTCTCGAAATTTCGGGTGGGGAAATAAAGTCCAGCGCAGCCCGGCGCCCTCGACCTCGATGCGCCAGATCTCGTCATCCCATTGCAGGGGTGCGTCCGCCGACGCTTCGCTGTCGCGATAGTGAATCAGCACGTACCAATCGCCCAGCGGGGCGGCGGCCACGCCAGCGGGTTCGGAATCCGCCCTGGGAGTCAGGGGGGCAAGCAGCAGGGACGCGAGCCAAAGGGCCACCCAACCGGCAAAAACGCCCCGCGGCTGGACGCGTTCCGAAGGGAAAGTTTTTCCGAATTTGTCGCGTCCGGGGCCGCTACCCTTCGCGCACACGCGGAAAAGCACGCCCGTGCCCATGGGCCGGCGCTCGGCTTTACCCTGTAAAAACAATCGATTGAGAACTCTTTGCACCGCTTCTTGAACTTCCCTTAAGGTGTTGATGACTTGGCACGCAGTTTGCGCATCAGACGGATGGACGAGTTCGTTCGCACACCTTCGCCCCCCCGCCTCTCTATGTCCTGGGAGAGCCCCTTTGCTGAACGGGAACCATGCTGACGATCTGGATCATCCACCGAGATCCCCATCACCGCAACGCGCTCGCGCGCATTGCCGGTGCGGGAGACGGTACCGTGATCGGCGGGCCCGGGGACTCGCTTTTCGCCGGGGCTCCCGCCCCGGACGCGGTGGTGCTGGGACTCGCGGGCGACTTTGAACAGGAGTTGGAATTCGTCCACCGTTTTGGTGGCCGCTTTTCGGATTGCACCTGGTTGCTGCTTTCCCCGCCCAGCGAACACGACCAGGTGCGCCTGCTCTTTGATACGGTGGACGCCCAGCCCCTGGCCTACCCCGCCAGCGCCCATACGCTTCGCCGCGCCCTGCGCGTTGCTATTCGGCGCCACCGCGCCGATTCCCTCACCGCGCGCCAGAACCGAGAGCGACTTCGCGAGCGTTTCGGTCGCTGGTTCGGCGACCTGGACCTGCCCGAGTGGATGCACGCTCTGGACCCCCGCCTTGCCGAGGTTCCCGTCCTGATCCGGGGTGAAGAGGGGACCGGCCGCGGACTCCTCGCGCGCTATATCCACACCTTCAGCGGCGACGGCGAAGAAGTTTTTCTCCACGTGGGCTGCGCGGGTATCACCTCTCTGGGCGAACTCGGCGAGCGCATCGGCGACGGCGGCCGGACGCGAGTGACCAGCGGCCGGGTAACGATCTGGCTCGACGAGGTCGACCAATTGCCGGCGCCGGTTCAACGCGGCCTGCGCGATTGGATCGAATTCGGTCCCGCCCCGGCGGCGCTCCGCGGTGCGACGCTGCGGTGGATGGCTGGCGCCGGGGATGATGCGGACTTGGATCTCGAACCGGGCATCGATCCACGCCTGGCCGATGTGCTCGCGGTCATCGATCTGCGCATCCCCTCCCTGCACGAACGCGGCGAAGGCATCGAACGCTTTGTCGAGGAAACCGCCCTGTTCTGGGGGCAGACCCGAAGCGAAGCACCCCGACAATTCAGCCACGACGCCCTGGCCCTGCTGCGGGCACACCCCTGGCCGGGCAACCTGCATGAACTCGAATCCGTGCTGCTACGGACCCTGGCGCTCTCCGGCGCCGACCCCGTGCTGCCGGGTGATTTGCGCTTTCCCGAAGCCGGGCATTGGCTGCCCCAGGGCGGTGAGAACTCCGCCGACTCGACGGTCGCGTCCAAAGCTTCCGAGGCGGCCAAGGCGTCGCCCGGCGGAAGCCGCGACATCCTCTCTTTTTTCGAACCCGAACCGGCCGACGACGAGACCCCCGCCATGGATCCACTCCAGATGGCCACCGACGCCGCGCTGAACAGCCTCGTGCCCGAAGCCGCATCGACTCCGGAACCGGGGCGCGAATCCAACCTGCGCCGGGCAATCCAGGCCGTGGCCCACGCGGTGCGAAATCCCCTGGTCTCGATTCGGACCTTTGCAGAGCTGCTGCCCGAACAATACGACGACCCCGAATTCCGCGACCAATTCCGCGAACTCGTGGGCCAGGACGTTGCCCGTATCGACGAGGCCATCACGCGCCTGCAGAACACTGTGGATCTACCGAGCATCGGGTCTCATCCCGTCGACCTGGCCCACCTGCTGGATAAATTGCTCGATGAGCATGCCGAGGAGATTCGCTCGCGGCAGTTGCTGGTGCTGAAGGAACTCGACCACGGACTACCCCATGCCTACGGCGATCCCATGCTCCTGCGCGATGCGTTCGGGGGCCTGCTCCAGCGTGCCCTGGCCTCGGTCAAGGATCGTGGAGATATCTACATCGCATCGAAGCACCACGAGGGGAGCCGGGGCGGCGAGCCCAGCATTCGCGTGCTGATCCGCTACTCGGTCGCGCCGGGTTCGCCCCCGTCGCGGGATCCCGCCCCCGGCGCGGAAAATCTCGATGCCGTCATGGCCCAGACCATCATTCAATCCCTGGGCGGCTCCTTCACGACGGACACCACCGACGCCGACGAATTCGTGGTGATCATCGACCTGCCGGCGCCCGGGCCTGAATAAACCGCCGCCAGGAGCTCCCGGGCGCATGGGAAAGCGCGCCCCCACACCCGATCCGCGGCGAGCGTGATACATTGCCGGGGATGCCCACCGTTCTCGTTGTCGACGATGAACCCGCGGTGCGGGAATCCCTGCGCATGCTCCTCAAGCGGGAATACACCGTCGATACCGCCGAGAGCGTGGATACGGCCCTGCAGGCCGTCACCGAGTCGGTGCCCGACCTGATCCTGCTCGACGTGGTGATGCCGGGCCGCAGCGGCCTCGACCTGCTTCCGGAACTCCGGGAGTTGGCCCTGGAAATCCCCGTGGTGGTCCTCACCGCCACCAACACCGTGGCGGTGGCGGTGGAGGCCATGAAGTTGGGGGCCGCGGATTTCGTCACCAAGCCCTTCGAACTCGAGGCGCTGCGGCTGAAGGTCTCGCAGATCCTCGAGCGGCGCGTGCTGGAGCGCGAAGTGGTTCGCCTGCGGGACGAAGTACGACAGCGCCATCGGCTGGGCCCCATGGTCGGGCGAAGCCCGGCGATCCAAGAGGTCTTTCGCACCATCGAGCGCCTCGCCAAGGCCTCCGCCACCGTGCTGATCACTGGCGAGAGCGGGACGGGCAAGGAGTTGGCCGCCCGGGCCATCCATGACCTTTCACCGCGAAGCGGCGAGCCTTTCGTTCCCGTCAATTGCGGCGCGATTCCCCGGGACCTGATCGAAACCGAACTCTTCGGACATGAAAAAGGCGCCTTCACCGGCGCTTCCGAGCAGCGGATCGGGCGCTTCGAAGCGGCTTCCGGGGGCACCCTCTTCCTGGATGAAATCGGCGAGCTCGAATCGAGTCTGCAGGTCAAACTGCTCAGGGCCCTGCAGGAGCGTGTCATCGAGCGCGTGGGGAGCGGGGCGGCGATCCCCATCGATGTGCGCGTGCTGGCGGCAACCAACCGGGACCTGGAAGCCGAGGTGGCGGGCGGGCGTTTCCGTTCGGATCTCTACTACCGGGTCAACGTGGTGCCCCTGGTTCTGCCCCCCTTGCGCGCAAGGCGCGAGGACATTGAATTGCTGGCGGAAGCCTTCCTCGCCCGTGCGGAACCACCCGAGAGCGATTCGGCGGCGCGACGAACGCTCTCGGACTCGGCCCACCGCGCCCTCTTGGAGTACGGCTGGCCAGGCAATGTCAGGGAACTCGAGAACGCCATCGAGCACGGCGTGGCCATGACGGACGGCGACACGATCGAAGTCGCCCAACTCCCGCTTTCCGTGCGGCGCTCCGGCCAGGCCGAGGCCCTGCGCGAGGAATGGCGGCGGGGCGATCTCGATTTCGAGCAATTGGTGGCGAGTTTCGAGAGCGAGATCCTGCGCGAGGCCCTCGAGCGCGAAGACTGGAACCAGACCCGAACCGCATCGAGCCTGGGCATCACCCGCCGTATCCTCAAACTCAAGATGGATCGATTCGGCATCGACGCCCCGTCCTGACTCCGGGAGCGGTACCGACCGGAACAACGCCCGAAATTCGCGGTACGCCGGGGAACAATCGAATTAACCCTTTTCGATTCAAAGACTTCGCCGTTGGGCGCCCCGGGGCTGTTCCGATCTGAACGACCCCGGCCGGGGGCCGGATCGACTCACACGCGACCCCAGCGACAATTTTTGCCCATTATTTCAACCACTTGGAAGTCCAGCGACCGATTCTGGCACACGCCTTGCTCTACTAGCGTGCCATGGACAGCCAACCGACCCCCGATCTCCGACGTCCCTGCGCCCCGGCGCCCTGGACAAACCCGCCCGCATCCTTGGGCGCTGCCAGCAGCCAGTTGCCGCGGTCCGAAACACGCGAGCGCAGAGTGCACCGCCTCGAATACAGCCATTACCCGCGAAGAGCCCGCCAGCAGCGCCGGCTCGTGGGCCTGACCCGGGACGAATCCAAGTCGGGCCTGTGCGTGGTCGTGGACCAATCCGAACCCGAAGGGTCACTGCTCCAGATTCGCCTCCACACACTCTCGGGAGAGATCGGCCGGCAGGCCCTGGCCAAGGTGGTCTGGTGCCGGTCTCGCGAAGATGGCCGCTCTTGCCTGGGCCTGTGCCTTGTGGCTCACGGTGAGCGCCGCGGAGGCGACTTTCGTGAAGCCGCAGACAGCCCGCGGGAAGCTTTCAGATCTATGCGCGTGCAAGACTAGGCAGATGGGGGCCGGCGGCTTTCACTCGGGGGGGTACCGCCGCTGGCTCTCCATCTACCCTGGTTGACTCGCGTCGCGGTAGGGGCTGCTAATTTCTCGCCATGTTCGGAATCGGTATCCAGGAACTCGCGGTCATTTTCATCGTCGCCCTGCTGATCTTCGGACCCAAGCGCCTGCCGGAATTTGCCCGCAGCCTGGGCAAGGGTCTCGCAGAGTTCCGCCGCGCCTCCAGCGACCTGCGCCAATCCTTCAGCCTGGACGATCCGCCTGGGCCTTCGGCTTCCGCCGATTCGAAAGCCGAGGATCCGCGCATCAGCGAAACCGAACCGCCGCGCCCCGCCCAGGCCGTCGATGCCCGCATGGCCGACGAGCCCTCGGAAACCCAGACGGCAAAGAAGCCGGACAAACCCAACGGTGCCTGACGAACCCGCGCCCATCACCGAACACCTGGCGGAGTTGCGCAAGCGAATCTTCTGGATTCTCGCCTCGCTCTTCTTTTTCACCGCCATCGCCTTCGGCTTTGCCGAGGAGATCTTCCTCTTCCTATTGGAGCCGGTGGTTACCGTCATGGAAGAGCGAGGCTCGAAGCTGCAGGCCATCTCACCCACCGAGACGTTCTTCACCTACCTGAAAGCCGCGCTGCTCGCGGGGTTCATGGCGTCGCTTCCCGTGACCTTCTGGCACCTCTGGGCCTTCATCTCCCCTGGGCTCTATGCCCAGGAGCGCCGCGCCGTGATCCCCTTCGTCATCGCTTCGACCCTTCTCTTCGCCGGGGGGGCGACCTTTGGTTATACCCAGGTCTTCCCCATCGTTTTCGAATTTCTGAGCGGCTTCGACACCAGTGGCCTGATCGAACAGAGTTGGACCATGTCCCTGGCCTTCTCCACCACCGCCAGGCTTTTTCTCGCTTTCGGCGTCGCCTTCGAGCTGCCGATCCTGATCTTCTTCCTCGCCATCACGGGCATCGTGAGCGCCCGCAAACTCTGGACCGGAACGCCTTACGCAGTGCTCGGCATTTTCATGACCGCCGCGCTTCTGACCCCGCCCGATTTTGTCAGCCAGGTTTTCCTCGCCATCCCGATGCTCTTTCTCTACCTGCTGGGCGTGGGCGCGGCCTGGCTCATCGATTCCAAGCGGCAGGCGAGCGCTCAGGATGACGAGTCCGGGCCCGCCGAGGACGGCTCACCCGACTCGGACGACCACTCCGAGTAGGGGTGAACGCAGAGTTCGCTGTTGCGGTAGCGAGGATCGAGACTCACCTCTTCACCGAGCCAGGGCGGACGAGGGAAATCCTGCTCGGGGTCTTGGAGTTCGAGTTCCGCCACCACCAGGCCCGCGTTGCGGCCGCTGAAGACATCGATCTCGAAACGGGCGCCCTCTTCCCAGAGGATATACCGGGTCTTCTCGACCACCCGGTCGCCGCACAGTGCGAGGAGTGCCTCGCCATCGCTTCGCGGAATCGGGTATTCGAATTCCTCCCGGGCGATGCCCTGGGCCGGGCCCTTCACCGTCAGCCACGCCGAAGTGGCGGATAGCCGTACCCGCACAACGGTTTGCCCATCACGCGCCAGATAGCCCTGGCTCAGAGTCTGGGCCTCGGACGCCTGCCGCCAGGGCATGCCCCGCACGCGAAATTTACGTTCGATCTCCAACCGCTTCTCCGCGAACCCGCTGGCGTCCGGGCGCCCTTGGGGTTCGGCGACGGGTCACGGGGTCAGAGCTTCGCGATATCGCCCACCATGTGGACGAGGCGCTGGGCGTAATCGCCAATCTCGATGGGCTCGCGAGCCACGCCGGTATCCATCGCCGCCTGGGCCACCGCCGGAGGCACGTAGAGCAGCACCCGCGGGTCGAAGGGCTTGGGGATGATGCAATCGGGACCGAAATCGAAAGCCTCGCCCGGGTAGGCGCGCTTCACGACCTCGGGCACCGCCTCACCCCGGCGCGCCAATTCGGCCAGAGCGAAGACTGCGGCCTTCTTCATTTCCTCGTTGATCGCACTGGCCCGAACGTCCAATGCCCCGCGGAAAATAAAGGGAAAGCCCAGGACATTGTTGACCTGGTTCGGAAAATCCGAGCGACCCGTCGCCGTGATCGCGTCTTTTCGCACCTCGCGGACCTCGGTGGGCGTAATCTCCGGGTCGGGATTGGCCATGGCGAAGATGATGGGCTGAGAAGCCATGGATTCCACCATCTCCTTTGTGACAAGGCCCGCCATGGAGAGGCCCACGAAGACATCGGCTCCATCCAGCGCCTCGGCCAATGTTCGCTTGGAGGTCTCTGCGGCGAACTCCTCCTTGTAGCGGTTCATCCCGTCGCCGCGGCCCTTGTAGAGAATGCCGCGACTGTCCGTCATCAGGATATTCTCGGCCTTGACGCCGAGGTCCTTGTAGAGCTTCATGCAAGCAATGGAAGCCGCACCGGCGCCGGACACCACGACGCGGATTGCTTCCATTTTCTTGCCCGTGATTTCCAAGGCGTTCAACAACGCAGCGGCGGAAATAATCGCGGTGCCGTGCTGATCGTCATGAAAGACCGGGATATCGAGAGTGTTCTTCAAGACTTCCTCGATCTCGAAACACTCCGGCGCACGAATATCTTCGAGGTTGATGCCGCCGAAGGTCGGCGCGATCAACTGACAGGTTCGAATCACGTCCTCGGGGTCGACGCTGTCGATCTCGATATCGAAGACGTCGATATCCGCAAAACGCTTGAAGAGGACGCCCTTTCCCTCCATCACGGGCTTGCCCGCCAGCGCACCGATATTGCCCAATCCGAGAACCGCAGTCCCGTTGCTCACCACCGCAACCAGGTTGCTCTTCGCCGTGTAGCGGTAGGCTGCGTCCGGATCCCGCTCGATCTCCAGGCAGGGGGCGGCTACGCCTGGCGTATAGGCAAGGGATAGATCCTCAGCGGTTACCGTTGCCTTGGTGGGGACGACCTTGACTTTGCCCGGCCGCCCCTCGCTGTGATAGGCGAGAGCCTTTTCCTTGAGACTCAATGGAAAATCCTTCTGCCCGCCCCGGCGTGCAATCGAATTGCCACTTTTTTCCCTGGCTTTTGGGGCGATTCGGCTCCAGGGTCGTCAGAGCCTATCAGATCGAAAGCAATCTTGTCGCCGATCCATCGGCCCCATCCGGCTCCAGTCCTCGGATCTTGAACCGACGAAGTCGAGGCGAAACCGAGGCAAGAACGGCAATCGGGGGGCGGATCAGCCCGAAAGCAGTTCCCGGGCAATGACCACGCGTTGAATCTGGTTGGTTCCCTCGTAGATCTGCATCAGCTTCGCATCGCGCATCAGCTTCTCCACGGGATACTCCTTGGTGTAACCGTTGCCTCCGAAAATCTGGACGGCGTCCAGTGTCGCCTTCATGGCCGCGTCGGTGGCAAAGCATTTCGCGATGGAGGATTGCTTGGAGGCCCGCATGCCCTGGTCGATCATCCATGCGCATTGCTGGGTGAGGAGGCGGCTGGCTTCGATGTCCTTGGCCATATCGGCCAGCATGAACTGAACCGCCTGGAATTCCGCGATCGCCGAGCCAAAGGCCTTTCGCTCCCGGGCATAGGCCAGGCATTCCTCCAGGGCCCGGCGAGCGATCCCCACCGCAAGGGCGCCGATCATGGGCCGAGTCCGGTCCAGGGTCTCCATGGCGATCTGAAAGCCCTGGCCTTCTTCCCCCAGCCGCTGGGCCGAGGGCACCCGCACCCCGTCGAAGTGAACCACGCGCGTATCGCTGGCCCGCTGGCCGAGCTTGTCCTCCTTCTTTCCCGGCTCCAGACCCGGAGCATCCCGAGGCACCACGAAGGCGCAAAGGCCCTTATGGCGAGATGACCGGTCGAGGGTGGCGAAGACGGTGTAGAGATCGGCTTCGCCTCCATTGGTGATCCAAGCCTTGGTCCCGCTCAGCACGTAATCATTGCCGTCCTTCTCGGCCAGAAGTTGCAGGCCCGCCACGTCGGACCCCGCCCCGGGCTCGGACAGACAAAACGAGGCCAGCTTGAACTCTTCGGCGCACATGCCCAGCCATTGCTCGCGCTGGGCATCGTTTCCGCCAACGAGGATCGGAGACAAGCCGAGGTCATTGCACATCGCTGAGGTCGAGATGCCCGCACAGCCCCGCGAGATTTCCTCGACGATCACGCAGGACCCGAGGATGGAGAGACCCAGCCCGCCGAACTCGGGCGGAATGCAGGTGCTGGAGAGGCCCAATTCCCAAGCCTTCTCGATCACCGCGCGGGGAAATTCCGCCGTCCGGTCATACTCCGCAGCGACCGGGGTCACCTCTTCGTCGGCGAAGCGCCGAGCGGTAGCCTGGAGAGCGAGAAGCTCGTCGTCGAGCGCAAATTCCAAAACTGGACCCCCTGAAATCGGCCTGTCCCATAACGAGCAGGCCGGGCAGGAGATTAGTCGACGATCGGGGATCCCGCAGGGCGGGTCGTGGGCGTGAATTTCGGGAGTGCGCCGGGCCTGAGAAGTATTCCCAGGCTAGAAGCGAAAACCGATCTCCAACGAAAGCTGCTCCGCCGCCGAGACGACCCACCTCGATGCTTCGGCTTCCAGGGCCTTGGGCGTGAGGCGCGAGGCCGGCCCCGAAATCGAGAGGGCGGCGATCACTTGGCCGGATTCATCACGAACCGGTGCGGCAGCGCAGCACATACCCGCCTCGCACTCTTCGATATCGAGCGCATGACCTTCACGCTCCACGTTTTCGAAGATCTCGATCAATCTTTCCTGATCGACGATGGTTCTCTCGGTACGGGCGTGGAAACGCGAACCGGGCGCCATGCTGCCCAAGAAGCCCGACCGCACGGTCTCCCCCGCGCAGCCCACAAGAACCTTCCCCAACGCGGTGCAGTTCACCGGGAGCCGATCACCGATCCGCAGGCCGGTCAACAGGATGCGGTCCGGTTGAACTCCATCGAGGTGAACCACTTGCTCATCCCTGAGCACCGCCAAATGTGCGGTCTCGCCCGCTTTCAACGAGAGTTCCTCCAGCACCGGCCGGGCACGCTGCAGCAGGCCATGCCCTCGAACGAAGCCCTGAGCCAGCTCAAGGCACCGCGTACCCAGGCGATAGCGCTCGGTCTCGGCGCTCTGCTCGATATAGCCGTGTTCTTCGAGAGTCGCGAGGAGTCGAAAGACGTTGTTCTTGTGCAGGCGAAGCCGCCTGGAGAGTTCACTGACCCCGAGTTCATCCGCCTTCTGGAAAGACTCGAGCATGCGCAGCGCATTGCTCACGGTCTGAATCGAATAATCGCTCTTCGGTTTCGTCGCCATGGGTGAATTCCGCTCGTCGGTTGATGAGTTCGCCGGGTCGCCGCTACTCGGTTCCTTCTGGATTCCTGCTGAGTTCCGAAATCGGACAGGAACAGAAGGGATGGAATTATCTCTGAGCTGTATGCCGCGTCGACTGGATGAACTTCAAAAGAATAAGTCAGGGGCTGGGGCTGCGTGCGCGGTTACCGCCATTACGTACGACTATCCGCCGCTATGAATCATAATCGCTTCCTTTGTCTGCTGAACTCTTGTTGAGGGGTCAAGGTCTGAGGGGTCAAGGTCTGAGGGGTCAAGGTCTGAGGGGTCAAGGTCGCGAACGCAACCCATGACTCCACTCGGAACAGAACCCGTTGTGATCGGAGCCAGGGTCGCCATGGGCGAAGCCGCTCGCGATGAAAGCGCGTCGATGAAAATCTCAGCGCGCAGCGCGAACTCGGCGCGAACATCAGCGCCAAGATCAGCGCAAAGATCAGCGCAAAGATCAGCGCAAAGATCAGCGCGAGAAAAGCGAGCGCGAGAAAAAGGCAACCGACAAGGATCTTCGTGAAGTTCAAGAAGACCGATCGGAGTCACGCACGGAATTTCTGGGAGGGTAAAATGCACGGCCGCACCGAGTACGGGAAGCAGACCATTGCATCGATCCGCATGCCCAGGGGAGAAGCCAACATTTACCCCAGCGTGAGGAGATGTGTCAACGCTTTGTGATCATACGGACAAAGTAATTTTATTTTCGACACAGAATTGTGTATTGGGTTTTTTCGCAAGCGATTGAAATATCCTAAAGAAGAATTTTCATTCGGGTCGCAAAAAAATATCGCGTGCCCAACCTGTTCGAAAAAACGTGGGTGAGTTCACCCGCTGGTGCCTAGTCTTCGAACCGGTCAACCCGATCTGCGCGCACCCGGGATGCACCCTCGGCCACGAGCAACTCCGTCGCAAGGAGAAAGATTCCCAACACGATAAAGGCGTCCGCCAAGTTGAAGTGCGACCAGGGAACCCCTTTTCCGGTACCGACTTCCACGATTTCGATGACCGCTCCCCGGACGAACCAATCCAATAGGTTGCCCGCACCGCCTCCCATCAACAGACCGAGCGCGAAGGCATTCAAGCGCTCCCAAGGTGCCAGGCCGCGATAGAAGAACCAGGCGGCAGTCCCGATCAGGAGCGCTGCAAACGCCAACAAGGCGCCTTCCCAGGGATCTCGCCAATCCCCCAGCAATCCGGAGGCCAAGGTGAGACTTCGCGTTGGGGTGATGGATAAAACGCCGCCGAAAAAAGAGAAAACTGTGGTCCCTGGATCCGCTGCGGTTCGACTCAACAGATAGGCCTTGCTGATCTGGTCCGCGCACACGGCCAACGAACCCGCCAAGAGCCACGCGTGCCAATTGCGCGACCCCTCTGCCATCAGCGCAATTCCTCGGGCCGCAGGTATCCGTCACCCCACACGTCCGGAGCCTGGGCCGCCGCCCGATTGCGCAGGGTTGCCGCTTCACTCGAACGTCCGGCACGATCGTATTCCCAACCCCTCAAGCCCATCAGGTGGACCTCCACACGCGGCGATCGAATCCCCTCGGCCTCGAATAGGGCAGCGGCTTGATCAATGAGATTCGCAGCCTCCGTGGAGTCGCCGCCGTCCAGGTGGTGCCTCGCCAGGGCGAGATAGGCATAGGGGTTCGTAGGATCGACCTGGATGGCGCGCTCATAGCTCCCCTGGGCTCGGCGAAATTGGTATTCCCCATCTGCATCAAGGCCCTGCACCACCAGACGCATGGAGGCACGCCGTGCTGCATCCCCTTGATCCGCCGCCTCGCTCACCCGCAGCGACTGACCACTTCGCGAGGGGACGCCCATCGTGCTGCATCCCGCATACGTAAAAATAACCAGGGCGAGGCCGATCCAGCGAAGCGCGCGGACAAGGGCGACGCCCGGCAAGCCCAACCCTCCGATTCGCTCCCTGGCTATGGGATTTTCTCTCAAGCGATCCTCCGGGATTCGGCCCTGAGCTCAGGGACGGCGGCCGAGCAAGCGGCCAAAAGTGCGACGGAAAAAACCTGGCTTTTCTTCTTGACCCGCCACGGCTTCCGCCGGACAGGTCTGCTCGGGCCCCGTTCCGCGCAAGAAGACTTCCTCACTGCGGCGTGGACACCCCGCCAAGGCCAACGCACCCGTTTCAGGGTCAATTTCGAGAGGCTCGACCCCGGAAGGACGCAGGAATTGGCCGCGCACCCGGACGCCCACAACCTCGCGCATGAAATCCGTCCAAATCGGCAAGGCTCCGCGACTGCTGGGCAATCCCACCGGGGCGGGGTCATCGAAGCCCACCCAAACCACCGCGACCAATTCCGGAGTAAAACCAACGAACCAAAGATCGAATTCATCATCCGTTGTCCCCGTCTTGCCCGCGATGGGACCGCGCATCCCCTCGGCGCGAACGCGAACCGCAGTGCCCCGATCAACGACCCCCTCGAGCAGGGAGACAGCGAGGTAGGCGGCCCCAGGGTCCAAAACGGGGACCGATCCCTGGAGCGGGCGATTCTCCGTGGCGAGACCACCGGGCTCCACCACGTCCACGAACATCCGGGGGGTGGGGCGACGGCCCCCATTGGCCAGGGTCGCATAGGCCCGGGCGATCTCGATGGGCGCCACCTCGGCGGTGCCCAGTGCCAAGCTCGGCACCAGGGGCAGCGGGCTGCTCACGCCCAGGGCCTGGGCGATAGACGCGACCCGCGCGATGCCGACGCGCTGGCCCAGGCGCACCGCGGGCACATTCAACGAGCGCTCCAGCGCCTCGCGAACCGAGACGGGTCCGCGAAATTCGTGGTCGTAATTCTCCGGCCGCCAAGGCTCCGGGCTGGAAGGCGTCTCCAACTCGAGGGGCGCGTCGTCGAGAAAATCCGCCAGGGTCACCTGGGGACCGCTGCCGGGTTCCAGCGCGGCCACGTAGACAAAGGGCTTGAAGACGCTCCCCACTTGCCGACGCGCGTGAACGCAGCGATTCCATTGCGACGCCCCGTAGTCCCGGCCGCCCACCAGGGCCAGCACCTCGCCGGTTTGGGGCCGCATGGCGAGCAGGCAACCCTGAAGCGGTGCGGCCGGATCCGCGGGCTCGGGCAATTGGGCCTCGATCCGTTCGAGCCCGCTTCTGAGCGCCCGGGCGGCGGAGCGCTGGATACGGGGGTCGAGGGTCGAGTAGATGCGCAAACCCTCGGTGCGTAAGACGTCCGTATCGTAGACGTCGGGCAATTGTTGACTCAGTGCGTCGAGAAAATAACGCGACTGGCCGCTCTCCCGACTGATGGCCGCCAGGCGGATCGGCTCATCCAAGGCCGCCTGATGATGACGGGGGCTGATGCGGTTCTGCTCGAACATCAGGTCGATCACCAGGTTGCGCCGGGCCTGGGCAAGCTCGGGGCGCCGGTGGGGGGAGATCCGGTTGGGGCTCTGAATGATCGCGGCAATCAGCGCGGACTCGGCCACGGTGAGATTCGACACACTCTTGCCGAAATAAAGCCGGGCGCCCTCTCCCACGCCGTGCACCTGGGTCGAACCGCGCTGGCCCAGGTAGATCTCGTTGAGATAGGCCTGGAGAATCTCGCGCTTCGTGTACCGAGCCTCGACGATGAGCGCCATCGCGGCTTCGCGGAGTTTCCGGCTCAGGGTTCGCTCAGGGGTCAGGAAGAAGTTCTTGACGAGCTGCTGGGTCAGGGTGCTGGCCCCCTGGGCGACCCGGCCCGCCTTGAGGTTGGCCATGAGGGCCCCCACCACCCGTTGCAGGTCGATGCCGTGGTGCTGCTCGAAACGCTTGTCCTCCACGGCGAAGATCGCCCCGATCAGGTGATTGGGGACCGACTCGATCTTGATCAGATCCCTCTGCTCGCGGTCCTCCCCCAAAAAGGCGCTCACCGGCTCGGGTTCGAGCACCACCACGTCCACCGTGGCTCCGGTGCGGGCATCCTCGATCTTGTCGATAAGCCCCCCGGCCAGGCGAAATTCGAGTTCCCGCGCGAGCTCGGGTCGAAGCGGGTGATCAAAGGCCCTGAGATGGACCCTCAGCCGGCCTGGAAGCCATTCGTAGCGGCCCGGCAGGAGTTGCCCTCCCTCGGGCTGTTGCCGGTAGCCGAGTCGCAGCAGCCATCCCGACAGATCCACCCGCTGCCAATCCGTCCCGGGGTAGACGATGAGCGGGGCGGAATAGACACGAGAGGGCACGCTGAAGCGGCGGCCCTCGAAGCGCTCCACCACCACCCGGTCGATCTCCAACACCCACTGAGCGAGCCCCAGCCCGAACGCGAAGCCGATGGCGATGCCCGCGGCGCCGAGCCCGCGGAGGAGCCAGCCTCCGCCCCCCTGGGAGGCACGCTTGCGCGTGCGCCCCGATTTGGGCGACCCCTTGGAAACCCGCCCTTTGCCGGGCGCTGGTTTACGGCTGGCCACTGCTTCCCCCCGGACACCCCGATGCCGCCACCCGCGACATCAAACGGAACGGCCCTTCGACCCCTGAAGCGCGGATTTCGTTCGTGGGCCCGCGCCCAGGTTAGCCCCGAGAGCTCCCGGGCGCGTTGCCGCTTGTCGTTTCCCTACAGAACGGCCAAGTTACCGGGAACGAGGACAGAACACATGGCTAAAAAATCCAATCCGGGCCAGAACGGAACGACGAAACTGTGGGGGGGACGCTTCACGGAAGCCACCGATCCCACAGTGGAGCGCTTCAGCGCCTCCATCCACTTCGACCAGGCCCTGGCCCGCTATGACATCCGGGGGTCCATCGCCCATGCCCGCATGCTGGGCCGCTCGGGCCTGATCCCCGATGGGGATGCGGATGCCCTGGTGGCGGGGCTGGAGAAGATCGCCGTCGAAATCGAAACGGGCGAGTTCCCCTTCGACCCCGCCCTGGAAGATATCCACATGAACATCGAGGCCCGGCTCACCGAGGCCGTGGGGCCCGTGGCCGGCCGACTCCATACCGGTCGCTCACGGAACGACCAGGTGGCCACTGACCTGGCCCTCTACCTTCAGGACGCCTGCATTGCCGCCCAGCGCGGCATCCTCGAATTGCGCGCCGTGCTCGTCGAGCGGGCCGCCGAACACATCGACACCGTGCTGCCGGGCTATACCCACCTGCAGCGAGCCCAACCCGTTCGCCTGGCCCACCATTGGCTGGCTTTCTTCGAACATCTCGGAAGGGATGCCGGGCGCTTCGCCGATGCCGCGGAGCGACTGCGCGAATGTCCCCTGGGCGCCGGCGCCTTGGCGGGCTCCACCCTGAACCTCGACCGGAACGATACGGCGAGCGCCCTGGGCTTCGATGGCCCCACGCGCAACAGCCTCGACACGGTCTCGGCTCGCGACGTCGCCCTCGAGGTGATGGCCGACGCAGCGATCTGCATGGTGGGCCTCTCGCGCATGGCCGAGGAGCTCGTGATCTGGTCGAGCAGCGAGTTCGGCTTCATCGAACTCGCCGACGCCTACTCGACGGGCTCGAGCCTGATGCCCCAAAAGAAGAACCCGGATGTGCCCGAACTCGTGCGCGGCAAAAGCGGCCGGGCGGTGGGGAATCTCGTCTCCCTGCTCACCACCGTGAAGGGGCTGCCCCTCAGCTACAACCGGGATATGCAAGAGGACAAAGAACCGCTCTTCGACTCCGTCGCCACTTTGCGCGACTGCCTCCAGGTGATGGCGGGCAGCGTCGCCACGCTTCGGGTCAACGTCGACCGCATGGCGGCCGCCGCCAGCGATCCCATGCTGCTGGCCACGGATCTCGCCGAAGCCCTCGTGCTGGGGGGCGTGCCCTTTCGCGAAGCCCACGAGGCGGTGGGGCGGATCGTCGCCCACTGCGTCGAGAGCGGCGAAGACCTCGCCGGGCTCTCCCAAAAAACCCTTCAGCAATTTCACCCCGCTTTCAACGCGGGCGCGGACACGCTCCTCGACGCCGAGCAAAGCTTCGCCCGGCGCGATCTGCCCGGGGCCACCGCACGCGTGCGGGTCGAAGCCGCAGTGGAAGCGGCCCGAACCGAGATCGATGGGATCCGCGAGCGGCTCGAAGGGGAATCCGGGCCTTGATGGGCGAGGAACGCTACCGTCCGCTGCCCCCCGGAGCGCTCCGTCGGGCTCCCCTCTTCCGAGCACAGCCATGAGCGAGCAAGCCGCTTTCATCCCCTTCACAAAGATGCACGGCGCGGGCAACGACTATGTCGTCCTCGATGGCATCCGCGACGCCCTGCCCCGCGACCTCGCCGCTTTCGCGGTGCGGACGGGTGATCGCCATCTCGGGGTGGGTTTCGACCAGATGCTGGTGGTGCGCCAGAGCAGCGCGGCGGATTTTCGCATGGAGATTTTCAACCCCGACGGCTCCCAGGTGGAGATGTGCGCCAACGGGATCCGCGCCTTCTTCAAGTACGTCCGCGATCACGGCCATTGCGACGCGGATGAGATCGGCGTCGAGACCCTTTCGGGCATCGTTCGGCCCGCCTGGGCGGGTCAGGACCAGGTGCGCGTCGACATGGCGCACCCCGTGCTGGCTCCGGCGAAGATCCCCACCACACTCGGCGAGGGAGAGGGCCCGGTGCTCGACGCGGTGCTCGAGGTTCCCGCGGAACTCTCCCCGGATGGCAGCGACCGGGTGCGGCTTTCGTCGATCTCCATGGGCAACCCCCATGCCGTACTCGAGGTGGACAATGTCGATGACGCGCCGGTCGAGGCCCTCGGGTCCTTCATCGAAAACCATCCGGCATTTCCGAACCGCGTCAACGTCGAATTCATCACCGTGGTCTCGCCGAACCATATCCGGCAACGGACCTGGGAACGGGGCACGGGGGAGACCCTGGCTTGCGGCAGCGGAGCCTGCGCGGTGGCGGTGAGCGCGATCTTGCGCGGAGTCGCCCGCTCCCCCCTGCGCATCGAATTGCGGGGCGGAGACCTCGAGATCGAATGGGCGGGAACGGGCAGCCATGTCTTCATGACGGGCCCGGCCGCGGAGGTCTTCGAGGGCCGAATCGAATTGTGCGGCGACGAGGAATTGGAGGTCCGGGATGTTTGAAGGAATCCTCACGGCCCTGGTGACGCCCTTTCGGGACGGCGCCGTCGATGATGAGGCCCTGGCCAGGCTGGTGGAGCGCCAGATGGCCGCGGGAATCGCAGGCGTCGTGCCCTGCGGATCCACCGGCGAGTCGGCCACGCTTTCCCATGCCGAGCATCGGCACGTGGTCGAAGTCGTGGTGGAAGCCGCCGCTGGACGCATCAGCGTGGTGGCGGGCACGGGTTCCAACTCCACCCAGGAGGCCATCGAATTGACCGGGCATGCCCGGGACGCGGGGGCCGACGGCGCGCTGCTGCTCTCCCCCTACTACAACAAGCCCACCCAGGAGGGCATCTACCGTCACTATGCGGAAGTCGCTCGCGAAACGGCTTTCCCCCTGGTCGTCTACAACATCCCGGGACGCACGGCGTCGAATATCGCGCCCGAAACCCTGGCCCGCCTGGCCGAACTCGAGCACGTGGTGGGGGTCAAGGAAGCCTGCGGTGATATCGACCAGATCGCCCACGTGATCGCCCGCTGCCCGGATGATTTTCGCGTGCTCTCGGGAGACGACGGCCTGCTTCTGCCCCTGCTTGCCGTGGGGGGAGACGGTTGCATCTCCACCACTTCCAACGTGGTGCCGGAATCCGTGGCGGGGCTGATGGCGGCCTGGCAAGAGGGCGACGCGGCCCGGGCGCTGGAGATCCACCAACAACTCATGCCCATCTTCGATGTGCTCTTTTGCGAAACGAACCCGATCCCGGTGAAGGCCGCCCTCGCCCTGATGGGCCTGGTGGACGGTGAAATTCGCCTGCCCCTGACGCCCCTCACCGAGGCCAATCGCGAGCGCCTGCAACTCGTCCTCAAGGAAACCGGGGTTCTGCGATGAGCCGCGTGCTGGTGACCGGCGCCTGCGGGCGCATGGGCGAGCGGGTTCGGCATTGGGTGGGCGTCCAGGAGGGGCTCGAATTGGGAGCCGCCCTCGAGGCCCCGGGCCACCCCCGGCTGGGCGAAACCCTTGCACCCGGGGTCGAAGTGGTGAGCGAAGCCAAAGCGGCCCTCGAGAGCGCCGACGTGGTGATCGATTTCACCGTACCCGGGGCCACCCTCGAGTTGCTGCGCGCCGCAGCCGATGCCGGGGTCGCCTTTGTGACCGGCACCACGGGCTGCTCGGAAGAGCAGCGCCAGGAGATCGCCGCGCTGGCCGAGCGCACCCCAGTGGTCCACGCCCCGAATTTCTCGGTCTCGGTGAACGTCCTCGCGTGGCTGGCCCGGGAGGCCGCCCGGCGCCTGGGCGACGGGTTCGATGCCGAACTCTTCGAAATTCACCACGCCGCCAAGCGCGACGCCCCCAGCGGCACCGCGCTCCTGCTGGCCCGCGCCGTGGCCGAGGGCCAGGGCAAAAACCTCGAAGACCATCTCGTCCTGGAGCGGGCCGGTGAAACCGGCGCCCGCCCGGACGGCGCGATCGGGATCCAGACCCTCCGCGGCGGGGACAACCCCGGTGAGCACACACTCTATTTCGTGGGCACGGGCGAGCGCGTAGAACTCGCCCACCGCTCGTCCACCCGGGACCATTTCGCCCAGGGGGCCGCACGCACGGCGGCCTGGCTCGTGGGCAAGTCCCCGGGCCTCTACCCCATCGAAACCGTCTACGGGCTCGATTAGCGACGCTGGGGCTCGCCGCCGGGTCGCGCCGGAAAATCTCACCCGGCCCGCCCTGCGAGAGCGGGGCGTGTGCTGAAGCCAGGGGGACGGCTTCGCTCCCGGGCTATGCCGCAAAGCAAACGGGGCCTGGGTTTCCCCAGGCCCCGTCGGCAATACGAAAAAAAGCACCCGGCGAAGGCCGAGGGCTATTCGCTCTTCTTTAGACGCCCGCTTCCTTCGTCGTCTTCACGATGGCGGCGGCGACCTTATAGGGGTCGGCGTTGGATGCCGGACGGCGATCCTCGAGCCGGCCCTTCCAGCCGTCGTCGACGGTGGCCACCGGAATCCGGATCGAAGCGCCGCGATCCGAAATGCCGTAGCTGAACTGGTCGATGGCCTGGGTCTCGTGCGCACCGGTGAGGCGCTTGTCGTTGTCCGCGCCGTAGACCGAGATATGCCGCTCGATGTTCTTGCCGAACTGCTCACAGATCTTGTTGAAATTGTCTTCCTTGCCCGCCTCGCGCATCACGCCGTTGCTGAAATTGGCGTGCATGCCCGAGCCGTTCCAATCGGTGTCGCCCAGGGGCTTCGGATGCCAATCAATGGCCAGGCCGTATTCCTCGGCGGTGCGCTCGAGCAGGTAGCGGGCCACCCAGGTCTCGTCACCCGAGCGCTTGGCCCCCTTGGCGAAGACCTGGAATTCCCACTGACCGGCGGCCACCTCGGCGTTGATGCCCTCGATACCGACGCCCGCCTCGAGGCAGGTATCGAGATGCTCCTCGACGATTTCGCGCCCGTAGGCGTTGCTGCCACCCACCGAGCAATAATACGGGCCCTGGGGTCGCGGAAAGCCGTCCTTGGGGAATCCCGGCGGGCGATCCGTCTCGGGCACCCAGAGGAAATACTCCTGCTCGAAGCCGAACCAGAAATCGTCGTCGTCATCCTCGATGGTGGCGCGCCCGTTGGATTCATGGGGCGTGCCATCGGCGTTCAGCACCTCGGTCATCACGAGGTATGAGTTCTTGCGACCCGGGTCGGGAAAGATCGCCACGGGCTTGAGCAGGCAATCGGAATCGCTGCCATCGGCCTGCTCGGTGGAACTGCCGTCGAACGACCACATGGGTGCGTCCTCCAGCTTGCCCGAAAAATTTTCACGGACCTGCGTCTTGCTCCGCAGGCTCTGGGTCGGCTTATAACCGTCGAGCCAGATGTACTCCAGCTTGCTCTTCATGATCTTCTTGCTCCTGGGGTGTGAGAGTTACCTGTTGATTGAGAAATGCCTTCGGGGCGGCCAAACGCAGCGCCGGGATGCTGCTGCAAACAGGGACAACCAGAAAAAGGGCGCTAGACCGCGCTCGCGCCCCGCTCGCCCGTTCGAATGCGAATCGCCTCCTCGAGGGACATCACGAAAATCTTTCCATCACCGATCCGGCCCGTGCCCGCCGCCTCAGCGACTGCGCTGATTACGCTCTCGACCTGGTCCGCGGAAACCACCACCTCGAGCTTGATCTTGGGCAGGAAATCCACCACGTATTCGGCCCCGCGGTAGAGTTCGGTGTGGCCCTTCTGGCGGCCGAAGCCCTTGACCTCGGTAATCGTCAGGCCCTGCACCCCGATGCCGTGCAGCGCTTCCTTGACGTCGTCGAGCTTGAAGGGCTTGATGATGGCCTCGATTTTCTTCATCGCTTCCTTCTCTTTTCTACTTGGGGTTCTGCTTGGGGTTCTGCTTGGATAGATCCGCTGGGCGCCTGCAGGACGCCGGGCAGATCACCGTCAGCGGCTGCGAGATGCCCGAGAGACCACGCACGGTATCACTTTCTCCCGGGCGTGGGCCAGCCATCCAGGCGGCCAATTTCAGCCCGGCTCGCCCTCGTGACCGCATAATTGCAGGAACCGTTCCAAGCACATCCAGCGGCCGAGAGACCCTCTCGGGGCCCCTATTACGCCCGAGAGGCCCCGCAGACGGATCTCGCCCGCCAGGGCGGACAAACCCTGCTCAGCGCCTGGGCAGGCGCTGCCCAAACGCGCGGCGGCAATGAGCGGACGGGCCGAGCGCCGGCCCCCCAGTGGATTGCGCGTGGGAGCGGGTTATGGGCGGCCCGGCGGCGGCCTTCCCGGCCGGCTGGACGGCTGATTGCCCCCGGGCCAGCTTCCAGAGGGCTCGCGGAGCCCCCACGCAAAAGGGGCGCGGCATCGAGATGCCGCGCCCCCGCATTGCTTGGCGCATGCGCTGGGAACCGGGCGACCTGCGCCCCGCCCCTACGCATTCTTGATCAGATCAGAACTGGTAGAGCAACTGCGTGGCAATCACGCTGTCCGAGGCGCCATAATCGCCGAGATCGTTGTAGCGATACTCGAAC
>JAAZXM010000028.1 GCA_014240165.1 Myxococcales bacterium | reverse complement strand
GCTCTATCCAGCTGAGCTACCGGGCCACTCGCCTGGCACCGGGCCCCCTGCCCTGCCCGCTGTGGGCGGTCGGGATGGGGGCTTTCGTCCAGGCGGGAAATTCCATGGTGGGGCGTAGTGGACTCGAACCACCGACCTCCGCGGTGTGAGCACGGCGCTCTAACCAGCTGAGCTAACGCCCCACGTGGAAAGCAGTTTTTAGCGATCCGGGGGCCCCTGGCGCAAGGCCGGGGCAGCAGAATCCCGCCCTACCCGGCCCGGGGCCCGGGACGGACCCGTCGCGGAGGGCCTCAGCCCTCCTGGGCGCTGCCCGCGTGGACCGTGGCCGCCTGGACGAAGGCCTTGAAGACCGGGTGGGGATCGAAGGGCTTCGAGGCGAACTCAGGGTGGAACTGCGAGGCCACGAAAAACGGGTGGTCGGGCAATTCGATCATCTCGGCCAGACGCCCATCGGGCGACATGCCCGAAAAGCGCAGCCCCGCCGCCTCCAGGCGCTCGCGGTAATCCGCGTTGAACTCGTAGCGGTGGCGGTGGCGCTCGGCGATCTCGCGCTCGCCGTAGATCGCGTGGGCGCGGCTGCCGGGTTCGAGCACGCACGGGTAATCGCCCAGCCGCATGGTGGCGCCCTTATCCTCCACCTGCACCTGGCCGGGCATCAGGTCGATCACCGGGTGCGGGGTCTCGGGGTCGACCTCGCGCGAGTTGGCGCCCTCGCAGCCCGCCATATGCCGGGCAAACTCGCAACACGCCAGCTGCATGCCGAAGCAAATACCCAGGAAGGGAATCTCGTTTTCCCGCGCATATTGCACCGCGCGGATCTTGCCCTCGGCGCCCCGAGAGCCAAAGCCGTGGGGCACCAGCACGCCATCGGCGCCGGCCAGCACGCCCGGGTCCTCGAGTTTCTCGCTGTCGACGTAGTCGATGTTCACCTTGGCGCGCACCGCCATGCCGCCGTGCACCAGCGCTTCGTTGAGGCTCTTATAGCTCTCCGTGAGGTCGACGTATTTGCCCACCATCACGATCCGGACCTCGCTCTCGGGGTTGCGCTGGGCCTCGATCAGGCGCTCCCAGGCGCGCAGTTCGGGCTGGCCCGTCCAGATATTCAGCACCTGGGTGATCTTCTCGTCGAGCCCCTCGTCGCGAAACGCCAGGGGCACCTCGTAGATGCTGCTCACATCCTTGGCGGTGATCACCGCGTCTTCGTCGACGTTGCAAAAGAGCGCGATCTTGCTCTTGATGCTCTTGTCGAGATAGCGCCCGGTGCGGCAGAGAATGATATCGGGCGACAGGCCCACGGTCTGGAGTTCCTTCACCGAGTGCTGGACGGGCTTCGTCTTGAGTTCGCCCGCGCTGGATTGGTAGAGCACCGGCGCGACATGGACAAAGCAGGTGTGCTCGCGCCCCACGTCGCCGCGGAACTGCCGGATGGCTTCGAGGAAAGGCAGCGATTCGATATCGCCCACGGTGCCGCCGATCTCCACCAGGATCACGTCCACGTCTTCGCTGGCCCGGCGGATGCTTTCCTTGATCTCGTCCGTCACGTGGGGAATCACCTGGACGGTGCCGCCCAGGTAATCGCCGTGGCGCTCTTTCGAGAGCACCGAGTCATAGATGCGGCCGGCCGTCATATTGTTGACCTGGCCCATGCGTGAGCGGGTGAAACGCTCGTAGTGCCCAAGATCCAGATCCGTCTCCGCACCGTCCTCGGTGACGAAGACCTCGCCGTGCTGGAGCGGGTTCATGGTGCCGGGGTCGACGTTCAAGTACGGGTCGAGTTTGAGGAAGGTGACCTTCAGTCCCCGGGCCTCGAGCAGCGTGCCAATCGAGGCCGCCGCAAGGCCCTTGCCGAGGGAAGACATCACACCCCCGGTCACGAAGATGTACTTGGTGCGCCGGCTTCTCATGATGTCCTTTCCGCGCTCGGGTGAGCGTTCGGGTGGGATGGGTTAGGCATGGCTGGAGCGGGTATTTCGGCGAGCGAGGCGCCGCTCGGATGACTTCGAGCGGGACGGAGCGCGCCCGGGCACGCATTGGGCGCGGCAGCTCGATAACTGGCGCCAGAGCGGTTTCTGCGGGCGAGCGCCAGAACGGGAGCCAAAAACGCGCCACACAGAACCCCGAGGAGAGCCGTGTGCGGCCCCTGGGGCCTCAAAACAGGGAAGAATCACCTGCGCATTCGGTCGCGGTGCTCGCGGGGCCGAACGCGTCCTGCCTGTTCCCTGTTGCGTGGCAATCTGGCCTGCCAAAACGCCTCCGAGTCAAAGTTCGCTCGGGATGACTATATAGCCCGGTCGCCCGAGCGGAGTCAATCGCTACGGGGCCAGACCGCCCCGAAGAGGCCAAACTATTCGATTCGGAGTCGCCCAGCAAAGGAAGCGCCCGCGGGTGCCCGGGGTGCCCGGTCGGGCCGAAGCCGGCGAGTGGGCTCACCCCTGCGCTCTCGCTTCTGCAATTGCGCCGGGGTGCCCATCTCGGATAGGGTCCCCCCGGATCCGCCTCCCCCCAGAGGAGCATGCCGACATGACAGTACCGCGGCGAGGGATCACCGGGGCCCTGCTGGCCCTGTTCGCGATCACGGCCTGTGGCGATTCCGATTCCGGCCCGGGCCCCCTACTCAAGATCGCCTTCACGAGCGACCGCGACGGCAACAGCGAGATCTACTCGATGAACGAAGATGGCTCGAACCCGGTCAATCTCAGCCAGAACCCGGGAGACGATGACGAACCCTCCTGGTCCCCGGCCAACAACGGCATCGCATTCGTTTCCGATCGAAACGGCAACCCCGACATCTGGTGGATGGCCACCGACGGCTCCGCGCCCATGGCCCTGACCCAGAACGGCGTGCTCGATATCGAGCCCTCGGTCTCGCCCGACGGCACCCAAATCGCTTTCGCCTCCCTCCCCGCGCCCCCCGGCTTCCAGATCTTCTCCATGAACGCCGATGGCTCTGGCACGCCTTCTCCAATCACCAGCGAATTCGCCAACTCTCCCACCTGGTCTCCCGATGGCAGCCAAATCGCCTACGCCTACTTGGGAGAGGATGGCAACACGGATATCTACGTCATCAATGCCGACGGTGGGGAGCCCGATCGGCTGACTTCGGATCCAGCAAACGACCTGACTCCCGCCTGGTCGCCCGATGGCACCCGCATCGCATTCACTTCCAACCGTGACGGCGACTCAGAGATCTACACGATCAACCCGAATGGCACAGGCCTGGCAAAATTGACCGACGACGCGGCCGAGAACCGAACGCCCGCGTGGTCGTCCGACAGCACGCGCCTCGCCTTCAGTTCGAATCGCGACGGCAACTTCGAGATCTATGCCATGGGCGACGATGGTTCGAACCCGGTGCGCCTCACCGACGACCCGGCAAACGATTTGGACCCCACCTGGTCGCCCAAGTGAGCCTCGGGGTCCCGGTGGGCATTCTTTCTCCCAAGGAAAAACCGCCCCAGCCCCGCTCGGCCCTGAGCCCCTGGGCAGCCGGAGTTCCCGACTCGACAAAGAGCCTGCGCTCCCGCTGAAATCAGGCTGTCTCGGCGGGTATCCGACTGCTTTGACACCCGCCCCGAGGGCTGTATTCTGCTCCTTCGCGGGCTTGATTTCTCAACGTCTTCACTCGGCCGCGCACCCCGCCACGCGTGAACCTGCCCCGGAGTTCTTCGATGAAAGTGAACCTTGCTCTTTCCCTGTCCATCGCCCTCGGGGCCCTGGCGACATTCGGATGCGGGGAAGACGCCTCCACGGGCTCGAGCTTGGGCGCTGACCAGATCGCCTTCTCCTCCCGAACCACGGGCAACTACTCGATCCACGCCATGAACGCGAGCGACGGATCCGGCAAGACCCAGTTGACCGCCAGCGACACCAACGCCTACGGCCCCGCATGGTCTCCTCCCGACGGGCAGGACCTCGCCTTCTTTTCCGACGCCACGGGCCAATCCCAGATCTACCGGATGCAGGCCGACGGCGGCGCCCCGGCGGTCCAGGTAACCACTGACGACTCAAATCAGGTCTCACCCACATGGTCCCCGGATGGCCTCCGGCTCGCCTACGCGTCGGATCGGAACCATATCCATATCTTCTCAGATCCGCCTATCCTACTCACCTTCGAAATTTTCGTGATCGATCGAGACGGGAACAACGAGACACAGATCACAAGCGACCCGAACCCCGGAGATACATTTCAGCCCACCAACACAGACCCCGACTGGTCCACCGCCGCTAACCGGATCACCTTCGTGTCCAACCGCGACATCACAGCCAGGCAACTCGGTACCGATATCTACGCAATGGACGCGGACGGCTCGAATCTGGCGAGACTCACGCAGACTCCGTCAATCACCGATTCCGACCCAACGTGGTCGCCGGACGGCAATCGCATCGCCTTTACGTCCAATCGCGCCGGACAAAACGACATCTTCGTGATGAACGCCGATGGCACCGGCCAGGTCAACCTCACGGACAGCTTTAGCGCCGACCAATCGCCCAGTTGGTCGCCGGACGGAACCCAGATCGCCTTCGAGACCTACCGAAACGCGAAGTGGGAAATCTACGTAATGAACGCCAGCGACGGCTCCGGCCAGGAATCCCGCGACGACGGATCGTCTACCTCAAGCGTCTACCCGGCCTGGTCCCCGGCGCCCTAAGCCAACGCGCTAAGCGAACGCCCCAGGCGAAGTAGCCGCGCGCCCGACGACGCGGGCACCCACCGAGCGGGTTTCCCGCCCACCCGAGCGGGCCCACACGAACGGGTTCGCTTCCGGTCCTGGCGTTTTGTCTCTTAACGCTTGGAGAATTGGAAGCGGGCCCGCGCGCCCTTCTGGCCGTACTTCTTGCGTTCCTTGCGGCGTGGGTCGCGGGTCAGGAAGCCTTCTCGTTTGAGGGGCAATCGCTGGGCAGCGTCGATCTTCTCCAGTGCCCGGGCGATGCCGTGGCGCAGTGCGCCCGCCTGGCCCGAAACACCGCCCCCATGGATGCTGGCCCGAATATCGTACCGGTCCAACGAATCGGTGATTTCCAGCGGACGAAGCACCATGATTCGCAGGGCTTCCCGGGGAAAATACTCGTCCATTTCCCGGCCGTTGATCGTGATGGAACCCGAACCCAGGGCGAGGCGCACGCGCGCGATGGCGTTCTTGCGCTTACCCGTGGCAATGGCGAGGGACGTGGCGTTAGACAAGTTCGAGAACCTCCGGCTTTTGGGCCGCATGGGGATGTTCGGGACCCGCGTAGACTTTGAGCTTCGAGAGCATTTGCCGGCCCAGGGTATTCTTGGGCAGCATGCCGCGCACAGCGGATTGGACGACCCGATCGGCATGACTCGACTCGAGCAATTTGCCCGCCGTGATGGAGCGAACGCCGCTGGGATAACCCGTGTGGCGGTGGTAGATCTTCTGCTCGAGTTTGCGGCCGGTGAGCTTGACCTTCTCAGCGTTGACCACGATCACGTACTCGCCGGTATCCACATGCGGCGTGAAGGTGGGCCGGTGCTTGCCGCGCAGGATCGTCGCCACTCGGGTGGCCAGTCGGCCCAACACTGCGTCCTGGGCATCCACCACGTACCATTTGCGCTCGACATCGTCGGCCTTGATGCTGCGGGTCGCGCGATGCGCCTGCACTCCCATGCTTCTTCCCCTACTGCTTTGCCCGGGCGAATCTCTTGGGGCCGCCTCGGAATCAATCGGTGTTGGCGGCCTTCCCGTGCGGGACGCCAGCCTGGGCCCATACCCGGGCCGCGCCTCTAAGTAGGCGATCGGCAAGCCCCAGTCAAGCCTACAAATCTTCGGAAGCCGCCGTTTTTCCTTTGGAATGTTCGGACGTGGACGATCCGGGGCCCCGCCCTTCCGGATAGTCCACCGCCTCCAATACGAGACCCAATGCGGGGGCTGTGGGCCCCGCCTGGCACCGATCCCGTGAGGCGAGTACATCGGCGACCGAGGCCGGAGAGCGCCTGCCCTGCCCCACCTCGAGCAGTGTGCCCACCAGGTTTCGCACCATGTAGCGGAGGAAACCAGCGCCCTCGGCGAGAATCTCGACCTCCCCCCCGGGAGCCGCGTTCACCTCCAACTTTTCGAGGCGCCGCACCGTGGTCTTCGCCCCCGAACCCGCGGCCTGGAACGCGCGAAAGTCGTGCTCCCCCACCAGGGTCTGGGCGGCCTGGGCCATGGCGGCGAAATCCAGGGGCTGGGGCACATGAACGAAGCGCGCAGCGCGAAGCGGTGAGCGCACCGGGTGATTCCAGATCCGGTAGCGATAGCGCTTGCCCACCGCGTCGCGCAGGGCGTCGAAATCGTCCTCGGCCTGGCGCACCTCCCGAACTGCAATTTCCCGGGGCAGAACGCCATTGAGGCCCCGCAGCAATTTCTCGGGGTCCATGGGGCGCTCCAGGCGAAAACTGGCCACCTGGGCCTCGGCGTGCACCCCGGCGTCGGTGCGTCCCGAGCCCATCACCACTGGACGCTCGCCGGTGATCCGCTCGACGGCATCGACCAGGCAGCCCTGGACCGTGCGCGCGCCGGGGGCCTGAACCTGCCAGCCCGCAAAGCCATCGCCCGCGTATTCGACCTGAAGGCAATAAGTGGGCATGGGCGGTCCCCCGTCTCAGGTCAGGGAAAGACGCGTGCGCAGCAGATTGAGGGCATTCTGGGCAGCCAGGCGAACGGGGTCCGCCGCCACCCACAGCATCAAGCTGCGTTGCGGATCCGCGGCGGCGGGATCGGTGCGCAGTCGAGCGATCCGAATCGTCTCGCTCCCCACGCGCTGGCGGGTGTCCGCCTCGTCGCTCTCGTCCGTGACCTCGATGCCCGGGGATGCGGCCAGCACCGTGGCGGCCTCTTCTGCCGAGAGCGGCCGCTCGGTCTCCACCCAGAGGGTGCCCCCCTGTCCGGCAAAACTCGGTACGGAAACACTGCTCGACGCCACCGCGACGTCCTGGCCCAGAAGCCGCTGCAATGCCATGCGGAGTTCGCCCTCGGCCCGGGCCGCGCCGTCCTTGCTCGCTTCCTCTTCCCGGGGCGCGGCATGGGGCAGCGAGCCAAAGGCAACGGGGCCGTCCTCGAGCGCAGGGTCCAGCAACTCGCGCTGGCCCATCAGGGCCAGGGTCTGCTCGGACAGGGCTTCGATCCCCGCCCGGCCCGCCGAGCTCGCCGAGTGGAGTACCGTGCCCACCACGCGCTGCAATCCCGACCGCCGTTGCAGCGCCGAAAGCACCGGGCCCCAGACCAGGGTCGCGCCGGTGGGCGCCGAGATCAGGGGCGCGGCGTTGACCCCGTCGTGGGCCCCGAGATCCGCAATCACCAGGGGGACCTCGCTGGAAGCCAGCAATGCCCCGGAGCAATCGATGCAGGGGACCTCTGCGCGCAATGCGACGCGAATCAATTCCAGGGACGCCGCGGCAGGGGTGCAGAGCACCACGGCATCGAGTCCCGTCAATTCGACCTCTCCGGAATCCACGGGCAGGGGCTCACCGGCAAACTCCACCGTCTCTCCCAGGGAACGCTCGCCGGCAAAAACCCGGACCTCGCCCAGCCCGAGGTTCGCCTCATCGAGGACCTCGAGAAGATCCTGTCCCAGGGTTCCGGTGACCCCGACGATCCCCAAGCGCGGGCCGCCGCTCATGGTGTCTCCAGGGCGGCCAGGACATGGTCGCCCATGGCCCGGCATCCCACCGCGGCGCGGGATTCACCCGCGAGGATCAGGTCTCCTGTGCGATGCCCCGCGGCCAGCACATCGGACACCGCCGACCGCACCGCCGCCGCGCCTTCCGGGCAGGCAAGCGAGGTCTCGAGCAGCATCGCAACGCTGAGAATTGCGGCCAGGGGATTCGCTTTATCCTGCCCGGCGATATCCGGCGCCGAGCCGTGCACGGGTTCGTAAAGCCCGAAGCCGCCGGTGGCCAGGCTCGCCGAGGGCAGCATGCCCAAGGAGCCCGTGATCTCCGCGGCCTGATCCGAGAGGATGTCACCAAATAGATTGCCCGTCACCAGCACATCGAAGCGGCCGGGATCGCGCACCAGCAGCATGGCGCACGAATCCACCAACTGATGAGCCAGGGTCACATCCGAATAGTCCTTGGCCACCTCCTCGACCACGTCCATCCAGAGTTGCGAGACATCCAGCACGTTGGCCTTGTGGACATGGGTCACGTGGTGACGACGAAGCCGGGCCTGCTCGAAAGCCACCCGGCTGATGCGGGCCACCTCGTCCTCGTCATAGATCATGGTATTGAAGCCGCGGCGCTTGCCTCCCACTTCGTCTCGCCCCCGCGGCTCACCGAAATAAATCCCGCCGGTGAGTTCTCGAACCACCAGCAGATCGATCCCATCCACCACCTCCGGGCGGAGAGTCGAGGCCTCGGCCAGGGCGGGAATCACCGCCGCCGGGCGCAGGTTGGCGAAGAGCCCGAGGGCCTTGCGGATGGCCAGCAGCCCCTTCTCGGGACGCACATCCACCGCCATGTCATCCCATTTCGGTCCGCCCACTGCCCCCAGCAGAACCGCGCGGCTTTCCCGGCACAGTTCAATGACCTCGTCACGAAGCGGGGTGCCGTGGGCGTCTATGGACGCGCCCCCGATCAACTCCTCTGTGAACTCCAGCGCCAGGCCGTACGCGCCCGACACGGCTTCGAGTACCCGCCGGGCCTCGGCCAACACCTCCGGGCCAATCCCGTCTCCGGGCAAAAGCACAATCCGATCCAAGCCTTTCCTCTCCTTCCTTGCCGCGGCCCGGGCGAGGGGCCGCCCGGCCTGGTCGACCGTCGCTTTGGACGATCAGATTCCCTTGGGCTCGTTCACCTCGTGGCGCAACCTATGCCACTCGAGTTTATTGATGGCGTTCACGTAGGCTTTGCCACTGGCGACCATGACATCTTCGTGGACCCCATTGCCAATCACCCGGCGCCCCTCTTCCTCGATGGTCACCGTCACCTCACCCTGGGCATCGAGACCCGCCGTCACTGCGTGCACCTGGTAGCGGATCAATTCGCTGGGGGTTTGGGTCAATTCGGCGATGGCCTTGAAGATGGCGTCCACGGGGCCGACACCCGACGCCACCGTGTCCTTGGCGTCGCCGTCCACCGCCAGGGAAACAGTCGCCTTGGGCGCCAGGGCGTTGCCACTGGTGATGGTGAGTTCGAGCAATTCGAAACGGTCCTCGGTGGCGGTCACGGAATCCGCCGCGATGGCCTCGATATCCTCGTTGTAGATCACCTTCTTGGCGTCCGCGAGATCCTTGAAGCGCTTGAAGGCCCGTTCGAACTCGTCTCCGTCCACGTCGAGACCGAGTTCGTCCAGCCGATCGCGGAAAGCGTGGCGACCCGAGTGCTTGCCCAGCACCAATTCGTTGGAGGCCCGGCCAATGGAAGCCGGGGTCATGATCTCGTAGGTAATGGCCGCCTTGAGCACGCCATCCTGGTGGATCCCCGCTTCGTGGGCGAAGGCGTTGTCTCCCACGATGGCCTTGTTGGGCTGCACCTGCACGCCCGTCACCGACGAGAGCAACCGGCTCGAGGGATAGATCTCCGCGGCGTTGATCCCGAGTTCCACCTCGGCGTAGACATCGGGCCGGGTGCGGACCGCCATCACCATCTCCTCGAGGGAGGTGTTGCCCGCCCGCTCCCCGATGCCATTCACCGTGCACTCCACCTGCCGGGCGCCGGCCTCCACTGCGGCCAGGCTATTGGCCACCGCGAGGCCCAAATCGTTGTGGCAATGCACCGAGAAAGTCGCCGCCCCGCTACCGGGGATTTCGGCGATCAGGTAGCGAACCAATTCGGCGTACTCGCCGGGAGTCGTGTAGCCCACGGTGTCCGGGACATTCAGCGTCGATGCGCCGGCTTCCAGCGCCACCGAGAAGACCTGGACGAGATAATCGCGGTCCGAGCGGGTGGCATCCTCGGCCGAGAATTCTACGTCGTCGGTGTAGCCCCTGGCCTGGGTCACCGCCCGGCCCACCTCGTCGATGACCTGCTCCCGGGTCATGCGCAATTTGTGTTCGAGGTGAATATCGCTGGTGGCGATAAAAGTGTGGATCCGTGTCTTCTCGGCGGACTCCAGGGCCCGGGCCGCGCGCTCCACGTCCACCTCGGGGGTTCGCGCCAATCCGCAGATCACCGGTCCGCGAATCTCCTCGGCGATCGCCCGCACCGCCTCGAAATCACCCTCGCTCGCGATGGGAAACCCCGCCTCGATCACATCCACGCCGAGTCGCGTGAGCTGCCGGGCCAGGGTCAGCTTTTCCTTGAGGTTCATGCTGCAGCCGGGGGATTGCTCGCCGTCGCGCAAGGTGGTGTCAAAGATTCGAATCGCTTCGCCCATAGGTCTACCTCCCCGCCTCGGGGCCCGGGGGCCCGTGCCCGGCGGCGGCCTCCTGGGGCTGCGCATGGTCCTCGCCCCCGGCGGCTTCGAGGGAGCCCCCGGTTCGCCGACGCCACCACCAACCGAGCGGCCCCGAGAGCACGTAGGCAAGCCCGATGGCAAAGAAACTGATGCCCGGCTCGAGGATCAAGACCAGGGTCATGATCACCATCAGCACCGTAGCGCCATACGAGCCGCGCACGTTCACTTCCTTGAAGCTTCGATACGGAATCGGTGAGACCATCAGGAGCCCCAGCAGCACCAGCCCCGCCGCGGCGACGAAAGGCGGAAGCGGAAAACCCATTCCGTGCCCCTCGAGAAAGCCGGCAAACCAGACGCTGGAGACCACCATGCCGGCGGCGGCCGGGGTCGGCAGTCCGTCGAAACGATCCCGGTAGCGACCCGCCGAAACGTTGAAGCGGGCCAGGCGCAGCGAACCGCACGCCGTATAGACGAAAGCCATGACCCAGCCCGCCCACTTGAGTTCGATCAAACCGCCCGAGTGAAAGGCAATCACCGCGGGCGCGAGGCCAAAGGAAACCGTATCCGCAATCGAGTCGTATTCGGCACCGAAACGGCTCTCACTGCCCGTGAGCCGCGCGGCCCGGCCGTCGAGCATGTCGAAGACCGCCGCCACGAAAATCGCGTAGGAAGCGGTAAGGGGGTCGCCGGTGCTGGCCTTCACGATGGCGAAGAAGCCCGCCGCGAGGTTACAGGTGGTGAGCAACGACGGAAGCAAGCTCCCGAACGTGCCCACGGCGCTGCGATTGCGCCGCCCTCGGCGCCGCCTCCGCGATCGCCTGGGATTCATTTTTTCGCTCTCGACCGCCTTGAGTGACATGGGCACTCCCCTCCGGCCGCTCAGCCGGGCTGCCAGCCCGCTAATTCTTCGAGCGATCCACCAATTGCCGTTCCTTCAGCCACGGCATCAGCCCGCGGAGACGGGCCCCCACCTCTTCCATGGGATGCTCGGCCGCTCGTCGGCGCATGGCCTTGAACGCAACCCCACCCGACTTGTTCTCGAGAATGAACTGGCGCGCGAAAACGCCGGATTGGATCTCGGACAGGATCTGCTTCATGCGCACCTTGGTGTCGGCGTCGATGACCCGGGGGCCGCTCACGAAATCACCGTACTCGGCGGTATTCGAAACCGAGTACCGCATATTGGCAATGCCATCCTGATAGACGAGATCAACGATGAGCTTGACCTCGTGAATGCACTCGAAATACGCCATCTCCGGCGCATAACCCGCCTCCACCAGGGTTTCGAAACCCGCCTGCATGAGCGATGTCAGGCCGCCGCAAAGAACCGCCTGCTCGCCGAAGAGATCCGTCTCGGTCTCCTCCTTGAAGGTGGTCTCGATGATGCCCGCACGGCCGCCGCCGATGGCGCTCGCATAGGCGAGACCCATCTGCAGAGAATCTCCACTCGGATCCTGGTGAACCGCCACCAGACAGGGAACCCCCCGACCCGCCTCGTAATGATCCCGCACCGTGTGGCCGGGGCCCTTGGGCGCCACCATGAAGACGTTCACGTCCTCGGGCGGCGTGATGGCACCGAAATGAAAATTGAAACCGTGGGCGACAGCGAGGTAATTCCCCGGCTCGAGTTGGGCCGCAATCTCTTCGGCGTAGACATCCGCCGCCAATTCGTCGGGCAGCGTCAGCATCAGGATATCGGCCTGGCGCGCCGCCTCACTCACCGTCGCCACGGCGAGTCCGGCCCCTTCGGCCTTGGCCCAGCTCGCCGAGTCCTTGCGCAGCCCCACCACCACATCGACGCCGGAGTTGTTCAGGTTCTGAGCGTGGGCATGGCCCTGGCTCCCGTAACCGATGACCGCGACCTTCTTGCCCTCGAGGCGGCCCAGGTCTGCGTCCTTGTCGTAGTAGATATTGAGTGCCATCGCTGTCTGTTCACCTTCCGTGTCGCAGCCGGGCAACCGGCCGCGCAGGGGCTCATGAAATTTTCCTGGCCCATGCGGTGCAGGGGCGGATTCGCCCGCCACGGAGCGCTCCACCCAGGGACCTCGCCTGCTGCGGGATCCGCTAAGCCCGCGAGATTAATCGAGCTTTAGGAGTGTGTCAAAGATCAAGGCGCGTCTTCCGGGTCGGCCTCGAGGCGCTCGGCCGTGCGCACCACCTCTGCCTCGGCGCGCCGCACGTAGCGGGGCACCAAGTCGGCTACGGGCCGGGCGCGGCCCGCCGCCAGGCCCGCGACGCCCAGCAACCCCACCGACACCGCATCGGGAACGCTGGGGGGCCCAGACTCGCTCCGCCAACCACTGGCCTCATGGGAGGTCAGGTGGGGCGCCACCACACCCGCCCCCTCCCCCACCAGGCGACCGCCTTGGGGAAGCGCCTGGGCCAGATCAGCGGCGGAATAGACCGATTCGGCCAGGCTCGGTTGAATTTCGCTCAGATCCCCGCCCAGGGCCTCGCGCGCATAGGCCGCCGCATAGACCTCCCCCCGCAACGCATCGAGGGCAGGCACGACGACCTCGCCCTCGGAACCGGGATCCGCCCGAAAGGCCGCCAGCGCCAGGGCCGCCAGGGAGGAGACCGCCACCGCGGGCCGATCGCTGCCGAAGGCCAGTCCCTTGACCGTGGCCAGTCCGATGCGCAGCCCGGTAAACCCACCCGGACCAATCGACACCGCAAAGAGTTCGATGTCCTCCAGCGCACAGCCCGCCGCGACCAGCACGGCATCGGTCATGGGGAGCAGCGTTTCCGAATGATGCTGCCCCTCGGGCCCCCGGCGCGCGTCGAGCACTTCCGGCCCGCGCATCAGGGCCACGCTCGCCGAGCGCGCAGCGGTTTCCAGGGCCAGGCAGAGCGGCCCGGCCTGTTCGTCTCGGCTGCTCAAAGTTCCGTGGTCAGCCACTCGATGAACTTCGTCCATTGGCCGGAGAGATCGTTCCAGAAGGCCAGCCCCATCAGCATCAACAAGAGCATGAAGCCGAGTTGCTGAACGTATTCCCGGGTTCGAAAGGAAATCGGCGAGCGCTTCACGCCCTCGATGACGTGGATCACAAGCTGCCCCCCATCGAGAATCGGAATCGGCAGCAGGTTCAATACGCCGAGATTGATGCTGATGAAGATCATCATGCTGAGGTAGGCCTGCCAGCCCACATCCAGGGATTTGCGGGCGATCTGAACAATCGTGATGGGGCCGCGAATCTGGTCCGCGCTGACCTCCAGGGTCACCAACTTCGAAAGTCCGCGAAGCAGGAGCGCGATGTTCTCCCCGGTCAGTGTCAGCGCCCGGGGAAACGCGACCAAGGGGTTCCGCACGCGGTCCAGGCCCTGCTGTCCCGGCAGGGTGGCCATGGCATGGGCGATCCCGACCTGGAGAACCTCCTCCTGCATGCCGTCGATTCCAAAAGGCCCGGGCACCTCGCGCAGCACCGGGGTGATCTCGACGCGGCGAACTTCACCCTCCCGCGCGAAAGCAATCGTCAGGGACGAACCGCCGCTGGCCCGCACGGTATCGGCGAAGGTCCGGAAACTGCCGGCGGGCCGGTCGTTCACCTCGAGGATCAGATCCCCCGCGGCCAGGCCCGCGGCCTCTGCGGGCATGCCCTCCTGAACCTGGCTCACCAGAATCGTTGCGGAGATCACACCCAATGACGAGAGATCCCCCAGAGCGGGCACCGTGACCCAACGCTCAGGGGCGTCCGGCTCCACCCCGGCGGCGATGCGGAGATCGACCTGCGACCCCGGAGCCGACTGAAAGGCCGAGCGGAATTCTTCCCAATCCTCGACTTCGGTTTCGCCCACCGTGAGAACCCGGTCGCCCGAGCGGAGGCCGGCCTGGGCCCCGGGCGAATCCGCCCCGGGCACGCCGAGCAATGCGGGGAGCCGGCGACTGTCCAGCCCCACCCAACCGATCGCCTCCACCTCACCGAATTCGTCCAGGGCTTCCCGGCTGCCTAAGGGCAACTCGAGGCCGAACTCTTCGCCGTCCCGGGCCACACGCAGATCGAGATCACCCGGGCCCGCGTCCTCGATGGCCCGGCGAACCTCTACCCACCAGTGGACCGGCTGGCCGTTCACTGCCAGGATCTGATCCCCCGCGAGCAGGCCTGCCGCGGCCGCCGGCGAGTCGCGCTCCACCATGCCCACCACGGAACTCGTTTTGGGAATGCCCGCCCACAACAGGATCATGAAGATCAGGATCGGCAAGCCGAGGTTCATGGCTGGCCCCGCCAGGGTAATGGCGATCTTCTGCCACGAGGGCTTGCTCTCGAGAAACTCGTCGGGCCGGGCGTCGGAGGGAACCAGCGACGATTCGGTTTCGTCGCCCACCATCTGCTCCCCCAGCATGCGCACGAAGCCGCCGAAGGGGATCCAGGCGATCACGTACTCGGTGCCGTTCCGCTCCCAGCGAAGCCGGCGATCGCCAAAACCGATGGCCGAACCGAAACCGATGGAGAATTTGAGAACACGCACCCCACACGCCTTGGCGACCAGAAAATGGCCCAATTCGTGGACAAAGATCAGCAGGCCCAGCATGGGAATCGCCGCAAAGAGATAGTCAAACAGGATCATGCGCCGCCCTCTCCCGCCGCCGCCCGAACTTCGTCCAGGCCGAGACTGTCCCGGGCGCTGCGCCGCGCCCAGCGGTCCGCCTCGAGTACATCTTCCAGGCATTCCACGCGCGCGCCCTGGCAGGCCGCCAAATGCGCATCGAGTACCCGGGCATTGGTGGCCGAGATATCACCGAAGGCGATCCGCCCCTCTAGAAAAGCCGCCACCGTCACCTCGTTGGCGGCGTTGAGCACCGCCGGGGCGGCCTCGCTCCCAGCCAGGGCGCGGTAGGCAAGATCCAAGGCGGGGAAACGCTCACGATCCGGGGCCTCGAAATCAAGTTGCCCCACCTCGGCGAGATCGAGTCGCGGGGCATCCAGGGGCAATCGCTCGGGGTGGGCCAGCGCCACCGCGATGGGCACACGCATATCCGGCAGGCCGAGTTGTGCGATCACCGAGGTGTCCCGGAACTCCACCAGGCTATGGACGATGGATTGGGGATGCACCACCACTTCGATCCGCTCCCCGGGCACATCGAAGAGCCAACGCGCCTCGATGACTTCGAGCCCCTTGTTCATCAGGCTCGCGGAGTCGATGCTGATCTTATCCCCCATATCCCAGTTGGGGTGGGCCAGAGCCTGGGCCGGAGTCGCCTGGGCCACCCGTTGGGCGGGCCAGGCATCCGCATCCCGGAAGGGTCCGCCGGAGCAGGTCAGGACCAGGCGCGAGACATCTTCGCTTCGCTGGCCCGCCAGGGCCTGGAAGATCGCGCTGTGTTCGCTGTCCACCGGGAGAAGCGAGGTGCCCCGAGCAGAAACCTCTCGGCGCACCAGGGCGCCGGCCATGACCATGACTTCCTTGTTGGCCAGCGCAACGTCGCGTCCGGCGCGAATGGCGGCCAGGGTCGGGGCCAGGCCCACCGCCCCCACCAGCGCCGCCATCACGAGATCCGAGGGATGGGTCGCCACCGCCTCGAGCCCGCTTGTGCCCACGCCGATGGGAATGCCCTCCCCCACGCGCTGGCGCAGTTCCTGGGCGCCGGCCTCATCGGCGACAGAAACGGTTTCCGGGGAAAAGCGCTCCACCTGTTCGGCAAGCCGCGCGATGCTCCGGCCCGCGGCCAGCGCCACCACGTCGAAGTGCTCCGGGTGATCCGCCGCCACGGCGAGGGTCTGCTCCCCGACGCTGCCGGTGCTGCCGAGCACAGCGAGCCGTCTCATCGCTCGCCCGCCCCGCCCTCGCCCATGCCGGTCTCGACCTGGGCGCTCGTCATGCCGAAGCGACGCTCCCGAGACTGGTAGTCCCGAATCGCTTCTTCGAGGTGCTCGCGACGAAAATCCGGCCACATCACCGCCGTGGTATGGATCTCCGCGTAGGCGATCTGCCAGAGCAGAAAGTTCGAGATACGGCACTCGTCGCCGGTGCGTACCAGCAGGTCCGGATCCGGCACATCGGGCAAATAGAGATGCGCAGCGAAGGTCTTCTCGTCCAAAAGGTCCGGATCCACCTCGCCGAGTTCCGCCGCCCGGATCAATTGGCGTGCGGCGTCCACGATCTCCCCCCGGCCCCCGTAGGACAGGGCAAAAATCAGGTCACCGTTGGGGTTGTCCTGGGTGCTCTCCACCGCGCGATCCACTGCGGCGCGGGTGGCATCGGGCAAACGATCCAGCCGCCCCATCACCCGAAGGCGCACGCCCCGCTCCTGGGCTTCCTCGATGTTCTCGCTCAGATAGACCTCAAGGAGCCGCATCAACTCGGTCACTTCCGTATCGGGCCGATTCCAGTTCTCACTCGAGAAGGCGTAGAGGGTCAGGTACTCCATGCCGAGGTCATGCACGCAGCGCACGATTTCCTTGACCGACTCCACGCCCGCCAGGTGACCACGGTTGCGCTCGAGCCCGCGGTCGGCGGCCCAGCGGCCATTGCCATCCATGATGATGGCGATGTGGCGGGGCAGCCGTTCTCCGGAAAGGGCGCCAGGGGGCATGATCAGACCTCGAGGACTTCCTTTTCCTTCTGGGCGGTGAGATCGTCGATCCGCTTGACGTACTCGTCGGTCAAGTCCTGAACGCTCTTCTCGGCGCGATGGCAGTCATCCTTCGGAAGGCTGCCCTCTTTCTCCAGGTCCTTGAGCAGGGAAAGCGCCTCCCGGCGGCTTTCCCGAACGCCCACCCGGTAATCCTCAGCGCTCTTGCGAACCTGCCGAACGAGTTCCTTCCGGCGCTCCTCGGTGAGGGGCGGGATCGATATTCGGATCACCTTGCCATCGTTGCTCGGGGTCAAACCGAGGTTCGCCCCCTGAATCGCCTTTTCGATATTGCCGATGCTGGATTTATCGAAGGCCGAAACCACGATCATGCGCGGATCGGGCACCGACAGACTCGCCAACTGCTTGAGGGGCGTCGGCGTATCGAAATAGTCGACGGAGATGCCGTCGAGCAAGGCGGTGGTGGCCCGCCCAGTCCTGACCTTCAAAAGCTCGCGCTTGTAGGTATCGATGGTCTTGTCCATCGTCTCGCGACACTCGCCCAGGACGAGTTCAACCTCTTCTTCACCGGCCATTCTGACCTCCCGCTACTCGCTCACCACGGTTCCGACACTCTCGCCCATGGCCACTCTATGGATATTCCCCGTGACCCCCATATCGAAAACGACAATGGGCAATGAATTCTCACGGCAGAGCGCAATCGCCGTCTGGTCCATGAACTGCAGGTTCTTCTGCATGGCTTCCTTGAAGGAGAGCTGCTCGTAGCGCACCGCCGACGGGTCCTGAACCGGGTCGCTGCTGTACACCCCGTCGACCTGGGTCGCCTTGAGAATCACCTCGGCGTGCACTTCCGCGGCGCGCAAAGCGGCGGCGGTATCCGTGGTGAAATAGGGGTTGCCCGTGCCTCCCCCGAAGATCACCACGCGGCCTTTTTCCATATGCCGAATGGCGCGCCGGCGAATATAGACCTCGGCCACCTGTTTGATCTCGAAGGCAGAGAGCACGCGGGTATCCACGCCCGCCTTGCCCAGGGAGTCCTGCAGTGCCATGGCGTTGATGACGCTTCCCAGCATCCCCATATAGTCGGCGTTGGCCCGATCCATGCCCTGGGCGGCCGCCGTCATGCCCCGAATGATATTCCCGCCGCCGATCACCACGCTGAGTTCGACACCCAGGCGATGGACATCCCGAATCTGCTCGGCGACACCCGCGATCACCGTCGGGTTGATCCCGAAGCCGTCATCCCCGGCGAGACCCTCGCCCGAGAGCTTGAGCAGCAAGCGGCTGTAGGCGGGTTTCACTCGCCTCCCTCGCCCAGCTTGAAGCGGAGAAACTCGCTCACCTTCGCCTCGCCGGTGGCGGCGAGCACCTGGCCCACCGTCTGGTCGGGATCCTTGACGAAGGCCTGCTCCAGCAGGCAGTTTTCGGCAAAGAATTTCTTCAAACGTCCCGTCACCATATTGTCGACGATATTCTCGGGCTTGCCGCTCTCGAGCGCCTGGTTACGCAGGATGGTTCGCTCTTTTTCAACCACAACCGGGTCCAGGCCATCCTGATCCACGGCCAGCGGAGTCGGGTCGGCGGCCGCCACGTGCATCGCCATGTCCTTGGCCACCTGGGCGGCGCCATCGCCATCGGCCGCGGCCACTCCAACCAGGACGCCGAGCTTGCCGCCGCCATGGATATAACCGCCCACGACGCCGTCAACCCGGACCGAGCCCACGCGCTTGAGTTGAATATTCTCGCCCACGCGGCCTACGGCGGCCTTGATGTGTTCATCCACGCTCTCGGCGCCGATCTTCGCAGAAAGCGCCGACTCGACATCCGGCACATCCCCGGTCTCGCGCAAGGCGTCGGCGATGCCCTGGACGAGACCCTGAAATTGGTCGTTCTTGGCGACGAAATCGGTTTCGCAACCGAGTTCGATCATCACGCCAAAGCCGCTCTCAATGGAAAGCGCCACCGCACCTTCGCTGGTGGTCCGGCCCGCGCGCTTGCCCGCCTTGGAGAGGCCACGCTCGCGCAGCAGATCCGTCGCGCGCTCGACATCGCCGTCGCTGTCCTTGAGCGCCGCCTTGCAATCCATCATGCCCGCGCCCGTCTGGTCGCGTAGGGCCTTCACATCCTTCGCAGAAATCTCTGCCACGCCTCTCTCCTCGGTCTACAGCTCGCTTTTTTGCGGTTTTGGGGGCACCCACCGGGCCCTCTCACTCGCCGCTTCAGTCGGTCTTTTCGCCTTCGCTGGCCGCAGCCTCCACCTCGGCGGGCTTGGCTTCCGCGGGCTCGGCTTCCGCGGCTGCGCTCTCGGCCGCATCCGGCGCGGGTGCTTCATCCGTCTTGGCCTTGGCTTTCGTCGCCTTGGCCTTGGCGGCTTTCTTCTTGGCCGGAGCGGGCTTCTCCGCCGCGGCGGATTCCTTCGCGGCTCCATCGCCGCCCCCATCCGCCTTGGCGGCTTCGCCCTCGCCGCGCTTATCCGACCAGCCGCCCGCACTCTGGGTGCGGCCCGACCCGCTGCCAGCGCCCGATGCGCCGCGGCTGCGTCGCGGCGGCTGGGTGATCTCCACCACCCGTCGGCCGGTGCCCGGGAGTGTCTTGGCCTCGGATTCGTCCGGCTGGGCTTCCTTCTCGGCCACCAACTTATCCTGACGGATGACCTCGCCCTCGATGCACGCATCGGCCACGCACTGGCAGTAGAGCGCAATCGCCCGGGTGGCATCGTCGTTGCCCGGGATCACGTAGTCGATATTGCGGGGGTCTCGATTGCTGTCCACGACGGCAATGATCGGAATGCCCAGGCGCCGGGCCTCGCTGATCGCGATGGATTCCTTGCCGACATCCACGACGAAGATCACGTCGGGCAGACGCGTCATTTCCTTGATGCCCGCCAGGGACTTGTCGTATTTCAGGCACAGGCGGTTCATCCGGGCGAGTTCCTTCTTCGAGTGCTCGGCCCTCTTCTCTTCGTCCGCCTGGATCTCGATCAGGCTCTTGTAGGTCTCGATGGATTTCTTGACCGTCTTCCAATTGGTCAGCATGCCGCCGAGCCAGCGGTTGTTGACGTAGTACTGCCCGCTCCGTTCGGCCTGCTCCTTGATGCACGCGGCAGCCTGTCGCTTGGTGCCTACGAAGAGCACGTTGCCACCACCCGCAACGGCCTCGCGCACGTGATCCAGGCTGGCCTTGAAACTCGGCAACGTCTGGTCGAGATCGAGAATGTGGGTCCCGTTGCGCGCGCCAAAAATGAACGGGCGCATCAGGGGATTCCAACGGTGGGTCTGGTGGCCGAAATGGGCACCGGCCTCGAGCAGCGCACGGATGCTCAAGTCGGTCTTCTCGAAAGCCTCGGCCGCGGATCCTTCCGCCGTGGGCGGGGCGGCGGGCGCATCGCCCTCCACCGACGGCGGCGCCGTCGTCTCGCTCATGCTCTTCTCCTTCGCGGTTGGTCCTCCGCTCCAGTTCCGTTGAACCCCAACCGGATCTCTCCGGCACCGCAGGGGCGGACTAAAGCGTGTGTTGTACCAACCCCATTCGGATTGGCCGCCGCTCTAGGTAGCAAAATCCAACTGCGCCGACCATCTTGGCCCCACGGGGGGCGGTGGTTCAGGTGGTGTACTCGGCGTTGATCCGGACATAGTCGGTGGTCAGATCGCAGGTCCAGATTCGCTCGCTGTGTGCGCCCGCCGCCAGGTCCACGCTGATTTCCACCTCGTCGCTCCCCGCCAGGCGTTCGGCGGCTCGGCGCCGGGCCGCGGGCCCCGCGGACGCGCCGTCGCGAAAGACCGTGATTCCGCAGAGCCTGATTCGCGTGCGAGCCAAGTTCAGTTTCACTCGGCCCGCCCCCACGGTCTGAAGGATCCGCCCCCAATTCGGGTCGGCCCCGAAGATCGCGGTTTTCACGAGCAGCGAGTTGGCGACCCGGCGCGCCGACGCCCGGGCCTCTCGGGCGCTGCTCGCCCCCGAGACCACCACCTTCACGAGTTTGGTCGCCCCCTCGCCGTCCCGGGCCAGATCCATGGCCAGGGACTCCGCCACGGCATGCACTGCCTCTTCGAAGCGGTGGGCATCGCCGGCGCCTGTGCGGCTCAGCCGCGGCGCACCCGAGACGCCATTGGCCAACAACAAGACGCTGTCGCTGGTACTGGTTTCGCCATCCACGCTGACGCGGTTGAAGGTGTCGTCGCTCACCCGGCGGAGCACTCCGCGCAAATAGGGGCTCGAGGTATCGGCATCCGTCAGCAGGAAGGCCAACATCGTCGCCATATCGGGTTCGATCATCCCCGACCCCTTGGCGATTCCCGCCACGGTGACCATTCGGCCCCCGATGCGAAGCCTTCGGCTGGCGAGTTTGGCGAAGGTATCCGTCGTGCGGATCGCCTGGGCGGCGCGAGCGAGGCCCCCCTCCGCGAGGGCCTGGGCGGCGGCGCTGACTCCGCGTCCAATGGCCGCCATGGGCAGCGGCTCTCCGATCACCCCGGTGGAAGCCACCAGCACGTCGCGCGCCGGGCAGCCCAGGGCCCGGGCGGCCAGATCACCCATCCGGACCGCGTCCCGCCGACCCCGCGCCCCCATGGCGACGTTCGCAACACCACTATTCACCACCACCGCCCGGGCGCGCCCGGAGCGCACCCGCTGACGGCTGAGTTCCACGGGCGCGCCGACCACACTGGAGCGGGTAAAGACACCGGCCACCGTGGCGGGCACCTCACTGGCCAGCAGGGCCAGGTCCAGCCCTTTGGCCTTGACCCCGCAGTGGACCCCGCTGGCCCGGAATCCCGGAACCCGGGGCGTCGCCGCCGCCTTCATCGCCTCCCCATCCCCCTGGCCCTTCGCCAAAAAAAAGATTGGCGCGCCGAGCGCCCAGGCTCAGGCGCCGTGGCAGCGCTTGTACTTCTTTCCGCTCCCGCATGGGCACGGCTCATTGCGACCCACCTTCGCCACCGACTCGCCCCCCTGGCCCAGCCCGGACGCGGGTTGCGCACCGGGCAGGCTGCGGCCGGCGCCGCCCCCAGACGGATTCGGAGCGGCGGCCTGGGCAGTGCTTTCGAGGCGCGGCCGCGGAAAATCGAATTTGAAGATGGTCTCCAGCACCTGCTCATCCACCCTCTGTTCCATTTCGCCGAAGAACGCGAAGCCTTCGCGCTGGTATTCGAGCTTGGGATCGCGCTGGGCATAGCCCCGCAGCCCTACGGATTCACGCAGGCCATCCATGGAATGCAGATGATCCTTCCACTGGGCATCGAGAATTCGCAGGGTGATATCGCGCTGGAACCATTCGAAGGTGGGGTACTCGATCATCTCCTTGAACTCGGCTCCGAACTCGACGCAGCGGGCTTTCTTCTCCGAGAGGAAGCCGCCCAGGGTATCGAGCAGGCTCCGGCCGAATTCGTTTCGATCCGACGGGAACTGGCCATCCGTCAGCAATGGGGGGCCGTCGGCCGGGAAAATGATGCCGAATTGATGCTCGAGCAGACCGGCGAGTTGTTCCATCTCCTCGCTCTCGGGATCGCCCTTCTGAGGCCAGACTTCATCGAGAAAGGCCACTACCTGCCCCTCGGCCATTTCGAGTACTTCTTCGTCGATGGCCTCGTGGCGCAGGGCCTCGATGCGCCGGGCGTAGAAGGCCTGGCGCTGCTTGTTCATGACGTCGTCGTAGTCGAGCAAATGCTTGCGAATGTCGAAGTTGCGACTCTCCACCTTCTTCTGGGCACCTTCGATCACCCGGGTCAGCATCCGATTCTCGATGGCCTCGCCCTCTTCGACACCCACGCGATCCCACCACTGGGCCACACGATCCGCTTCAAAAATCCGCAGCAGGTCGTCTTCGAGGGAGAGGAAGAACTGGCTCGAACCGGGATCCCCCTGGCGACCCGCGCGGCCGCGCAATTGGTTATCGATCCGCCGACTCTCGTGCCGCTCGGTGCCCAGGATATGCAGCCCCCCCGCCTCCAACACCGCTGTCTGCTCCGAAGCGCATTGGGCCTCGAAGGTGGCGAGGTGGGCGAGGAAGTCGGGGTGGTCCTTGTCGTTGCCGCATTTGGCCAGGGCCATGATCTCGGGGTTCCCCCCAAGCAGGATATCGGTGCCGCGACCCGCCATATTGGTTGAGATGGTGATCGCGCCCTCGCGCCCGGCCTGGGCGACGATATCGGCTTCCCGGGTATGCTGCTTGGCGTTGAGCACGTCGTGCTTGACACCCTGCTTCTTCAGCTTCTTCGAGAGCATCTCGGAGGTCTCGATGGAAATCGTGCCCACGAGTACCGGCTGCCCCGTGGCATGGCGCTCCCGAATCTCCTCCACCACGGCGTTGAATTTCTCGCGCTGGGTCTTGAAGACGACATCGGGTTGGTCGTCACGCATCAGCGGGCGGTTGGTGGGCACGAGCATCACGTCGAGGTCGTAGATGTTGGCGAATTCTGGCGCCTCGGTGTCGGCGGTGCCCGTCATGCCCGCCAGCTTGTCGTACATCCGGAAGAAGTTCTGGAAGGTCACCGAAGCGAGGGTCTGGTTCTCGCTGCGAACCTTGATGCCCTCCTTGGCTTCCACGGCCTGGTGCAAACCGTCGGACCAGCGGCGCCCGGGCATCAATCGGCCGGTGTGCTCGTCGACGATGACGACTTCTTTTCGCCCGTCATCGCCCTTGCGCACCACGTAGTCCACATCGATGCGCTTGAGGGTATGGGCCGAGAGCGCCTGGTTGACCGCATGAATCACGGGCAGCATGGAGGGGTCGAAGAGATTGTCGATGCGCAGGGCTTTCTCGACCTTCTGTACGCCGGCCTCGGTGAGGGTGGCGTTATGGCTCTTCTCATCGACCCAGTAGTCGCCGCTCTCCTCGATCCCCTTGGAGGCCTCCGCCTGAACCCCCTGCTTCAGATTGGGGATCACCCGGTTGGCCACCTCGTAGATCTGGGTGTTCTCCTCGGACGGGCCCGAGATGATCAGCGGGGTCCGCGCCTCGTCGATCAAGATGGAATCGACCTCATCCACGATGGCGAAGTGGAGATCGCGCTGGACGAATTGTTCCACCGAGTATTTCATGTTGTCGCGCAGGTAATCGAAACCGAGCTCGTTGTTCGTGCAATACGTCACATCGGCGTCGTAGGCGGCCCGGCGCTGAACATCATCCAGTCCGTGAACAATGGCCCCCACAGACAGGCCCAGAAAACGGTGGACCTCACCCATCCATTCGGCATCGCGCTGGGCGAGGAAATCGTTGACCGTCACCACGTGAACGCCTCGACCCGTCAGGCCGTTCAGATAACAGGGCAAGGTGGCCACCAGGGTCTTGCCCTCACCGGTTTTCATCTCGGAGATTTCGCCGCGGTGAAGGACGACGCCGCCGATCATCTGAACGTCGTAATGGCGCTGGCCCAGGGTCCGCTTGGCGGCCTCCCGAACCGTCGCGAAGGCCTCGGGGAGCAGATCATCCAGGGGCTCGCCGTTCTCCAGGCGTTGGCGGAAGGCCGGAGTCCGCGCCTTCAAATCGGTATCGCGCAGGGCCATGAGTTCGGGCTCGAACGCGTTGATCTGCTCGAGCAGCGGAACAATGCCCTTGATGACCCGGTCGTTCCGCGTACCGAAGAGCTTGCTCAGGGTGCGTTGCATGACGGACTCGCTGGCTCCCGGGGGGTGACGACGGCGGAGGGGGGTGGAGGCGGAGATTAGGAGAGCCCCGCCCGAGGGGCAATCGAGGCGGATCAGCAGGCCGCCGAGGGCGAGGGGCCCGCGCGACTACCGCGCCTCAGCCGGCGCTTGCCCCAGCGAGCAGTTCCCGGGCGTGGGCTCGGGTGGCTTCGGAGATCGCTTCGCCCCCGGCCATGCGGGCAATCTCCTCAACCCGCCCATCGGCATCGAGGGGCACGATCCGCGCCCGGACCCGGCCCCGGGCCTCGGCTTTCTCCACGCGGAAATGCCGATCGGCGAAGACTGCGATCTGCGGAAGATGCGTAATGCAAAGCACCTGGTGACGTTGGGCGAGTTCGGCGAGCGCGCGGCCCACACGCTCGGCGGCCCGGCCACCGATCCCCGCATCCACTTCGTCGAAGACCAGCACCATCGGGGCGCCGGCGCCGCGCAGCGCCCCCTTCAGCGCCAGGAAGACACGGGAGAGTTCGCCCCCGGAAGCCACCTTCTGTAGAGCCCGCGGCGCCTCGCCCTTATTGGCCGAGAAGCGAAACTCGGGAGCCTCGGCTCCGCTGGGCCCACTGGCAGCCCCCTCGGGCCATTGTCCCGCCTGGGCGGGCACCGCGAATTCAACTTCGAAGCGCCCGTCGGGCATGCCCAAACCTGCCAGGGATCGCTGAACCTTCTGGGTGAGCTTGCGGGCCGCCTTTTTTCGTCCGGCGCTGAGCTTGCCCGCGATCCGAGTCAACGCAGCAACCCGCCCGGGACGCTCGGCCCGGAGTTCCTCCAGCCGCTCGTCGGCCCCCTCCGCCGAGGCCCGCTCGGCCTGCAGCCGATCGCGCTGGGCGAAGATCTCCTCTTCCCGGGCGCCGTATTTGCGCCGCAACCGTTCCACCTGGGCGATGCGATCCTCCAGCGTGCGCAGCCGCGCCGGGTCGCCCTCGATCCCGTCGAGATAGCGTTCGAGGTCCGCCGCGAGATCGCGCAACTCGGCATCCAGCGCCACCAGACGCTCGCGCCAGGGCGCGAGTCCCGAATCGTGCTTGAGCATGGACTCGGCCCCGCGAAGGGCGCGAGCCACCGCGTCGGTCGCTCCGCTGGGGGCGCCGCCCGAGTCGTCACCTCCCAGGCTCGCCAGGGCCTCGCCCCCCTCGGCGCGTAGGCTCTCGGCATGGGCCAGGCGGCCATGCTCCTGGTCGAGGGTCTCGAGTTCCCCGGGCTCGAGGCCGACCTCCTCGATCTCGTTCAGCTGGAACGCCAGAAAATCGTGTTGGCGAAGTCGCTCTTCGGCCTCCGAAGCCAGACGCTCGCATTCGGCATCCAGCGCACGCAGGGATTCGAAAGCCTCCCCCACGGCTTCCCGGGTCGCCTCCAAGGCACCCGCCGCGTCGAGATAGCGGCCATGGGCCTCGGGCCGGAGAAGGCCCTGGGAGGCGTGTTGGCTCGAGATCTCCACTCGGCCGCCCAGAATCTCCGCGAGGGTCGAAACCGGAACCAACTGGCCGCCGATGCGCGAACGGCTCCGGCCACCCGCCGCCAGGGAACGCCGCACCACGAGTTCGTGGGCATCGCCTGGGTCGACTTCGCCCTCCGCCGCTGGCAGCAGGTCAAGAGCGCCGAGTTCCGCCTCGAGTTGGGCCAGCGCGTCCGTCCGGAACAGGGCCTCCACCACGCCCTGATCGGCGCCCTTGCGAACGCTGTCGCGCTGGGCACGGGCGCCCACCAGAAGGGAGAGAGCCCCGAGCACGATGGATTTGCCCGCCCCGGTTTCACCGGTCAAGACGTTGAGACCCGACCCGAACTCCAACTGGGCTTCTTCGACGATCGCGACGTTCTCGATCCGAAGGCTTTCGATCATCGCTCTCCCCAGCGCAGCTTGGCGTGCAGAATTTCATAGCGATCAAGAAACGGGGACGCGACGATTTCCACCGGGTGATCCGAGCGGCGCACCGTAATTCGGTCGCCCTCCCGGAGTTCGGCCAGGCCGGTCTGCCCGTCCACAGTGAGGGACGCGCCCTCTCCGCGAACATGGGGCACCACTTCGACCTCCGCGGTCTCGGGCAGAACGAGGGGCCGCTGGGTCAGGGAATGCGGACAAATCGGAGTGAGCACCAGGGCCTCGAGATCGGGCGCAAGCAACGGCCCTCCGGCTGAAAGCGAGTAAGCCGTCGAACCGGTCGGGGTCGCGATGATCAGACCATCAGCGTGGTAGGTGGTCACGCGGACCGCGTCGGCGTAGAGGTCGAGATCGATCATTCGCGAGAGTTGAGAATTGGTGATCACCGCGTCGTTGAGCGCGAGAAAGGCGCCCACTTCCTCGTTGTCCCGGCGTACCCGGACATCCAGGCGCATGCGGGAAACCACGGCGAGATCGCCGGAAAAGGCCTTGTCGAGGGCGGGGAGAAGTTCTTCGGCGCTGACTTCCGCGAGGAAACCCAGGCGCCCCAGGTTCACCCCCAGAATGGGGACCGAGCGGGTACCCGTGGCCCGCGCCACGGAGAGCAGCGTCCCATCGCCGCCCAGGGCCACGATGAGATCCGCCTGCTGGGCCAGGGCCTCACGGGAGCAAGGCTCGAGCCCGGCCCAGCCCGCGCATTGGGCATCGCCCAGCACCGTGATGGATCTTTCGCCGAGCCATTCCACCAACTGCCTCACGGCACCCTCGGCCTGGGGCTGGTCTTCCTTCAAGCAAATACCTACCGAACGAATCGTCATCCGTCTCGCTTCCTCGCGCCCATGATCCCCCGAGTTGGGCTTTCCCTCAAGGCTCCGCGACGGCGGGGCCCGCGGGCTAAGCTTGGCCCATGGCCCCCGATGGCACCATGGATCTTTTCCCGAACCGGCCCCGGCGCACGGTGGACCCCCACGCTCCCCTGGCCGACCGCATGCGACCTCGCCGTTTCGATGACATGATCGGCCAGGAGGCGCTCCTGGGCGAGGGCACCGCGCTTCGCTCCATGGTGGAAGCCGGAGAGATCCCCTCGATCATCCTCTGGGGGCCACCCGGCAGCGGCAAGACCACCCTCGCCTGGCTGCTCGCGGATGCGCCCGATACCCGCATCGATGCACTCTCCGCGGTGGTGGCCGGCGTCAAGGAGATTCGCGAAGCGGTGGAGACCGCCCGGCGGACGAACCTGCGCACTCTGCTCTTCATCGACGAAATCCATCGGCTGAACCGGGCGCAACAGGACGTTCTCCTGCCCCATGTCGAGGCCGGAACGGTGACCCTGGTGGGCGCCACCACCGAGAACCCCTCGTTCACCGTGAATGCGCCCCTGCTCTCGCGCAGCCGTGTATTGACCCTGCAGCCCCTGGAAGCGGAAGCGCTGGGGCGAGTGATCGACGCTGCGGTGGCGGACGAGGAACGCGGGCTGGGCAAGCAGGGGCTCGTATTGGCTGAGGCCAGCCGGAACGCCATCGTGGAATTCGGCGAAGGCGACGCCCGCAAGGCCCTGGGCCTGCTCGAGGCCGCGGCGGCGATCCACCTCCGTGGGCCCGACTCCGGTCATCCGCTCCCCCCCGAGACCGTGCGCGAGGCGGCCGGGCGCAAGCTCCTCCTCTACGACCGCGATCGGGAAGAGCACTACAACCTGGTCTCGGCCTTCATCAAGAGCTTGCGCGCCAGTGATCCCGATGCCGGGCTCTATTACCTGGCCCGGATGCTCGCCGCCGGCGAGGAGCCGCTCTTCCTGGCCCGTCGCCTGCTGATCTTTGCGTCGGAGGACGTGGGCAACGCCGACCCCTGGGCGCTCAGCCTGGCCACCTCGACCTACCAGGCCGTGGAGCGATTGGGCATGCCCGAATGCCGAATCGCCCTCGCCCAGGCCACCAGCTACCTGGCGTGCGCGATCAAGAGCAACGCCGCCTACGCGGCCCTGGGTCGCGCCCAGGAGGCGGTGGAGCGGACCGGGTCGCTCCCGGTGCCCATGCATCTGCGCAACGCGCCCACCGGCTTGATGAAAGAGCTCGGCTACGGGGATGGATATGTCTATCCCCATGACGCCGAGGACGAGTTCGTCGCCACCGATAACCTGCCCGACGAGATCGCCGGAGAGCATTTCTACGCCCCCAAGGAAAAAGGCGCCGAGGGCGCCATCGCGGCTCGGCTCTCCGAATGGCGGCGCAGGCGAAAGCGGCCCGGGGCGGACTGAGGTTTCCCCGCGCGCGGGGGCCGGAGACAATCGGGTCGACCGTGATCCGGGCGCCATCTTGCATCGGGCGTCGGGCGTCGGGCGTCGGGCGATGCGAATGGAAAGATGGCCGGGGAAAAGCGAGATGGCCGACCGCGCGCTGGGAGGGGCGCGGTCGGCCCAGGGAGTAACTTTGACGTGTCTCGCGTTGTTGTCGCTTACCTTGAGTTTGGCCTTGACGATCTCCCCCCCGATCCTGGCAGGACTTGGGCGCACGGCCGTTTCGCCCAGCCTCGGGGTCGTTGGGGACGCGAGGAATGCAATGCGGATCCACTCGCCCCCCCACAACCAACGACCAAGGAGTAAGCCGCCACCGAAGGGTTGTGGCTCTGTCACCGGCAGCCCTCAAGCGGTTCCCCAATTTTTGATAATTGGGCCACAGAAGGCTTCGGCGCGTATTCCGGGCCTGCTCACAGGCCCTGGCCGGCCGAGGGGCCCACGCGACCCGGCGAAAGTCGAGAAATCGGCCGATGAAGCGGAAGCCATGGAGGGCGCGGCTGGCGGGACGGACGGGAATCGAACCCGCAACTTCTGGCGTGACAGGCCAGTGCTCTAACCAATTGAACTACCGCCCCGCGCGGCGTTCCAGCCGCAACAGGGGTAGCCGAATCCCGGTTTTCACGCAAAACAAAAGGCCGCCCGGTCTTCGGCCACGACGAAAAGCCACCGCCAACGCATCCGCGAATAGTCAAGGCAGGCGACGAAAACGCCTCGCCCCGATGGTTGGAAGATGCCCGAATTCCGTCTCGAGCCCCTGTGAGAGGCGAGAAAATCCTTCATTCAGGCTTGGCCCCTTTCGTGACATAATAGTCCGATGTCCCGCGTACGACCGATTCACTGGCCCTCTTTGCGGCGCGACGTCCTCGGGCGGATCGCGCCCATCGCACTGGCGCTCGTATGGGTGCTCGTCAGCAGCCAAGCGGCATCGGCCGAGCCGCGCCGGGAGCGCATCATCGTCAAATTCGAGAGCGAGGGGGGCCACGCCCTGGACGGGTGCGCCGAAACACTCTTTCGCGAGGGGCGGACCTTCGCCTCGGAAGCCCGGGACGGCTCGGACTCCCTGGACACCGTGCAGGCCCGGGTGGCCGTGCGCGGGGTTCGCGCCCTCTTCCGTCGTCCGGACGGAAGTTCCCTGGGCGAGCAGCGGCGGCGATTGGGACAAAGCCTGCAGAAGAAGATGAAGAAAAAGGGACGACGACGCGGAAGGGGCGGCCCGCGCGGCCAGAGCGCTGCGCCGCCTCCGGACCTCGCCCACATCTACAGCGTGGAGATCGGCGAGGGCGTGGACGCCGAGACCGCATTGGCGCTCTATGGCAAAGACCCCCACGTCGCCTGGGTCCAGCGCGACAACACCCACCAATTGGACCAGGCACCCGTCGCGCCCAACGACCCCTTCTTTCACTCTTCGGGCAGTTGGAACCAGGACTTCGACGATCTCTGGGGATTGAAACGCGTGCGCGCCCCCGAAGCTTGGTCCCTCACCCAGGGCGAAGGCGTGGTGGTGGCTGTGGTGGATACCGGACTCGACTATCTCCACCCGGACATCGCGGCAAACGTCTGGGTCAATCCCGGCGAAGACCTCGACGGCAACGGCCGGGTGGACCCGGCCGATTGGAACGGCATCGATGACGACGGCAACGGCTTCATCGACGATCTCAGGGGATTCGATTTCGCAAACTCCGTCGACGGAGATCTGGACGGTTTTTACGACGGGCCGCTGGATGTGGGAGACCCGGATCCCTTCGATGACCGTGGCCACGGCACGCATGTCGCGGGCACCATCGCCGCGGTGGCGAATAACGGTATCGGAATCGCTGGCGTCGCCCCCAAGGCGCGCATCATGCCCCTCAAGGGCTTTCCCGCCGAGGGCGAGGGACTCGATTCGGACCTCTGGCGCGCGGTCCTCTACGCCGCCCACAACGGGGCCAGGGTGATCAACACGAGTTGGTCGTGCAGCCCCGCATGCCCGCGCAATCCCCTGGCCGAGGAGATCGTGCGCTGGGTGCATGCCATGGGGGCAGTGATCGTCACCTCGGCGGGCAATCGCAATGCCGACGTGGTGACCAATAGCCCAGAGAATATGCGGGAGGTCATCACCGTGGCCTCCTCGGGCCAGGACGATCGGCCCTCCCAGACTTTCACGAATTTCGGTTGGGGGGTGGACGTGGCGGCGCCCGGAGGCGGCCCCGGCACTGCGATCGGGGTCTACGTGGCCCGGCGCAATATCCTTTCGCTCCGCTCTTCAGCCGACGAGGGTTCGGCGCCCTTCGCCGTAGGCCCGGACTATATGCGCTCGGCGGGCACCTCGATGGCGGCGCCCCATGTCAGCGGCGCGGTGGCGTTGCTGCTGGCGGCCTACCCCGACCTCGAGTACGCCGACCTGCGCCGGTTGATCCGTCAGGGCGCGGCGGATCTCGGCCCCCCGGGCCACGACCACGCGATGGGCGCGGGCCGGCTCGACATCGCGGGTGCCTTCGCGCAATTCCCCCTGCCCCGGTTGCGAGCTGCCCTGGACGCGCCCCGCGCCGGAAGCGTTTTGCAACCCGGCCCACCGGAAAGAGACCCCGAAGAACACGACCACGACGACAGGGACGATGGCAGGGACGACGACAAGGACAACGACAAGGACAGCGACAAGGACAGGGATGACGCTCTCCGGGATGGGCCGAACCGCATCGCCATACGGGGAACCGCGAGCGGCCCGGACATGTTGGACTTCACTCTCTCCTACGGCCGCGGGAACGTTCCGGATGCCTGGCTCCCCATCACCCCGGCGCATGGGGCAGCCGTACGCGATGGCGTCCTCGGCTACTGGGATATCCGCGACGCGGACGAGGGCACCTACGTGGTGCGCCTCGAGGTTCGGGCGGCGGACGGCCGGGTGTACCGCGAATTCCTCCCCCTGAGTCTGGAGCGCAATCGCTTCATGCCCGTAACCGCACCGGGGCCATCGATCAGCGGCGCCGAGTTGAACGGACGCTTCGTGGCCTGGGAAGCCCGGCGCACACCGGACCAGCCGCCCCAAAGCGCAGACCACTGGAATGCCTTCGTCACCGATTTCCTATCGGGCCGGCAGTGGACGCTCGCCGCCACCGAGGCCGACGAGCGCAATCCCTCGGTTTCACGCGCGCCCCGTGCGCGGGAATCCGAACGCCACCCGCGGGCGCGCAAGGCGCGCTCCTTGGTGGCGACATGGAGCGGAGAAACCACGGGTCTCGGCCGAGTCGAGGCCTTCGGCTGCGTGCTGAATCTGATCACCGGGGTTTGCCCTCCGATGGGCGTGGACCCGGACAGGACGGCCTCCCAGAGACCCCTGAGCGCCCAGGGACGCATTTTCTGGCTCGCCGCCGAAAGCGGGGGGGACTCGAGTTTGAGGGCGTGCGCGCCGGACACGGCCGGATCGGAGTGCGTGGAATACGATCTCGGATTGCCACCCGCCCGGCGCAGTTTCCTGCGCAGCGACGGGGAGACATTGACCTGGATCGAACATCAGGGGGGGCAGCGCGTCGCGCTCTGCCCCATAGACCCGGCCACCGGCGCATGCCCGGCGCGGGTGCTCCCCGAGACCATCAGCCCCTTCTCCCGGGTGGCCGTCTCGGGAAACCTGATCGCGTGGGTCAAATTCAGTTTCGGGCGCAATCAACCCCTGCTGCTCTGTGAATTCGACCCGGAGACCGGGGCCTGCCCGCCCATCGAAATCGCCCCCAACGTGCGCGACTCCACCCCGCGGCTCGCCGGGAACCGGCTGGTCTGGGACGCCTCGGTGGGCGACGAGGCCAGCGACGTCTTCTTCTGCGAATACGACGCCGTACTCGGGCTTTGCCCGATCCAGCGACTCACCGCCCAGATGGGCAACCAGAGCGAATCCGCGATCGCGGGGCGACGGGTGATCTGGCTCGACGAACGCGCCGGGCCCGTAGCGGTCTACGGCATCACCCTGCCCGATTTCGTCGATGTCGAACTCGACGAAGAACGCGTCACGGTGGGCCGCCGGTTCGAGGTGCGGGTCCGGGCCACGGCGAGCGCGACCAAGGGGAAACGGCGTGGGCGCTCACACGATGAGCCGCCGATGAGCCTCGAGGTCGAGGCCTACCGTTTGGAAGACAACGAACCGAGGAGCGTCGATTCTGCCGCGCTTCGCCTGGATTTCGAGGATCGGGGTGAGGGCCGAGGGCGCCTGCGCTGGAAACCCCGGGCGAGGGATGTCGGCGACTGGGTCTTCCGCTTCGCAGCGCAAACCGAGGCGGGCCTCGTCACCCGCAAGAGCGTCCGTATCCAGGTGAAAGCGGAGCCCCAGCGCCGGGGACGCCGACGCGGAAGGGGCGGCGGCGGGCACCGCTGAGCCCGGCCGCAAAGACCGATCCTGCTCGAAAGCTTCGAACCGGGAGGCTTCAGTTCCCGGCTGACATGGCAATGGCCTGCATCTGCATCATCAGGGCCATATCTCCGATGACCTGAATCTTCCCGCTCATGAAAGCCTGCATGGGATCGAGGGAACCGCTCTGAAGCGCCTCGGCATCTGCCGCCTCGATCTTGATATGGGTGGTGGGTTCGTCGGGCAAGGCTCCCGGCCCGAGTTTGAAGCCGATGCTCCAATCGCCCCCCTCGCCACCCGTGACCGTGGCCTGGATCAATCCGCCCAGGGCCTGGAGTTGCTCCATCACCTTGGCATTGGGCGGCGGCGCATCCTCGCTCCCGGCGCCGCCCTGGGTCAGCAGCACCTTGGCCTGCTCGCCAAATACCCCTCCACGCCCTTCCCAGAGCCCGCCGCGCCAATCCTCCACGGTCTGCACCAGGGTGAACGCCGCTACGTCGCGCTCGGTTGCATCCACCTTGAACTCCCCGCCCGAGAGGTGAACAACCCATTCCCCTCCGCCCTCTCCTTCGAGTTTGACGCCCAATTTGACATCGGTCTCCGCGTCGAGGGTGGCCTCTGCGAGCGCGGTGGGGATGAACACCTCCATGAATTCTTTGGGAGAAAGCGGATCGCTGGACAGTTCGGGCATCGCGTTGGACTCCTGGATATGCGCTCGCGCGAAAGTGGCGCGCGCGGAAGGGATCGTCTGGAAAGGAGGTTCAGTCTAACCCAGACCATCCCCTTCGAGGCAAGCGCCCTGAAGTCGAGCTTCCCCGACCCCTGCGGCGGAAGCCGGGCATAGCGGGGGCAAACGGAGCGCCGGTGGTGGGCGTGCACGGATTCGAACCGCGGACCCTCTCGGTGTAAACGAGATGCTCTAACCAACTGAGCTACACGCCCGGACAGCGAATGATTCTCAGCGCACCTGGGCGCTCCTCAATTGACTCCGGCCGGGTGCGGCACATCAGTGGGGGCACCCGTCGAGGCGCGGGGTACTTCGTAGATATCGTCGAAGTCGTGAACCCCCGCCTGGAGGAAGGCGCTCGGATCCGGCACCGCCAGCGCGTGGGAAAGGACCTCGTCCATATGATCGACGAGGATGATCTTGAGGCTCTTCTTGATCTGCGCGGGCAGATCCTTCAGATCCTTCTCGTTCTCCTTGGGGATGATCGCGGTGTCGACACCCCCACGGTGCGCGGCGATCAACTTCTCCTTGAGCCCGCCAATGGGCAAGACCCGGCCGCGCAGGGTGATTTCGCCCGTCATGGCCACGTTCGCCTTGACGGGGACACGGGTCAGGGCCGAAGCGATTGTCGTCGCCAGGGTAATCCCGGCCGAGGGTCCGTCCTTGGGCGTACCGCCCTCGGGCACGTGCACGTGCAGATCCACCTTGGTGTAGAAATCGCGCTTGAGCCCGAGTTGCTTGGCCCGGGAACGCACATAGGACATGGCGGCGCCCGCCGATTCCTGCATCACCTCACCCAGACGGCCGGTGATCTGCAGTTTGCCCTGCCCCGCCGAGACCGAAACCTCTGTTTGGAGCAGTTCTCCTCCGACCTCGGTGTAGGCCAGACCGGTGGTGACGCCGATGCGATCCTCGGACTCGATCTTACCAAAGCGGAAGCGATGAACGCCGAGATATTTCTTGACCAGGCGGGGCGTCACCCGGCACTTCTTCCAATCGTCGCCGGCCTTGACCACTTCCCGGGCCACCTTCCGGTGGATGGAGGCGAGTTCGCGCTCCAGGTTCCGGACACCCGATTCACGGGTGTAATAACGGATCACATCCATGATCGCGGCATCACTGAAACTGATCTGCTCATCGGTCAGGCCATTGGCCTCGCGCACCTTGTCGAGCAGGTGGCGCCGGGCAATCTCGAGTTTTTCCGACTCGATATAACCCGGGATCTGGATGACCTCCATTCGATCCTGCAGAGGTCGAGGGATCTCACTGAGTACGTTCGCCGTACACACGAACATGACCTTGGAGAGGTCGTAATCCACATCGAGATAGTGATCGCTGAAGGTGTGGTTCTGCTCGGGGTCGAGGACTTCGAGAAGCGCCGCGGAGGGATCTCCGCGAAAATCCATCGACATCTTGTCGACTTCGTCGAGCAGGAATACGGGATTGCTGGTGCCCGCCTTCTTGAGGCTCTGAATCACCTTGCCCGGCATCGCCCCCACGTAGGTTCGGCGATGGCCCCGAATCTCGGCCTCGTCCCGAACTCCGCCGAGACTGATCCGAACGAAATCCCGACCCGTCGACCGAGCGATGGACTTGCCCAGGGAGGTCTTGCCCACGCCGGGCGGTCCCACCAGGCAGAGAATGGGCCCCTTCATCCGTTCTACCAGGGTCTGCACCGCGAGAAATTCAAGGATCCGATCCTTCGGCTTCTCCAGCCCATAGTGATCGGCCTCGAGAATCGCTTCCGACTCGTCGAGATCCTCCAACTCTTCTTTGCATTCGTGCCACGGCAGGTCGAGCATCCAGTCGATGTAATTGCGAACCACCGTGGCCTCGGCGCTCATGGGCGACATCATCTTGAGCTTGCTGACTTCCTTTTCCACCCGCTCCCGAGCGTCGTCGGGCATATCCTTGGCCTGGAGCAACTCGTCGAGTTCATCGACTTCACCCTTGGCGTCGTCGCGATCTCCGAGCTCCTTTTGGATCGCCCGCATTTGCTCGTTGAGGTAGTACTCCTTCTGCGACCGCTCCATTTGTTTCTTGACGCGGCCTCGGATCTTACGCTCCACCTCAAGAACTTCGATCTCCGCCTGCATACGCGAGTAGACTTCGTCCAGGCGCTCGACGGGATCCGAACCCTCCAGCAGGGATTGCCGGTCTTCGAGCTTGAGATTCAAGTGGACGACGATGCTGTCCGCCAACTTACCGGGCTCATCAATCGCCCCAATCGTACTGAGCAGTTCCGCAGGCGCTTTCTTGTTGAGCTTCGAGTAGGTCTCGAAAGTCGACTGCACGGTGCGGACGAGGCCTTCGGCATCGGCGCCCTTGACCTCGGCATCAGGCAACTCTTCGACGCGCACCGAGAAATAGGGCGAATTACTCTGGAAGGACTGGATCCGCGCGCGGGATTTGCCTTCGACCAGCACTTTCACCGTACCGTCGGGCAATCGCAGCAACTGGATGATGCTTCCGAGCGTGCCCACCGAGTAGATGTCCTCGGCCGAGGGCTCTTCCTGCCCGGCCTGGCGCTGGGCCGAGAGCATCAGCTCCCGGGAACCCGCCATGGCATCCTCGAGGGCCTGAATGGACTTGGCTCGGCCGACGAAAAGCGGCACCACCATGTGGGGAAAGACAACGATATCGCGCAGCGGCAGCAGCGGAACGACCCGCGGCTCTTCGCTCGAACCGCCCGGGGTGCCCTCTTCTTCGTCGCTGGAGAAACCCATCCGAACTTCCTTCCCTTTGAGTCAGCCCTCAGGCCGATTCAGCTTCACGCTTGAAGACCAGCAGGGGGTTGGTTCCCTGCTGTATGACCTCCTCGTTGACCACGCATTCCTCCACATCGTCACGGGAGGGAATCTCGTACATGATTTCGAGCATCGCGCTCTCGAGAATCGCGCGCAGTCCCCGAGCTCCTGATTTCTGTGCCAGGGCTTTACGTGCCACCGCCCGCAACGCGCCATCGGTAAATCGAAGACCCACCTCATCGAACTCGAAGAGCTTCTGATACTGCTTGATCAGCGCATTCTTCGGCTGGGTCAGAATCTCGAGAAGAGCATCCTCGCTCAGCTCGCCCAGGGTCGCCGTTACGGGAAGCCGCCCGATGAACTCGGGAATCAGTCCAAAGTGCAACAAGTCTTCGGCCTCCACGGCGCCCAGGAGCTCGCCCTTACGTTGGTCGCTACTGACCTGAATATCGGCACCAAAGCCCAGTCCCTTCACCCCGATTCTGCGCTCAACGATCTTTTCCAGGCCCACGAAGGCGCCGCCGCACAAAAAGAGGATGTTGGAGGTATCGATCTGCAGAAACTCCTGTTGGGGATGCTTTCGCCCTCCCTTCGGGGGGACGCTGGCGGTGGTCCCCTCGATGATCTTGAGGAGGGCCTGCTGAACGCCCTCTCCCGAGACATCTCGGGTAATGGAGGGGTTCTCGCTCTTGCGCGCGATCTTGTCGATCTCGTCGATGTAGATGATTCCCTGCTGGGCTCGCTCCACATCGTAATTGGCGGCCTGGAGCAGGTTGAGGATGATGTTCTCGACATCCTCGCCCACATAGCCGGCTTCGGTCAGCGTCGTGGCATCCGCAATGGTGAAGGGAACGTCGAGAACCTTCGCCAGGGTCTGGGCGAGCAGCGTCTTGCCACACCCGGTCGGCCCAAGAAGCAGGATATTCGCCTTCTGCAACTCGACCTCGCCCACAAGGGCCCCGCTCTCGATGCGCCGGTAATGATTGTGCACGGCGACCGAAAGAACTTTCTTGGCCTCGTCCTGGCCCACCACGTATTCGTCCAGGGCTGCCTTGATTTCCTTGGGCTTCAGGACCCGGGAAGTCGGGGGGCGAGTCTCATCTTGCCCGTACTCCTCGGCGATGATGTCGTTGCACAATTCGATGCATTCGTCGCAGATGTAGACCGTCGGCCCAGCGATGAGCTTCTTGACTTCCTTCTGGCTCTTCCCGCAAAACGAGCAGGAGAGATTCGCGTTGTCATCGCGCTGCTTCATTCGTTCTTACTCCTTCGCCGCAGCGGGCGCGTCGCCATCGCCCGCACCGGGACGGTTCTTCATCACCTGATCGACAATGCCGTACTTGAGCGCCTCTTCGGAACTCATGTGGTAGTCGCGCTCGGTGTCGGCCGCGATCCGATCCGCTCCCTGGCCCGTCAATTCGGCCAGGATCTCGTTCATCCGCTGCCGCAGGCTCAGGATCTCCTTCGCCTGGATATCGATATCCGAGGCCTGCCCCCGCGCCCCGCCCATGGGCTGATGAATCATCACCCGTGCGTTGCTGAGCGCCGTGCGCTTACCGGGATGACCCGCCGCCAAAAGCCAGGCCGCCATGGAGGCCGCCTGGCCAATGCAGGTGGTGCTCACGTGGGGCCGGATAAAAGCCATCGTGTCGTAGATGGCGAGACCCGCGGTGATCGAGCCGCCCGGAGAATTGATATAGAGGTGGATATCGTGTTCCGGATCGTCCGCCTCGAGAAAAAGGAGCTGGGCCACCACGACGTTGGCGACGTCGTCGTTGATCTCTGTCCCCAGGAAGATCACACGGTCGCGCAAAAGCCTCGAATAAATGTCAAAGACTCGCTCGCCACGCTGATTTTGTTCAACAACATACGGAATGACCATGGATCTACTCCGCCGCCTCCTCCTCGGCATCGACTTGGATTCCAACCATCATACATCCGATCCGTCCCCGAGTCGCAGGCGATTGCCTCGACCACGCTAGGGACGCAGCGCAATGCAAGCCCGGGGGGATCATGCCGATCGCCCGCCGGTCGGACGAAGACCCATCGGTCGAGTGGTATTCGCTTCCTGCACCCATCTCAATATCCCTTGTTGTCTCGTGAGAGAACCTACAGAGCCTTCATTGTCGCTCCGACGCTCGGCACGCATCGAAGTATCGAAGAAGACCGGTACAGGACGCTGAGGGGGTGCCGTCCGACTCGATCCGGCAAGCATTTTCAAGCGCGGAAGGTAGACCGTGAACACGGTCAAGGCCAGCCCGAACCGGCGCCTTCCCCACGGCGAACTGCCTCCGGTTGCCCCGCACCCGTCCCCGCGCCCTTGGGACCTACGCGAAATATTCGGGGAAGAATGCCGAATCTGCAGGGGCTTTAGACTGCTGTTCCGGACTCGGCATCCGTGACTTCGGGCTCGACGTCGACGACCTTCGCGCATTCGGCAAGGTGCGCGTAGACCTTGCGCTCGCGAACCTCCTGCTCGACAGCGGGCAACCAGTTCTGGGATTTGGCCATGCTCCGTATCTGTTCCAGGTCCATTCCCTGGCCCGATGCCATTTCCTCCAAACGCCCATCCACCTCTTCGGGGGAAACTTCCATCGACTGATCCCCCGCGATCGCGTCCACCAACAACATCTCGCGCACCCGGCGCTCCGCCATCGGGCGGCCGTCCTCCTGCATGCGCCGGAGCTGTTCGTGCAGGACATCCTCGGGAACGCGGCCTTGAAATTGCCGATGCATGGACTGCATCTGGCTCTCCAGCTGCCCCTGAACCACCCCGGGTGGAACCTCGAAATCGCAGAGTTCGATCAACGAGTCCATCAGCGAGCGATCCAGCGCCCGGGCGGCACTCTCGTTGCGGGTACCTTCGAGATCGCCCCGAAGTTGGGCCCGGAACGCATCGAGATCCTCGAAATCACCCAGATCCTTCGCAAAGTCATCGTCGAGTTCGGGCAATTCCTTGCGGCGGACGGCGGTGACCTCGCAGTCGAAGGTCGCGGGCTTTCCGTTCAACTCCTCCGGGCCGTAATCGTCCGGGAAAGTCACCTCCAATTGGCGGCTCTCCCCGGTCTTCACGCCGACAAGCTGGTCCTCGAAGCCGGGAATCATGCTACCGGTGCCGAGTTCGAGATTGACGCCGTCGCCACTCCCTCCCTGGAAGACCTCGCCGTCGATTCGACCGACAAAATTCATCGTCAGGCTATGGCCGTCCGCGGCGGCAGTTTCCTCGGGCTCCTCCACCCACTTGATTGCCTTCTCACGCTGACTTTCGAGTTGGGCTTCAACTTCGTCATCCCCCACCAGGACGATGGGCTTGCGCCCCTCGACTTGACTCAGATCCGGCAACTCGATCTGGGGCTTGACCTCGACGTGCGCCGTATAACAAAAAGGACTACCCGGCTCCGGGCGCTCCGCGTCGATATCGGGCTCCGAAACCGGCATCACTTCGGCGGTCTCGATGGCGGACGCGAGGGTCTCGGAAACCAGCACTCGCTCGACCTGATCGGGCATGCTCGCCCCGTAGAGCCGCTCGAGCACCGAGCGCGGAACCTTGCCGGGGCGGAAGCCCTTGATGCTTGCGGTCTTGCGCAGTTCTCCGTACGCGCTGTCGAATGCCTTGCCCACCCGCGCTGCATCCACCTCGACGCGAACGCTCCGAAGCACCGAACTGGTCTCGCTGCACTCGACCCGAATATCTTCCTTGGCGCTGCCTGCTTCAACCATTCTTTTCAACCCTCTCACGGGCACGACCGAGCGGCCCGGGGAAATCTTCGCACCAGCCCGAACGTCCCCCAACTCGCCACTCGCAGCTGGGCCGAACGCCGGAGAACCCGGGGCGGCCTCGGGCGACTGGCCCAGAGCCCCTTCGACTTGAGAACATAGAACCGTCTCGGGGGACGAACCCCACCGCAAAGAAGGCCTGTGCGGTCACGAGCGGCAACGAGGCGCGAACGATAGCTCCGGGCCTCGCGGCTTGCACGGGGCGGGTGAGTGCCCCTTCTCGGACGGCGAGCGGGATCACGGGTGGTGCCGGGGACAGGAGTCGAACCTGCACGTCCTAGGACGGTGGCTCCTAAGGCCACTGCGTCTACCAGTTCCGCCACCCCGGCAGCCCGATGGGGTCAGTCTAGCGAGGCCAACCGAGGATGGTGAGCGCGCAGGGAATCGAACCCTGAACCTAGGGATTAAGAGTCCCTTGCTCTGCCAATTGAGCTACGCGCCCGGGCCGACAGTAGCCACCCTGTTCAAGGGGGCAAGCCCGCACGCCCTCATCCCGACGACTCGGCGCAACCCCAACCCCCGCCGCCGGGTGTCTCCACGATCAAACACTGACCCGCAGCAACCGCGCGCGAACACTTTGCGGCCAATGCTTCATGATGCCCGTCTCGATGCACCAGCACATTGCGCCCGCAGGCTCCCTGGCCGCCGCCTTCGAGCCCCCAGGGCGGGACTTCCCGGCGTTCGGTCAAGAGGCTCAACGTCACGTCCGTTAAAAACCGATACGCGCGTACCAGCCCGTCGCCACCGGGATGAAGCCCAGTTCCCCCCGAGTTTGGACGCAAGGAAAAGCGCTCCAAACGCACCGGGTAGCGCGCTTCGAGTACCTCGGGGTCCGTGATCCGCGTATTCGTCATATGCGTATGCACCCCGGAAGCACCATCGAAAGCGGGGCCACCCCCTGCGCCCCCGCCCAACGTCTCGTAATAGCCGAAATCCGCGTTTCCGAACGTGACGTTGTTCATGGTGCCCTGGCTGGCCGCAGCGAGACCCAATGCGCCGAGCAGAACATCCACCACGCGCTGGGAGGTTTCGACGTTGCCCCCCACGACAGCGCTGCCCGGCGGCGGATCGAGGAGCGAGGCCTCGGGCACGCGAAGCGTGACCGGCGCCAGACAGCCCCCGTTGAGGGGCACGGGTTCGTCCACCAATGAACGCACCACGTAGATGAGGGCGGCCTCCACAACGGCGCGCGGCGCGTTGAGGTTGTAGCGATCCGCCGCTCCCGTCCCCGCGAAGTCCACCGCCATGCGATCCCCCTCGACGATGACCTCGACACAGACGGGGGTTCCCGAATCCATGCGATCGGCGAAGCGGAAAGTCCCATCGGGCAACTTCCCGATCTCTCGGGAAACCTTCGCCGCCGAGGCGCGCTGCAACTGCGCCATGGTCACCGCGACGGCTCGCTCGCCCTGCTCCCCCACAAAGGCCCGGAGCAGCCGTTCGCCCGCGCGGTTGGCCGCCACCATGGCTTCGAGGTCGGATACGTTGTCGTCCGGGCAACGCGCGGGATAGGGGCCCGCCGTCAGCAGGCCGCGCATCCGAGCCTCGGCGAGTTCGCCTCCACTCACCAGCCGAAATGCCGGAATCAGCACGCCCTCCTCCTCGAGGCGGGTGGAATCCGGCGGCATCGAACCGGGCGTACTCCCCCCGAGATCCGCATGATGCCCGCGGCTCGCAACGAAAAAATCAGCCGCTTCTCCGCTGGCCACGAAGACCGGCGTGACCACCGTGACATCGGGCAGATGCGAGCCCCCGGCAAAGGGGTCGTTGGTCACCACCGCATCCCCCGGCGCCATGCGGGGAAAGCGCGCACGCACCGCGCGGACCGTGGCCCCCATGGCCCCGAGATGCACGGGAATATGGGGCGCGTTGGCAACCAGCCCGCCCTCGGCATCGAAAATCGCGCACGAGTAATCGAGCCGCTCCTTGATATTCGTCGAGACCGCGGTGTTGCGAAGCACCGCGCCCATTTGTTCCGCCATGGACATGAAGCGGTTGCCAAAAACCTCGAGCCGCACCGGATCGGGATGTTGAAGATCGACTTCCGAGGGCGGATCCGACGCGGCGGGCCCTTGCGAAGACGCCCGTTCGGAAACCGTGTCCTGCAATCGCAGCACGCCCTCCCCATCGACCCGCAGCACGAAGCCCGGATCGAGAACCACCGTGCCGCTTTCCTCGAGGATCACCGCCGGTCCGGCGAGTTCGGCTCCGGGCAGCAGATCCTCTCGGCGATAGACATCGGTTTCGAGCCTGCCCTCCTGGGCGAAGTGCACCGAGGCCCGCCGAACGGGCTCGGCCACGGTGATGGGCCGGCCCTCGGACCGGACCCGGTCCGAGTCGGAACCGGCACTCCCCTGCCCGGCCCGGGCCGCAGGCGCCACCGCATGGACTCTCGCGGTCACGATCTCCACGTCGGAGTCCGGGCGCACATAACCAAAACGGCGCCTGTGCTCGGCGGCAAACGCCGCGAGCCAGGCATCCGCTCCGTCGCCCCCCTCCTCGGGCCGAGCCAGGGTCAGCGCTGATTCGCTGCCGCGATAGCGCAGGTCGAGCAGGCGCTGACGGCGAAGCCCGGACATTTGAACTCCTTCCCCAGCCAGCGCCTCTTCGCCCCGAGCCTCGAGTTGCTCGAAGAGCGTGCAGACCCCGGTCGGCAACGCGGGGCCCGGCTCCAGGGGCAGGCGTCCCGCATCGTGTTGGGCATCCCAGGTCACATCCGCCACGCCGATGCCGTAGGCGGAAAGCAGGCCCGCCAGGGGGTGGAGCAGGATTGTCTGAATCCCCAGCCGCCGGGCCAGGGCACAGACGTGTTGACCCCCGGCCCCGCCGAAACCCACCAGGACATGGTCGCGAGGATCTACGCCCCGGGCCACGGAGACCTGGGCGATGGCGTCCGCCATGCTCGCATTGGCGATCTCCACGAAGCCCGCGGCAATTCCCTCCTCGTCCAGGTCGAGCCCCGCCGCCGCCATCCGCCGCTGCAATTCGCCCAGGGCCCGGCCGACGGGCGCGGCATGCAGGGGAAAGGGAAAGCGATCGGGCTGAACCCGGCCCAGGGCCAGGTTGATATCGGTGAGACTCAGTTCGCTCGCCCTGAGCTGACCCTCGGGTCCGGTCACGCCGTAGCAGAGGGGGCCCGGGTCCGACCCCGCACTTTCTGGCCCCACGGTCAAACGAAAGCCATCGAAGCGGCAGAGCGAACCCCCGCCCGCCGCCACGGTGTGGATGCGCAGCATGGGGGCGCGGACCCGAACACCCCCCACCCGGGTTTCGAAGGAGCGATCCGCCGCACCGGACTCGATCAGGGAGACATCGGTTGAAGTGCCGCCCATATCGAAGGCCAATGCCCGGCGGAAACCCGCCTGGGCCGCAACCCGGGCGGCAGCCACCACCCCGCCCGCGGGCCCTGAAAGCAGGGCATTGGGACCGCGAAAGCGACGCGCGTCGGTCAGCCCGCCCGAGGATTGCATGAAGCGCAAACGGGAACCGGGCAAGGCGGCGGCCAATTGGGCCACGTGGGCGCGTAGAAGAGGTGTCAGGTAGGCATCCGCCACCGCCGTCTCGCCCCGGGCCAGCAAGCCCATTTCACGGGCCACCGCATGGGAACAAACCACGTGGCCGAAGCCCAAGTCCGCGGCCAGGGCAGCGATGCGGAGTTCGAAGTCGGGGAACGCGTAGGCGTGAATCAGCGAGATGGCAACGGAGTCGATGCCGCGCCCCCGCGCTGCACGCAATTGCTCGGCCAGCGCGTCGAGTTCCAGGGGCTCCACCTCCTGCCCCGTCACGGCGACCCGGCCCGCGACTTCGAGGACTTCGGCGTGAAGCGGCGCAGGGCGCTGAATATCCAGGGCAAAGAGCAGGGGGCGCTCCTGGGTTCCAATCGTGATGACATCACCCAGGCCGCGATTGGCCACCAGGAGGGTGGGCGCCCCCCGGCGCTCGAGCAATGCGTTGGTAGCCACCGTCGAGCCCAACTTGACCTCGCAGGCCGGAAGCGGCTCGCCCGGTGCGATCACCCGCTCCCCTTCGAAGATTGCGCGGATCGCATCCACGGGGCCCGAATCCGAGGACAGGCGCTTGCTCGTCACCAGGCGCCCATCGGGCGCGCAGCCGATGCAATCGGTGAAGGTCCCTCCGCGATCGATCCAGAAGGACCAACCCCCACGCCCCGGCTCTGCCGACGCGCCCATCGCCTAGCCGCGCCGCCCGAGTCGTCCGCCGGCGTCGCGAGACTCACGCCTCATCATGGGCGCCGCCCTCGCTTTTCCGGCCCTGCCATCGCGACCATGGCGCGCGCAGGCCGCTGCGCATGACATCATCTCCCAGCGCCCAGCCGGCGGCGATCGCCACGCCGGCGAAGGCCGCGCCCGCCAGCAGGGCATCGGCCCAGACCGGCCCCGCAACCCTCCCCTGGACCCCGGCGGCGACCAGCGCCGCGAGCCCAGCCGCCACCCCGGACCGCAGGCCCGTGGACAGCAGGGGACCCAGATCCGGCCCGCCGAAGCGAAGCCGCGCCCAGGCCAGGGTCAGCAATGCGTTGATGTTGATGGCGATGACCCCGGCCACCACCAGGCCCTCGGCCCCCTGGCGCTCCCCAAGCGCCATATAGAGCGGAAGCGAGGCCAGGGCGAGGAGGGTGCCCAATCCCATGGGGCGCCACATTTCCCCCCGAGCGAAGAAGCCTCGCACCGCCACCTGCTGAACCACCCAGCCCGGCACCGCCCAGCCCATCAGGGCCAGCAGAGGCGCGACGCGCAGAGTGTCCGCGGCCCCGAACGCACCCCGCTGATAGACGATCTCCACCAGGGGCGTGGCCAGCACCGCGACGCCAGCGGCGGCGACCATCGCCAGGGCAAGGGTCATGCGGAGAGTTGAAAGCAGGCGCTCATCGAGTTCCCCCGAGCGTCCCGAGGCGTGAAGCGAGGCCAGACTGGGCAGGGCCGCGGTGGCCACCGCTTGCCCGATCACGGCAACTGGGGCCATCATGAGCCTCCGGGCAAACGCCAAAGCGGCCACCACCCCAACACCCAGCCCCGCGCCAAAGACGCGCTCGTACCATTCGTCCACGGTGGTGAGCGAGAGGCCCAGCATCAGGGGCAACGCGCCCCAGAGATAGACGCGAAAGCGCGGATCCAGGGGCGCCAGCCGAAAGCCCACCCCGCCGAGTTTTCGTGCGTCGTAGACCGGGTAGACCCAATTCCCGAGAACCGCGCCAACCAGGGCCCCCCAAGCGAATCCTTCGACGGTCCCGGTCAGCAGGCCCCCGGCGATGATGGCGCCGTTGTAGAGGATCGGGGCCGCCGCCTGAGCGGCGAAACGTCCGTGGGCCATGAGCACCGCGCGAACGATTCCGCCGGCGATGAAGAACACCTGGCTGGGCAAGACGATCCGGGTGAGTCGCACGGTTTCGGCCCGGGTTGCGGCGTCGAAACCGGCGAATTGGAGATCCACCAGCCGATCGGCGTAGACCCAGAGCGCGGCGGTCAAAACACAGGCCAGGGCACCCAGGGTTCCGAGGACGGTTCGAAAGAGCGACTCGGCGGCGCCCTCCCCCTCGCTTTGGAGGGTGCGCAAGTAGAGCGGCGTGAACGCGATGGCGAGTGCCCCGCCCGCCAGCAGGTAGTTGAGCAGATCGGGAATCTGGAAGGCGGCGTAATAGGCGTCGGTGCTCGCCCCCACGCCCACCCGGGCCGCCAGGACCATCTCGCGGACGAAGCCCAAGAGGCGAGAGGCCATCACGCTGGCCGCGAGCAGCAGGGCTGCCGCCCCCAGGCGTCGACCGCTCAGCGGAGCCGCTTGACCGCTGGGTTTGCCGTTCACCGCCTCGTTCCCCCCGGCCCCCAGTATGGAGCATGCCCGGCATTCCGCATCCGCTGAGGCAGATTCGAGAGCCCGGGGCGAAGTAGAACTTCAATCCGGGGGGTTGGGCTCCCGCCAGGTCTCGCCGTTCCAGGCCTCCACCAGCACATCCTCCCCGTCCCGCCCCTGCAGCGAGGAGCGCTCGAGGGGGACCTTGCCGTGGGGCGTATCGAGCACGTAGCGCGGGATCGCGAAGCCACTGGTCCGGCCGCGCATCGCGGAAAAGATCTCGAGACCGCGCTCGATGGGAACTCGGAAATGCCCGGTGCCCTCGAGCAATTGGGCCTGGTAGCAGTAATAGGGCCGGACACGAATTCGCACCAACTGCTCGCAGAGCGACTTCATGATCTCGACATCGTCATTGATCCCGCGCATCAGAACGCTCTGGTTGCCCAAGGGAATACCCGCCTGGGCCAGGCGGCGACACGCTTCGACGGCGGGCGCCGTGATCTCGGCCGGGTGATTGAAATGGGTGTTCACCCAGATCGGATGGTGGCGCTCGAGCATGCGACACAGTTCCTCGGTCACCCGGTACGGGAGGGTCACGGGCAGCCGGGTGCCCAAGCGAATCAATTCCACGTGGGGAATCTCCCGGAGGCGGGTGAGCAGCCAATCGAGCCGCGAATCGGAAAACACCAGAGGGTCGCCGCCGGTCAACAGGACATCCCGAATCTCCGGCGTTTCGGCGATCCAGTCCAAGGCGAGTTCCAACTCGCGTTTCTGCATGGACCAGCCCTCCTCCCCCACCATGCGCTTGCGCAGGCAGAACCGGCAGTAGAGGGCACACTCGTTGTTGACGCAGAAGGCGATGCGGTCGGGATAGACCCGAATCACGTTTTTGACCGGCGAGTGGAGCAATTCGTCCAGCGGATCGGCGAGTCCCGCGGAATCCTCGGCTTCCTGCGGACTCGGGACGACCTGGCGCCGGATCGGGCACGCCGGATCCTTCGGATCCATCAGCGAAGCGTAATAGGGCGTAATGACGAAGCGAAAGCGGCGCGCCAGATCGCCCACCGCCTGGGCCTCCTCCGGGCTGGGTTCGATCCAGCGCTCGAGATCCTCGAGGTTGCGAACCCGGTTCTGCATCTGCCAGGCGAAGCTTTCCCAATCCTCTTGGGTCACGCCGTCGGGCGCGGGTACGGGAGCGGGCGAAAATCCAGGAGTTGAAACAGGCATGGCGTCGATTGTCCGAACCTACCCTTCCGCCGGGACGACGGGGGTGGAACTCGAGGGAAATGGGTCGTCTTGCAGGCCCAGGCGAATCAGGGCCGCACCCAGGACTTCGGCGAGCAGCCGCTCGGGCGGGCGACCCTCCAACTCAGCGATTATGCCGAAGCTGCCGCTGGGCGCGAACGTGGGCAGGGGATTGATCTCGAGAAAAAAGGGCTCACCCGCCGCGTCGAGCCGAAAATCCACCCGAGCAAAATCGAGACATTCAAAAGCCGCGAAGGCCTCGAGTGCCAGGGCCTGGAGCCGAGCCTCGAGATCCGCGTCGAGATCGCCCGGCAAGCAATAGGGCAGAGTGCCCGAGGCCGCGCCCTGTTCCGGGCCCTCCAGGGCGTGCAATCCGATGCGTGAAAAAGTCTCCAAGGCGCGCTGGAGCACCGGGAGCGCCCGGGGAGGCGCGTGCCCCGCGACGGTCACCGTGTACTCCGCCCCGGGCAGGAAAGCCTCCACCAGCGCCGGCTGGGCGTAATCCTCGACGATGCGCGCCACTTCCAGAGCGAGCCCCGCGCGGTCCTCGACTCGGGAACTGGAACGGATGCCCTTGGAGGTGCCCTCCCAGCGTGGCTTGACGAAGAGGGGGAAGTCGGCGGGGAGCACCCGGTCGCTGAGATCCTCGACTGAAGCCAGCGAACAATGCGGAGCCACCGGCAAACCAGCCGCCGCTGCCCAGGCGTTGGCCCAGGCCTTGTCGAGACTGAGCGAGAGTGAAAGACCGTCTGAACCCAGGCAGGGAACCCCGGCCATTTCGAGCAAACTCGGCGCCCAGGCCTCGCGATTTCTCGAGCCCTGCCCCTCGGCGATATTCCAGACGGCGTCGATCCCCTTGAGCCCGCCGCCGGCCGCTGCGGCCAATACGAATTGGGGGGAGCCCAAGCGTTTGGAACGATGACCCTGGGCCGCCACCGCCGCCTCCAGGAGTTCCACGGTCTCGATGGGCTCGTACTCGACGTGAGCATCCACCGGATCGCCGGGGCGGACCGGGTAGGTTTCGAAGGTCTCGAAGACCAGGCCGATGCTGAGCGGCCTTGATGGAGGGTTGGGAGACATCATCACGACGGGTTCTCGTACTGCTAGCCTAGTCGACCCGAACCCGGCTTCGCACGATGCGGCGCCCCTCGCACGAGAATTCTGCCATGCAGCGAACCGATCTGCGCCGAACACTGGGAGCCTGGCTCCCGGTGGCCTTGTGGTCGGCCGTGATCTGGCAACTCGGCGGCGACGGGTTCAGTGACGCCCAAACCCAGTCCAACTTCGGCCCCTGGCTCGAATGGCTCCTTCCCTGGCTGAGTTCAGACGATCGCCTGGTGGCGGGCTGGATGGTGCGAAGGGCGGCGCATCCCGCCATCTATGCAGTCCTGGCCGGACTGAGCTGGCGCGCGTTGAACCGCGGCGCCGGGGGGCGCTCCTTCGGCTTGCGAGCAGGCTTCGCTTTGGTCGTCACCCTGGCGGTGGCCATGGGGGATGAAGGGCGCCAGGCCGGATCCGAGTTTCGGGATGGCACGGCCATGGACGTTGGCCTGAACCTCATGGGCGGCCTGGCCATGGTGGCCGGCCTGGCATTGCTCGAGCGGCGGCTGGGCCGTCGCCTCTTCGTATCGCCAAGCAAGGACTGATGCCCCGACCCACCGCCTCGCGGCTGAGCGGCGGGGTGCGGTAGGTTTCTCGCCATGAATGCCGCCGTTCTCGCAGGGATCGTCTTCGTCGTCTTCGCGCTGGGCTATCGCTTCTACTCCAAATTCCTGGCCCAACGCATCTTCGCCCTGGCTCCGGACGAGCCCGTTCCGGCCGAGGAGTTCGAGGATGGCGTCGACTACGTCCCCACCCGGCGCAGCGTACTCTGGGGCCACCACTTCGCCTCCATTGCCGGTGCGGCCCCCATCGTGGGCCCGGCCATCGCGGTGATCTGGGGCTGGGCCCCGGCCCTGGTCTGGGTCTGCCTGGGCACGGTCTTCATGGGTGCCAGCCACGATTTCGCCGCGCTGGTCATCAGCGCCCGGCACCGCGGGCGATCCATGGGCGAGATCGCGGGCGACGTCATCTCTCCCCGGGTCAAGGCCCTCTTCCTGCTCATCATCAGCTTGCTGGTCTGGGTCGTGCTGGCGGTCTTCGCGTATATCATCGCCACCCTCTTCGTATCGACGCCGAGTTCCATCTTTCCCATCAATGTCCAGATCGTGGTGGCCATGACCCTCGGCTGGCTCGTCTACAAGCGGGGCCTCCCGCTCCTGGTCCCCTCCCTGGTGGGCTACGCGCTGCTTCTCGTCGCGATCTTCTACGGCGAGTCCTTCGTCGAACTCGTCCCCGGGATTCGGGAAGTTCCGGTGCTGACCTGGGTCTGGATCCTGCTCCTCTACTCCTTCGTGGCCTCGGTGCTGCCCGTCTGGTTGCTCTTGCAACCCCGGGACTATCTGAACTCCCACCAACTCTTCACCGGCCTGGTGCTGCTGATCGCGGGACTCTTCGTCCTACAACCGGCGGTGGTTGCCCCGGCGATCAACCCTTCTCCGGAAGGCGCCCCGCCCCTCTTCCCCTTCCTCTTCGTCACCATCGCGTGCGGGGCAATCTCCGGCTTCCACGGTCTGGTCTCCTCGGGGACCACCTCGAAGCAGTTGGCGCGCATGCCCGACGCCCGTCCCATCGGCTATGGGGGGATGCTCGCCGAGGGCATGCTTGGACTCCTCGCGGTTCTGGCGGCCACCGCGGGCTTCGCCACCAGCGAAGAGTGGTGGCACCATTACTCGAGTTGGGGGGCCGCCAACGGCCTGGCAGCCAAGCTCGACGCATTCGTTTCCGGCGGCGCCATGTTCGTCGGCAGCCTGGGCGTTCCGGTCTCCACCGCGAAGACCTTGATGGCGGTGATCGTGATTGCCTTCGCGGCGACCTCCCTGGATACCGGTGCACGAATCCAGCGCCTGGTGATCGCCGAGTTGGCCGGCACGTACGGCATCAAGACTCTCACCAACCGCTTCGTCGCCAGTGCTTTGGGCATCAGCGCCGCCCTGGTCCTGGCCGTCACCCAGGGCGGGGGCACGGGCGGACTCGCGCTCTGGCCCCTCTTCGGCACCACCAATCAGCTCGTGGCGTCCGTGACCCTGCTGATCGTATCCATCTGGCTCCAGCGTCGCGGACGACCGGTGATCTACACCTTGCTCCCCATGCTGGCGGTGGGTTCCGTCACCGCCTGGGCCATGCTGGGCAACCTGATCGGCTATTACGGCCAATTCGAAGAACTCTGGCTACTGGCGCTCTCGGGCACGCTGATCCTGGCCCTCGATCTCTGGATCATGCTCGAGGGGATCGCCATGCTGGCCCGTGAACGCGGCCAGGTTCCCCGCGCCGCGGCCGATGCCCCGTTCTGAGCAACCCCGGCGGACGCGCTAGAGGGGACCTGCGCCCACCTCGGGTTCCGCGATTTCAGACCTCTGCCGGCGCGTCAGGGCATCCGCCGCTGCCACCCGGAGAAACTCTGCGTTGCCGAGTTCGGCGCCGGGCAATAGGGCCCGGATCAGCCCGAGGTGACTGACCACGACGATGCGCCCCCAGGCGTCGGCATTGACGATGCGGCGAAGCGCGAAGCGCGCACGCTGGCGAATCTCCTTGCGCGTTTCGCCGCCGGGAGGCCGGACATCGGAATCCCCGGCCTCGAACCGGGCCAGAATTTCAGGCGACCGAGCCTCGATCTCTTCGCGCCTGAGGCCCGACCAGCCGCCCACGTCCAATTCGCGCAACCCGGGATCGGATTGGACGGAGAGCCCGAAGCCCGCCCCCAGGGCTTCCGCCGTTTGGCGAGCGCGGATGAGATCGCTGCATACGATTCGGGTGGGGCGCTGACTGGTAAGCACCTCGGATAACTTCGTCACCAACGCCGAGAGCTGGCCGCGACCCTTCTCCGAGAGGGGCGGGTCCGCATGGCCCTGCCAGAGCCCGCTGGCATTCCACTCGCTCTCGGCATGACGGACGAGGAAGATTTCGCAATTCGGCTCTTGGGAATCCAGGGCGGACATGGGGGCGAACCCTAGCAAAGGCCCGCATCAAAGAGTCTGCTGCGAGAGGTCTCTAGACCGGCAGCTCGACCGATAGCGCTTCGCGGAGCCGCGCGAAGGCCCGGCCCCGATGCGAGATGCGATCCTTCTCTCCGGGAGGGAGTTCAGCCATGGTTGCCTCGAAGCCCTCGGGAATAAAAATCGGGTCGTAGCCAAATCCCGCCCCGCCCCTGGGTTGAGTCACGATCCGTCCCAGGCACTCACCGTACGCCGTCAGGGGATCCGAACCCGGCCTGACCAGGGACACGAAACATACGAAGCGCGCGTTCCGATCCCGCTTGCCCTGCTCTTCCAATGCGCTCAACAAATGGCCGACCCGGCCGGCATCGTCGAGACCGACTCCGCCGTAACGGGCGGAGAGCGGCCCCGGGGCGCCGCCCAGGGCCGAGACTTCCAGCCCCGAGTCGTCGGCCACCGCCCACTCGCCCAGTTGATCCGCCACCGCCTGGGCCTTGGCCAGGGCATTGGCCGCGTAATCCAACCCCTCCTCGGGAAAGCGGACTGGATCCAGTCCGTCCAGGGAAATCACGCGCAGGGGCAGGTCCGCCAGCAGGGTTCGAAACTCTTCCAACTTGCCGGAGTTGGCGGTCGCCGCCACCAGGGCTCTTCGAGCCATCAAACCCCCGCGGCAGAATCCGAAGACGCTTCGCCCAGACCGGCCGCTGCCAGGGCCTTGCCCTGGATTCGGCCGAGGGATTCAATCCCCGCCAGGGCCATGGAGGTCAACTCCGAAAGCTGTTCCTTCGAGAATGTTCCGCCCTCGCCCGTGCCCTGGACCTCGACGAAGCGGCCAGCTCCGGTGGCAACCACATTCATGTCGACCTCCGCCCGGGAATCCTCTTCGTAGGGAAGGTCCAGGCAGACTTCGCCGTCCACGAGGCCCACGGAAATCGCTGCAACGCTGTCGCGTAGGGGATTCCGCTCCAGGTCACCCCGGGCGTGAATCCGGCCGCACGCCAAGGCCAGGGCGACATAGGCTCCGGTCACCGAGGCGGTGCGGGTCCCGCCGTCAGCCTGGAGGACGTCGCAGTCCACCCAGAGAGAACGCTCCCCCAAAGCCTGCAAGTCCACGACGGCGCGCAGGCTTCGGCCGATCAATCTCTGGATCTCCATGGTCCGGCCCGAGAGTTTCCCCCTGGCCGCTTCGCGATTGTTCCGGGTATCCGTGGCGGCGGGCAACATGGAGTACTCCGCCGTGACCCAACCCTCTCCGCGCCCGCGGAGCCACCTGGGCACCCGCTGTTCCTCCGAGACCGTGCAGAGAACCCGGGTACGCCCCAGGGAGCACAGCACCGAGGCCAGGGGGTTGTCGGTATAGTCCACGATCAACTCGAGGGGGCGATGCTCATCCAATGCCCTGCCATCTTTACGCATGATTCCTGCCCTTCCCCGCGATCAGACCGCGGCAGCGTTCGACGCTCAGCGGGCCGCCTGCAGCCCGCGAACTCCCTTTGTCACTCCCCGACGAGCATCGTACCTCTTGGCGAAGGCTTCAACCGCCCGGGCGATGGACCCGGCGACATCGGCCCGATAGCGCGAGCGACCCAGGTTGCCCTCGTCTTCGGGGTTGCTCAAGAATCCGATTTCGACCAGGGCGGCCGGCATGGCCGCGCCCATCAAAACAACGAAGGGCGCCTGCTTCACACCGCGAACATCCCCGCCTCCCAGGGCCGCCAGTTCCTTCTGGGCGAGCTTGGCGAATTCGCTGGACTCGTGAACATGCTCGGTCACCACCAGGTCGCCGGACTGAACGGGACGAGAATCGGTGACTTCTTCGATGCGTGCCTGTCCTGCCAATTGCTGACCAATGGCCCGATCGATGTCGGCCTTGCTCACCTTGGCGATGGGC
>JAAZXM010000027.1 GCA_014240165.1 Myxococcales bacterium | reverse complement strand
CTGAAGGAAAAGTGGACGGGCTGGACCTTCGACGAGGTCAGCTTCGAGATCGAGGTCGACGATCATGCGGGCACGAAGCGTGGGATGCCCAGGCCTTTATCGGTGGCCACGAAATCCGCCCTGACCGCCATGCCGATTTCCACGGCATCGGGTTCACAGCCCACGATATTCGTCATCAAGCGGGGGCCCTCTTCGAGATCCACGTAGGCGAGCACATAGGGGCAGGCGTTGCGGAAAGCCGGTTGGCCGTTCTGGTGGGTCACGGTGAAGGTGTGCACCTGGCCCAGGCCACTGGCGACGAAATGCTCCAGGGCGCTGGAAAGACAGCCCGCGCAGATACCCCGCGGCCGATGCTGAACCGCGCCGCAATCGCCGCAACGCTGGAGAACGAGTTCGCCCCGGCCGCAGCCCTCCCAATAGGCGAGGGTCTGCCAATCGGTGGCTGGCTTTCGGTATTCGATTTCACGCTCGCTCATGCTTCTTCTAATCCTTGGAGAGCAGCAGCGTAGCGCCGCTATGCAGGCTGCCGAGGGTGCCCCCGGTGCCGTGGGCCAGGGCGATTTCGGCACCCTCCACCTGGCGCGCGCCCAGACCGCCGCGCAGTTGCCGCACGGCTTCGATCACCAGGAAGATGCCGCGCATGCCCGGATGGTTGGACGAGAGTCCGCCGCCGTCGGGGTTGACGGGCAGTGCGCCGCCGAGCCCGATGCGCCCGTCCTCCACGAAGGCGCCGCCCTCGCCGGGCTTGCAAAAGCCCAGGTTCTCGAGGGTCAGGAGCAACGTGATGGTGAAGGAGTCGTAGATCGTGCACAGGTCGACGTCGCCGGGCCCGAGGCCCGCCATGGCGAAGGCCTGCTGGCTCGACTGCTTGGCCGCGATGGTCATCAGATCGGGTGCGCCGGTTTCCTGGTGGCAGACGGCTTCGCCGCAGCCCCGGAGAACAACGGGGGGCTTGGCGAGGTCCCGGGCGCGCTCGAGGCTGGTGACGATGAGCGCGCCGCCGCCATCGCTGATGATGCAGCAATCGAGCAGGTGCAGGGGCGTGGAGATCACTCGGCTCTCCAGCACATCTTCCACCGTGATGGGGTTTTGCATCTTGGCTTCGGGGTTGAGCCCGGCGTGGCGCCGCATGGTGACCGCGATTTCGGCCAACTGCTCGGGGCGTGTGCCATAGAGGTGGGCATGGCGCTGGGCGATCAGCGCGTAGCTCCCCACGGTGGTCATTCCGTAGGGGGCGATGAACGCGGTGGCGGGGTCGCCGCCGCCGCCCCCGAGCCCGGTGCCGATCGCCATGGCGTTGGACGCCGCGGTGCTGCCATAAAGGACGAGGGCGACTTCGCAGAGCCCGGCATGAATCGCCGCCGCTGCGTGGGTGACGTGGGCGACAAAGGATGAACCCCCGATATTGGTGCCGTCCAGGTAGCGGGGCTTGATATTGAGGTATTCGGCGAGGTTGGCGACGCCCATGATGCCCATGGACATGCTCGCGGCGAAGAGGCCGTCGACGTCGCCGAGTTCCAGGCCCGCGTCTTCCAGGGCGCCCCGGGCGCACTCGGCCATGATCAGCGATTCACTCTTATCCGGCGCCCAGCGGGTGGGGTGCTCGTAAACCCCGGCCAGGGCGACCTTGCCCGATACGCTCACGCCAGCCCCCCATCCAGGAAAGCGGCGATGCGTTCAGCGAGGGCCTCGGGGGCCTCAAGGAGCAGGGCGTGCCCTGCCGCGGGAATCGCTTCCGGGGCCGGGCAACCCAAAGCCTCGGCCAATGCCGTTGCCCGGGTCTTGATCTCATCGAGTTCGCTCTCGCCATGGAGAACCACGGCGGGGACGCGAATTTTCGCGAGGCGGTCTCCCGGGGCCCACTCGTGGCAGGCCTGGAGATCGCCGTAGGTTGCCCGCGGGTCGGTTTTCATGCCCTCCATGAAAGCTTTCTTCAGGGTATCGGGCGCGGTTTCCGGCGAGAATTGCCCGGGGTCGAAGGGCCGTCGCTCCTTGCCCTGGCTCACCCGCCGCGCGTGGTCCAGGGCGGCGCCGGAAAGTGCGAAGCGGTCGCCCGCCGCGCAGAGCACCAGGCCGCCCAGGCGGCCGGGGTTTTGGAGCGCGCATTCCAGCGCCACGGCGGCGCCCATGTCATGGCCCACCAGGATCGGGTCGACGAGGCCGAGTTTGTCCATCAATGCCCCGGTAAAGGATGCCATCCGGTCGATGGCCCCCAGGCTATCCAAGCCGCCCGAGCGGCCGTGACCGGGTTGGTCGAAGGCCAATGGCGAATGGTCCTGGGCCAAGCCCTCGAGGAGACCCGCGAAGAGGTTCGCGTTGCCCCCGGCGCCGTGCAGGCAGACAATCGTCCGGCCCTGGGTGAGCACGGGGGGCTGATCGGGCAAGGTGCTGGGCCCGGTATGGCGAACGAAGGTGGCGACGCCGTCGATCTGAAAATATTTATTCGGCACGAATTGCGGCTGGGCGCCGCACCCCCTTCCCCGACTGGTCTTTCCCGACCTGGCTTGGCCTAATTCGAAGGAGGCCCAGAGGGGATATCGCGAAAGGCAATGCCCTTATCTGCCCGAGCTTCCGACGGAAGACCGAGGACACGCTCCGAGATGATATTGCGCAGAATCTCGTCGGTCCCGCCAGCGATGCGGAGCCCGGGGATCGAGAGGTAGCGGTCCTGCCACTCGGCGGCCTGGGGCGAAGCATCCGGATCGTTCAGTGCACCGGCGGCTCCCTGGAGTTCCATGGCGAAGGCGGCCATCTCCTGGGCCAGGCGGGCGCCCACCAGCTTGCCGAGGCTCGCTTCGGGTCCGGGGGTCTTGCCCTGGGAAAGCGCGGAGAGGCTGCGGTTGCCCGTGAGCTTGAGGCCCTTGGTCCGGGTATAGAAGGTGGCGATTTTTTCGCGAACACCCGATTGCTCGAGGGCGGGCTTCCCGTCGACTTCCACGCTTCTCGCCAATTCGATCAGGTCGCGGATTCCGCCACCCCCGCCTCCGCCACCGATGGACGAGCGCTCGTTCATGAGCGTGGTGATCGCCACGGCCCAGCCGTTACCCACTTCGGACAGCCGCTGGGCGTCGGGAATACGCACGTCGGTGAAGAAGACCTCGTTGAAGCCTTGGCCCCCGTTGATCTGCGTGATGGGCCGGATCTCGATGCCGGGAGAGTGCATGTCGACGACGAAATAGGTGAGGCCGGAGTGCTTGGGCACGTTGGCGTCCGAGCGGACAACCAGGATGCCCCAATCGCAGAATTGGGCGCCGGTGGTCCAGATCTTCTGGCCGTTGATGATCCAATCGTCGCCGTCGGGCACCGCGGTGCTGCGCAGGCCCGCCAGGTCGGAGCCGGCAGAGGGTTCGCTGAAGAGCTGGCACCAGACCTTCACACCCGAGAGCATCTCCGGGAGCCAGCGCTGGCGCTGCTCATCGGTGCCGTGGGTCATGATGGTGGGGCCACACATGCCGAGGCCGATGCCGTAGATATTCGGCGGCGTCTTGTAGCGGGCCTCCTCCTGGTTCCAGATCACGCTCTGGATCGAGGTTTTGCCCTGGCCGCCGTATTCCGTGGGCCATGTCAGGCAGGCCCAGCCCGAATCGGCCTTCTTTTTTTGCCAATCCTTGGCGGATTGGATCGTGTCCGGGTCGTCCCGCTCGTCCAGCAGGTTGGCGTTCGATTCATCCGGGCTCAGCAACTCGGCGTTGGCGTCGAGCCAGGTTCGGGCCTCGGCGCGGAAGGCGGCTTCTTCAGGCGTGTCGTTGAAATCCATTTTGGCCTCTCTTGCGTGTGCTTGAAAACTGAAGTTTGGGGGTTCGAGGGTCTCTGCTCAGTCGGCGCTTGCGGACTCGATCCGGTCGATGAGTTTGTCCTTCCAATGGGCCGGCGTGCCGAGAACGGCCGCCAGGAGCTTCGCCCTGCGGTAGAAGAGGTGGCAGTCGTATTCCCACGTGTAACCGACGCCCCCGTGCATCTGGACCATCTCCACCGAGATCTGCTCGAGGGCTTCGCTGGCTTGAATGCGGGCAACGCACGCGGCGACGTTGAGTTCATCCTCGTCGTTGGAGAGCGCCCAAGCGCCGTAGTAGGCGTTGCTTCGCGCCAATTCGATCTCGCACCACATATCGGCGAGTCGGTGCTTGATGGCCTGGAAGGAGGCGATGGGACGGCCAAAGGCGTAGCGCCCGGTGGTGAACTCCTTGGTGATATCGAAGCAGGCCTGGGCGGTGCCCAGTTGTTCGAAGGCCATCAGGGTGGCGGCCCGGTCGAGGAGGTGGCTCGTGAGCGCGGCACCCTGACCGGCCTCGCCGAGCAGGTCGGCCGACGCACCGTCGAAAGTCAGGCGCGCCATGGAGCGACTGGGGTCGAAGGATTTGACGGTTTCGCGCTCGACGCCCTGGCCTTCGAGATCCACCAGATAGAGGGAGACGCCGCCGTCTCCCTGGGCGGCCACCACCGCGAAATTCGCCACGTCGCCATCGACCACGGGAAATTTGACGCCGCTGATCTTGCCGCCGCTCACCTGGGCTTCCACGTTCTCGATGCTGTTCTGTCCGGCCTTCTCGGTGAGGGCGAAGGTGCCGATGAGTTCGCCGCTGGCCAGCGCGGGCAGGTATTTCTGCTTCTGCTCATCGCTGCCCGCATTGAGAATCGCTTCGGTGGCGAAGTAGACGCTGGAAGCAAAGGGGATCGGTGCCAGGGAGCGCCCGACTTCTTCGGCAATCATGGCGAGTTCCAGATGGCCGAAACCCGCGCCGCCGTACTCTTCGGGGATCACCGCGCCTTGCCAGCCCATCTCTGCCGCGCCCTTCCAAAGGTCGTCGGCGTAGGGCTTGTCGGTCTCGAGGATTTCCCGGCAAGCCGAGAGGGGGGAGTGTTCGGCCAGATAATCTCGCGCGGTTTGCTGGAGAAATTTCTGGTCGTCGGAAAAATCGAAATTCATTGGGGTCTCCGCGGGTTCGTGGGCCCCATAGGATCAACGAATTGACAGGAATGTCAATCGGCGGAAATCGGCTCTTCGGGCGAGCGGATCCGAGCGCTTATTCGCCGAAGAGGTGGACTTCGCTGACCGCGACGGCGCCCCCGAAGCACACATCCACATCGTGTCCCGGGAGGCGCGGTCTGGCGTGGTAATCCCCGGAGTAGCGGAAGGCCGAACCCCGACGTGCGTATCGAACGGGTTGTGGACTGGGGTCGGGCGGGCAAAAGACCACCTCGCTGGGGCCAGCACCCGGGGCTGGGTGGGGGAGGTTGACGTTCCAGAACGCGCCCGGCGCCGGGGGGCGGTCGAGGAGTTGCTCGAGGACAGGCCGCGCCCGGCGCGCTGAATCATCCCAGTCCACATCACCGTGGCGCCGGACATATTGAGAGATCGCGATGGCTGGAAAACCCAGGATGGCTGCCTCCCGTGCGGCGGCGGCGGTGCCGGAGATGTAGAGATCCACGCCGAGGTTGGCTCCATGGTTGATCCCCGCCACCAGCCAGCAGGCGTGGGCACGACGGGCTTCGCTCCAATCCTCGAGAAGGGTCGAGTCGGGCCCCAGCGCAAGGCGCGCGCAATCGGCGGGTGTGCCCCCGACGGCGATTGCTTCCGGGGTCCTGAATTGAACCTGCAGATCCGAAGTCGCAGCCACCGCATGGCCGACACCGCTTTGGGGTCCGTCGGGTGCGACCAACCGGCAATCGCTCGATTCACTCAAGAGTTGCGCGAGGGTTTGAATTCCAGGTGCATCGATTCCGTCGTCGTTGCTGATGACAATGTGCGGTCGCGGTGAACTCATGCGTAGAGGTTACCCGAGTAAAACTGCATTCGGTCGGTGAGGGAGCGGTGCGTGGTGTGCAACTTTCAAGAGAAGCAGCGAGCCCATGGCCTGGGGCTCGGAGGGAGCCGGGAATTTTTTCTTGCCGGGGCGATTTCACTTCGGGAATGGATGTCCGCGGCCGATCTACTCCGCAGTTGGCGAGGGCCAATCCGGGTTGCCCGGGATTACCCACCGGGCCCGCTCAAGTTTGCACCCGCCTCCAGTTTTCCTTTCGAACGGAGTTTACCCGCATGAAGACATCACTCGAACAGTCGATGGCGATCCAGGTTTGGATTACCGAAGGGATGGATCGCGCGAGCGAGTCCATCCGGGAAATCCATGCCTTCGATACGGATCTCTGTATCGAGCAGACCCGTTGCCACCCCCTCTCGGAACTCAGCGAGACGAATTCCGGTCCCGAGGATGTCGATTGGAAGGCATGCGTTCTGCGCCCCTTCAGTGGGGAATTCCGCGGGGCCGCTGCACTCTCCATGGATCCCGACGAGGCGCTGGCCTGGGCGGTGGCGGACGGATCGAAGCAGGACATCGTGGGCACTTTTCTCGAGGTGGGGGGAGAAGTGCTGGGCGGAATCATCGACGCCGCCCAGGCTCTGGCCGGCTCGAGCCTCAGCATGGGGTGCTCGCGTTTCCGCGAGGATTCCCTGACGGGCTGCCTGCTCAGTACCCATGCGCCGTCGGATACCGTGGCGATTCGCAGCCTCGTGAAGGTGCGCGCCGGGGGCCGAGACCTCGAGGGGCAACTCCACCTGCTGATGGAGCCGAAATCCATGAGTCGCCTGCTTCGGGCGTTGAGCGTTTCCCTCCACTGAAGCCCATCCGGTCGAACTCGGGGCGTTGGGGTCTGCGCGGCGGGCGCTAGAGTTGCCCGAGTGTCTATTTATCTGATTCGTCATGGCGAGACCCCGGGCAACCGTGACCGCATCGTGCAGGTGCCCGAGACCCCGCTCAGCGATCGCGGCCTCGACCAGGCCCAGCGCCTGGCGGAAAGGCTCAGGGACGAGCCCATCCGGCGCATCCTGGCCAGCGACCTGGCCCGGGCGGATATGACGGCCCGGGCATTGTCAACGACCCTGGGGCTGGCGGTGGAATCCGAGCCCTTGCTCCAGGAGCGAAATTTCGGAGACCTTCGCGGCACGCCCTACGCCGAACTCGAAGAGGATCTTTTCGGGCCGGATTTTGCTCCCCCGGGCGGCGAGACCTGGGAGGTGTTCTATCAGCGGGTGGATGCTGCGTGGGCTCGAATTGCCGCCGCGGCCGACGGACTCGACGGACACCTGGCGGTGGTGACCCATGGGTTGGTCCTGCATGGGCTGGCCGAGCGTCACCTGGTGCTGCCCGCGGAAGCGGAAGCCGAATCCAGCGGTGGACAACCCCGGGCCCTGGCCAATACCTGCCTGACGATCGCGGATATTCCCGCTGCGGGTGAAGCGGGTTCCCCGGCACACGTCTCGCTTTTCGGCTGCGCCCGTCACCTGGAAGAGGGCGACGGCAGCGCGGGGATCAGCGGAATCTGAGGTCGCCCCTGGGTCAGGGTATCAGGGCGACGGCGGCAGATCCCGAGAGGTGAAGAGCATGAAGGTGACTTCATCCTCGACGTCGCAATCCTCCCACTCGTCGTCCACCGAGACGAATTCGTGCATCTCGGAGTGGAAATAGAAGGCATTGAGGTTCAGGATGCGCGCCAGGGTGACGAGGATCGATTGGGACCAGACGGTCCAGTTCCGGTAATCAAAGATCTTCCGAGCGCCGGTCTTGTCCGCAGCGCCCAGGTGAAAATGCATCAGGTTCGTGAAGGGGTTGGGCTCGCCGTCGGCGTCTTCGATCAACTCGACCTCGAAGCCGGCATCCTTCATTTCCTCCCGGGTGACGTCGTCGGTCCCCCCCATCTCCATGACGGGAGCGAGTTGGGGCGTCTCGAGCATGAAGTAGTCGACATGGCTCGTGGCCACCTCCATCAAGCGGAAGAGTTCCCGGGCGTCGAAGAGGTGATGGCTTTGCTTGCCGATATAGCTGAGGCTCTCGCCGGTGGTCACGCTCTTGATTTCGCTCCACACCGCTTCGTCGAGAACGTTTGCCCGTAGGTAATGTTTCTCCGTATTGGGCAGCCAGCTCTGGGCCAGTACCCGCTCCTGGGCGGCCTGATCGAGGTCGGCCATGACGTAGCGGAAATCGGGGTAGTGAAAATGGCTGTGGTAGGCGAACTCCGCCGTACCCGCCATGGGCTCCACGATGGTGTGGACGTTCCGGCAGAGCTCGGTATTGACGAAATCCTCCACCGTAAAGTCGAAGGTGCCGAGCACCGAGGTGTAGACCGCGTAGGGGTCCAATCCCTCGAGCCCCTTTTCGAGATAGGGGCCGATATAGTCGTAGTTCTCGACGAAGGGCGAGTCGTAGCATTTCATCCAGCCCTGATCGGAGAAATCGTGAAAGCCCTTGCGGGTGACGCTGCGCCAATAGGCCAGGCGGCTTTCGGCGTCCTCGAATTGGCAGTTGTTGGCCTTGAAACCGCGGAGCACAGCCCCGTGAAGGCGCTCGATCAACTCTTCCCGGCGTGGCGTATCCACGCGGTCGAGCCGGCAACCCCCCTGGAGCCGAATCCAGTCGGGTTTTTCCTGCTGACCGCTCGTGATGGCGGCGAGGAGCTTGTCGAGGGCCTCGATGGAGTTGGCCACCCGCGTGGTTGCTTCGATGTGCATTGGTTCCTCGAGGTGTCAACGAGTTGCGCGCGAAAACAAGAGTGTCGCAGCGCAAAGCGAGCACGTGTCGGCTAAACATATCGCAAGCTGGCTCGACGTGCGTCCCGTACCGGCCTTGAGTGGTGAGAACGGGCTGCCCTCTACGAAACAGGTGTACGCGTATGACTGCTCTTACGATCGGAATCCTGCTCTTCCCTGACGCCGAAGAACTCGATTGGGCCGGGCCCTTCGAAGTCTTCAGTGTGGCCGCGATGGGCAAGGAGTTGGATGTCGTCACCATCGCCCAGACCACCGAACCCGTACGCTGCGCCAACGGCTTGCGCGTACTCCCCGACCACGATTTCGCGAGTGCCCCAAAGCTCGATGTCGTGCTCGTTCCCGGGGGCCAGGGGACGAATGCGGAGATGGACAACGCCGAACTCATCGCCTGGCTCTCGGCGGCCGCCGAGCCCTGCAGCTGGGTGACCAGCGTTTGCACAGGCGCTGTCCTTCTTCACCGTGCCGGGCTCGCCAGCGGCTGCGAAATCACCACCCATTGGGGCTATGTCGAGACTCTGCGCGAACTCGCTCCCGATGCCACGGTTCGCGACGATATCCGCTACGTGCGCGACGGGCGGGTTGTGACCTCCGCCGGGGTTTCGGCGGGTATCGATATGTCGCTCTGGCTGGTGGGCGAACTCTATGGTGCCGAGCACGCGCGCCAGACCCGCAAGTGGATGCAATACGATCCTGAGCCGCCCTATTAGGGGCGAGTCCGCGCTCGATGGGCCTCGATGGGTGCTGGGAGGCCTACATCCAGGGCGGGATCGGGAGATCCTTCGAACGTAGGAATTCGGGGTTGAACATCTTGGACTGGTAGCGGGTGCCGCTATCGCAGAGCAGGGTCACGATGGTCTTCCCCGGTCCGAGTTCCTTGGCCAGGCGAATCGCGCCGGCCACGTTGATGCCTGCAGAGCCCCCGACGCAGAGACCCTCGGATTGCAGCAGGTCGTAAGCGACCGGGAGCCATTCCGTATCGGGAATCGTATGGGGAATATCGACAGGAGTGCCCTCGATATTCGCCGTGATGCGGCCCTGTCCGATTCCCTCGGTGATGGAAGAGCCTTCGCTGGCGCCCGCCTCTCCGTGCTTGAAGTAGTTGTAGATGGCGGCGCCCTGGGGATCCGCCAGCCCGATCACGACGTCGGGGTTGCGTTCCTTCAGGGCGGTGCTGATTCCCCAGAGCGAGCCCCCGGTGCCCACTGCGCAGATAAAGGCGTCCAACTTGCCGTCGGTCTGTTGCCAGATTTCCGGGCCCGTGGTGGCGTAGTGGCCGAGGCGGTTCGCGGTATTGTCGAATTGGTTGGCCCAGATCGCGCCGTTCTCCTCTTTCTCAGCGTATTCCTCCGCGAGTCGGCGCGAAACGTGGACATAGTTCTCGGGGTTCTTGTAGGGAACGGCGGGCACCTCGAGGAGTTCGGCGCCGCAGAGGCGGATCATGTCCTTCTTTTCCTGGCTCTGGGTATCGGGGATCACGATCACCGTGCGATAGCCCAAGGCGTTGCCCACCAGGGCCAGGCCGATGCCCGTATTGCCGGCGGTGCCTTCCACGACGACGCCTCCGGGTCGCAACTCGCCCTTTTGCTCGGCGTCGCGCACGATGGCCAGGGCGGCGCGATCCTTGACCGAGCCGCCCGGATTGAGGAACTCGGCCTTGCCGAGAATCTCGCATCCGGTTTCATCGGAAATCTTGTTCAGCCGGATCAGCGGCGTATTTCCGACGGTCTCGACGAAACCATTGCGTGTGTCCATGGGGGTCGGTCCTCGAAGCGATGCCTGGATCGCCGGGGCGGTCGTTGTCTGGGAATCAGCGTCGGCGCAGTTGGGTTGCGGTGGGGCGTTCATCGCCCGTGGGCTGGTACCAGATTTTCATGTCGGATTGGGCGGTGATCCAATCTTCCTCGGGCTGGTCGCTGCTGAACTCAAAGCTGCTGAAGCCCGCCCTGTCCATGAAATGCAACTGCTCGATCAGAACGTCGCCCACCGCGCGGACTTCCCCCTCGTAGGCATACCGTTCCCGGAGCAGGCGGGCGGAGCTATACGCGCGCCCATCCGTGAAGGCGGGGAATTCCAGGGCCACCACCGCCAGGTGGGGAAGGTCTTCCGCGATCGCCGCGGGGGTTTCGCTGCTGGTGAGCCAGACACCCACCTCGCCGTCCCGGCGGATCAGGGCGTCGCGTTCGGATTCCCAACGGGCCAGGTCCACCAGCACAGCACCTTCGGCGGGCAGGGCGTCATCTCCCTCCACGCGGGTGTAGGGATCGTCAGCGATTGCTCCGTTCTTAAGCAGGGGCACTGTAGAGCCTCTCCTTGAAGGGATCGGGACCGACCCGGCGATAGGTGTCGATGAAGCGCTCGCTCTCGTCGCGCAATTCGAGGTAGGTGTCGATGACGTTCTCCACGGCATCCACGATGCCGTCCTCATCGAAGCCCGGGCCAAGGATCTTGCCCAGGGAGGCATCCTCTTCCGCCGAGCCGCCCAACATCAGTTGGTAGAGTTCGCTGTTCTTCTTGTCGACGCCCACGATGCCGATATTGCCGACGTGGTGGTGTCCGCAGGCGTTGATGCAGCCCGACATGTTGAGGTAGATCTCGCCGATTTCCTTTTGCTTATCCTGATCAGCAAAGCGCTGGGAGAGCTTTTCGGCCACGGGAATCGAGCGGGCGGTGGCCAGTGCGCAGTAATCGAGGCCGGGGCAGCAGATGGTGTCGCTGATCAGGCCGTGGTTGGAGGTGGCCAGACCGACCCGGACCAATTCTTGCCAAAGCGCGAAGAGGTCGCTCTTGCGCACATCGGTGAAGACGAGGTTCTGGTTGTGGGTGACCCGCATCTCGCCAAAGTTGTAGGTATCCGCGAGGTTGGCCACGACGTCCATTTGGGCCGATGAGATATCGCCCGGGGGCTTACCTACAGGCGAGCACGAAATGTTGACGATGGCGTAGCCGGGCTGTTTGTGGGCGGCGAGTTGTTGCCGGGCCCAGGTGGCGAAAGCTGCATCGCTCCCCAGTTGAGCTTCCAGTTCGGGGCTCTCTTCGGGGAGCCGCTCGTAGGCCGGGGGAACGAAGAAGGCTCGCACTCGCTCGAGTTCGGCTTCGGGAACTTCCAGGGCGCCGGCGCTGATCTGGGCCCACTCCTTTTCGACGAGTTCCGTAAAGGCCTCGGCGCCCATTTCGTGAACCAGGATCTTGATCCTTGCCTTGTATTTGTTGTCCCGGCGGCCGAGTTGGTTGTAGACGCGCAAGATCGCCTCGCAGTACGAGAGCACATGGCGGGTGGGGAGGAAGGCGCGGATGGATTTGCCGATGAAGGGCGTACGCCCGAGGCCGCCGCCCACGAAGACTTCGAAGCCCTCTTCGCCGTTTTCGTTTCGGTACAGGCGCAGCCCGATATCGTGCGCCTTGACCGCGGCACGATCTTTTTCCGATCCCGTGACCGAGATCTTGAATTTCCGGGGCAGGAAGCTGAACTCGGGGTGAAGGCTCGACCATTGGCGCAGGAGTTCGCAGTAGACGCGCGGATCCTCGATCTCCTCGGCCGCGACCCCGGCATATTCGTCGGCGGTGATGTTTCGAATGCAATTGCCGCTGCTCTGAATGCCGTGCATCTCCACCGAGGCGAGCTCGAGCAGGATCTCGGGCATATCAGCGAGCTTGATCCAGTTGAATTGCATGTTCTGGCGCGTGGTGAGATGCCCGTAGTCCTTGTCGTAGACCCGGGCGATATGCGCGAGCTTCCGCATCTGCACGGAGTTCAAGCAGCCATAGGGGACATTGATTCGCAGCATATAGGCGTGCAGCTGCAGGTAGAGGCCGTTCATCAGGCGCAGCGGGCGAAATTGCTCTTCGCTGAGACTGCCCGAAAGGCGACTCTCGACCTGGCGGCCGAATTGCAGCGCTCGCTGGTTTACGAACTCGGCGTCGAACTCGTCGTATTTGTACATCTCTTAGTTCCCCGCCTGTTTGCCGAGGTCCGTGCGGATGCTCGGCCCCCGGGCGCGCATGGCCTCGCGCATCTTGATCGGGGCGAGGGTTCCGTTCTGGTCCTGCACCTCGATGAGTTCCGGCCCCACGATTTCCTGGTTGTTCTCTGCCTCTACGCCCATGGCGAGCAGCGTCTCGGCCTCCTCCGGCGTCTCGGCGGGCGGGCAGTCCTTCAAGTAGGTGACCCATTGGCGGTCGCGGCCGAGAAAGACCACGACGCCGTCCGTCAGCCGATTGGCGATGACTACCTGCTGCATGGGGCCCGCATCTCCATCTGGGAATTTCACCGGGTTCTTCTTGACCGTGGCCATCACGGCTGCCGGCGAGTCGGGCGGGGTCGCGATTCGGCCCCCACCTTTGAGGTATCAAGGAAGCCACCGGAATTCTTGACGATTCCGGTCAGTTATTATCTCGGCCAGGGCGCCACAGGGTAGGTAGGAGGCGCCTTTTCCGCAACGGTGGCGGCGGCCTCGGGAGGCGCGGCCCCGGTCACGGCCCTGGCGCGTAGCCCAGTTGGGGGTCGAGGGCCCTTTCGGCCTCGCCGACGCTCAGCCCGGAGCGCCGGGCATAGTCTGCCACCTGGTCCCGGGCCAGAGACCCCACCGAGAAATAGCGGGCCTCGGGATGGGCGAAGTAGAGACCACTGACGCTGGCGGCGGGCTGCATGACGAAATTCTCGGTGAGCGAGATGCCGGCGTCTTCGGCCCCGAGCAGCCGAAAGAGCCGAGTCTTGGGCGTATGGTCGGGGCAGGCCGGGTAACCGAAGGCGGGGCGAATGCCGCGGTAGCGCTCGGCGATGAGTTGCTCGTTGGAGTAGCGGGCCTCGGGCTCGTACCCCCATTGCCTCCGCACGCGTTCGTGGAGCCATTCGGCCCCCGCTTCGGCGAGCCGATCCGCCAACGCCTTGATGATGATGGCGGTGTAATCGTCCTGGGCGGCTTCGTATTCCCCCGCCAGAGCCTCGGCCCCGATACCTGCGGTGATGCAGAAAGCGCCGACGTGATCGGACAACCCGGTTTCCGCGGGCGCTACGAAATCCGCCAGGGAACGGTTCGGGGCGCTCGCCTGGGAGGGAGCCTGCTGACGAAGCATGGGGAAGCGCGCCTCTTCGTGCTGGTACGATGCATCGCTGTAGAGAACGATGTCCTCGCCCTCGGCGTGGGCGGGCCAGAAACCATAAACCGCCCGGGCCGTGAGCTTGCCGCCGGAAATGATCTCAGCCAGAACCTTCTGGGCATCTTCGTAGAGCGAACGAGCCTGGGCTCCGACGGTCGAGTCATCCAGGATCGCGGGAAAGCGTCCCCGCAGTTCCCAGGCCGAAAAGAAGAAGGTCCAGTCGATATAATCCGTCAGCTCCGCGAGATCGATGGACTCGAGGACGCGACGACCCGTGAATTCGGGCTGGGGGATATCTTCCTCCCGCCATTCGATCGCGCTGGCATTGGCCCGGGCATCGGCGTGGCTGAGGAGGGGTTTGTCGAGCTTGCGCTCATGGAGGGCCCGGAGTTTCGCCTGCTCGGAGCGGTTCTTCTCGTCGAGTTTGATTTTGCGTCCATCGTCCAGGAGGTCCGAAACAACGTTCACCGCCCGCGACGCATCGCGAACGTGCACCACGCTCTCGGAGTATTCGGGAGCGATTTTTACCGCCGTGTGTTGACGGCTGGTGGTGGCGCCACCAATGAGCAGGGGGATCTTCATCCCCCGGCGTTCCATCTCGGCGGCCACCGAGGCCATTTCCCGGAGCGAGGGGGTAATCAAGCCCGATAGCCCCACGGCGACGGCGCCCACTTCGTCTGCGGTGTCGAGGATCTGGGCGGCGGGCACCATGACGCCGAGGTCCACAATTTCATAGTTGTTGCAGGCCAAGACCACGCCCACGATGTTCTTCCCGATATCGTGCACGTCGCCCTTGACCGTGGCGAAGACGAGTTTGCCCTGGGAGGCGCCTTCTTTCTGCTCGGCCTCCAAAAAAGGTTCCAGATGTGCCACGGCTTTTTTCATCACCCGGGCGCTCTTGACCACCTGGGGAAGAAACATCTTGCCCGCGCCGAAGAGGTCCCCCACAACGCTCATCCCGTCCATCAAGGGTCCCTCGATGACCTCGATGGGGCGGCCGAGTTTCAGCCGTGCTTCCTCGGTGTCGTCGACGATGAAATCGGTGATGCCATGAATCAGGGCATGGGAAAGCCGGGCCCCCACCTCGTTCTCGCGCCAGGAGAGATCCTCTTCCTTCTTCTTTCCCTCTCCGCTGACACCGGCGGCGAATTCGATCATACGCTCGGTGGCGTCCGGCCGGCGATTGAAGAGAATGTCCTCCACGTGCTCGAGCAAGTCGGCCGGGATGTCCTCGTAGACCTCGAGTTGGCCGGCGTTCACGATTCCCATGGTCATGCCCGCACGGATCGCGTGGTAGAGAAAAGAGGAATGAATGGCTTCGCGCACCCGGTCGTTTCCCCGGAAGGCGAAGGAGATATTGGAGACCCCGCCCGAGACATGGGCCCCGGGACATCGCTCACGGATCAGGCGCGCGGCCTCGATGAAGGCCTTCGCATAGTCGGCGTGTTCCTCCATGCCCGTAGCGATGGCCAGGATATTGGGATCGAAAATGATGTCCTGGGGCGGGAAGCCGACTTCGTTCACCAGCAGGTCGTAGGCTCGCTGGCAAATCTCGATCTTGCGCTCGGCCGTGTCCGCTTGCCCCTCCTCGTCGAAGGCCATCACGACCACGCCGGCGCCGTAGCGCCGGATCAAGCGAGCCTGGGTGAGAAATTCTTCCTCGCCGGCTTTGAGGGAGATCGAGTTCACCACCCCCTTGCCCTGGATGCATTTCAATCCGGCCTCGATCACCTTCCAATCCGAGCTGTCCACCATGATGGGGATGCGGGTGATCTCGGGTTCCGAGGCGATGAGATTGAGGAAATGGGTCATGCAGGCCTCGGAGTCGAGCAGGCCCTCGTCCATGTTGACATCGAGGAGGTTGGCCCCCGAGCGCACCTGGTCCAGGGCCACACTCAGGGCCGCTTCGTAGTCGCTCGATTTGATGAGTCGCCGGAAGAGCGCTGAGCCGCTGACATTGGTGCGCTCGCCGATCAATTGGAAATTCGAATCCTCGCTGACGGTCACGGTTTCGAGCCCGCTGAAATGGGAGAGGACTTCGTTGGTCTCGGGCGGAGTTCTCCCCGCCACATCTCTCACGCGATCGGCAATACAGCGAATATGTTCGGGTGTGGTTCCGCAGCAGCCGCCCACGATATTGACCAATCCGCTGGTGGCGAATTCTCCGACCAATTCGCCGGTGGTCTCGGGCGCCTCGTCGTATTCGCCGAATGCATTGGGGAGCCCGGCGTTGGGGTAGGCGGAGACCCGGCAGGGGACGATGCGGGCGAGCTCCGCCACGTATTGACGCATCTCGGTAGCGCCCAGGGAACAGTTGATCCCCACCGAGAGCGGGTTGGCGTGGGCGATGGAATGCCAGAACGCATCGACGGTCTGTCCCGAGAGCACCCGCCCACTGGCGTCGGTAATCGCCACGGAGATCATCAGGGGCAGCCGCCGTCCGGTCTCCTCGAAGATCTCGTCGATGGCCACCAGGGCGGCCTTGGCGTTGAGGGTGTCGAAGATCGTTTCCACCAGGAGCAGGTCGACGCCGCCTTCGATCAAACCCAGGGCGGCTTCGCGGTAGACCGATCGCAGGGCATCGAACGTGATATTGCGCGCAGCGGGATCGGCGACATCGGGGGAAATCGAGAGGGTGCGCGGGGTGGGGCCGATGGCCCCGGCGACCCAGCGCGGCCGGTCGGGCGTGCGCTCGCTCCAGCGATCCGCGGCCCGGCGAGCCAGGCGCGCCGCCTCGACGTTGAGTTCGAAGCAGATGGACTCGAGACCGTAGTCGGCCTGGGCCACACCATTGGATCCAAAGGTATTGGTCTCGATGATGTCGGCCCCGGCCTCGAGGAAAGCTTCGTGGATGGACTCGATCACATCCGGGGCTGTGAGGGCGAGCAATTCGTTGTTGCCCACGAGGTCCGAAGGATGCTCGGCAAAGCGCTCACCCCGGTAGTCGGCTTCGGACAATTCCCGGGCCTGGATCATCGTCCCCATGGCGCCGTCCAGCACCAGGATGCGCTCTTCGAGGAGAGTCTGGATGCTCGAGGACGGCATGGGGCTCCGGGTGCCCGGGACCGGGCGGGCAAATGGCCATGGGGGCAGGGGGGCTTAAAGTTCGAGCAGTATACGGTATTAATCAGCTTATCTCAATGTAAAGGTTAATCGGATCGAACGGACTCCGACTCAAGAAATTCTTCGCCCCGAGGGGGAAATTTGCTTTGGGGTTCGCTTCGGGCGCTTGCCAACCGCCCGGCGGTGCTCATACATTGCGCCTTCCGCCGCCTCCCGGGCGGCCCATCCAGGAGTGAACCGCATGTCCAGCGAAACCCACGAATTCCAGGCCGAGGTCAAGAAACTCCTCGACCTCATGATCCACTCCCTCTATTCGAATAAAGACGTCTTCTTGCGCGAGCTGATTTCCAACGCCTCGGACGCGCTGGATCGCTTGCGCTTCGAAGGGCTGACCCACGCCGACCTCCTCCCGGAAGAGGAGTTGCAGGTCCGGCTGCTGGCGGATCCCGAAGCCCGCACCCTTTCCATCGAGGATAACGGGATCGGGATGACCCGGGATGAATTGGTGGAGAACCTGGGGACCATCGCCCGCTCGGGAACCCTGGAGTTCCTGCAGAGCGCCGAAGGGGCAGGGGACTCGTCGCCCGAACTGATCGGTCAGTTCGGCGTGGGTTTCTACGCGTGCTTCATGGTGGCCGAGGAGGTGAGTGTTCTGAGCCGCCGGGCCGGGGAGGCGGGCGCCACGCTTTGGAAGACCGACGGCAGCGGTGAGTACACCCTGGAAGAAGCCCAGCGTGAGACGCCGGGCACCACCATCGAGATGCGCCTCAAGCCGGCGGATGCCGAAGACGGGCTCGCCGACTACGCCCAGGAGTGGACGCTCCGGCAGATCGTTACGCGCTATTCGGATTTCGTCGCCTACCCGATTCGCCTCACCGTGATGGAGAAGAAGGAGGGCGATGACCTCGCCCAGGCGGAGACGCGCGAGGATCCCCTCAACTCCATGAAGGCGATCTGGACCCGCCCGGCCGCAGAGGTGAGCGAGGAGGAGTTCAAGGAGTTCTATACCCATATCACCCACGATCATGAGGATCCGCTGCTTCATTTCTCCACCACCCTGGAAGGCAATTTCGAGGCCCGGGCCTTGCTCTACCTGCCTTCCCGGGCGCCCATGGATCTCTATCACCGGGAGATGTCGCATCGGGGGATCCAACTCTACGTGCGCCGGGTTTTCATCATGGATGAATGCCGCGACCTGATGCCCGAATACCTCCGCTTCGTGAAGGGCGTGGTAGACGCCGAGGACCTTTCCCTCAACGTGTCCCGGGAAATGCTCCAGCAGGACCGCCAGATCCAGGCGATCCGTAATCACCTGGTCAAGAAGGTGCTGGAGTCGCTGAAAAAGATGATGGACGAGGACGAGGAGAAATACCTCGGCTTCTGGGCGGGGTTCGGGCCGGTTCTCAAGGAGGGCCTGCTTCCCTTCGACGCCAAGAAGGAGCGCATTCTCGACCTTCTCTATGCGCCTTCGACCCGCGACGAAAGCCAGCTCACATCGCTTTCCGCCTACGTCGATCGCATGCCCGAAGATCAGGACGCCATCTATTACATGACGGGCCCCTCCCGGGAAGTGCTGGCGGGTTCTCCCCATCTCGAGGCCTTCGCCGACAAGGGGCTCGAGGTTCTGCTCTTCAGCGATCCCGTCGACGAGGTTTGGCTCGAACAGATGCCGCCCGAGTATCGCGACAAGAAATTTCAATCCGTGGGCCGCGGGGAAATCGATCTCGGCTCGAAGGATGAAAAGGAAGCGGAAGAGGGAGATCGCGAGGAAGAGGCCTACAAGGACCTCATCGAGTGCCTGCGCAACGCGGTGCAGGGTGATGTCAAGGAGGTGCGGCTCTCCAGCCGTCTCAAGCAGTCGCCTTCATGCCTGGTGGTGGACGAGGGGGATCTCTCTCCCCAACTCGAGGCCATGCTCCGGCAGGCGGGGCAAGAGGTGCCCGAGCGCAAGCCTATCCTGGAACTCAATCCCGACCATCCGATTCTCAAGCGCTTGCAGGCGATCTTCGAGGAGGACGGGACCGACGCCCGGCTCAGTGAATACGCCGAGCTTCTCCTGGGGCAGGCGGTCCTGGCTGGAGGCGGGCAACTCACCGACCCCGCGGCCTTTACCCGCAAACTTTCGGGCCTGATGGAAAAGGCGCTCTAGGTTCTGGCCGGGGTTCGGATGATCAAGCCATTGCGTTTCGCGCGGCGGCCAGTTGGTCCACGAGTTGGCAAAAATCCGAGGCCTCGGTGTAGCGCCCCGCGCCTGCGATGACGCGGGTGACGCCGACCTCGGCCAAGCGGTGCAGGAAATCCGCGTCCGCGTTCGCCCCGCCTCCCGGCAGCCCGGTCAGGGTGGCCACCTCGGGTTCCGGTCGGCCCAGGCTCGCTGTGCGCTCCCGCAACTGCGCGATCTCCGGCGCCAATTGGGCGGGCTTCCCGCTCATGGGCATCCAGCCCTGTCCCCAGCGCGCGGCGCGCTCCAGGGCATGGGGCGCAGCGCCTCCGATAAAAATAGGGGGTGCCGCGGGACGGGGGCGAAAGAGGAAGGCCTGGCCATTCTCCTCCACTACGTCGTCTTCTCCGTGGAAACACCGATGCAGGAGGTCGAGCAGGCGGTCCGTGTCGGCTCCGCGGTTTTTCCGATCCACGCCCAGTGCGCGGAACTCTGCGCCCATCCAGCCCACCCCGACCCCCAGCAGCAGCCGGCCGCCCGAGAGTTCCTGGACCGTGGCCGCGGTCTTGGCCGTGGGCAGGGGTGATCGGTAGGGGGCGACCAGGACGCCGGTGCCCAGGGCAATGGTCTCGGTGGTGGCGGCCAGCCAGGCCAGGGTGGCGAGGGGGTCGAGGTAGCGACCGTCGGAGCCCTCGGCGTCGTCGGGGGGGATCGCGATGTGATCCTGCACCCAAAGGTCATCGATGCCCGCCCGGTCGGCGGCTCGGGCGCAATCGAGTAGGACATCGGGTCGCGAAGCCTCGCCCATGGATCGCAGTGCCAGGCCAAATTTCATTGCATGCTCCTTGCTCGGCGGTGGACCTTTATTCTTGCCCTGAAGATATCTCCCCGCAAAGCGTACATCGAAGCGGCTCTTCCCTCACGCGTGAGCGCCGGGTTGCTAAGCTCCGCCGTGAGGCGCCCGCTCTCGGCCTTGGGGGCCGTGGCGTATCGTGTGGTGCAGAAGGGGGAAGCAGGGCGCGTGACGGAAGCCGATTCAGAGCCCGCGCACGTCGAAGTTCGCGGCGTTTCCCTTGCGTTCGGTCGGCGCAGGGTTTTCGACGAACTGAACTGCTCTTTCGCCCGAGGTCGCATCAGCGTCCTGATGGGCGGAAGCGGTACGGGCAAGAGCACATTGCTTCGCATGGTGGGCGGGCTTCAGACTCCTGATTCTGGGAGCATTCGCGTGGCTGGGCAGGAAGTCGAGGGTCTGGCCGAGGCGGGGCAGAAGGGCGCCCGGCTCGGGATGCTCTTCCAAAACGGTGCCCTGCTCGATTCCATGTCGGTTTTCGACAACGTCGCGCTCCCCCTGCGCGAGCACACGAAATTGGTACCTGGGGAAATCGCAGACCGGGTGCACGACCGGCTGGCCGCTGTGGGGTTGGCGGATATCGATGATTTGCTGCCCGGGGAACTCTCGGGCGGCATGTTGCGCCGCGCCGCCCTGGCCCGGGCCATTGTGATGGAGCCCGAAATCCTGCTTTGCGATGAGCCCTTTTCGGGCCTCGACCCGCCGAACGTCTCGCGCATCGAGGCGCTGCTCACCCACCTCAATCGCGATCACGGTTTGACCCTGGTGGTGACCTCTCATCATATGGCCACGAGCTTGCGCCTGGCACATCGGATCTTCCTCCTGCGCGGAAACGCCTGCGTGGAAGGGGCGCCCGCCGAACTCGCCTCCAGCCGGGACTCGGCGATCCGGGAATTTCTCGGCAAGGACGGAGACGAATACCTGGCGCACCATCAGCCCGAGTTCGAGGCGGCGGACTCATGACCGGCGGAATCAGGCGACTCGGGGCGGCGACCCTGGCCGAGATAGCGGAAATCGGAGAAGTCGTCCGCTTTGGAGGGCGGATCCTGCGGGCGACCACGCGTCCCCCCTCACGTTGGCGTTTTTTCCTCGCGGCGGTTTACGACGCCGGGGTGCTCTCGGCGGCACTGATCGCGGCTTCGGCCATCACTGTTGGGTTCGTTTTGGGCCTGCAGCTCTACAATACCCTCAGCCGCTTCGGCGCCGGGGATTCCCTGGGTACCGCGGTGGGTCTGTCCCTGATCCGCGAACTCGGGCCGGTCCTGACGGCCCTTCTTGTCACGGGCCGGGCGGGTTCTGCCATTACGGCCGAAATCGGCGCCATGCGAACCAGCCAGCAACTCGATGGGCTGCGGATGATGGCCATCGATCCGATTCATTTCATCATCATGCCCAGGGCGACGGCCCTGGCTTTCGTGATGCCGCTTCTCTCGGCGATCTTCGTGGTCCTGGGCATCTTCGGCGCCTACCTGATCGGGGTGGAACTCCTGGGCCTGGACGCCGGGAGCTATATCGCCGGTCTCGAAACGGCAGTCGAATTTCGTAGCGATGTACTCCAGAGTCTCGTCAAGTCGCTGGTATTCGGGCTCCTGCTCGGGTTGATCGCCACCTGGCGGGGCTACTCGTGCGAGCCGCATTCGGCGGGCGTGAGCCGGGCGACGACATCCACCGTGGTTACGGCTTCAATCTGCATCCTTTTGGCCGATTATTTGTTGACGGCGCTCTGGAGCATCTGAGCGCGGAGGAAGACCATGCAATCCACAGCGAATCGCGATCTGCTCGTGGGGCTCTTTGTTTTGATGGGCCTCGGCCTGATCGGATATTTGTCTCTCCAGGTGGGCGGCCTCTCGATCCGGGATTCCGGCGGGCTCATTCTCTACGCCACCTTCGACGATATCGGCGGGCTCTCCCCGCGTTCCGCGGTGCGGATCGGGGGCGTTCGCGTGGGCCGGGTCAAGGCCATCGACCTGGATGCGGATCTGCGGGCGCGGGTGCTGCTCGATCTCGACCGAGGGCTGGAACTTCCCGTCGACAGCGCAGCGGCGATCCGGACCTCGGGACTTCTGGGCGATCAATTCATCGCCCTCGAGCCCGGCGCCGAAGAGGAACTCCTGGTTTCCGGCGAAGAGTTCGCTTTCACCGAGAGCGCGGTCAACCTGGATAAGTTGATCGGCAGCGTGGTGCATGGCGATGGCCTGGGCGGGGGCGATTGAACGGGCAGAGCGCCCGATGCGAGGAGCGAGGTGAAGCGAGAGCGATCGACAGACAAGGCCCAAATCATTTTTCCGTCCGCGGGTCTGTGGCGGCGGCAGTTCCGATTGGCCTGGGCAACGGGTCTTTTCCTGGTTCTGCTCTCGGGCGTGGCCGTGGGTGAAGAAAATCGCCCGCCTCCTTCGGAAGAGGCCAGCGCGGTGGGGGTCGGGGCGGCGAGTGATGATCCCTGGGAGAAGATGAACCGGGGCATCTTTACCTTCAATGAGGTCTCGGATGTCTATGTCCTGGTTCCCGTGGCCAAGGCCTGGCGCTGGGCCACGCCCCATCTTCTTCATGTTGCGGTTCGGAACGTCAACGGCTTGATCCTGATGCCGACGACCCTGATCAACAACGTACTGCAGTTCAACGGTGAACACGTGATGGAGGATATTGGCCGCATCATGGTCAATGTCAGTTTCGGGCTCGCGGGGCTCATCGATGTGGCCACCATGATGGGGATTCCGGCGAACGACGAGAGCTTCGATCAGACCCTGGGTTATTGGGGGGCGCCGCCCGGTCCCTATCTGGTGCTTCCTCTTTTCGGTCCCTCGAGTGTTCGTGGAGGAATTGGTCGGCTGGGCGATGGGGCGGGGACTTTCTATTTCACATGGCTTCCGATCTGGGCGACGTTCCTGGTTCGGGGAGTCGATATCATCAGCTGGCGATCGGACCATATCGAGGACATCGACCTCACCCGCCGTGAATCTCTCGATTACTATATTTTTCAGCGCGATGCGTACATGCAACTCAGCCAGGCGCGGGTGGATGTGGCCCGCGGCGTGGCCGTCCCGGAGCCAGTCGACGATGCAGACCTGTATTTTTTCGACGACGGTTACGAAGAAGACCTGAACGAGGAAGAGGGCGCGGGTTCCGGTGCCAAGGAGGAAGAGCGTGGCCAGTAAGAATCGCCTGGTTGGACTGCGGCCCCTCCTGCCCGTCCTGCTCTTCACGCTGGCGGGCGCTGGGCTGGCCCTTGCTCAGGCGGAGGGAGGGGCGGATTCAGCCGCGGCAGGTCCCCGTGCGGTGGTGCAGGATACCGTGGATCGGGTTCTCGCTGTTCTCGACGAACCGGGACTTGCTGAGGATCAACGTCGGTCCCGCATCGAGGCCCTGGCGTTCTCGGTCTTCGATTTCGAGACCGTGAGCCGGCTCGTGATGGCGCGGAATTGGAAAAAACTGGATCAGGACCAGCGGGTCGTTTTCGTCCAGGAGTTCAAGCAATACCTTTCGCGCAATTATGGCCGCCGCCTGGAGCGTTACGAAAAGGCGCAGGTCGAAGTCCTGGGAACGCGCTCGGAGCCCAGGCGGGACGTGAGTGTCCTGACCCGAGTGGTGGGCGGACAATATGATGGCATCACGATGAACTACCGGCTGCGCGAGCGAAAGTCGAGTTGGAAGGTGATCGATGTCGTGATCGAGGGGGTCAGCATGCTCGCCAACTTCCGTGCCCAATTTGCCGAAGTGGTCAGCCGGGACGGTGTGGAGGGCCTGCTCGAGGCCATGCGAACCCGTAACATGGCTCCGGACCCCGCCGATTGAGCGCAGCCGGCGGGCACCGGAACTCCAAGGAGTAGAGAGAGCCGTGCCCGCCGAAATTCTTGCGATCGTGGCGCCGGTCTATTTATGCGCGGCGGCGGGTTTTTTCTGGGTTCGCCTGGGCCGCCCCTTCGACACGGTCATCGTGACCGATCTCATTATGCGGGTGGGTGCGCCCTGTCTGGTTTTTTCGAGCCTGCTCAGTCACGACATCGGGCTCGGCGAGGCTGGGGAGATGATCCTCGCCACAGCAGTCGCCACCGTGATCATGGCGGGCCTGGCCGCCACCGTTCTTCGGGTTGCCCGGCTGCCCCTGCAAACATTTCTTTCGCCCATGACCTTTGGCAATACCGGGAATATGGGCATCCCGCTTTGTTATTTCGCTTTCGGCGAAGCGGGGCTCGCCCTCGCGGTTTGTGTATTCGCAACGACTTCGGTGCTTCACTTTACTTTCGGCCAGGTGATCTGGAGCGGTCGCTCCGGCTGGCGGGAGGCCTTGATGACGCCCCTGGTCTGGGCCACGGCCTTGGCGATCTTGGTGATGGCCGGGGGGTGGGAATTGCCGCTCTGGCTGACACGCACTACCGGCCTGCTGGGTGATTTCACCGTTCCCCTGATGCAACTCACCCTGGGCGTATCCCTCGCTCAACTCGGCATGACCCGCTTTGGCCGGAGCCTCGGCCTGGCCCTGCTCAAACTCATGGTGGGGTTGTCGGCGGGGCTGGCGGTGGTGTGGCTCTTCGATTTCGAGGGGCTCAGCGCAGGGGTGATGCTGATGGGCTGCGCCATGCCCGTGGCGGTGTTCAACTACATGTTCGCCCTGCGTTACGAGCGCTCGCCCGGCGATGTGGCCAGCGTGATCGTCGTTTCCACCGGCCTGGCGGCGCTCACCATCCCGATCCTGGTTTCGTTCCTCCTGCCCGAAGTGCCGAGTTGAGACCGCCCGGGGCCGCAAGCCGGGTCGAGGCGTGGTAGACCTAGGGGCGATGACGTCGAACGAAAAATCGGCGCGCGCCCTGGCGGGCCTGGGAGCCCTTCTGCTCCTGGTCGGGGTCGGGATACGGATCAACAACGCCCTGCGCTTTCGCGCCGATCTCGGCTTCGATGCGGCGGGAAATCTTCAATATCTCCAGCATCTTCAATCGACTTGGGCTTTGCCCTCGCCCGAGGCGCTCTGGTCGAGCGCGCACCCGCCCTTCTTCTACTATTGCGCGGCCTCGATCTGGCGAGGGCTGAGCGCCTCAGGGCTTGAAGGCCTGGTGCTCCCGGTTTTGGCGCTGGTGATCAGCGCCGTGGGTCTGCTCGTCGTTGCGGCCACCGTGTATTGGCTGCGGCGCGCGGATCCCGATGACGGCCTGCGAAGCCTTCTGGCGGTGGGCCTGATCCTCTTCCTGCCCGTACATCTCTACATGAGCCCGATGATCGGCGAAGAGATGGTGCATGGGGCGCTGGTTGCCTGGGTCTTGGTGCTGGCGGCGCGATCCCTGCCGGATTTGCCCGGCCCGGGAGAAGCCGCGTGGATCGGCGGACTCTGCGGGCTCGCGCTGCTCACCAAGCTGTCGGGCGGGCTGGTCGCTGCTGCGGTGGTCCTGACCTGGCTGCTCGTGGGCGCTCGCACCCACCGCTGGGTCCCCGCCCTGTCGCGCATCGCCCTGATGGGGGGGATGGCGGCGTTGGTGGGAGGCTGGTTCTACGCCTATACGTGGGCGGCCCACGGCTACTTTTACGCCCAAGATCTGGCGATCCACCAGGAGATTTTTACTTTTCCTCCCGGCGAGCGCGGGATTCTCGATTACCTGCGGATCCCCCTGGCCACCTGGACCGATCCGCAACTCCTGAATCCCGACCTGCTCGGCTCGGTCTGGGGCTCGACCTACACCACGATTTTCTTTGATGGCCATCGGCACTTTCTCCCCAACTCTCCGGGCGCCAGCCGAATGGGGACGGCGATTCTCTTGTTGGCCCTGGTGCCGACCGCGGCCTTCTTCGTGGGCCTGGCCCGGGGGATGCGCCGAGCCATCGCGGAACCCGGGGGCGCGGACAGCCTATTCGTCGCCCTGGTTGCTCTCAGCCTGGCGGGCTACGCGGCCTTCACCTGGGGCAATCCCTGGTTCGTCACGCTCAAGGGCAGTTATCTGTTGGGACTTTGCATCCCCTTCGCTCTTTATACGAGTGAAGTTCTGGCGGGATGGCTGCGAGGGCCGGGGATAGGAGCCAAATTGGTGGCGACGGCAATGGGGCTGCTCGCGCTTCTCATCGCCCTGAGCTTCACCCTGGGGCCGGTCTTCAATAAGCGCGATCGGGGTGTCCACAAGGAAACCCAAGCCGCCGCTGCCCAGGCGCCTGATCCGGCCGAGGCTCCCAGGGCAAGGGGATCGGTTCTACGCGTACCGTCCTGAATCCTGGCGGTTGGCGCTCGTGTTGTCCGACGCCTCAGGGCGCCTGGGGCAGGGGGGCCTTGGATTCCAGGGTGCGCACCGAGAAGATTCGATTCGGGATCGGAATATTCGTGCTCATCTTGCTCAGCAGAACGTCGGTGCGCGTGCCCCGCATGCGATTTTCCACCGAGAGCCGGGTGGGGAGTACATGCCCGCCGAGTTCGGTCATGAATTTCCGCGGCGCGTCGATCACTCGGTAGGGTTCTTCGGCGCCTCGCTTGAAATAGCGAATATTGAGCAGGGCGAAATCATCCTTGGCCACCGCGAATATGACTCGCTCGTAGTTGCCGAGTCGTGCGGGCCGGGCATGAATTTCATAGATGGCCTCGCCGTCGACCTGGCTGGACTCCATGGACTCGAATTCGAAATCGTCGGCTCTTTGCTGCTCGATGTCCTCATAGGTGACATCCGAACCGAAGAAGGCGTCGCTGCGCTGGGCGGTGCTGATACGCCTGACCTTGTCCAGGGAGGGCATGAAGATGAAGGCGTCCTGGCCCCGGTTTTCGTTTTCCATCATCAGCACGGTCATGTCACGCAGGTATTCCGGAGAGAGCAGGCGTCCGATGGAATACACCCGGCCGTCGACCACCTTGGTGACCGCCGCGATGGTTCGCGCGCGCTTCTGATTCCCTCGCCCGTGCATGAGAAGCTCGATGCGGGTGACCAGGTCGACCGAGTAGCGATTGACGAAAGCGGATTCGAGAATGGCAGCAGGCGAGGGCAGCGAGGAAGCCGAGGCGTCGATGCTGGCCTCGGCGGCATGGCCCCCAGGCGCGTAGGATAGAGGTGCCCAGAGCGCGACCAGGAACCAAACGAGGAGTCGCGTTTTTGTGGGGAAAGGCCTACCGCTCGATGCAGCCGCCCCGGCCCCAAGGGCCTTTCCGGGGGCTTGGACTCCATGCGAGTGCTCCGAGACCAAACCGGAGAGGGGCTCAGTTGTGGGCCGGTCCGATGAGCTTGGCTGTGCTTGTGTCGTGTGTGCGTCGGTCGAATCGTGCGCCATTGCAGGACCTCCCAGGTTGGTCACCCACGCGCGTTCGGGCCCTGACGACTGACGATCCTCCGGTTCTCGCCTGGAGGATCGGCCCCCCCGAAGACCCCTTCGGGTATGACCCGGTACTTTGTCAGTGCATCGCCCATAAAGCCTCGTTTACTCTCTATGTCTTCGGAATACAAGCTTTAATCATAGCGATTCAGGCGCGCTTTCATCCTTTGGTGTTCGTCTGTGTTCCATCCGTGTCCGCTCCTGAGGCTTCTGCCGCAGCGTTCCGATAGATTTTGTACCCTGATGCCCGCACAGGCTTCTGGACTTCGAGGGTAATGCCCATCGGAGCTTGGGGTCGCCGCGTTCCGGGAGGATGTTGCTAGACTCGCGCCGCGTATCCAGCACGCCCCCCACAAACCTCGGCCATTCCGATGACTTAATTGCCTGGGACGCGCCCTGTGGGTGTTCGAGGCTTCGCAGAGAAAGGTTCGCTCTTCATCGCCGGCGGGACCGGTCTTTGTGAACCCCAGCCGTCTTGGATCTCGATCGGACCACTCAATTGCCCATAACCCTTTGCCCGATGCGGCGAGAGAGCGGGCCTGGCGGAATCGCCCCGGGCCGCGCTCCCCAAATCGGCAAGCATGAGGAGGAGGACCATCATCTCAAGGGATGGTGCGGTCTTTTCTCCGACCCGAGGAACCCATGTCAGAAGAACCGTTGATTGCCGTCTTCGTTGATTTCGAAAATCTTGCACTCGGAGTGCGGGATATGAAAGGCGGCCGCTTCAAAATCGATCTGATCCTGAAGCGACTTCTCGAAAAAGGCCGCATTGTCGTCAAACGCGCCTATTGCGATTGGAGCAACTATCGAGACGACGTGCGCGATTTTCATACGCACGGAATCGAGCTCATCGATATTCCCCGCAGCAAGGCGAGCGGGAAGAACAGTGCCGATATTCACATGGTCGTGGACGCCCTGGACCTGTGTTACTCGAAAACACATATCGACTTTTTTGCCCTCCTGACGGGCGATAGCGATTTCTCACCCCTGGTCTCCAAGCTCAAGGAGAATGACAAGCGGGTGCTGGGATGTGGGGTCAAGCAGTCCACATCCAATCTGTTGATCTCGGGCTGCGACGAGTTCATCTATTACGACGATCTTGTCCGAGTCCAGGAGAAGGGCGGGTCGGGTCGCGATCGCAAACAAGCGAAGAAAAGTTCGTCGGGTCGGGGACGCGGCGCTGCTGCAGCGGGCAAGAGCGCGAAGAAGGCGCCCAGCCCCAAGGGCGAGAATGCCCGCGCCGCGGATAAGGGAGACGTCACGGAGTCCGATCGGAAGCCCGAGGCCATCGACCAATTGCTCGAGATCGTGGAGTCGCTGTCCCAGGATTACGATCAGATCTGGGGCTCGATGATCAAGCAGACGATCCGCCGGGTCTACCCGAGTTTCAACGAGAGCTACCTCGGTTACCGGAATTTCGCTGAACTCCTCGAGCACGCCGAGGACGAGGGCTGCGTCGAACTCGACTACGACGAAAGGCGCGGCAACTACAAGGTGCGCCTGGTGGGCTAGACCGAGGGCCGGCCGATCGCCGCGTGGGGGAGGTGGCGGAGGCCGAGACCTCCGAGCATCGCGGCGACGAACACAGCCGGCCAGAGGGAGAGTGCCGGAACCGTCGGGTTTTCCGAAGGCCCGAGGGAGGAAGGGCATTCGGAGTCGGCCGGAAAGTCGATGAAGCCGTCGAGATCATTGTCGAGTCCGTCATCACAAATCAGCGCCGGGGATTGTTCGGATGCGTCGTTGGCATCGTCGCAACCCGGGTCTGCGCCGACATCGATCTGACCGTCCAGATCATCGTCCAGGCCATTGCTACAGGCGGGCACCGAAATAATGCTGAGAATCTCGCTTCGGTAGGTTGCGATATCCACGGCACCCGTGGCGTTGCCGAAGATAGAAATATTCGACGGTTGCCCGCTGAAGGTCAGGGAGACGAAGAGGGTGCCCGCGAGATACCAGGTTCCCCCCGATTTCCAGTAGAGCCCGCCGCCGGAATCTCCCGAGGCGACGTGGGCTTCGTCGGAGACCGCTGAAGGTGGGGACGAGTCAAAGTTCAGGGTGGCGCTGACGGTATCGAGAATGATGGATCCGCTGGTGCTGATCTTGTTTCGGCCCCAGCGTTTGGTTCTCGGGCTGGTCCAACCCCAGCCATCATTCCCACTCCAAGTGGTGGCCGAGCCGCGGCTGAGCCCGCGGCCGATCATGACCACGTCGCTTCCTGGAGGTGGGGAAGAGGTGGCGAGTGCCGTGACGGGAAGTCCCGGATCGCCCACCATTCGCAGTACGGCGAGATCCGGCGGGCTGCCTCCGCCTCCGGTGAGTCGCTGCCAGGAGCCTGGGACCACCGGGTAGCTGACACCGCCGAATTCCATTGTGCCCGATCCCACGTGGTGGGCGGTGAGAACCCAGCCGTTGCCGAGATAGACCCCCGAGAGCCCGTTGACGTTTCCCACGTTGTCGAAGCCAGGGTCGTCCGAAGGGGCCGTGGTATTGCCGGTGCCATCGCCCGTGACGATGATCACGGCCTGGCCCAGGGAGGCGGTCGATACCAGCAGCCAACTGGCACTCAAGAGGCAGGCCAGAAGTCTGCGGCCTCGGGCGTAGTTGGAGCGAGCAGGCGCGGGCCCGTTTCCCTGTTGGGCGCGGGCGGTTGGGGCCAGGCTGCTCGGTTTGTTCGCGTAATCGACGGGCACAGTTCTCTCTTGGGTTGACCGCTTGGAGATCCGGAGAAAACCGAAGCGGCGCCTTGAGCGGTGATCAGGCTTCTTTATCGGCGGTCGGCGGGCTTCGCCCCAATACGATTCGGCTCAGGGCAATCAAGTTTTCCGCCGAGTCCTGCACCTCGGGCGAGAAATCCTCGCACGGCGGGGCGTTCTCGCTGGAGTTGCCTACAAGGCCGCAGTCTTCCAGTGCTTCCAGCACCCGCCGGGCACAGTCCGATAGGGGAATTTCCGTGTCGACTAGAGCGTCGTCCAGCCGGATCCGCAGCCGAGCGGCGGGGGACGAAGGGGGCCCGTCCGCAATCCCGGGTTCTTTCCCGAGATTTTCGACGGTGCTCAACAGATAGCGCTGGAATTCGCCCGTAACCGACACTGGGCCTCCCCGTGGTGGAATGGTTGCCATTATCCCGGAACCGGCCTCTCTCGCCTAGTGATTTCTGGGTAAGCCGTGCAGGGCCCCGTTTTTGGTCCCCACGGCCCGGACCATCGCTCTTGTTGCCAGCCAGCAGCGGGTTCTCGGCCATGGGCAATGCCGGGCAACCGGCTTCGGCCTGGGTTAAGACTGGCAGAATGGAATTCGGAATCTCCGGTGCGTTCAGCGATGCGACCCATCTTGCCCCCATGGCCCTCGCCGCCGAGGAAGCGGGTTTCGCCCGTATCACCCTGTCGGATCACGTCATTCAGCCCAAGACGTTGCGGACACCCTATCCCTATACCGAGGACGGGACGCCGCGCTGGCCCCCCTTTACCGACTGGCCCGACCCCTGGGTCGCCATCGGCGCGATGGCGGCGGTCACCGAACGAATTCGTTTTTTTACCAGCGTTTTCGTCCTTGCCATGCGCAACCCCTTCCTGGTGGCCAAGACCGTGGGGACGGCGGCGGTGATGTCGGCGGGCCGGGTGGAATTGGGCATCGGCGTGGGCTGGATGCGCGAGGAATTCGATCTTCTGGGGCAGGTTTTCGATGGGCGCGGCGGGCGAACCAACGAGATGATGGATGTGCTCCGGCTCCTCTGGCAGGGCGATTGGGTCGAGCACCATGGAGAGCATTACGATTTCGACCCGCTCGAAATGAGCCCGAAGCCTGCCGAGCCGATTCCGATCTTTGTCGGGGGCTTCTCGGCTCCGGCGCTTCGCCGGGCGGCGCAAAAAGCCGATGGCTGGATTTCGGATCTCCACACCACGGCCGAACTTGCGGAGTTGATCCCCGAGGTGCTTCGTCTCCGGGCGGAAAGCGACCGGGCAGCGGATCCTTTCGAGATCCTGGTCACTTGCAACGATGCCTATGATCTCGATGGTTATCGGCGCATCGCCGATCTGGGGGCGACCCATTTCACCACCATGCCCTGGTTTTTCTATGGAGCGGACCCCGAAAACCTGCAGGAAAAAATCGATGGCATCGCGCGATTCGGCGATGAAGTGATTACCCGCATGTAGGCGGTTCCGGTGAAAGCCCGCCGCGCCTTGGCCTAGGAGGCGTGGGTTCCGAAATCGATGGGGAGTGCAACGCCATTGATGGAGCCAGCCGCGGGCGATGCGAGATAGACAATGCTCTCGGCGACTTCTGCAGGAGCGGTCATCTTGGGCACGAGGCTGAGCCGGTTGACGAGTTCGGGGTCGAAATCATCCGGGGGCGTAAAACCCGAGATCAGCGGCGTATCCACACCGCCCGGGCAGACACAGTTTACCCGGAGCCCGCGGGCTGCGTACTCCACGGCCATCACTCGGGTCAGGGCAACCACTCCCGCCTTGGATGCACAATAGGCCGCGCCATAGGCTTGTCCCTTGAGCCCCGCAAGCGAGGCGACATTGACGATGCATCCGGCGTGTTCGAGAAGGTGGGGAATGGCAGCGCGGCTCATGAAGAAGGTGCCGCCAAGATTGATGCCCAGCACCCGATTCCAATCCTCATCGCTCAATTGGTGGGCGTGGTCGAGTTTGAGCACCCCGGCGACGTTGGCCAGGATATGCAGCCCGCCCCATTGCTCTGCGCAGCGCTCCACGGCAGCGGTGGCGGCGGCCGAGTCGGCGACGTCCAAGGCCATGGCCATCGCCTCGCCTCCGCTCTTTTCGATGGCCCCTACGGTTTCGGCCAGCTGATCTGTGCGGATATCCGTGCAGGCCACCCGGGCACCTCGCGCGCCGAAAGCCTCCGCGGTGGCGCGCCCGATTCCCGAGGCCGCGCCGGTGACCAGAACAACTCGTCCTTCGAAGCCTGTTTCCATTTCATCTCCCGTCCGCGCAGGCCGGTTTGCGGGCCCCGGAGCGTCAGCTGTCTTTGAGGAGTTCGGGGTTTCGGGCTTTGACCATGCGTCGCAAACCGTCTTTCCAACTCACCTGAGTGGGCCCCACGCGTTCGTGCATGCGGGTGGGGTCCAGCTGAATTCCCCGCAAGGTGTTCTCCGTGGGAGAGAGCTTGGCCTCGAGTCCCGTCAATTCGGTGAGATAGGCGCACCATTCCTCGATGCTCGTCGCTTCGCTTCCCCCCCAATTGACCGTCGTGGCCGGCACGCTGGCGTTGGCGAGCATGCCGGGCAGCATGCCCATGTAATCGTCTTCGTGAATCAAGTTGTAGTAGCTGGGTCCATCGACGTGGACCGGAATCGGCGCACCCGCGTTCATCATCATCAGGTGATACCAGGGCCACCCCCCGTTATCCCCGTACGGGACGCTGAAGCGCGCAATGGTGGTGGGGAGGTCGAAGAGGCGGGCCGAAGTACGGACCACCGACTCCGCGGCGATTTTGCAAATGCTGTAGGTCGGCATCATCACCCGGTGATTGTCGCCGAGGGGGTCGGTCTCCTTGAGGGGTTCAGGGCGCTCGTCGTGATAGACGCCAGCGGTGGAGCAATGGAGAAATGCCTGGGCGTCCCGGCAATGGGCCATCAGGAGCCCGACGCCTTCGGCATTGGCCCGCAGGTCGTAGTCGAAATCGCCGCTACGAACCACGGCAAAATGCAGCACGTAGTCGAAGTCCTTGGGCACGTCCTGGAAATTTCCGGCGGCCAGGTCGACGGCCAGGGTTTTGGCGCCGAGAGCCTCGACTTCATCGCGCGCTTCGCGCTTCTCGAAGCGCGCCAACCCATAGACCTCGTTGTCCGGGGCGAGCCGGGCGACCACGGGCAAGGCGACCTGGCTGGTGGGACCGGTGATGAGAATACGTTTACCCACGAGAGCGGGGGCTTGGGGAGTCATGCGGGAGACCTCTGTTTTTCGGGAGGGGCTGAAGAAGAGCTTAGTGGCCGGGATGCTGCATTTTTACTTTTTCTCGAGTGGCGAATTCGCCCCCGGCTCGGAGCCACGCCTTGATGGTGGGGCCCGCATCCTTGGTGGGGTTGTAGATGTCTTCTTCCGAGGAGAAGAGGCCGCCGCCCGCGTAGACGAGCCGGGTCCAGGTGGGAAACGAAAAGGGTTCGCCGTCGGGATCCGTCGGATGGGGCAGGCGGTTCTGGCATTGGAAGACAATGGCCCCCTTGTCCTCGTCCATCGCCACCCAATCCTGGGGGAAAGTCATCTCGGGAAAGGGCGACATCACTTCGCAGATCCATTTCGCAATGGCCTCGCGCCCCTGGAATTCCCCGTAGGCGTGCTCGATGTAGTGGGCGTCCTCGGTGAAGACCCCAGCCCAGATATTCCAGTCGTTCGTCCGCTGGGATTCGAGGCGGGCTTCATTGTAATTCTCGAAGGCGGAGAGCAACTCCTCCTTTGAATACTTCGGCATTTCGTTTCCTCCATGGGCCCCGTCTCTGGACCGAAGCCGCGGGCGGGGACGAATGCACGAGCCTACGTCAGCTTCAGGCTCCGGGCACCCGGATCAGAGGGCGGTGCCCACCAGTCGGCCGAGAAACCAGGTGACGGTTGCTGCGCTGGCGCCGAAGGCGAGTTGTCGTAGGGCTCCCCACCATGCGCTCTGGTGGGTCACGGTGGTGACAGCGCCGCCCACCGCCATCAGGGCGATGGCGGATACGATGACGGACTCCCAAAGGGCGGAAGCGAGGATCAGCCAGGGGATCAGAGGGATCAGGGCACCGACCACGAACGCGGCGAACGAGGCGAAGGCCGCACCCACCGGCGAGCCCATCTGCTGAGGCACGATGCCGAGTTCCAGGAGCGCGTGAAAACCCACGGCGGGCTCGACGTCCTCGTGGACCTTGCGTGCCACGTCCTTGGCGTCCTTTTTCGAGAGGCCGTTTTCTTCCAGCAGTAGGCTCAAATGCGCTTCTTCTTCCTCGGGAAAGGCGATGATGTGCTCGCGTTCGAGCTGAAGCTGCTTTTCCATGCTCTCGCGCTGGGTCTGCATTGAGATGTACTCGCCCGCCGCCATGGAAAAGGCCCCCGCCAAAAGGCCCACGGTCCCGGCGATCACCACGGCTTCGCCACTTTGCTGGGTTCCGCCAGCGACGCCCATCACGAGTGCGAGATTCGAGACGAGCCCATCGGAAATTCCAAAAATCGCTGCCCGTAACGTACCGCTGCCCGTGTTCTCGATGTGTTCGTTCTCGCCGTGGGTGTAGCCCTCGGGCGGATTCTCCGGGTGCATGGACTCACTATAGCCGGGCCCGGTCATTGGGCTCTCTCGGATCGATTGCCCCGCTTCGTGCGCAGAAGGAGCGCGGGCAGAAGCGTGGCGTCGGCGACGAAGCAGATCACCATGATGCCCGAGGTGACCCACCCGAGGTTCCGGGCGATGGTGAATTCCGAAAAAGCGAGGACCAGGAACGCAATGGCGATCATGGCCGTGGTGCTGGCGAGGGCGGGTAGAACCTCGGCGAAGGTGAGATCGAGGGCTTCCCGGGGTGCGAGCCCCGCCCCCTGGCGCGCGTGGAAGCCGGCGACGATGTGGATCGTGTCATCCACGGCAACGCCCAGGGCCAGACAACCGATCAATGCGGTGCCCGCATCCAGGGGCAGGCCGAAGGTGCCGAGGGCGCCGAAGATCAGAAGCAGGGGAATCGCGTTGGGGGCCAGGCTGAGCAGGGCCAGGCGCGTGGAGCGGAAGATCAGCAGAAGCACGGCAGAGATCACGGCCAGGGCCGCGGCCAGCCCGCGAAGTTGCCCGTAAGCGATCTCGTCCTCGGCGCGCGCGAATTCGTACATGATGCCCGTGGTGGTGATCCGGTGGTCGGGCTGTCCATGCTCACCCCACCAGGCCTGGGCGGCGTCGGCTATGCCCTGCAGGTTCGCCGAGCCGTTATCGTCGGCTCGGATCTGGATATTGGTCGCCGATCGGTCGAGGCGTAGCAGGTCGTCGATTTGTTCGAGGGATTCCAGCAGCAGGAGATATTGCTCGGCGAGCGGCAATGAGTTGGGGAGTGGTTGGCTGGGATCGTTATTGAAACCACCGTGAAGTTGTCGCAGCGGGTCCGCCACCGAGATCGTCTTGCCCACTTCGGGAAGGGCTTCGAGATACGCGGCCAGGCCGTCCACCGCGGCGAGGGTGGCGGGTTCGAGGACGTTGCCGCCCGGGGGCGCCTGGATCACGACGTTCATGGGACTGATGCCCGAGAGGGTGGTTCGAATTTCCTCGTAGGCATCGCGCACCGGGTTGCCCGGCGGAAGCCAGCGAGTCGCGTCGGTCTCCACCTCGACCCGGGCGATGCCGACCAAGGCCAGAAGCGCGATGGCGGCCCAGATCGCCAGGGTCTTGCCCCGATGCCGTTGCGCCAGGTCCACCAGGCTGGGGGCGAGCCGTGTTTGCACCCAGGAAAAACCCCGGGGTCGCGCGGCGGGGCGCGCGGTGAGGACGAGGCCGGCGGGAAGCAGGGTCAGCACCAGGGCGGTGACCATCAGCACGCCGAGGGCACCAAAGCCCCCGGTCATGCGGACCGCCTCGATCCGGACGAAGGTGATGGCGAGCAGGCCCAGCGCCGTGGTCAAACCCGAGAGGGCGACGGGAAGGCCCACCCGGCCCAGGGCCGCCTCGAGTGCGGGCCCTTTCCCGGCTGCCGAGGAATCGACAGCGCTCGCGGCAATCAGAACGTGCATCGAGTACGCGCAGCCCAGGGCCAGGATGATGGATGGAAGCACCATGGTCGTGATGCTGAGGGGGGCTCCCAAATAGCCCATGGCGGCCAAGAGGAAAAACGAGCCCGCGATGCCCGGTGCGATTCCCAGCGCAAGCGCGCTTGCTGAGCGGAAGACCAGGAGCAGGAAGGCGGCGATCAGCGCCGCGGTCATGGGCGCGAAGAAGAGGATTTCACTTTGCGTGCGCTCGTTGGCCGCCACCCGGAAGACGGGCACGCCCGAGAGAATGCCGCCGGCGGGATCCACCCAGGCGTGAATTTCCTCGAGCAGTTCCGCGTGGCGTTGCTCGGCGCCCCTTTCGAGTACCAGGTTGATGGCGAGGACCCGTCCACCGTCGGCCACCAGGCTTCCCGGCGCGATGCGGTCCCGGGCAAGACGCCGGGCCACCCGCTCGGATCGGGCGGCGGGGTCGGGCAACTCGGCGTCGAAGGCGGGTTCGAGTTCGAGGTCCCCGGCTTCGTTGACCCACACCACGGGCAATGTGCTCAGGCTGTCCACCCGGCGCACACCTTCCAGGCCCTCAAAGTGTTCGCTCAACTCCGCCAAGCGTGTCAGGACCGGGGCGGCATAGGGCTGCTCCGTGCGCAGGGCGACAACGATGATCTCGTCGCCCCCGAAATCCTCGAGGCTGGCCTGGTAGACCTGCCACGCCGGGTGCCGCCGGTCGAGCACGCTATCGGTGGAGGTGTCCACCTGGAGGTTCAGGAGTCCGGGAATCGCCAGGGCCGCCAGGACGAACCAGGCAAGCAGGACCGTCACGGGACGGCGAACCCCAAGGCGAATCAGGGCCAGGGGAATTCGCGCGCGCACTGCCGTGGGTTCAGCCACCTGCTCGTCGTCCCCCCGTTCTGGCCGTCCGACTGGCCCGAAGCCGCGGCGGCGCTGACCCATGCGCGCCGGGCCCGGCCTTCGCCCCCCTGATCACCCGCGCGCAGCCGAGAACATAGGACACGGCACCAGGGGCGAGGAGACGAGAAAAGAGTGGGCGAAAGAACCCGTTCTCCTAGCAAAGCGTGCACCGAGATGGGTGCAAGGGTGGAAACGCCCGCACGTTTTGGCATATTCCCCGCGCTTTCCATACCCCCCGAGCAGTGCGTTGCCAGGCGGCCCACCGCCGCCGGCTTGGAAGGGGTCATGCTCAGCAGATCGACTCCGATTGGTGAGGGCGCGCTTCGCCGCCTGCACCCGGAAACCATCGAGGATGCGGCGCGCGTTCGCGCCCTGCTCGTGCGGGCCTGCGAGGCGGGGGCGACCTTTCATCGCGGGCTTAACGCGCGGGCCGATCTGGAGACGGCTCATCTCGAAGAAATTCTCGAGGACGAATTGGTGCTGCGAGCCGAGAATTTTGATCGCGCCCCGATTGGGGCCCAGATCTTTCTGAGCTTCGCCTGCGGTGGGCGCCCCTTCTTCTTCGCGACCCGACCCTCCGCGGCGTTCGAAAAGGGTCGCATCCGGGTCGCCCTGCCGCGCGTGATCTTCTACGGCGAAAGGCGCGACCGAGCCCGGCGGCCCCCGGACCGGGGTGCGGGGGACCCCCAGCGCGTGGAGGTGGAGGACGGACGAGGCGGCTATCGCCGAGCCTCGGTGGCCGACGTTTCGCCCTCGGGCCTGGGCCTGTTGTTGGATTCCGAAGCCATACCCAATCGTGCGCTGAAGGTTCGCTTCCTGGACGGCCGGGATTCGGGCACCGAACTCCAACTCGAATTGCGCAACCGGCGACCCGTGGAGGGGCGCGAGGGATGGACGCGCGTGGGCTTGGCACGCCACCCTCCCGAAGCCGTCAGCCCCATTGAGATCGAAGAATTCGAAGCGTCGCCTTCCGGCGACCCTTTGCGGGCACCTTCCCGTCGAAAAGCCCCTTCGGACGATGAACCCCAGGTGCTTCGCTTCGAGAATGATCAGGGCGAGGAAATCGTGGCTCTGGCCGATGTCTGGGGCGAGTCTGGGCCGCACACCGCCGTGGTGATGCCCAATGGCTGGGGTCAGACCAAGGAAGCCCTGCTTCCTCTCGCCCGCACGCTGCGGGCGACTTTCGAAGCCAACGAGGAGCCCGTCGTGGTTCTTCGCTACGACGGGATCCGCCGCCGGGGGGAATCGCATAACGAGCCCGAGTGCCGGCTTCCGGGCGCCGAGAGTCGACATTTTGTCTTCTCCCAAGGGGTGCGCGATTTGGAAGCCACGGTGAACTACCTGCGCGAAAAATCGCCCTGGCCCGTTTCTAAACTGATTGTCGTGAGCTTCAGTGCCGCGGCCATCGAGGTGCGCAAGGCCATCGCCCGGGATCGGGGGAAAACCATCGACGCTTGGGTGAGCGTGGTGGGCTCGCCCGATTTGCAGAGCATGTCGCGATCCATATCCGGAGGCGTTGATTTCGTGGCGGGGCACGAACTTGGCTTGGAGTTCGGACTCCAGGAATTGCTCGGGGTGACGCTCGATGTCGACGAAGTGGTGCGGGATGCCGAGGCCCACTCCATGTCGTTCATCGAGGACTCCGGGCGCGACCTTGCGGAGATCGGGATCCCCATTACCTGGTATCACGGGCGCTACGACGCCTGGGTCGATCTGTCCCGGGTGCAGAATGTTCTGTCCCATGGCGATACCCGTGACAGGCGTCTGGTCGTGATGCCCACCGGGCACCAATTGCGGAGCAGCAAGCAGGCGAGCCAGGCCTTTCAATGCATCGCCCAGGAGGTGGGCCGGATGGCCCTGGGCCGCGATTTCCAAGCCGTCGCGGCGCCCCCGGCCGAAGTGCGCCGCCTGCGCCTGGCGGAGCGCCGCCGCCTGCCCCAGGTGGATACGGATCTGCACGCTTTCTGGTGCGACTACCTCGTGGGCCGGGATCGCTCCTTGGGGATCGAGTTGCTGACATCCAGCAGTGCTTACCGGGCCTTGATGGAGGTGCAACTCGCCGCCCTCGAACTCGGGCCGGGTCAGCGGGTGGCGGATCTCGGATCCGGCACCGGCAGCTTTGCCCTCGGCCTGGCCACTTGGGCCGATCGGCCCCAGGGGCTTCGGGTGACCGAAGTGGATTACGTCGACGTCGCCCTGCAGCGGAGCCGGGATCGCATCGCGGCGTTTCCTGGCGGCGGAGGCTTCCGGCTCGACTGCGCCGAAGCCAATCTCGACCTGCTCGCCCGGGGCCAGCATATCCCCCTCGCCGATGGGGCCGTCGACCGGGTCATCGCGTCGCTACTGCTCTCCTATCTCGAGCATCCGAGGCTGGTTCTCGAGGAGGCCTTTCGCATCCTGCGCCCGGGCGGGCGCCTGGTGATTTCCTCCCTGTGCCGCGACGCCGATATCAGCCGGATCTATGTCGAGGCCTACGCGGAACTCGAGGTGGGGGACGCCGGGGTCGGCCTGCCCGAACTCCGGCGGGGCGACCTGGGCGGCATGGCCCGGAGTTTCCTCAACGACGCCGCCAAGATTCTCGAACTCGAGGACTCCGGGGCCTTCCATTTCTGGGAGCCCGACGAACTCGCGCGCTTGGTCAGGGATTGCGGTTTCAAGGCCACTCGGACCACCCGCAGCCTCAGCACACCGCCCCAGGCCGTGGTGGTGGCCGCTCGCCGTCCCTGAGGGGGCGACGCCTGGGTCCAGGGGCGGATTGCGCTTCAAGTCCCCGGGCCGCTTCAAGTTTCCGCCTCGCTGGCCGATCCAGAAATGGCATGGACAACCTTGGCCGCCCTCGTTATCACGCCTATCGAGAACACGTCGAGGGCGACCTCCTCGCCCCGGCGCTGCGCAATGCCATCCTGATCTTCTTCCTGCTCCAGACCTTCGTTTTCGTTCCCGCCGATTGGCTCCTCCACCCCGAACACTTCAGCTCGTTTCTCGGCTTTCGCCTGGGGCTCAACGTGCTGCTCTGGGGAATCTATTCCTGGACCGCGGAGCGGTGGCCCGTGATGTCGGTGGCCGCGGTTTGCGGGCTTGGATCCCTGCTCTTCTTGACGATGGTCGTTCAGACCGGCGGCGTGGAGAGCGGTTATTACGTGGGCATGATCCTGCTGGTCGTGGGCATGGGGGTGATCACGCCGATGGATGCGCGCCAGTCTGCCGCGATCGGGGCGATGATGTTCGCCGGTTATGCCGCGGTGCCCCTCTTCAGCGCGGCGCCATTCACCTGGCACGTCTTCGGGGAGAATCTCTTCTTCCTGGGGGCGGCGTGCGCGGAGGCCTGCTGGGCCGCGATGCATATGGACCGGATGCGCTTCGCCGATTATTGCCAGAAGCGCCAACTCGAGGAGGCCAGGGATGAGTTGGCCCAACTCGATCGTGCCAAATCTCGGTTCAGTGCCAATGTGCACCACGAATTGCGCACACCGCTGACCTTGATTCTTGCGCCGCTCGACGCCTTGCGCAGCGGCGAAATCGGTTCGGTACCCCCAGCCATGCAAGACACCCTGAACATGATGCAGGCCAATGGACGCCGGCTGCATCGCATGATCAACAACCTGCTTGATTTCGCCAAACTCGAGAACGAACAGTACACATTGGTGCGCCGGCCTCTCGAATTGGGGTCGTTGGTGGGTGATCTCCTGGCCAGCGCGAGGCCTCTGGCCGACCAAAAGGGCGTGCAACTCGAGATGGACGGTTTCGATGACTTGCCCGCGATCAACGCCGATGCCGAGGCCCTGGACAAGGTCTTTGTCAATCTGGTGGGAAATGCCTTGAAATTCACCGAGCCCGGCGGCGGGGTTCGTCTCTCGGCCCGGATGGTGGGTGAAGAAGTGGCCCTGGCGGTGGCGGATACCGGCGTCGGGGTTCCCCCTGCGAAGTTGGAGACGATCTTTGATCGCTTTGCCCAGGTCGACGACTCGGCCACGCGCCGTCACGAGGGAACGGGGATCGGCCTTGCTCTGGCGAAGGATATGGTCGAACTCCACGGCGGCCGAATCCGCGCGGCCAGCGCGGGCGAGGGTTGCGGAACGACGATTCATCTGACGCTTCCGATCGGGGAGCCCGACGCCTTGCTCGAAGAGGAGGCCCTGTGTGACGAACAGGGCCAGGTGCATCGGCTCGGCGCTTCTCTTGCCGCCCTGGCGGAAGGCGCGCAGCCCGAGAGTGAGCCCGAGACCCAGGCCTCCGCCCGTACTCGCCCGCTGCCCGAGATGAACCACACGGTGGGCCGTTGGGCCGACCGCACAGCGCCTTCCCCTGCGGAGGGCGAGGCAGCGCCGCCCGCATCGGGAGACCGCCGTGCCGAGGTACTGATCGCCGAGGACAATCCCGATATGCGCTCCTTGCTCGAGATGCTGGTGGGCAAGGAGTTTCGCGTTCGCACCGCCAAGAACGGCCGCGAAGCCCTGGAGGCGATCCAGGCTTCGCCACCGGATCTTCTGCTCTCGGATGTGATGATGCCCGAACTTTCGGGCACCGAACTCTGCAAGGCCGTCAAGCAGGGAGACGAGACGCGCGGTATCCCGGTCGTGCTCGTGACCTCGAAGGCCGAACGGGAAATGAAAATCGAGGGCCTGGAGTTGGGCGCTGATGACTACGTGACCAAGCCCTTTCATCCCCGGGAACTGCTCGCGCGGATCCGGGCGCTGGTGCGGGTCACGAGCCTTCAACGCGAATTGGCCGATCGCAACGAGGCCCTGGAAGGGGCGTTGGGCGAACTCAAGCAGGCCGAGGTGCAATTGGTGCGATCCGAGCGCCTGGCCGCGGTGGGTGAATTGGCCGCTGGCCTTGCCCACGAGGTGAACAACCCGGTCAATTTCGCTCTGAATGCGGTTCGTGCCATGGAGGCCACGGTCAAGGACCTGGGCAATCTCGCCGAGGCCATCGCGGACATGGACCCGTCGGATCCTCAGGGATTGGTGCGTCGTCTGGAGGCCTACCAGAGAGAATCCGGTGCCCAAGAGGCGCGGGACCTGGCCGATAACCTGATGGAACTCGCCCAGATCGTGGGTGAGGGTCTGAAGCGGACTTCCTCCCTGGTGGGTGACCTGCGCGAATTCGCACGGCCCGGCCGGGATTCCCAGATGCGCGCGGGGGTGGATCTCGAGGCGGGCCTGCGCTCCACCCTGACGCTGGTGGGGCATGCGATCAGCGCGGCCAATGCCCAATTGGAGATCCACGTGGAGCCGGGGCTTCCCAAGGTCAAAGCCGACCCGGCGGCCCTCAACCAGGTTTTTCTGAACCTTCTGAAGAACGCGGTGGAGGCCCAGGGCGGTCGGCGAGATGCCAGCATTCGGGTCGAATTGGCGCGAGACGACGGCGATGTGGTGGCTCGTGTCGCGGATGACGGGCCCGGCATCTCTGCCCAGGCTTTGCCCCAGGTTTTCGAGCCCTTTTACACCACGAAGGACGCCGACGGAGGGACCGGGCTCGGGCTTTCCATCAGCCACCGGATCGCTGCCGATCATGGGGGCACCTTGACGGTGGAGAGCGAGGAAGGCCAGGGCGCGGTATTCACCCTGCGTATTCCCTCTTCCGAGGAAATCGCCTGATGCGGCGGACTGGAAATATTCGTGGAGGCCCGACTCCATGCCGCTAAACTCCGCCGCAAGTTCGGAAATGAGCCCCCCGTACGAAGGCAGGGATGAAGAAGCCCGTTACGCGCAAGAAGGCTGCGAAGAAGTCGCCTCGAAAGAAAGCGGCCCGGAAGAAGACGGCCCGTCAGAAGACCGCGGCTCGCAAGAAGCTATCGGTCGCCAAGGAAAAACGCGGCCTCGATTCGGGCGAGATGGCCATCGACCCCGATTCCCCGGAGACGCGGGGGCTCGCCGCAGCGGTGGTTGCCGCGGATGGCGCGGTGCTGGGGGCCTACCGGGAACCGCTTTCGGGCAAGCCCATCCTCTTATGCTCGCTTCCCATCAAGGCCGTGGCGCCGACTCCTTTTCAGCGCGATTTATCCCCTACACATACCAAGCGGCTTGCTCAGAAGATCGAGGAGAGCGGTTCCTTCCTGGACCCGCTCATCGTGGTGCAGGGCAACGAGGGTCGTTTCTGGACCCCCAATGGCCGACATCGCCTGGCGGCGGCCAAGGTGCTCGGGCTGCGGCAGATCACGGCTCTGGTTTCGGGAAACGAAGACCTGGCCTTTCGCATTCTGGCGCTCAATACCGAGAAAGCCCACAACCTCAAGGACCGCAGTCTGGAGGTCGTGCGGATGGCGCGGGAGTTGGCTTCGCGTGGGCCCCGCAAGCGCGAATCGGATTTCGCGGCCCAGTTCGAGGCGCCGGAGCTGATCACCCTCGGCCTGGTCTACGAGAATACCGGGCGCTTTGCGGGTGGAGCCTACAGCCCCTTTCTGAAGAAGGTCGATCGTTTCAGCGATACGGGGATCGCGTCGAGCCTGAAAAAACGAGAGGGTTATGCTGCGCGATTGCTCTCCATCGAGAGCGACGTCAAGAGCGCGATCGCCGCGCTGCAAGCGCGCGGCTTCAAGAGTCCCTATTTGCGAAATTACGTGGTGGCCCGAATCAACCCGGTTCGTTTTCATCGTTTGAAGAAGGGCGATACCCAGCCGCCCATGACTCTGGCGGCAGGGCTGACACGAATGGCCGCTTCGGCGCGAAAATTCGACGTGGCATCGGTGCGCGAAGGAGAGGTGGCCCTGGTTGCTGCGGCGGCCGGCGGAGCAGGTTGAAAGCATTGAGCGAAGGGTTGAGACCATGAATAAGCGTTTATTGACCTTGATTCGTCATGCCGAGGCGGGATCCGAGCACGGATCCCGAATGCCCGATATCGACCGCCCCCTGACCGAACGCGGTCGGGGTCATGCGACTCGTCTGGCAGCCCACCTCGCACAGCTTGGGCTGGAACCCGATCTCGTCTGGACCAGCGATGCTCGGCGCGCCGAGACCACTGCGAATATTCTCGCGAGTTCGCTCTCGCTTTCGAGTTCGGTCGTCCGCGTTCGCAGCGAACTCTATCTTGCGCATACCCGAACCCTATGTGATTCGATCCGCGAAGTCGGATCCGAGGTTCATCATCTGCTGGTGGTGGGCCACAATCCCGGGCTGGCGGAACTTTGGGATTGGGCTTGTGATAAGAACGGTTTCGGTCTGCCTACCTGTGGCATCGCGCGCCTGGAACTCGAGGTCGAGCGCTGGGGGCAACTCGAAAGGGGCTGCGCCAAGCTGATCGAGTTCGATCGCCCGAAAGCCGATCCGCCCGCTCGCATCGGGCGTTGAACCGGGCCCTTCGCCGTTCCGAGCAGGGCAATTCTGGCGTGGCACGTCGCTCGAGAATTGGCTTCCCTTGAAAGCGCTCCTGGGCTGTGGCTCGGGGAACCTTTGCGTTTCGGAGGAAAATATCGTGCCAGCGATTCTCGAGTTCTTTTACGACTACGGCAGTCCCTACAGCTACATCGCCGACACTCAGATCTCGGGTCTGCGTGAGCGCAGCGGGTGTACGCTTATCTATCGCCCCATGCTGCTGGGGGGCGTTTTCAAGGCGACGGGAAATCATTCACCTGCCCAGGAGCCCGTGGAGGCCAAGCGCGCGTATTTCGGAAACGAGATGAGCCGCTGGGTTGCCCACTACGGCATTCCCTTTCGCGGTAACCCCTTCTTTCCCATCAATACGCTTTCGCTGATGCGTCAGGCCCACGCGGCCCAGCGCCAAGGTGTCTTTGAGGCTTTCCATGCGGCGGTATTCCCCGCTTTCTGGGAACGCGAGATGAATCTGGGAGATGCCGACACCCTGGCCTCGGTTCTCGAGGCTGCGGGTCTTGACGCCGCTGCCCTGGCGGAAGCGGCGGCGGACCCTCAGATCAAGGCGGCTCTTCTCGAGACAACGGAAGAAGCTGTTGAGCGTGGCGTATTCGGTGCGCCTTCGTTCTTCGTCGCCGGAGAACTCTATTTTGGGAGTGATCGTCTCGCCTTCGTCGAAGCTGCGCTGGGCCAGCAGGGGGAGTAGAAGCGCCAAGCCCGGATCGCCTATGCTGGAACCTTCCGTCTGACCAGGAGTTGTGCCGTGAGTGAATCGCCTTCCTATCCCTTCGAGGTGGCCCCCTTGTTGGAGGCTGCCCGGGAAGCCACTGGCCTCGCTGATTTCGGGGACGTTCGCTTCGAGGAGGGGCTCGCTTCGCTCTGCAAAACGCTGGATTCCACCGCGGGTCTCGACGAACGCGGAAGGCGCTCGAATTGGAAGCGCCTCCTGCGCTTGTTGGCCACGCGTCTCAGGGTGGAAGCGGCTTTCAAGGCGCATCCCGAGATTCGGGAACGTGAGATCAAGCGTCCGATGTTTCTCACCGGGCTTCCTCGAACCGGCACCTCGGCGACTTTCAATATGTTGGGGATGGATCCGGCTGCGCGTCCCCTCCTGCTCTGGGAAGGAACCTTTCCCGAACCCCTTGATGGCCTCGAAGAAGGGGCTGACGATCCGCGTCATATCGCCATGCGCGAAACTTTCGCCAAGATGCGGGAGCGCAACCCGGATTTCACAAAGATCCATTTTGCCGACGCAGACACCCCCGAGGAGTGTGTCATTCCCATGGCGATCACGTTTGAGAATGTGCATCAGGGAATCGAGGTGTTGATGGATCCTTACGCCTCTTTTTTTCGAAGTCGGGATCTGCGACCCCAATACCTCTACTACCGCGATCTCTTGAAGATGGTTGATTGGCAGCGTCCGGGTGAGCGCTGGCTTCTGAAATCCCCGGCGCATCTCTGGGCCATGGACGCCATCGTGGAAATTTTTCCAGACTGTTGCGTCGTGCTGACACACCGCGACCCGGTGGAGGCGATCGCATCGTATTGCAGCATGATGGACACCCTTCTTCAGACACAGGGGTGCTCACCCCAGCCGGGGCTGGGGGAGACCGTGCTGGACTTTTGCGCCACATCCCTCGAGCGCGGCTATGCGGTGCGCGACCAATCCGATCCCGGACGCTTCATCGATATACGCTTCGCGGATTTCATGGAGGATGCCATGGGCGTGATGGGTCGGATCTATGATCACTTCGAACTTCCCTTTACTTCAGCCGCCCGGTCCGGGATGGAGGCGCACTCTTCGAGCAACCCCCGTGGCAAACACGGCGCGCACGAATATGACCTGGACCGCTACGGGCTCAGCGAGGCGGCGGTGCGGGATCGTCTGGCCTGGTATATCGATCGTTTCGATCTGGCCTGATTAGCTGCTCCCGGGGCAGGGGGGCGGGTACGGGCATCCGGCGGTGAAATCCAGCATGGTATAAAGCGACCCCATCGGAGGAATCCCATGAATCTCGAAGAGTGCGTTCTCTACAGTGGAGCGGCAAACGGCACCGAGGCCGCCTTCGGCGAAGCTGCCGAGCGCTACGGCATCGAAGAGGTCAACTTCACCTTCGAAGAGCACGCCGATGCGCGAGGCCGAGGCATTCGCGTCTTGACCCACCGGGAGCTTGAGCAGGGCGATGTGAGCCTGGCCTACGTGAGCCGGCTCATGAATCGTCGCTATAAGGACACTCCGCTTTTCAAGAAGGTGCTCCAGAGCATCTGGCACCAGGTGAACAACGGCCAGGAGATCTACGTCGTAGGAAAGATTCTGAGCGACGAAACCGTGAAAGGTGGAACGGGCTGGGGAGCTGAATTCGCGAAGCTCTGCAATAAGCCGCTTTTCGTCTTCGACCAGGATCAGGATGGCTGGTTTCGATGGAATGGTGATGCCTGGCAGCCCGAGGATGCTCCTGTCATCAGCCATGCCCATTTTGCGGGGACGGGGACCCGCTTTCTCGGGGAGAACGGAAGAGTCGCGATCGAGGCGCTCTTCGAGCGAAGTTTTCAGTAGTTCGTCCTCTGCTTCCCAGCTGGGCAGAGAAATGCGCTCAGGCGTGCGTGAGGTCTGGGGGTGCGGGGCGAGCCGGACTAGTATCTGCCCGTCGTGGGTACGCTTCTTCTTATCGCAGCTCTACTTCTCGTCTGGATCATCTTTCGCATCCAGCCCCTCTTCGGGCATGCCCATATGGAGAGGCTCGAGAACTTTCACTCCTCGCTCGCGGCGGACCGCGACAAGGTCGTGATCTGCGTGGGTGATAGCCTCACCCACGGCAACGTGGGTTTCGACTACGTTCATGTGCTGGCGAGTCGGCTGGAGCCTTGGGGCTACACAGTTCTCAACGCGGGAATCAATAGCGAGCTCGCTTGGAATGTTCTGCAACGCGCGGATCGTATTATTTCCGCCGATCCGGCATTCGTGATTCTCCTGGTGGGAACAAACGATGCTCGGGGCTGCGAGGATGAGGGCGCCGGAAAACGTTACGTCAAGGACATGAAGCTCCCTCAGGCCCCCAGCGAAGATTTCTTCTTCGACTCCTATCGCGAACTCCTGGATGAGTTCGGCGAGTTGAACGAGGCGCGCCTCGTCACGGTTACGCTCCCGCCCCTTGGTGAGAGAAGCGGGGAAGAGATCGATGCCGTGACTGATCGTTTCAACGCCTTTGTCGAAGAAGAGGCGCGACAAAGGGGGCATCCCTGCGTTTCCCTGGGGCGCGCGTTACGCGAACAACTGCTCGCGGACGCCTTTGAGGATACGCCTGCCTATTCCGCCAAGGCGTCCAACCGCCTGGTCCTGTCCGCACTCTTTCGTCGCTATCTGCTGGGGTGGGATTGGCAGCGGATCTCCGAGGGGCAGAGACTCAAGCTCCTGACCGATACGATCCACCTGAACGAGCTCTCCGGAGGCATTCTCGTTGATCTGGTGGAAGCGGAAATCCAGAGGAGGCCGGAAGGGAGCGGCTGATCGGGCGCTCGGGAGCCCGGGGCGAGGTGGCTGTTTCGTTCTTCTAGAGCCTGGATGCCTGGATGCTCGGAAGCCGTGTGCCTCGGCCTGAAGTGCACTGGTTTACAAGCTGGGTCGGCATTCTAGACTAGGTTGTTCAATCAAGCGGCCGAATCGGGCCGCGATATGGGAAGCTTCAGCGATGGAACTCGATTTTACTTCGGATCAAAAGAAATTTCGCGACGAGTTGCGCGTGTACTTCACGGAGATGATGAGTGATGAACTCGTCACAGAACTCAGAACCGATGGAGAGGGCGGCGGGCCATGCTTTCGCGCTGCGATGAAGCAAATGGGCGCCGACGGTATTCTGGGTGTGGGTTGGCCGGAGGAATACGGCGGCCAGGGACGAACACCCATGGAGCAGTTCATCTTCGCTGACGAAGTTCAAACCGCGGGCTTCCCGCTTCCCTTCCTCACGCTGAACACCGTGGGGCCGACCATCATGCAATATGGGACGGACGAACAGAAGGCTGAGCTTCTCCCCAAGGTATTGGCGGGCGAGATCTTCTTCGCCATCGGTTATTCGGAGCCGGGAGCGGGGACAGATTTGGCTTCGCTTCAGACTTCCGCCCAACGTGACGGTGAAGATTGGGTGATCAACGGCCAGAAGATGTGGACGAGCCTGGCTGGCTATTCGGATTATATCTGGCTCGCTGTGAGGACGGACCCCGACGCTCCGAAGCATAGGGGTCTGTCGATGTTTCTTGTTCCCACCACCGCCTACGGCTATTCGCGCCAGAAGATCATGACGGTTGGCGGGGTGACGACGAATGCGACCTTCTATGACGACGTTCGTGTGCCGGCGGATTCGCTGATTGGCGGCGAAAATAATGGCTGGTCCCTGATTACTGGCCAGCTCAACCACGAGAGAATCTCTCTTACCAGTATCGGGCCGATTCGGCGGAACCTGCGCGACGTGGTTGACTGGGCCCGGGAAACCAAGGTCGATGGCGAGCGAGTCATCGACAAGGGCTGGGTGCGCCATAACCTCGCGCGCGTCTACGCCAAGGTTCAGGTCGTGCGATTGATGAACTGGAAGCAGGCCTGGGCCGCCCAGGCAGGCCAGCCGCATCCTTCGATGGCTTCGGCGTGCAAGGTCTTCGGCAGCGAACTCAATATCGAGGCCTACCGAGCGATGATGGAGATCACCAGTGCACGGGCGAATATCGGCGGGGATGGCCAGGGATCGGTGCTTCAGGGTCGTGTTGAGTCCGGCTATCGCAATGGCCTGATTCTCACCTTCGGTGGTGGCACGAACGAAGTCCAGCGCGACATCATCGCCATGGCGGGCATGGGCCTGCCTCATTACAAGAGCTAGGCAGAGAAGCCTGCCGCGAGTTCTCCGAGTATGGATCCAGGAGCAAGGAAATGAATTTTCAGTTCGCAGATGAAGATCGGGAAGTGGCCGAACTGGCCCGTAAGATTCTCGAGGACAAATTGGGCAATGATCGACTCAAGGAGATCGAGGCACTCGACCCGGTTTTCGATCGGGAAACCTGGTCGGCGCTGGCCGAGAGCAACCTGCTCGGCGTCGCGATTCCCGAGGAATTCGGCGGGATGGACCTGGGTTTCTTTGCCCTCTGCTTGCTCTGCCAGGAAGTCGGCCGAAGCGTGGCGCCGGTACCCATCTATGCGTCCCTGGTACTCGGGGCGCTGCCCCTGGCGCGTTTCGGAACGCCGGAACAGAAGGAGGCTTGGCTGGCGAAGGTGGCCAGTGGCGAATTGATTCTCAGTGCGGCTCTCTGCGAACTGGACTCGAGTGACCCCCTGGCTCCGAGTACCCGGGCGAAGTCGACCGGAAGCGGCTATCGCCTTTCAGGCGAGAAATCCCTGGTGCCCGCAGGCGGGCAGGCGAGCCATGTGCTGGTGCCCGCGACCGATGAAGACGGAGGGATCGTGCTCGCTTGGGTGGACATGACGGCGCCCGGGGTGAAGTCCGAGCCCCAGGTCTGCTCCGACCGTCAGCCCCATGTTCATATCGCGCTGGACGGCGTCGAGGTCAGCGAGTCCGACCTGCTCGGCGGCGCGGATGGGCGAGATTGCCTTCGCTGGCTCGTGGAGCACGCCAGTGCTGCTCGCTGTGCCATGCAACTCGGTGTCTGCGAAAGAGCCGTGGAGATGACATCGGAGTACGGCCGGGAGCGAGTGCAATTCGATCGGCCTATCGGCAGTTTCCAGGCCTTTCATCAGCGGGCTGCGGATGCGTTCATCATGGTGGAGGCCCTTCGCCTTTCTGCTTGGGAAGCAGCATGGCTCCTCAGCGTGGAGTTGCCCGCTTCAGAGGCCGTGGCTGTCGCCAAATATTGGGCGGCCGAGGGCGGCCAATTTTCTGCCTATGCGTGCCAGCATCTGCATGGCGGAATCGGAATCGATGTCGATTATCCCCTTCATAGATTCTTCATCTGGGCGACGCGCATCGAGCACGAACTCGGCTCTGCGCCTCATCAACTCGAAAAACTCGGGGCACATATCGCAGACAAGGGGCTTCCCGAATTTTGAGGGAATGAGATGGAGGTGCAGTTTTATCTTCGGCTCATGACGGAAGAAGTTTTCCTTCATATTTCCTCAATAATGAAGTAGAGAGGTGGGAAAGAGCCGGTTTTCGGGGACTCCGAGGTCGACTTGCTGAACCGCTTCCGAATCCCGCAAGGCAAGGAGCCACTCGCTTTCCTGATTTCGCTTGAAAGTCGGTTCTTTTCGTGAGACCCTGCCGTGTTAGCGCGAACCGGTTGGTTAAGAGGGGTATCCGGCCCACAAGGGATTCCTGCATCTTCCTCTGGTAAGCAAACTCGAGCCCATTTCAACGAGTAGAGGTCGCCTTATGATTCGCCGCGCAGTTATCCAATCTGTTTTATTTCTCGCAGTTCTAGGGTTTGGGTTAACGGCGCACGCGCAGACCGACTCGATTCTTTTTGAATCTGGAGCGGTGCGCCCCATCGCCTTGTCGCCAAGCGGAAACCTGCTCTTCGTTACGAATATTCCCGACGGCCACCTTGAGGTCTTTGATGTGAGCGCGGGAGGCGAGCCCATCCCGGTCGCCTCGATACCCGTGGGCCTCGAGCCTGTTGCCGTAGCGGTGCTGGACGAAGACACCGCGTGGGTGGTCAACCACGTGTCGGATAGCGTGAGCATCGTAAGCGTGAGCGCGGGGCGGGTCGTCCGGACACTGCTGGTGGGTGATGAGCCCAGGGATATCGTGGTGGCCGACCCTCCGGGAGCCACCGGCCCTCGGGTCTTCATCAGTACCGCCCATCGCGGCCAGCACCGCACCGATGCTTCTATCGCTGCGGTACCTGGCGCGGGTGACCCCCAATACACGACTCCGGGCGTTGGCCGTAACGATGTCTGGGTATTCGACGCCAATGATCCGGGGGCTGCTTTCGGCGGCACCCCCCTCTCGATCCTGAGCTTTTTCTCCGACACCCCGCGCGCCCTGGCTGTGAGCCCCGACGGCAGCCACGTCTACGTGGCTGCTCTTCACTCGGGCAATGGCACGACGACAGTGGCCGAGGGGGTGGTGTGCGACGGCTTCGGTGCTGCGGCTTGTGGAGGTGACGGAATTACCAGCCCGGGGGGTTTGCCGGGGGGGCAGATGCCCGGTGGCATGCTGGGCCCGGTGAACAACGTTCAGGGAATCCAGGCTCCGGAAGTGGGCATAATCGTGAAATGGGATGCGGCCAGTGGCCAGTTCAGGGATGATCAGAATCGGAATTGGACCAACGGTGTCCGGTTCACGCTGCCCGACAAAGATGTCTTCGCCATCAACGCCGATTCGTTGGCCGAAGTTGCTTTTCACACCGGCGTCGGAACGACCCTTTTCAACATGGTGGTCCATCCGACCAACGGGACGCTCTATGTCAGCAACACGGAGGCGCAGAACCACGTTCGCTTCGAGGGGGAGGGCATACATGGAGTCAGTACTGTCCAGGGCCATCTCGCGGAATCAAGAATCACCGTCATCGACGCCCCGGATACTTCCAGCGACGCCACCGCTGGGGCGCGGCACCTGAACAAGCACATCACGGACTTCTCCGTATTGGCCAGCGACCCCGCATTCGACAATACGCTTGCAGCCCGGAGCCTTGCGACACCTCTCGAGATGGCGATCCATCACGATTATCAGTCGGGCACATCCACCCTATACCTGGCGGCATTCAGTTCGGCCAAGGTGGGCATCTTCGACGTTGCTTCCCTGGAGGCCGACACCTTCATTCCCGCGGAGGTGCAGACCCTTCCTCAAGAGACCCATCACGTGGGCTTGGCGGGCGGTGGCCCGGCGGGGCTCGTGCTCTCGGCCGATGGCTCGACCCTCTTCGTGGCCACCCGATTCGATAATGGTATCTCGGTCGTCGATACCGCCACCCGGACGGAAACCCACCATATTCTCCTGCACAACCCCGAGTCCGCCAGCGTCGTTGCGGGACGTCCCTTTCTCTACGACGCCCTCGCGACATCGGCCAACGGCGCCGAGAGTTGCGCGAGCTGCCATATCTTCGGCGACATGGACCACCTGGCGTGGGATCTGGGCAACCCCGACGACCCGGTCACGAACAATCCGATGCACATCAATTTCGCGGAGCTCTTTCCCTTCTTCGCCCTGGCGGGAGGGCCAGATATTTCGCTGCTCAACGGAGGAGCGGGCAACGCCCAGTTCCACCCCATGAAGGGTCCGATGGCCACCCAGACTCTGAAGGGGCTGAAAAATAGCGGGGCGATGCATTGGCGAGGGGATCGATCCACGGGCGTGATGGGGACCGATGCCACCGATACGAATATTTCGTTCAATAATTTCATCGTGGCCTTCTCTGGCCTTCTGGGCCGGCATAACAACCTGACGCCCACGCAAATGCAGGCCTTCACCGACTTCGCCCTTTTGATGACCTTGAGCCCCAACCCGGTGCGCAATCTCGATAACTCCCTGACCCCCTCACAGCAGGGAGGCTCCGATTTCTATTTCGGGCCTCGGCGTTCGGATGGGCTGGTGGACAATCCCGCATTGGAGTCTCTTCTGGGTCTTCCGAATGTCGAAGAGGGTTTTACCTGCAACGGATGTCACGAACTCAACGCTTCGTTGGGCCGCTTCGGCACGAGCACCGATGGCACATTCGAGAACGAGACCCAGATCTTCAAGGTCGCCCACCTTCGCAACATGTATCAGAAGGTCGGCATGTTCGGCAGCCCGAGTACTGGCTTCGAATCGCCCGGCGGCGACCACTCCCACCAGGGCGATCAGATCCGCGGCTTCGGTTTCCTCCACGACGCGTCGGAAGACACCATGTTTCGCTTCTTCCGCGCCACGGTCTTCAACGATCTCTTCAACAATGGCACGGGTTTCGACAACCCCGCCGTTCAGATCCCCGAAATGGAAGACTTCATGCTGGTTTTCGACTCGGATCTGCCGCCCATTACCGGCCAGCAGATCACCCTCACATCCGGCAGCAACGCCGATACGGATGCGCGACTGGCCCTTCTCATCCAGCGCGCGGCCGCATCCTTCACCTCCGAGATCCTGGGGGGTGTCGTCACCGAATGTGACCTGATCGCCAAGGCGACGGTCGCAGGGGACCCGATGGGCTGGCTCTATACGGGCGGGGCCCCCGGGAGCGCGACATTCGATGCCTCGGATGGGACTGCCACCACCGAGGCCGCCCTGCGAACGCTGGCCGCATCCACCGACGTGACATTCACGTGTGTTCCCGCCGGGTCGGGCACGCGGATGGCATTGAATCGCGATCGCGACCTTTTCCTGGATAGCCCGGACAATTGCCCGGCAGTGCCCAACGACGACCAGGTCGACACGGATATGGATGGTTTGGGCGATCCCTGTGATCCGACCCCGGTTCCCGAACCCGCGGTGGCCACGTTGCTCTTCGCCGGGATCTCGGGGCTTCTGCGCCTGCATCGCCGGCGGCAGTTCAGAGCGGCGTAAGAGGCGAAGGCCCGTCTTCGCGCACTCGCCGTCATGGCAGGGCACGCCGGCCAGGAGAAGGGTCGGTGATGCCCTGCGCGGGTCTCAAGCCAGCGCGGCGCGCCCCCAATAGTTGAACGCCGCGATGCGAGGCGTGTTGGGCAGGTAGAGGGTTTCCAGGCTCTGGACCTCGAAGC
>JAAZXM010000026.1 GCA_014240165.1 Myxococcales bacterium | reverse complement strand
GAGAGGCCCAGAAACCGTTGACGCTACTGGTGTTGATCAGGTGTCCTTCTGAACTGGCAACCAGCATGGGGACGAACGCCCGCGAGCAGAAGTAGACGCCGTCCCAGCAGACCGCGAAGGTCTTCTCCCACTCCGCGCGATCATCGAGGACGAAACTTCCCCCCGCGCCGATGCCTGCATTATTGAAGAGGAGGTTGATGTGGTCAGTGGCGTGCACCTCGGCGACCGCGTCGCGAAAGGCGAGGATCTGGGCCTCGTCGGATACGTCCGCCTCGAAGGTGCTGATTCGGGTCCCTTCGGGCGCCGCCTGGGCGCAGAGCAGGGCGGTCTGTTCCAGGGCTTCGGGTGAGACATCACAGAGCGCGACATGGCAGCCTTCCCGGGCCAATTGGACACAGATCTCGCGCCCCATTCCCGATCCGCCTCCAGTGACGACGGCGATTTTTCCTTCGAAGTTCTGCATGAGAGTCCCTCTTCATTGACATGGCCCGGCCCAGGGGTCGTCCCAGGGCAGAGAGTCATTCTGGCACGTTTTCCCCGTGAGAGGGGATGGGCCTTGCGCTCGCGGTCGGCTCGCCTATTCTCGAACGCTCGTTCCAAACGGTCGTTCTGAAGCTGGATCCGCCTTGCCGTCGCACCCCACCTGTCCAAGCGCGCCCCGAGCCCTGGGGCCACAATGGCTTCGCTCGATAGCTTGAATCCTCTAAGCATCTGTCTGTGTTGACTTTCTGACGCAGTCACCCCCCCTTCTTCGATCTCAGGAGTTTCCGTGCCCCCCCTCGCGTCCCCCACGAGTCCCACCCCCGCACAGGCTCACCCACTTCAGGGCGATACCAAGGCCCGCCTGCTGGAAGCCTTCGTTCTGCTCTTCGCCGAGCGCGGCTTCCATGCGACTTCCATGCGGGCGGTCACCCAGATGGCGGGGACCAGCGTTTCCGCCGCCCATTATCACTTCGGGAGCAAGGAGGATCTTCTCCGGCAAGCGCTCCGCCGCCGCTCGGAACTCCTCAACGCTCGGCGATTCGAGTATCTCGACCGAGCCGAAGCGGCGGAGTTCGAAGGAAACGGCCGAGTCCGAGCGATCCTGGAGGCCTTTATCCTCCCGCTCTTCGAACTCCGTCCCGAGGTGAGCCAGCAGCAGAACCCCCAGCGCAATCTGGCCGCCCGGCTCTACGTCGACCCCCCGGAAGTCGTGAAGAAGATTCGCCAAGAGGTGTTTGCCGCCGTGACATCGCGTTTCCGAGAATCCCTCGCCAATGCGATCGAGGGCGCTGATCCCGAGCGCGTCGAATTGGCCCTCGAACTTTCTCTCGGAGTCATGGTTCATTCGATCAGCGGACGGCTTTCCTGGCCCGACCAAACGACGGATCCCGAAGGATCGAAGCGCAAGGAATTGGTTGGACGACTGGTTGCCTTTGCGGCTGCCGGCGTTCTGGCGGTGGTCGAGGGCGAGGTCGAAGCGCCTCTCCTCTCGGCGGGGAGGGCAGGCGAATGAAGCGCGTCCTCGTCATTCCGTGCGCGATTCTCGGTGCCGGCGCAATCGCGGTCTACGTACTCTGGCTCACTCGCCCGGAGGCTGTCCCGGTCCCCACAGAGAGGGCTGCGCCCCTGATCAGGGTCCAGACCCTTGATCCCCACGAGCTACAGCTCTTCGTTCAGGCCCAGGGCACCGTCGAGCCGCGAACCGAGAGTGAACTCAAATCTCAGGTATCCGGAGAGGTCATGTGGGTTTCGCCCGCCCTCGTGCCCGGTGGTTTCTTCGATGCCGGGGACCCGCTCTTGAAACTTGACCCGGTGGACTATGAAGCCAACCTCGAGAGCGCCCGCGCGGCATTGGCGCGAGCTGAGAGTGACGCCCGACGCGCCCGCAAGGAGAATACGCGGCAGCGGCGCCTCGCTGATCGCTCGGTCGCGAGTCAAGCTCGGATCGACGACGCCCAGAACGCTGCGCACGTGGCCGAGGCAGCTTTGCGCGAAGCGCGCGCCCGTTTGGGCCGGGCGGAACGCGATCTCCAGCGCACCGAGGTCTATGCCCCCTATTCCGGGCGAGTCCGATCTGAAAAAGTGGATCTGGGACAGTTCGTGAGTCGCGGCGAAGCTCTGGCCCGGATCTATGCCGTCGACTACGCCGAGGTCAGGCTGCCGATCCCCGATCGTGAACTTCGCTATCTCGATGTCCCGCTGGGCTATCGCGAATCCAGCGAGCGTGAAGAACCCGCGACGTCGGATGCCTATCCCATAGGCGATCTCGCTGAAGCCGGTGCGCCGGATATGTCCGGGCCGAGCGTGCTCTTGCAAGCGGAGTTTGCCGGCGAGGACCACGAATGGGTCGGGCGGATCGTGCGCACAGAAGGTGAACTCGACCCCAAGAGTCGCATGGTGACCGTGGTTGCTCGGGTCGAGGATCCATATGGCAGGAAAGATGAAATCGGACGGCCTCCGCTCTCTGTCGGGCTCTTTGTCGATGTACGCATCGAGGGGCGGGTTGTTCCCAACGCCCTGGTGATTCCCCGAAGCGCTCTCCGAGAGGGGGGGCGTGTTCTCGTCGTCGACGAGGATGATCGTATTCATTACCGCTCCATCGAAGTGCTGAGGACCGAGCGCGAGGCCGTCATTGTCGAGGCTGGGCTGCAGCCGGGCGAACGAGTTGCGGTTTCGCCCCTTCCCGAAGCCGTGGAAGGCATGCGGGTCAGAGCTCAGACTGACGAGCCGAAGAGACGAAAGAGTGGCTCATCATGAGAAGAGCCATCGCGTGGTTTGCCGAAAATCCTGTGGCTGCGAATCTTTTGATGGTCTTGATTCTCGCCGCTGGCATCGCCGGATTGCCTTCCATCAAACAGCAGACATTTCCGGATCTCGATGTTGATTTGATTCAGATCGGAGTTCCCTACCTCGGCGCATCTCCCTCGGAGGTCGAAGAGGGCGTTTGTATTCGCATTGAGGAAGAGCTTCAGGGTGTCGACGGCATCGATCAAATGACCTCCTCTTCCGCCGAGGGAGCGTGCGGGGTCACGATCGAGATTTTGAGTGGGCACCCTATCGATCGGGCCCTAGCCGAAATCAAGAACGCAGTGGATTCGATTTCTACTTTCCCCACGGAAACCGAGAAGCCGATCATCAATCACGTCACGGTGCGGCGAAATACTCTGCAGATTGCGCTCTCGGGAGATGCGAGTGAGCGAGCTCTTCGGATCTACGGTGAGAAGATTCGAGATGGAATTTTGTCTCTGCCGAATGTGACCCAAGTGGAATTGTCGAACGTACGCGCCTACGAGATCGCCATCGAGGTTTCTGAGAAATCCCTTCGGCGTTATGGGCTCACCTTCGATGAGGTCGCCCTTGCGATCCGGCGCTCTTCTCTGGATCTGCCCGGTGGCGCGATCAAGACGAGCAGCGGCGAGATCCTGCTCCGGGCCAAGGGACAGGCCTACACGGGCCGCGAGTACGAGGAAATCATCATTCGGAAGGGGCTCGACGGCACGCGTCTGAAGCTGGGCGATGTTGCGACAGTGGTGGACGGTTTCGAAGAGAGCGATCGATACGCGACTTTCAATGGTGAGCCGGCGGTCATGGTGGGGGTCTACCGGGTCGGCGACCAGAAAGTCCTGGACCTCGCGCGTTCGGTCAAGAAAAAAATTGGGCATCTGGAGGCGATGCTCCCCGAAGCTCTTTCACTGACGGTCTGGCGGGATGATTCGAGCTATTTGAAGGATCGTTTGAGCATTCTCCTGCGCAACGCCTATGGGGGCTTTGCTCTTGTTTTCATCATGCTCGCCCTCTTTTTGCGGCTCCGTCTTGCAGTGTGGGTCGCGCTCGGTGTTCCGGTTTCGATTTTGGGTGCACTGGCGGTCTTTCCGGTATTCGATTTTTCCATCGATGTGCTCACGCTTTTTGCCTTCATCATGGTTCTGGGTTTGCTGGTAGACGATGCCATCGTGGTGGGAGAGAATATTTACACCCACCAGGAAAGGGGAGAGGATCCCCTTCGCTCGGCGATCGTGGGGGCGCAGGAAGTGTCCGTCCCGGTGATTTTCGGTGTCTTGACAACCGTGGCGGCCTTTTTGCCCATGGTCGCTGCGCCGGGTTCCATGGGACAATTTTTTGGGACGATCGGCTTGGTCGTTGTGATCGCCCTCTTCTTTTCCGTTGTTGAGTCACAACTGGTTCTTCCCTCCCATCTGGGACATCACGGAGGGGGAAGGCAGGCGGATTCTCGCGAATCCGATACCCGGTGGAAGCGGCTCCAGACCACGCTTTCGGGCAGCTTGAGCAAGTTGGGGCGTCATGGTTATCTGCCCGCGCTTCGCTCGGCTCTTGCCTGGCGTTACGCCACGGTGGCCGCTGCGACGGCCCTTTTGATGGTGGCGTTGGCTGCTGTGGGGACTGGGCGGCTTCGCTGGACGTTTTTTCCGCCTGTGGAGAGTGATTACGTTTCGGCGGTGGTGACCATGCCGCCCGGTACGCCCGTCGAGCGAACTGCCGCGGCTGTTCGGGTGCTTCGCGATTCTTCCAGCGAGTTGAGCGCAGATTTGGATGCCCAATTCGGGGAAAAGGGTTCGGCCTTCAAGCACGTGATGGCCATGGTGGGGGGCCGTGTTGGAGCAAGCCGTGGGGACCCTGGAGCCCCCCCCGCTTCGGGAGGCGGGAGCAATATTGGCGAGGTCAGCATCGAGTTGGTCGGCGGGGCGGATAGGAAACTGTCGCCCAAGGAAATTGTCAGCCTTTGGCGATCGAGAACGCCTCAGATCCTGGAGGCCGATGAAGTCCTTTTCGTATCTGACTATTTTTCGTTCGGCGACCCGATCAACATTCAGCTGAATTCGGCGAATGTTGATCAACTCGAAATCGCGGCTGATGAGTTGAAGAGCAAGCTCGCGGGATACCCGGGCGTATTCGATATCACGGATTCTTTTCAAGGCGGAAAATCTGAAATTCGCCTGGCCATCCTGCCCTCCGCCGAAGCCCTGGGTCTCAGCCTGGCGGATCTGGCGCGGCAAGTCAGGCAGGCCTTCTACGGAGAGGAAGCCCAGCGAATTCAACGCGATCGAGACGATATTCGCGTGATGGTGCGTTATCCCGAGGAGCAGCGTCAATCCTTGGCGGATCTGGAAAATTTGAGGATTCGAACGCCGTCGGGCGGCGAAGTACCCTTCTACGCAGTCGCCACTGCAACGATGGAGCGAGGGTATTCCACGATTCGAAGAGTGGACCGCGAGCGGACCATCAACGTGACCGCCGACGTCGATGAAAGCAAGGGCAATGCTTCCGAGGTGTTGGCCGATGTCAGCGTCAATGTCCTTCCGAATTTGATCGACCGCTATCCTGGCGTTTCCCACTCGATGGAAGGTGAGCAGCGCAGGCAACGCGAAATGTTTGCGGCGCTTGGCCGCCACTACCTCCTCGCCATGATCCTGATCTACACCCTCTTGGCTATTCCTTTGCGCAGTTACGGTCAACCTCTCATCATCATGGCCGTCATCCCCTTCGGACTTGTGGGCGCCATCGCCGGGCATGTAGTGATGGGCCTCAACCTGAGCATGATGTCGACGTTCGGAACAGTGGCGCTCTCAGGTGTCGTCGTGAACTCGAGCCTGGTTCTGGTGCATTCGGTCAATCGTCGGCGAAAAGCTGGGAGCAGTGTTGAGCAGGCCGTTTGCGAAGCAGGTGTTTCGCGTTTTCGACCGATTGTGCTGACTTCGCTCACAACCTTTGCGGGGCTGGCACCTCTACTCCTCGAGCCCAGCATGGGGGCGCAATTCGTAATTCCGATGGGCGTCTCCATCGCGTTCGGCGTCGTGTTCGCGACGGTGATCTCGCTCTTTCTCGTCCCTTGCGGCTACCTGATTCTTGAAGACCTGAAGAGGGTGATCAGACCGCGAGCGGAGGCGCCGCCAGCGGAACCCGCGGGACCGCGTCCCCTCCGCTTGCAGCCGCCTGATGAGGAGTCTGCCGAAGTCGTCGGGCGCGTTTGAGGCGAATCGGACCGGCGTTGGTGCTACTCGACCCCGCCAATCCGGACGTATTTCAGCTCAATGAAATCATCGATTCCGTACCTGGAGCCTTCGCGACCGATGCCCGACTCCTTGACCCCGCCGAAGGGGGCAACCTCGGTGGAGATCACCCCGCAATTCACGCCCACGATTCCGTACTCGAGACCCTCTGAGACCCGCCAGATTCGGGCGTTGTCCCGGGTGTAGAAATAGGCGGCCAAGCCGAACTCGGTGTCGTTCGACATGGCGATCGCCTCCTCCTCCGTGGAAAAACGGAAAATCGGCGCCACGGGGCCAAAAATTTCCTCTCGAGCCACCTTCATATCGGATGTTGCTTCGGTGATGACAGTGGGCTGGAAGAAACGTTCTCCGAGTTCGTGTGGGCTGCCGCCCGTCAGAATCTTGGCTCCCTTGTTCACGGCATCGGCGACGTGTTCTTCCACCGAGCGGATCGCCGCGGTATCGATCATGGGTCCTTGCTCAACGCCCGCTTCCAACCCGTCGCCCACTTTCAATTCGGAAACCGCTTTGGCCAACTTCTCCGCGAAAGCGTCGTGGATGCCATCCTGCACCAGAATCCTGTTGGCACATACGCAGGTCTGGCCTGCATTGCGGTATTTTGATGCGATCGCGCCCTCGACCGCCGCATCGAGATCCGCGTCATCAAAGACGATGAAGGGCGCGTTGCCTCCGAGTTCCAGAGACACCTTCTTTACGGTGCCGGAGCATTGCTCCATGAGGAGCTTGCCGACCTCTGTGGACCCGGTAAAGCTGAGCTTGCGCACGATGGGATTGCCGGTCAATTCGGCGCCCATTTTTCCCGACGGGCCGGTGATCACGTTGATGATCCCTGGCGGTATACCCGCCCGGTCCGCCAATTCGGCCAGAGCCAGTGCGGAAAATGGCGTTTGCGTTGCAGGCCTGACGACCACTGGGCAGCCCGCTGCCAGGGCCGGCGCGCATTTTCGGGTGATCATGGCCGCCGGGAAATTCCAGGGTGTGATCGCTGCCACGACGCCAATGGGCTGCTTGTAGACCAGGATCCTGCTCCCGGGCACCGAGTCGCCGATCACATCGCCATAAAGCCGCTTGGCCTCTTCGGCGAACCACTCGATGAACGAAGCCGCGTAGTTGATCTCGCCCAAGGACTCGGCGAGGGGCTTACCCTGCTCGGTGGTCATTAGGCGGGCGAGATCGTCGCGATGCTCCAGCATCAAATCGAACCAGGAACGCATGATCGCCGCTCGGTCTTTTCCGGTTCGAGCGCGCCAGGCCGGCCAAGCGGCTTCTGCGGCTTCGATGGCTCGTCGGGTTTCTTCCGCTCCGAGAGCGGGAATAGTGCCGATAATTTCGCCATTCGCCGGGTTGTCTACTGCGGTTTCCTTCCCGTTCGCCGCATTGATCCATTCTCCGTTTACAAAGCATTGCTCGCGAAAAAGAAGAGGATCTTCCAACTGAACCGGGCCGGCCTTGCTCATTTCGGTGCTCCCTCTTATCCGAGTCCAAGGAAGTCTCGGCTGTTGGCGTGGGGTCGAATTTTCTCATATAGACGAACCCCTTGCCAGGGGTCGGGGATTCCCGTTTTTCGCGTGGAAGTCTTCCTTCCTAGTGTGCCTCGGCTTTCTCATGTTCGGGGCCGAAAGGTTTGAGCGTGAGAATCAGCGCCGGCATCAGAAGGAAATCCGCGACCAGGGCCATGACGATGGTTGCGGAAAGCAATATTCCCTGGGTCGCCTGGCTATCCAACATCGAAACAAGAAGCACTGAAAAGCCTACGACCAAGGCGATCGAGGTGATGACCAGTGCTTGCCCGACATCGAGGAGCGCTCTAGAGAGAGCATCCGCGTAGTTTCCACAGAGCCTGAACTCATGCCGAAAACGCAGAACAAGGTGAATCGTGTCATCGACGGCAATCCCCATGGCGACCGCGGCGATGGATACCTTCGAGTAATCAAGAGGAATTCCCAGCCATCCCATTGTGCCCAGCGTGAGAAGGACGGGCACCAGGTTGGGAATCATGGCGATCAAGCCAGCCTTGACCGAGCGAAGAAGAAGGCACATCAGAGTGGCAATGGCCGAAAATGCGAGCGTGAAGCCCATCACCTGGCTTGTGACGATGTAGTCCATCAATTTGAGCCAGAGAGCGCCGATCCCGGTTTTCTCGAACGTCGACACGCGAAGCGGATTTTTGGCCACTTCATGATCGATTGCTTCAGCGAGTTCTTTGACCTTACTCGTCATGGACATGCGTAGGCGCAGTTCCAGGGGCGCGCGTTGGTAGTCCGATGAAACGTGCTTATCAGTTTCGCTCCCTCCGGCGCTTTCGTAGAGAATCAGGTACTGCGCGATCAGTTCTCGAGAATCTGGGATCGTGTGGTAGGCGGGGTCATCAGCATGAAATGTTTGGTTGAGGTCCTTGATGATGTCGGTGATGGAATAAGATTTTCGTACCAGGGGAAAGTCGTTGGCAAAGGACTGGACGCGATCGATCTCGCGTAATACAGCGGGCTCCATGACCGAGCCCTCTGACCCGCCGTCGAAAAGAAGAATGAGGTTGATCAATCCCCCCATTTTCTCATCGATGTAGATCGTATTCGTCTTGACGGGGATCGAATCCGAAAAATCATTGAGCCAGTTGGCGTCCACCACGAGTTGCGCAAATCCGAGTAGGGATAAGACCAAGAGCGAGCTCGCGGCGATCAAGATTGAACGTCTTCCGCGAATGACCAATCCGTGGGCAGACGTCAGGACCTTATCTACGCCCCTGCTCACAAAGGACGACTCCGGCTGCTTGGAGATCCCCTTTCCTCGCGGCACCCTCGACCCAAAGGACAAGAGCGCCAAAAGTACGGTCATCGATAAGAAGAAAGCGATCAGCGATCCGAACGCGCTGTATGTCCCCATATGGGCGATGCTCTTGATGGGGACGAAACTCATCGCGGAAAACCCGACCGCAGTTGTCAGGCTGGTCATCAGGCAAGGCGTGCCGACGAGGGAAAGCGTTTCGACCAGAGCGGTTCGGCGGTCACCCACTGAAAAAAAGCGCCGGCGGAACTCCGAGAGAATATGGACCGAGTGGGCCACGCCAATCGCCGTCAGAAGCGTCGGAACGCTCCCGAAGCTCAAATCCAGCTGCCAGCCGACGAGGACGACGAAGGCCACGGTGGCGGCGACGCTCACCTGCACAACGAATATGGGCGCGGCAACTCCGGCGAACGACCTGAAGAAAAAGAGAAGAATGAGGGCGATCAAAAGCGCCGTCAGGGCATTCAGGTACGCGCTTTGCTCGGCAATGATGTTGTTGTAGAGCGAATTTAATGGCACGTCCCCCGAGTGATAGAATTTGATCCCTTCGTATTCCGGGCGTGCGAGAATTTCATTGATCGAATTGTCTGTGACTTGGGGGTAGAGATTCCCGAGTTCATCTCCGCCATCGGGGTCGAAACGTATTTCTTCCACGGGGTCGGTACTTGTCCGATCCATCTCGACCACGATGGCACCGTAGAGTGCGTCCTTACTCAGGATTCCGCCGACCATCAAGGGTTTGGCGAGGTATTGGTCGCGAAGCGCCAGCAAGGCCTCTTGAGAACTCGGAAAATCATCCGCGATTTCACGAATTTCGATCCCGTCTTCGTTCCCCACCATTAATTCCGCGTTGGCGAGGCTGCGGACTTCGTAAATGAAGGGAACGTTCTCTTCGAGATCCTCGGTGAGAGCAACCACCTTTTGCATGATCTCGAAATTCCAAGGGCCGAATTCGAAATCGGGCGCTTCGTAGAGAATGTAGGAAACCTCATCCGATCCGAAGTCATCGCGGAAGGTTTCGTAGGCCAGGTAAGCCGGGTCAGCGGGGTCGAAATAGGCCTCGTAACTGCTGTCGATTTCGGCCTTGGAGGCAAGGCCGACGCTTCCGGCGAGGAGGGAGAGCGCGAGCAGCACAACCCACCAGCGATGGTCGAAGGACCATCCAGCGATACTCGCAAAGCCTTGATTCAGACGGGAGACGAGTCCTTCGGCCAATCCGTGCGGCTGTTCTTCCCGTTCCGGCACGCTATTCCTGGCCCCGCTCCCGCCTCATGCACCCTTGCCTGCTGATTTCCATATGCGGCTTACTCGCTGCGCTCATAGATCCAGCTTCCGCTCCGCATTCGAAGCCGGTGCCGGGAACCAGGGCTCTCCGCATTGCCTTCGGGCCAGCCGGAATCACCCTTCCACATCGCGGTCGGGCCCTCAGCTTCCATGGCGATACGGGTTTCGAACCGCTCGGGTTCGCGCGATTCAGTTCTTTCGAGGGCTTCGCGCATGGTCTGGTGAACGGAAAGTTCGTGAAGAGTGACCCAGGTAGGCGGGGCAACTTCGATCTCACCGGCGTCGCGTCGCTCCAACGCCTCCTGCGGGCGCATCCAGGCATGTTCGTGAATTTCGCCCCCGTCGATCACGATCTCAGCCGCGGGAGCCGGGGCGAGAAAAAACCAGGTGAGGAAACGTTTGGGGGTGATTGGGGGAGGCGTCCAATGCGAGTAGGGGATCAGGGTCTCGATGGCGAGGTCCAGGCCTGCTTCCTCCTGTGCTTCCCTGACCGCTGCCCGCCGTGCGGTGCCCTGCTCGTCATTGTCATTTCCGCTTGGCGCGTCGCCCGGGTCCACGCGACCTCCCGGGAAGACCCACATGCCGCCGAAGGCGATTTTGGAGTTGCGCCGGAGCATCAGAACCTCGATCCCCTCGTCGCCATCGCGAATCGGAATGACAGTGGCAGCCTGCACAGGGGGAGTGCCTGTTTTCCCGCTACGTGCCCAACGTGCCATTTGCTCTTCGTGCTTTTCATCGGCCATGGCGAGACGATAGAACAACTTGGGCTGCCGGTGGGGCCGTCAGAAGGGCAGAGCAATGCCGCTTTAGCAACTCGGGAATGCGGTGGTAGAGTTGTCGCCGACGGATTCCCACCGGGAGGCACGAATTGCCAGGGTGTCGATCCAGCCATATTTCCGCCGTTTTTCTCCTCGCCGCGGTCGAGTTCATTTCAGCGGAGGGTCTGGCCAAGGCTGCTTCCGACCCCGTTGAGGGCCGGCCCAATATTCTGCTCTTGGTGGCGGAGGATATGAGCAGCCGGGTCGGTGCATTTGGTGATGCGGTTGCTCGGACACCGAATCTGGATCGGCTGGCCAACCAGGGCTCACGCTATACCCAAGCGTTTACCACTGCCGGCGTCTGCTCGCCGAGCAGAGCCTCGCTCTTGACCGGTATGCACGCGATATCCATCGGCGGCCAGCATATGCGGGCGGCGTCCCGGCCGGGGGGAGGATACGTCACGGTTCCTCCGCCCGGGGTCAAGGCTTTTCCCGAATTCCTTCGGCGGGCCGGCTATTACACTTTTACCGATGCCAAACTCGACTACCAGTTCAGTGGCGTTGCAGCGGGAAGCGGCCCTTCGACTATTTGGAACACCGAATGGAGTGGCCCGCCGTGGGAGGATGAAGGCGAGACGCCCACGCCATTCTTTGGTTTGATCAATTTCCAGGAAACCCACGAGACCGGAATTTTTACGCCGCTCGGGCTGGGCTGGCCCAATAGTTTCATGCATCTCATCGTGCAAGTGGCCCGGGCATGGCTTTTTGGGATCACGGGAAACGACGGCCCGGTCAAAGCGGCTGACGTGGAACTTCCTCCTTATTACGTGGACACGCCAATCGTCCGCGATGACATCGCCCGGCACTACAACAACATTTATCGAATGGATCAGCGAGTGGGCAAAATTCTCTTGGGGCTCGAAGAGGCGGGCCTCGCCGAGACTACGATTGTCGTATGGACAACGGATCACGGCGATGGGCTGCCGCGGGCGAAGCGTGAGCTTTACGATTCGGGTCTGCGGGTACCCATGATTATTCGTTGGCCCGAACGGTTCAGGCCCCAGGGCATGGAGCCGGGCAGCGTGGAGGCGCGGCTTGTGAGTTTCGTGGACCTGGCACCGGCCATTCTTGCGTGGGCAGGAGTGGACAAGCCAGCCAATATGCAGGGACGCGATTTTTCCAGCCCGGGCGCAGTTCAAAGAGAATTTATCTATGCGTCTCGGGACCGGATCGACGAATTCGAGGACAGGGAACGAGCCGTTCGCGACAATGAATACAAATATATTCGAAGTTGGTATCCCGATAAACCGACGGGCCACCCTCTTGCGTTCAGGGATAACCTGGAAATGATGATCGAGATGTGGGGCCTGCTCGAAACGGGCCGACTTAATTCGGATCAGCGGGTGTGGTTCGAAAATACGGGAACGGAGCGGCTCTACCACTTGCCCAGCGACCCGCATGAATTGAGAAACCTCGTGGCTGATCCGGCGCATGAAGCGGAGTTGGAGCGTATGCGAGCCGCCTACATTTCCTTCGCTGAAACAGTTGAGGACTGGAGTCAGGAATCCGAGGCCGCCATGGTGGCGCGCATGTGGCCGGGTGGCGAGCAACCTCGGGCAGAGCCCCCTGTCATCGAATCGAGGAAAGATCTTGTCACTCTTCGATCGCTCACCCCGGGAGCCTCTTTTGCATACCGGCTGAACGACGAAGCGGAGCGCGTCTATGAAGCTCCGTTTCGCGCAGAATCGGGCAATGAAATTCGTGCTCGCGCAATCAGGTACGGTTATCTCGAGAGCGACGAAACCCGTACGGTCCTGCCTTGAAGCCCGCTAGCGCTCGAGGGAAAGCCAGAGCCGAAGAAGTTCCCGATCGGCCTCGCCTTCCAGGGGTTTCCGGTACGCGCTGCGGGCATGGACGATGGAGTGGTTCGAGAGCCATTGGATATCTCCAGGCTCGAAGCGCATGTCCAGGCGGATGCCGCTGTCGTTGGCGATTTCTTCGTAGAGCCCGAGCAGGGACTCTTCGTCCTGGGTAAAACGCGGCACATCAGGGTGGCGCTGGGCCGAGCGAAAATAATCGCTGTGGTAGAAGGTGCGCAGAGATTGCCCCGAGTAGCGGCAAGGTGGGACCGCGATATGGCGTAGCTCGCCACTGCTGTCCTCATTTCGGATATCCAGGGGGAAAGGCTCGAAGAGGCGCCCAGCGAGGTCGGGGCGTTCGGCAAGAATCGCATTGAAGATCGCCACGGAGCTTGCGATGCGGCTCTCTCCTCCTTCTCCGGCGGACTCAAGGCAGAGCAGGCCCACAACGTCAGCTGCATCGCAGTGGTAGGCGATGTCGCTTCGAGTTCTGTAGAGCCTTACGAAGGGATCCGATGCGTCTTCCCCTGTATCGCGTACAACACCCAGGAGATCGCCTTGAGGGTTCTGTGCACCTGGCCGCCCGAGGTGCAAGCCCAGGCACCAATAGAAGACTTCGATCCGATGACGATCCCAGCGCTGCACGGGGATCCCGGAGACCAGATGGAAGCCACGGCCCTTGTCCAACTCCGCCTTCCAGCTGGCGATGGTTCGTGCCAGGGTGGGTAAAGGGAAGTCGTTGACATTGAGTTCGGCCAGGTTTTTGCCTGTGGCCAGAGCGCTATCGATTGCCGCTTCAGATTCCTCGATTTGCTCCTCCGACAATGAAGTTCGCCAGCTCTCCTCCAAAGGGAGTTCTTTCCCGGTCCATGCGGAAGCTTGAAGGAGAGGTTCGGAGGGAGTCCCCGTATGCGGCCGCTGAAAGTAGTGGGCTGTCTGTTCGGCGTAGGAGAAATATCTGGGCATATGAAGAACGTCGATTCTCAGTCCTCGAAGCGCGGGCTGCGGCCTTCTTTTCGGGCCATGACCGCTTCCTCAAAGTTCTTCGTCGTCATGCGCACGAAGAGTTGAGTGTGGCTTTCCAGTTCTATAGCCGCAGCAAGGCTCCCGGTCTCGAGACCGGACCACATCATGCGCTTGGTGAGCTGTACACCTTGAGTGCTCCAGCCATTCATCTGATCCGCAAGATCCAGGGCTGAGTCCACGAGTTCGTCGTCGGGCACGGCTCGCGATACGAGCCCGATCTCGGCGGCTTCCTGGGCAGAGATATCGCGCCCAGAGAGCATGATTTCGAAGGCGCGCGAGCTCCCGATCGCCCTGGGCAAGAGGAAGCTCAATCCCAATTCCGTTGCGGTGAGTCCGTTATTGATGCCCGCCGCACGGAAATAGGCAGACTCTGCGGCGATTCGGATATCGGCCCCCAGGGTCAGGCAGAAGCCCCCGCCGATGGCAGCGCCGTTGACGGCGGCGATGACCGGCTGGGGCATGCGGCGCAGGGCGGGTACGAGATCGGAGAGAATCGTCATCGAACGGGTGGCGATCCGGGTGAGGGTCAGGCCATCGATATTCGGCGGGGGCTCGGTGGCCTGGGTGTCGGCCCCCGAGGAGAAGCCGCTGCCCGAACCCGTCAAGACAACAGACCAAATTTCGTTGTCTGCGGCGACCTCCTGAATGGCCTCGTGTAGCGGACCGACAAGCTCGAACGCCATGGAGTTCATTCGTTCGGGCCGATTCATCCTGATAATCGCGGTATGGGGTCGCGGTTTTTCGATTTGGACGAAAGGCATGGTGTTCCCTCTATGTTTTCGAGGTGGGCTCAAGTCGCCGATGGGTCTTGTCGAGTTCGGAGAGCCAAAGGATTCCGAAACTATTTCAAGCCAGGGCTCCGAGTATAGGCGCGCCTGGAATGAGTTGATCGGAGAGCGTAGGCGCAGGGCGCATTCTGGGTTCGAAACCGGACGTTTTTCAACTGGCTTTAATGCCGCTTGGATGAGAGAATGCTGAAAAATGGCTTCCCTCGCTGTACCCCTCATAGCGCGCACCCTCCGCCGCATCGCGCAGCGGACAGCCTTTGTTGTCGTTCTCGCAAACCTATTGCTTTCCATGGTTGTTGCCCAGGGCGCGCGAGCGCAAGATCCCCAAGTTGACGCCAAGCTCGGCCCTATTCTGAAGGGAAAGATCGCCCAACTCAAGGCGGCCGAGACGGTTCGATTTTCGGTGATGATCGAGCCCGACGCGGCGGCTTTTTCATCAACGGCTTCGGCTCGCAAGCAGGCCATAGGCGCTCGCCAGGAGGCGATACTTGATTTGCTCCCGGCAAACGCGCTCGGCGAACTTCGTCGCTACGAGAACCTGTCCGCTTTCGCGGGCCGTGGCTCAGCGGCTGCGATCAAGGCCCTGGCGGCCCATCCCTGGGTGACCTCGATCTACGCTGATCGAGAAGCGATGGCGGCCCTGGCCCAAGGCGTGGCGCTCATTGGGGCGGACGAAGCCGTGGCGGCAGGCTTTTCCGGTGCGGGGGTCAGCGTCGCAGTCATCGATTCGGGAATCGATACCGATCACCCGGATCTGGTGGACGATCTCGTGGAAGAGCGTTGCTGGTGTGCTGGATCGCCCAGTCCAGCCTCGGGCTGTTGCCCGAATGGCAGCGGAACCATGAGTGGTGTCGGCGCCGCTGAAGATGATTCCGGCCACGGCACCAGCGTCAGTGGAGTGGTGACATCGGGCGGTGTGGTTGCCGGCAATGGGGTTGCGCCGGATGCGGGCATCGTGGCGATCAAGGTCTTGGCTGCTTCCGGGAGCGGATCATTCGCGGACGTGGACACCGCGTTGGATTGGATAATTACCAACCACGCGACGCATAATATTCGAGCCGTCAATTTGAGCCTGTCCGACGGAACCGAACACGCAAATCCCCTGGCTTTCCCGTGCTCGAGCTCTGTCACGAGCAACGCGATCGATGACCTCGAAGCGCTGGGCATTGCGGTAGTCGTGGCTTCGGGTAACGACGGGTTCGACGGGGGGATTGCCTTTCCCGCCTGCGTTCCTTCAGCGATTTCCGTCGGGGGTGTTTACGACGCCAATGTTGGGTCGATCTCCTGGTGCACCCCGAGTGGTTGCGTGCCGGCACTCTGCACCGACAGCACCACGGCAGCGGATCAATTTGTCTGCCATACGAATAGCGGCGTAGATTTGGATGTCCTGGCTCCCGACTGGCGTACCCATACATCTGCCCAGGGAGGAGGTACGACCAATTTTGGAGGTACGTCCGCAGCCGCGCCCTATGTGAGCGGTTTGTCGGCTCTCTTACTCGAACAGGACCCGTCCAGGACTCCTTCCGATCTGCTGAACCTCATGACCGCCGATTCTCCTCTGGTGGCGAACCCGGATAGCGGGCTGAGTTTTCCTCGTGCCGACGTCTCAGCCGCTTTTTCTGCTTGCGGGGATGGGAACGTGACGGGCAGCGAAGATTGCGACGATGGGAACGTTCTTTCCGGGGATTGCTGTTCGAGCCTCTGCGTATTCGAGGTGGTCGGAAGCCCTTGCGATGACGCAGATGCGTGTACCAGTTCGGACCAGTGTGATGGCTCGGGGAGTTGTAATCAGTCGAGCCCGGTCGTATGCGACAACGGACAATTCTGCGACGGGACCGAAACTTGTGATTCCCTTCTCGGCTGCCAGCCGGGCATCACGGTCCCGGTGGACGACGGCGTGGCGTGTACAGACGACAGCTGCGACGAAGTCGGCGACGTGGTGGTGAACGCCGCGAATGACGCGCTTTGCGATAACGGCCAATTCTGCGACGGCGACGAGACGTGCGATGCGGCTCTGGATTGCCAGGCGGGCATCACGGTCCCGGTGGACGACGGCGTGGCGTGCACGGATGACAGCTGCAACGAGGTCGCCGACACGGTGGTGAATGCGCCGAATGCGGCGGCGTGCGATGACGGCGATCCCTGTACCGCAGAGGCTTGTGACGCGGTAACCGGGTGCTCGAATATCGCCATCCCGGGCTGCGCGGTCCCGGTCCCGGTGGGCGGCGGCGCGGCTCCCATTTTGCTGATCCTCGCGCTGGCAATGGCGGGAGCCCGCGCTGCGGTCCCCAGGCGCTCCTGAGGCCCCTCTCCAGCGCTGTTTCGCCTTTCAGCGCGCTTGGGTGCCACGCTGAGGCTACCCGCCTCAGCGCAGACGGGTGTCTTCTTTGCGAATAAATATTACAGATATAGACAGTATCGACACAATCAAGTAATATTCTGAGTTATGGAAATCACCCCCAAGAGCCTGATTCTCGACCTCTTGTCGACGCTGCCGTCTCGGGGCGGGCACTCGATGCCGGTCCGCGCGCTGATCGAGGCGGCCGGGCGCTTTGGCATGGCGAGCTCGAGCGTGCGGGTGGCGCTGGCGCGACTCCTCGCCCAGGAGCGCGTAGAGCGCGACGAGCGCGGGCGCTATCGCCTGGGTGTCGCCGCGGACGCCGTGAGTGGCGCGATTCGGAGCTGGCGCCGGCTCGAGGATCAGGTCGTGCCGTGGAGTCAAGGATGGGCCGCAGTGCATCGCGCCCGCATCGGTTCGAGGCGTGCGCGACGTTCCGGCGACCAGTCCTTGGTCTTTTTGGGTTTTCGCGAGTTTGAGCCGGGTCTTTTCGTCCGGCCCGATAATCTGAAGGGAAGCATCGCCGAATTGCGGCGCAGGCTGATGGGTCTCGGTCTCGAGGATTCGGCGCGGGTCTTCGGCTTGACCGATTTCGATGAAATTTCCGAAGCGCGAGCGCGGGGTCTTTGGGATCGTGACGCGTTGAGTTCGGCCTATCAGGAAGCTTGCGACGCTCTCGCCGAGAGCCATTCTCGGCTCTCGGGGGCGCCCGTCGCCGATGCGATGATGGAGACTTTTCGCCTGGGCGGGCGCGTCATCCGTCAGCTTGTCCTCGATCCTCTTCTGCCGGAAGAACTGGCGCCCGCAGAGCCGCGCCGGCGGCTGGTCGCCCAGATGCGAGAGTACGATGCATTCGGTCGCGGTTGCTGGGCCGGTTTTCTCGGCACCCATGGCGTTTCGCATCGCAGTGCCCCGGTCGATCTGAGGGTGGCCGAAGGGACAGAACAACTTGCCTCTGCAGCTTTGCTTAGACGCCGTGACCTGGCTTCCACGCAGCATCGAGAGGACAGCGGCCGATGACTGGCGACGAGAAAGGAAGGCGCACAATGGACTCCACTGCAGTTCCGCCTGCGAGCGAAATCCGCTGGCGAGAGGCTCTCGGACCCGCGGAGGTTCGTGAACTTCAAACCCTTCGGGATTGGCGCAGCTGGTTTTCGCTGGCCTTGAACTGGGCCATGATTTTCGGTGCCTTTGCGCTGGTCGCGATCTGGCCTGGAATTTTCTCGATTCTTCTGGCGATCTTTATCATCGGTGGACGGCAGCTGGGCCTCGCAATCTTCATGCACGATGCGAGTCACCACGCGTTCCTGAGCAATCCGCGGACGAACGATTGGGTTGGGAACTGGTTGGCTGCCTATCCAATTTGGGGCGATCTGACTCCCTATCGCCCGTACCATCTTCGACACCATGCCCATACCTGGACGGAGAAAGATCCGGACCTTTCTCTGGCAACTCCCTTCCCGATCGAGGCGGGCAGTTTGCGCCGGAAGATCTGGCGCGATCTTTCGGGGCAAACAGGCTGGAAGAGGGCAGTGGCAACCTGGCGCCGCGATCTCGAACTAAGTCATGGAAAGGTCCAGAGGGCCGACGGTGGCGGGGTATTGCGTCTTCGGGGCGTGGCGCTGACAAATGGGGTCATCTTTGCCCTGCTGCTTCTCGCCGGGCACCCGCTGCTCTATCTGCTTTGGGTCGTGAGCTGGCTGACGAGCTACAGCCTTGTCATGCGAATTCGTGCTATCGCCGAGCATTCCATGCCGACGGATCCCGGAAGCGAGTTTGGCAATACGCGTACAACGCTCGCTTCTTGGTGGGAGCGAATTTTTGTGGCACCCAATCGCGTCAATTTCCACTTGGAACACCACCTGCTCATGCGAGTGCCCCATTACAATCTCCCCCGGATGCATGCCCGGCTTCGCGAAAAGGGAGTGCTGGGGGATGCTCTGGTTGCCCCGAATTATCTTCGGGTTCTTCAGCAGGCGGCGTCAAAGTAGTTGAAGAGGGTCGAGGTTTGATCGCCCCGGTTGGGGTGATCACGTTGCGGGTACCCGGTTCGCAATGGGTTGTCAGGAAACGATCCACTCGTGCCCTGTAGGCTGTCAGATGAGCAGCCCGGGTGGCGCGGGAATATCGCGCGAACTCGTGATCTTCTCATCGTTGGCGACGGCCGCGAAATAGAGCAACCTGGACTGGTTCAAAGGAGCCCCGGTAGTTGTCTGGGTCGTGAAGCGGTTATCGAAGAGCACCAGTGATTTTGGTCGAATTGGAATGCGGCAGCCGAACTCCGGGCGGGCGCAATGAGCGAAGAGAAATCGCAGGAGGTGGGCACTCTCTTCGTCCTTCAGCCCGACGATGTTCCGAGTGAAAGTCTCGTTTAGGAAGAGGCTTTTCTTGCCCGTTTCGGGATGAACGTGAACGAGGGGATGCTCCTTGTGTTCGAAAATCGCATCCGAGTAGATCAGAGGAGACGAGATCTGCCCTTGGAAGTAATGCGTTTTCCGATTTCCCGGGCCAAATTCCCCTCTCGGCGAGTGCGTAGCTGTTAAGCCGGAAAGAAAGTCTTGCATGTGGCTTGAGAGTCCGTCGTAGGCTGCCGTCAGCGAAGTAAAAAGGTAGTCGCTGACGATCTCGTCCTCGTCGCAGTAAATCAGGACAAATTTGGATGGCGCCTCGAAGAAACTTGTGACTGTTCTCGGCTTGTTGCCGAGAGGGTCTTCCTCGCCAGGAAGTTTGGAAATGCGCGCAACTTCCGGACAGCCCGGGAGGCCCGGCCAAATGGGATGAACCTCAGGCTTCCCGAAGAGCCGAGCGATTGCCAATAGATCCTTAGGCCGAATATCCTGGTCAGCGAAGTAAAGAATTTGTCGGTCGCGGAGCAAACTGAGAATTCGATCGAAGGTCTGGTGGCTGAGTGATGTTTCGAGCTTCAGTCCGCTAATCGACGCTCCCAGATTGGCCCCTATGGGTTCAGCAGAAAGCTTTTTTTCTTGGATATCTACCACTTGTCTACGTTGTAGCTCTTCTCGCCTCATAAGATGGAGCCCCCCTCCTCGTCTCATTTCTATATTTTCTCGTAGTCGAAATTCTTTCGACTCGTCCGATATTTTTCGGGTTTTATGCCTCAGCGGCCCTCTTAGCCTTGTTGTCTTTTGATTGGATACGAATTTGTGTGGTCCGTCCAATTACGAAGTTGCAATGCCTCTTCCGGGTGCCCGCGAGTGCTAAGCATGACTCTTGCTCGTTACATGACGCCGATAACTGGTTCTGCTGCGCCCCAAAAGTCTCATGTGTCAACTCGTTCCAATATAGAATTCACCATGGCGCAGCCGACTTTGAAAGGTAGTCGCCGACCGATACTCATTTTCGCCGTGGTTGCCCCAGTCATCACCTGATTGCTCTCTGGCAGAGATCTGCCGGTTGGATTCCGATTGGTTGCCTAGTATGCCAGTTCGTGATGAAGGAAATCTGAAGACGAATAGGGGAGCGGGTCTAGTCTGATGTGGATAGTTAAATCCCATAAGGCTTAACCCGAGTCGAATCTCAAGATTTAGGTGAAGTAGGGGGCTCGGTATAATCATGTGAGCTTCCTATGGGCCGCAGGGCGTGTCGCCCTCGGGGCGCGCGTTTCAAATCTCCTTTGCGCAAGAAGAAATATTTTTTCTTGGATTGGGCGCAGATGAGTGGCAGATGAGTAAAAGGCGAGACCCCGTCGTTTCGATCCGAGGGAAGACTTATGTGGCAGGAAGAACAATCAGGCGGAAATTTGACCCGAACCTGCGGTGATTGTTCCCTGTGCTGCACGGTGCTGCGCGTGGACGAGTTGGGGAAACTCGGCGGATCTGACTGCGTGCATCAGAACAGGCGGGGCCCGGGCTGTTCGATTCACCCTCGGCGGCCAGGGATCTGCCGCGCGTATCGATGCCTTTGGCTTTCGGGCGGTCTTGAGGCCGGAGACCGCCCAGACCGCCTCGGAGCCGTGCTCGATGTGGTTGCCGAGGGCCCGCTGATTCGTTTGGAAATTCGCGAGCGCAGGCCTGGTTGCTTCGACAGGTCAGAGCGGCTTGTGTCCATCGCGGACGAGTACCGTGAGAGCATGCCGGTACGGATTACGGATGTGGCGGAGGTCTTGAACCCGAGTCGCGGCTACCGCTTGCTCCTTCCTAAAGGAGAAGAACACCGCGTGAAGGGCGATTGGACCGAGATCCATAAGCCGGGCGAAACGGTTCAGCGTCGTCGACTTCCCTTGCTCGAGCGCATCGTCAGGCGGATATCGCTTGCCGTACAGCGCGTGCGACTGCGACGCGCCATGCAGCGAATGCCGCCGACCGAGTGATTGCGCGGGGACCCATGCATCCGGCGAAGCGTTCGAGGGGAGCGAACCCAAGGAAAGCGGCTCCAGGGCAATCGCTCCGGCCGTACCCTGGAATCAGAGAGGGGCTACTTCTTCGCCCGCTTTCCGGGCCCTGTGGCGATCTCGAAGAATCTCGGCCGCGCGCAGGAGCGTTTCCCTTCGAGGCGCATCAGCGGAAAGGGATTCGATTTCATCCAACTCCTCGTCGGTAAACCCGGCTTCGAGGCGCTCTTCGCGCGCGAGTTCACGCTGGGAGCCGAAGGAGAAGGAGCGCTCGGTTTCGCGCTGGAACTCCCGGGCGCTGGCTTTTCGTTCGGCGTCTCCGTGAGTGAATTCCTTGACCCACTCGCTCCCGAATCGCACGTGAGTCAGTTCGTCCGCCAAGACGAAGTCCACCGCCTGGGCGATGATGTCATCGCCGATGCCCTTCCCGTAGTCGATCAGCGAGCGAAATGCGTCACAGGCGAGCCCCTCGAGACATCGGTTCACACCGGTCAGCCGAAGCACAGGATCGTCATTGCAGGCGGCGTCGAAGAGGAAAGTCGTTTCGGGAAACTCGCCCACCTCGCCATCGGCGTGGCCGATCAGTTTTTCAAATGTTTGGACATGACGCGCTTCGTCCCAGCATTGTCGCGCCATATCCTTGTTGAATTCCCAAGGCGCGTCGGGAAAGTCCCAGAGTGTTCGGCCGGCGGCTTCGAGCGCCTGGACTTCGCCCACGAAAATTCCGTGGAGCTGCATCCGAAGTTGGAGCGGGCTCCGTTCACCCTTGGCTTGGCGTCCGCCGGAAGCGGTCAGGAACTGAAAGGCGGGGCCGAGGTCATCGTAGACTGCCTCGAGGGCCGTCCCTGCAACCCGTTCCCGAATTTTGCTCGCCACCAGTTCGAAAATTCGAACGATTTCGTTGACGTCATCGGGCAGGGATTGCAGGAGCCTGTTCTGGCTGGTCGTCCGCTTGAAACGACGGTCGCGGGCGAGGCCCTCTGACTCCATGAAACGCTGCATTGGTTGGCCTCCTGCCGCGCGGGTGCGCCACGGAGTTCCAGTATAGAGGCGGCATTGCCCCGCTGTCACGCAGGTCTTCCAGGAGCCCCCCCCGAGTCTTTTAGGGCTCATTTGTCCGTCAAGAGGAGCCTTCAAGCGGATTCGCACGCGGCCCCCCCCCCGAGTCTTTTTCCCGGACGCCGTCAACCGCCCTGGACCGAAGTTCCGGGTGGGGCTGGGCATACGACAGTCAAAGAATCGGTATATTGATTGCGATGAACTTGCCCGACGACCGGCTGTCAGGATGGAACCGTTGGCTGCCAGGATCTGTCTGGGCTGCCGCGGCCGTGTTGAGTCTCGCCTTCGCGTGCTCCGATTCGAACCGCCCAGCGCCCGCACCATCCCAGGGCGCACCGCCAGCCACTGCTGAACCGGCTCCGCCCGCTCCCGCTTCGGGGGCGGCCGACGCTTCGAAAGAGAAGTTGGTTGCCCGGGGCCGCGCGGTGTATGTGACCAATTGCGCTGTCTGTCACAACGTGGATCCGTCCGTAGACGGGAGCCTGGGGCCTGCGGTTGCGGGCTCGTCACTCGAGTTGCTCGAAGCCCGCGTGCTCCGGAACACCTATCCCGAGGGCTATACGCCCAAGCGCGATAGCCGCGTCATGATGGCGCTTCCCTATCTCAAGGAAGACATCCCCGCCCTGACCGCGTACCTGAACCAATGAGGCGGCGCGCGGGCGGGGCCCAGGCCGATGCCTGGACCCTGCCCATTTCGCTCGGGTTCAGCCTTCGGAAGAACCGAAGGCTGGGAACTCAGTTGATGAAGATGCCCACCAGGTAGAGAACCAGGGTGAGGGCCAGGCCCGCATGGATGGTTCCCGAGACGGTGGTCAAGGGCTTCTGGGTCGGGGTTCCCGGCCCGATCAGCGCCTGGGCCTCGGCGAAGAGGATGATCGCACCGGCGACCAGCCAGTAGGCCGTGTCGTTGTTGCCCGTGAGGAAGAAGGGCAGGTGACTCGCGCTGCCCATGAAGAAGAGCATGGGGATCGAGAACAGGGTGTTTGTGCGTGATGCAACCCCTGCACGACCCGCCCGGGCTGCTGCTTCCGGGTTCGGCTCACCGCCCGCGGCCACGTTCTCCGCGTTGGCGATAACCACCTGCTGAGCGGGCCAGATCACAAACCAGACATTCGCCCACATGAAGGTGCCCATGAGGCCCCCTGTGAGAATCTTGGTCATATACGGGTCGCCGAGGCTGACTCCGGTATGGAGCTTCATCATCACGATGAACCAGCCGGTGATGAAGGTGAACATCGCCCCCCAGCGAAACCACCAGAGCGCATTCGGGACGAGGCCTCTTGTGACGGCGCTCTTGGCTTGCCCCCCGAGTTCGGTTCCGAAGAAGGGCGTCTGTATGAAATTGAAATACCACAGCACGCCGATCCAGCAGACGCCGGCCAGAAAGTGCATGTAGCGGAGAAGAAATTCCCAGCCGGACAGCGAACTGATGATTTCCATGTACTTTGATCCTCCAAGCTTGGCCTGGCCCGCCGAATCGGCTTGGGCTCCCAGCCCCCAATGGGCGTGCAGTATACCGCCCGACTCCGGGCCGGGGATGATTTGAACGCGCGAGTTCGGCAACTTGCGCTATTTTCTTCAATGAGGGGTAATGCCCTCGCAGGCGATTACGCGGGACCGCCACGAAGGCGTGTGCTCCGGGGGCGAGCGGGCGCCGAATCGCCCGCCCCAAAATTGTTCTTTTCTGTGAGTGAATCATCCGCGGCCGATTGCCTGGGTTCGGATTGCCCGGCCACAACCCATGGCGCGACTGGCGCGCCGGGAGCACCCCGATGAAGAACGAAGCCGCGACTCCGGCCCCTCCGACAGCCTCGACGGTGCGTGTCGAATTGGACGGGCGGGTGCATCGACTGTCGGTTGCAGCGAGCGAGACGATTTTCCAGGCGGCCCATCGCGCCGGGCTCTGCCCGCCCTTCTCGTGTGTGGCGGGGGTTTGCGGCGAATGCGTGGCCACGCTCGACGCCGGCGAAGTCGACCTCAAGGTCAACCATTCCCTGACTCCCAAGCAGTTGGCCCGGGGCCTGATCCTGACCTGCCAGGCGATCCCGCGTGGCGAGGGCTGCAGGCTCCGTTTCGGAGATTGTCCCCCGCTTCCTTGAGCGCGCGAGGCGCCGACCCGCGGGCAGAATTTTGAGTATCCTGAGCCGGTTGAGCAACAGGGCGTGAAATGATGAGCCGGGTGGCCAGGATACGATGCGGTACGAAGTAGCGAATACAGTCGAAGAAGCGGTGGCCATCCTCGGTCAGGCCGAAAGTGGCCTCTACCCATTGGCGGGCGGCACCGATTTGCTCGCGCAGATTCGGTCGGGCCGGGTCGCTCCTGATGGGGTTGTGGATCTCAAGCGAATTCCCGAACTCCGGGAAATCGTGGCGGACGATGCGGGTTACCGGATTGGCGCCGCGGTGAGCGGCGCCGAGTTGGGCGAGCATCACGATCTTGTCGCCGACTGGCCCGGGGTTGTGGAGGCCGCCGAGTTGATCGGCTCCACCCAGATTCAGGGTCGTGCCAGCATGGGGGGCAATTTATGCAACGCCTCTCCCGCTGCCGACAGTGTGCCCGCACTGATCGCCGCTGGGGCGCTGTGCAGCATCGTCGGGCCCGGGGGTCGCCGGGAGGTTGCTGTTGAGGATGTGGTGACCGGTCCCGGGAAGACTTGTCTCGCCCCAGGAGAAATCGTCGCCCACTTCAGCCTTTCGCGGCCGCAGCCGCGTTCGGGGGATGCGTACCTGCGCCTGATTCCCCGGAGCGAGATGGATATTGCGGTGGTGGGAGTCGGCGTGGGCCTGACACTGGACGCCGACGGAGTGTGCATTGCGTGCCGGGTGGCCCTCGGCGCCGTGGCACCGACGCCGCTGGTTGTGCCCGATGCGGCAGCCACCCTCGTGGGCAGGTCAGTGAGCGGGGCCGCCCTTGACGACTTGGCCACCGCGGCAAGCGCTGCGGCCCAGCCCATCGATGATATGCGGGGGACCCGGGAGTACAGGGTTCATGTCACCGGCGTCCTGGCCCGGCGCGCAGCCATGATTGCTGCCGAACGAGCAGGGAGTTGATACGAACATGAAGAGACACGTCTCCGCGATTATCGATGACGAGCCCCTGGAATTTCTTTGCGACGATGGGCAGACCCTCCTCGATGTCCTTCGGGATGTTCTTCATAAGACAGGCACCAAGGAGGGCTGCGGCACCGGGGATTGCGGTGCATGCAGCGTCCAATTGAATGGTCGCCTGGTCTGCGCATGTCTCGTTCTGGCCGCGGAAGCCGAAGGTGCCCGGGTGGATACCGTCGAGGGAATCGCCGCGGAGGGTGAACTCCATCCCCTTCAGCGCCGGTTTCTCGAGCAAGCCGCGCTTCAGTGCGGCGTCTGCACGCCCGGCTTTCTTGTGGCCGCCAAGGCTCTGCTCGAGCGAAACAACGATCCCAGCGAAGAAGAGGTGCGTTATTGGCTGGCGGGAAACCTCTGCCGCTGTACGGGCTACGACAAGATCGTCCGCTCGGTGCTGGATGCGGCAGCCGACCTGCGAGGAGAAACGGCGTGAGTGAAGAGAAAAAATTTCGCTGGGTGGGAACCAGGCCGATTCGTCCGGACGGAATCGACAAAGTCACCGGCCGGGCGAATTACGGGGCCGACTTCGCTCTCCCGGGCATGCTCTGGGGAAAGGTTCTGCGAAGTCCCCATGCCCACGCGCGTATCGTCTCCATCGATACCGAGAAGGCTCGAACGCTCGAAGGCGTTCGCGCGGTGATCACCGCCCAGGATCTTCCCGATCTCTTTTCCGAGAAAGCGCGAGCCCAGGGTGGCCACCACGATATGAATGACCTGGCCCAGAATGTCATGGCTCGGGGCAGGGTTCTCTATCACGGCCACGCCCTGGCCGCAGTGGCGGCCGTGAGTTCTGAAATTGCGGACCGGGCTCTCGGGCTCATCGAGGTCGAGTACGAACCCCTTCCCCACGTGCTCGACATCGAAGCCGCGACTGCGGAAGGTGGCCCGCTGATCCACGAAGACCGCGTCACCCAAGGTGTCGAGGCTTCGGGCCCCTCCAATATCGCGAAGCGCGTCGAAATGGGACACGGCGATACTGAAGAGGGCTTCGCCGAAGCGGATATCGTGATCGAGCGCGAGTTCACGACAAGCCCGGTGCATCAGGGCTATATCGAACCGCATGCCTGTCTGGCGCAAAGCGCATCCGACGGCCGCACCACGCTCTGGTGCAGTTCCCAGGGTCATTTCGCCATGCGCGACTATACGGCCCGACTTTTGGGGATGGACCTGTCGCTCCTGCAGGTGATTCCGGCCGAGATCGGTGGCGGCTTCGGGGGCAAGACCACGATCTATCTCGAACCCCTCGCGGTGCTGCTCTCGCGCAAGGCGGGCCGGCCCGTGAAGATGGTGATGAGCCGGGAAGAGGTCTTCCGCGCCAGCGGTCCTGTTCTCGGAACCCGGATCAAGCTCAAGCTTGGCGTGCGGAGCGACGGCGTGTTCACCGCCGGCGAGGCCACGCTCCATTACGAGGGGGGGGCCTTCGGTGGCTCCTCGGTGATGGCGGGCTGCATGACGGTTTTCGCGCCCTACGCCTTCCCCCACGTACGCAGCATCGGCTACGACGTGATGGTCAACAAGCCCAAGGGAGCGGCCTACCGGGCGCCCGGCGCACCCATGGCGGCCTTTGCACTCGAGACGGTGGTGGACGAGGTCGCCGCGCGACTCGAGGTCGATCCCGTCGACCTCAGGCTTCGCAATGCGGTCAAGGAAGGCACCCTCGCCTCCTTTGGCCCTCGTTATAAGCGTATTGGCTGCGTAGAAACCCTCGAGGCGCTTCGTGACCATCCCCATTATTCGGCTCCCCTGGCCGCCAATCAGGGGCGGGGAGTGGCGTTGGGCTTTTGGTTCAATGCGGGTCTCCAATCCAGCGCCGGGGTGAACCTGAATCCCGATGGCACGGTGACGGTTCTGTCGGGCAACCCGGATATCGGCGGTTCCCGTGCGTCCCTGGCCATGATGGCCGCCGAAGAATTCGGCATTCACTACGACCGGGTCGAGGTGGTGGTCGCCGATACCCATTCGATCGGGTACACGGATGTCACCGGCGGTAGCCGGGTCACCTTCGCGACCGGCATGGCGGTGATTGACGCGGCGGCCGAAGTGATGCGGCAACTTCGCGAGCGGGCGGCCGCGGTCTGGGAAGTGGATGCCGAGAAGGTGCTTTGGGTAGACGGTGAAGCCCGGCTAGAGGGCGACGACGAACGGGAGCCCCTGAGCCTGGAAAAATTGGCCCGGGACGCAGGCCGGACGGGTGGCCCCATTTCCGGGCGCGCTGCGCTCACGGCACGGGGTGTGGGCATGGGTTTCGGCGCCCATATCTGTGACGTCGAGGTGGATAAGGAAACAGGGCGCGTCGAAGTCGTTCGCTATACGGCGGTGCAGGATGCGGGCCGGGCCATTCATCCGAGCTATGTCGAGGGACAAATGCAGGGGGGTGCCGTCCAGGGCATCGGCTGGGCGCTCAACGAAGAGTACGTTTTCGATGCAGACGGCAAGCTCGAGAACCCGGGCTTCCTGGATTATCGAATTCCCGTCGCCTCGGATGTGCCCATGATCGACACGGTGATCGTCGAGGTGCCGAACCCGAACCACCCCTACGGTGTGAGGGGCGTGGGCGAGGTGCCCATCGTTCCGCCGATTCCCGCGGTCGTCAACGCCGTGCACGCAGCGACCGGTGTTCGTTATCGCGACCTGCCGCTTTCCCCTCCCCGGGTGTTGAAGGGCATGGCTACCCCCGACGCGGCTTAGTCGCGCACCCCGGAAGAAAATCCGGGGCCCTAGCAGGAGGCGATTGCATGGCGCGGGTTGTGCTTCCCCAGGTTCTGGCGGAAAGGGCCGGCGGGGCGACGGAACACGAGGTACCCGGCCGCTCGGTGCGTGCCCTTCTGGCCGCCCTGGACGAACGTTTCCCCGGGCTGGCGGAAGCCCTCTCGGGCAAGGTCGCGGTGGCCATCGACGGCGAGATCCACAGCGACCCCCTGCTCGAGCCCGTCGAAGAGGACAGCGAGGTCTATTTCATTCCCCGGGTGGGCGGCGGCTGAAGGATCGGGCCCGGGCTCTGTTGGGGCTCAGGCGTCCGCGAGAACAGGCGCGTTGACGAGCGCGTTTTCCACATGCCAAGTCGTCGAGCCGTGGAATTGCTCGAGAGTCTTGATCCTCTTCAAGTAGATATGGGGATCGTATTCCCAGGTAAACCCCACGCCGCCGAGCAATTGAATGGCTTGCCCGCAGACGAAGCGCCCCGCCGGGCCGGCCCACGCCTTGGCGACGGAAACCAGGTAGGCGGCATCTTCTGCACCGCTTTCCTCTGCCCAGGCTGCGCGAAAGGTGGCTGAGCGGGCGCTCTCGGCCTGGATCAACATATCGGCGCAGCGATGCTGGAGGGCCTGGAAGGAACCAATGGGCACCCCGAAGGCTTCGCGTTCGGACGTATACGCCACGGCAATTTCCAGCGAGCGCTCCATGATGCCCATCATCTGGGCCGAAGCGCCCAGGGCGCCGAGGCGTAGAGCTTCCGTGAGGAGCGTTGCGCTGGTTTCGGGTTCGGCCAACAGGTGGGCCTCATCGTCGAGTTCGACGGCGACGAAACGCTGCGCATGGTCGAACGTGGTGAGGGGCGCGGCATTCCAGCCCGTGCCAGGCCGCGGCACCAGGGCGAGTCCTTCGGCAGTCGATACCACCAAGGCATCCGCCTCGGCACCGAAGGGCACGAAAACTTTCGAGCCCTGGACACGGCCGTCCGCGAAATGGGCCTGAGGCGCGGCGGGGTCGGTGCTGGCCAGGTCTTCGTCTCGGGCAAGAACCACCAACGCGCTGCCTTCGGCCGCGCGCGCCTGCCAATCCTGGGCGACTTCACCCGAGCAGCCCGAAAGCAGGCGGATGGCCAGAGAGAGTTCGAGAAAGGGACCCGGAAAAGCCACGCGCCCCATTTCGCTCATCACGATGGCGAATGCGATGGGGCCGAGACCGCCGTCCTCTTCCGAAAGGAGAAGGCCCGCATAACCCAATTCCGCGAGTTGGGCGTAGATATCCTTCGGGTAGCCTTCGCTGCTCTCTTCCATGACGCTTCGGGTCTGTTCCAGGGCGGCTTCGTTGTCGAGCAGTTCGCGAGTGGAACTTTGCAGGAGCGCCTGGTCTTCGTTGAGTTCGAATTGCATTGGAGTCCTCCTAGCGGGCCGTGGGCATGCGGAGAACCCGCTTGGCGATGATGTTGCGTTGGATTTCGGAAGAGCCCGAATAGATCGTGCCCGCTCGCGACCAGAGGTATTGGTAGGCCCAGTCCACCTCGGTCCGGGCATTGGGCGAGCGTGCTTCGAGCATGCCCTGGGGCCCGAGCAACTCGACGGCGGCGTCGGTCATGCGTTGGTGGTATTCCGACCAGAAGATCTTTTCGATGGATGATTCTGGCCCCGGGGCGATGCCCGCCGCGATATTCGCCAAGGTGCGCAGCCCGTTGGCGCGCATCACTTCGTTGTCCACCACCAGCTTCCCGAGCTTTTCGCGCACGGCGGCGTGCTCGAGTTCGCCGCGTTCCTTGAGAGCGCTCACCAGGCCGCCCAGCTGCCGTTCATAGTCCGCCGGGTTCGCCAGGGTGGAGGCCCCGCGCTCATAACCGAGAACCGTCATGGCGATGCGCCAGCCCTCGCCGAGTTGGCCGACCAGGTGTTCCCGGCGGGCGAGCGCGCCGTCGAAGAAAACCTCGCCGAACTCGGATTCGCCGGTGATCTGCTTGAGCGGGCGCATCTCGACGCCCTCCTGATCGATGGGGACCAGGAAGAAGCTGATGCCTCCGTGGCGGTCGTCGGGATCCGTTCGCGCGAGCACGAAGATCCAATCCGCCCAGGGGCCGAACGTGGTCCAAACCTTCTGCCCGGTAATGCGGAAATCGTCGCCGTCGGGCTCCGCCCGGGTGCGTAGGGAGGCGAGGTCCGACCCCGAGCTGGGCTCACTGAAACCCTGGCACCAGATCTCGTCGGCGGAGAGCATTTTCGGAATGAAGCGCCGACGTTGTTCCTCGCTGCCGTGATGAATCAGTGCCGGACCCAGCAGGGAAATCCCGAGAAAATTGGGAACGATGGGGGCATCGGCGCGGTTCAATTCGGCGTGGAGAATGGCCTCCTCGACTTCGGTGGCTCCCCGGCCGCCCCATTCCGTGGCCCAGCGCATGCCGAGGTAGCCGGCATCGTTCAGCTTCCTTTGCCAACCCCGGCGCACCTCGACCAGAGAATCGGCGTCGTGGGCCGGGTCGCGGACCTCGTCCGCGAAGGGTCGCGGGAGTTCCCTGGCGATCCAGTCGCGGACCTCCTGTTGGAATTCGAGTTGCTCGGCTGAGAATTGAAGGTCCATGGTCGGCTCCCGTTCCGCGTCGTCGGCGCCAGGTTTCAGGTGGGGTTCCCAGGCGGGAACCGGCGTCACAGCTTCGCATACGCCGGGAGACCGAACAATTGCCTGGATTGCGCACCGGGGCCCGGATGCTGGAGTCGGGAACGAGCGGATTGCCCCGCCCTCGCCGGGGTGCCTGCGCTGTGCGCAGGCGCACTTTCCGCTCTATGCTGGGCGCCATGAGCTACGAGATCAGCGGCAAACTCCACGTTCTCTTCGAGACGGAGCAGAAGACCGAGCGCTTCCGGAAGCGAGAGTTCGTTCTCGAGCTGACGGATTCCCGCTTCCCCCAATTCGTTCTCTTCCAATTGACGGGAGATCGCTGCGAGGCGCTGGATGCCTTTTCCAAGGGCGACTCGGTGCAGGTAGAATTCAACCTGCGCGGGCGTGAGTGGACGAGCCCGAAAGGGGATGTCCGCTACTTCAATAGCCTGGACGTCTGGCAGATCGCGCTGAGCGCGGACGCGCCGGCTGCCGAGGAAGAGCCCCCGATGCCCGAAGAGCCTCCGATATTCAGCGAGGAGCCGCCTTTTTAAAGGCGCTCGGCTAGAGGCGCCTTTCTAGAGGAGCTGGGTTAGAGGAGCTCGGCTAGAACCGCTCGGCGAGATCCGGTCGGTTTAGAGGCGCTGGACCACGAGCCCTCTAGATCTGCCCTCGAAACGCGCTCCTCAAACGCGCTCTTCAAACGTGCTCCTCAAACGCGCTCTTCAAACGCGCTCTGCCCCTGACCTTCCCTTCGGGGAAAGGGGCGTTTTGCCTGTCCAGGCGGGTCTCTGGTTGACCCGCCGGGGCACCCTCGCTAACTATCCCCCTCTTCAAAATTCGTCGGCGCGACCCCGCGCTCAGGAGACGTTGTCCACTATGGCCCGCCGCTGCGCACTGACAGGCAAGGAAGTTCAATACGGCCACAACGTTTCCCACTCGATGCGGGCAACGAATCGCCGTTTCGAGCCGAATATCCAGAAGGTGACCTTCTCGTCGCCGGTTCTCGGGCGAAATATCCGCTTGCGCGTTGCGGCGCGGACGCTGCGGACGGTGCAGAAAAAGGGCGGCCTCGAGGCCTTCCTGCTCGGCACAAGGGATGAAAAGCTGATGCCCGAGGCCGTTCGCCTCAAGCGCCAGATCAAGAAGAAGCTCTCTTCTCCCAGAGCCTGAACCCCGAACCCCGGGCCTGAACCCTGGGTGACCCGCGTGGCGCTTGCTCGCTGGGCAGAGTGCTTGGCAGAGTGCTGGGCAGGGTGCTTGGCAGGGTGCTGGGCAGAGTGATGGGGCGCGGTTCGAGTGCGCCAGCCGACTTCGGCTTGGGCAGCGGCCGATGGGCTCTCGCCCGGACCCGCATGAGGTCAGCTGAAGGCGATCAGGCGCTTTCGCTGGGAGCGGGATCGTCGCTCGGCGTTTCTTCGCTGGCCGCATCGCTGGCCGTATCGTCGGCCGCATTATCGGCCGCATTATCGGCCGCATCGTCGGCCGCATTATCGGCCGCATCGTCGGCCGCCGGCGCTTCGCTGGCCTCTTCTCCGGCCTCTTCTCCGGCCTCTTCGCTCGCCTCGGCTTCCGCCGGAGCTTCTGCGGTTGCGGAGCCGGCCTTTACGCCCCCATAGCGCTTGCGGAAGCGGTCGATCTTGCCGTCGGCATCGAGTTCGCGCTGGGTACCCGTCCAGAAGGGATGGCTGACGGCCGAGATTTCCAGGCGGACCACCGGGACCTCGACCCCGTCGATCTCCCGTGTTTCCTTGGAGGTCACGGTGGATCGACTCGTCCACTCGGTGCCTGTCGCAGAGTCGACGAAGATCACATCGTGGTAGTCGGGATGAATTTCGGGCTTCATGACGTTTCTCTCGTTCTCTCGTTCTCTCGTCGGAGTTCCGGATGCCGGCTCGATCCCGGCCTATGTCCGGGTTATGTCCGGGCTATGGCTGGGCTATGTCCGGCCGATGGCTGGCTTACCAGCTGGATTTACGCACGCCCGGGAGTTGACCCGCCAGGGCCAATTCGCGCAGGGCGATGCGGGAGATGCCGAATTTTTGATAGTACCCCTTGGACCGGCCCGATACCGCGCAACGGCGGTTCAGCCGGGTGGGGCAAGAGTTACGGGGAAGCTTGGAGAAGGCTTTCTGTACCTCGAGTTTCTCCGCGATGGAGACCTCCGGGTCACCGAGCTTCTTGCGCAACTCCGCTCGGCGCTCGGCGTATTTAGCGATCAGCGCCTTGCGGCGGTTATCGCGGTTGATCTGGGACTTCTTCGCCATGCTTGCTCCAATGGGACGGGGTCCGCACGCGGGGTGCGTGGGGAGCGCCGGAGATTACGCCCGAGCGGGCCCGCGCGCCAGTACCCGGGCGCCGGTCGCGCGCTTTTCCCCCAGGGGAAAATGGTGCTCTCGGCGCTCGCAAGTGGCCGACTGGTCTATGTTCACGGCCCCGTGAGACTTGGCGGGCGCTGGCCCGAGGGAAGGGCCCGCCGCGAGGTCCCCCAGACCCTTTTCCGGAGACGAGAGCGCCATGAGCGATCAGCAAAAAACGGCCCCCGGGCCCGCGGGCGAGGCGGTTCGCTCCATCGATCCCGCCCAGGTGTCCAAGCATTTCGACGCGCCCGAGGCCGAAGCCCGCTGGGATGCCGAGTGGCAAGCATCCGGGGTCTACCGCTGGGATCCCGCCCGCGCTCGCGAGGAAACCTACGTCGTCGACACGCCTCCGCCCACCGCTTCGGGTTCGCTCCATATTGGGCACGTCTTCTCCTATACCCAGGCCGACGTGATGGTGCGCTTCAAGCGCATGCTCGGCATGAACATCTTCTATCCCATGGGATGGGACGACAACGGTCTGCCCACCGAGCGCCGGGTACAAAATTACTACCACGTGCGTTGCGATCCGAATACGCCCTACGAAGCGGGACTCGAAGTCGAAGAGGCGACCGCCAAGGTGCGGAAGAAACCTGCGCGTCTTGTCTCCCGGCCGAATTTCATCGAAATCTGTTACGGGCTCATTAACGAAGACGAGGATCATTTCCGCGCGCTCTGGCGACGCTTGGGCCTTTCGGTGGACTGGGACCAGGAATACCAGACCATCGATGATCACTGCCGCCGAACCGCTCAACTTTCCTTCCTCGATTTATGGCAGAAGGGCAGGGTCTATAGCAGCGAGGCCCCCACCATGTGGGACGTCGATTTCCAAACCGCGGTGGCCCAGGCCGAGGCCGAGGATCGGCCAATGCCCGGCGCCTACCACCACATCGAGTTCGCTGTGGAGGGCAGTGATGATTCCTTTGTCATCGCCACCACCCGGCCGGAACTGCTCGCGGCCTGCGTCGGCGTGACGGCTCATCCCGACGATGACCGCTATAAGAAATTTTTCGGCAGCCAGGCGATCACGCCCCTCTTCAAGGCGCCGGTACCGATCTTTCCCAGCGAATTGGCGGATCCCGAGAAGGGGACAGGTGTGCTGATGGTTTGCACCTTCGGTGACGCCACCGATGTCCAATGGTGGCGCGAGCAGAGCCTCGCCCTGCGTCAGGTCGTGGGGCGCAATGGGCGCATGTTGCCCGTCGAGTTTGGTACGGATGGGTTTCCCAGCCACGATCCCGCCCAGGCCAACGGCTACTACGCCGAACTCGAGGGAAAGAACGTCAAGCAGGCGCAAAAGCGAATCGTCGAATTGCTCGCCGAGCCGGAAGGCAGCGCCACGGGAGGGGGCCCTCCCCTGCGTTCGGATCCCGAGCCCATCGAGCACCCGGTGAAGTTCTACGAGCGCGGGGAGCGCCCGCTGGAGCACCTGCCCACGCGCCAATGGTTCGCCCGGTTGATGGATCACAAGGACGCCCTGCTCGCCAAGGGGGAAGAAGTCGACTGGTACCCGCCCTTCATGCACGCCCGCTTTCGGGATTGGACGGAGAATCTCAGCCTCGACTGGTGCCTCAGTCGCCAGCGCTATTTCGGTGTGCCGATTCCGGTTTGGTATCCCCTGGACGCCGCGGGTGAGCCCGACTACGAAAACCCCATCATCGCCGAAGCGAGTGCGCTTCCCGTGGATCCCACCGTGGATATTCCGCCGGGCCATGAGGCCTCGGGGCGGGGCGAGCCCGGCGGCTTCGTCGGTGATCCAGATGTTTTCGATACCTGGTTCACGAGTTCGCTCTCACCCCAGATCAGCTCGCATTGGGGGGATGATCCGGCCCGCCACGCAAAACTCTTCCCGGCGGACGTACGGCCCCAGGGCCACGACATCATTCGCACCTGGGCGTTCTACACCATCGCCAAGGCCTTTCTGCACGAAGATACGATCCCCTGGAAGAACGCGATGATTTCGGGCTGGATCCTCGATCCCGACCGTAAGAAGATGTCCAAGAGCAAGGGGAAGACCATGACCCCCCTGCCGCTTCTCGAAAAGTATTCGGCAGATGCCGGGCGCTATTGGGCGGCGAGCGCGCGTTTGGGCTCGGATACGGTTTTCGACGAAAAGGTTTGGGGAATCGGCAAACGCCTGGTCACGAAGATCTTCAACGCCGGAAAATTCGTGCTTGCCCAAACCGGGGAGACGCATTCGATCAGCGTCGAACTCGATCGCGCGTTCGTGGCCAAGTTGGCAGAGCTCGCCGCGAGCAGTCGCCGCGAATTTGAAGTCTACAACTACGCCCACTCGCTCCAGGAAACCGAGACCTTCTTCTGGACGCACTTTACGGATACCTACCTGGAACTCGTGAAGGCCCGCGCGCGGAAGCATGCGGATGGGGCGACCGGGTCAGATCTCGTCGAGAGCGCCTCGGCGGTGGCGAGCCTGAGGTTGGGGCTCTCGGTTCTGTTGCGGCTCTTTGCCCCGGTCCTTCCCTATATCACCGAGGAAATCTGGTCCTGGTCCTTCGCCGAGGAGACGGGGCACCCGAGCATTCACCAAGCGCCCTGGCCCGGGCAGGCGGATTTCGCCGCCGTGGCGCCGCCCGAAGACGCCTCGAGCTTCGACTTGGCGGTGGCGGCCCATGCGGCGATCAACAAGGCGAAGGCCGACGCCGAGGTCTCCATGGGGCGGGAGGTGGAGAAGCTCACCTTGCTTGCTGGGGCCGAAACCCTCGAGCGCCTGGGCCCGGTATTGGGCGACGTTGTCGACGCTGCGCGCTGTCTCTCGCATACCACCGAGGTGCGCGAGGAACTGGAAATGGGCGTCTTCGTCATCGAGGACGCGGTCTTTGCGCCGAAGCCCGAGAAGAAGCCGTCGGGCGCCTAGGCGCTGGTCGTCTCCGTGGGCACGTCGAAGTATTTCTGGTAGCGCGCCACCTTCGCGCGCTCTTCGTCGATATCGAGCCCGGTGTCCTCGAGTCGGTGCCGATGGGCGCCGTCGCGATCACTGGGATTGCTGAGAATATAGTCCCGCATCCGCTCTTCTATTTCCGGTCGCAGTTCGAGATCGAAGCGTTCGTAAATGCGCCGAACCACGGCGAGCGGGTCGGCGATGAATTCCTGGAATTGAAGATCGATGACCTGGGAATCGGGAAGGTTCGCCTTCTCGCGAAAATTCACCGAGCGCTCGTAGGCGAGGGTGAGCCATTCGGACCATTCACGGGCGATTTCCTCCGCCGAGATTGCGTCGCTGGTCAGCTTGCGAAGGACCACCTCGAGGCTCGAGAGGGAGGAGAGGATGCGGAGTGGGTCGCGATGGGTTTGGATCAAGCGGGCGTCGGGGTAGGCGGCAAGCACGGCCTCGGGGCACCAGAGATGGCCCGGCGATTTGAGAATCCAGCGCTCGCCGGGGCAGCGCCATTCGAGGAGTTGCAGGGTCTTGCGGTGATAGGCATAGGCCGACGCCATGTCGGCATCGCGCAGGAGCCATCGCGTATAGGAGGGGATCCGCCACTGGGCGGTAAAGATTGCGCTCTTGAAAGCGGCCGCGGTGATGCGCACGCATTCCTGGGGAAGTTGTGCCCCCATGCGGTGCATTCGTTTGAAGTCGGGAATCAGGCTCTCGGAACGATCGATCTCCGCCTGGCTCTGGGCGATTCGCGGGTCGCGTTCGTATTCCGCCCGCTCCGGGGGCGGGAAGGGGAATTCGGCTTCCCAGGTCTGGGGAACCCGGTTGGCGGGATCCAGGGCCAGCAGTTCGTGGAGTATCGTGGTCCCCGTGCGGCCCTGGCCGACGATGAAGATGGGGCTTCGAACCGGCCGCACGCCGATCTCGGGGTTTCGCGCGTGCCAGTCCGTGAGTTGGAGGCGGTTGCCCAGGAGCCGTACCAGATCACCCCGGGTGATGAAGCGCCCCAGGGCACTGAGGTCGGCCTCGGCTTCCAGTGCATTCGTCAGGCGATCGAGGCCGTCCCTGTATGGATCCTCGCCAAAGTCGCTGAGCCCGGTTTGCTCGCGGGCTGCGGCCTCCAGGCTGTCCGGATCAAGGCTGCCCGGGCGGATTCCCAAACGGGCCGCCGCTCGCCCAAGGGCGTTCAGGGTTCGGGGGATGGCGGGAAGTCGGGGGACAGAAGTCATGATCGAGTTTCGAGCGGGCCCACTATACCCCTCAAGCCGAGCGAGTCCGACTGACGCGTGCGCTCTTGCTTCGAATTATTTGATCTATATAATATAAAAATAGAGATTAGATAAATCGAGATAAACTATAAATAAATTGTGGTGCCATGAGTTTAAGAGAAGAAAAGCAGCGTCGGCAGCGCGATCTGATTATCGAGAACGCGATCGCATTGTTTCGAGAACTCGGATTCGAGGCGGTCCGGGTTCGCGACATCGCCGCGGCATCGGTCGTGAGCGACGCCACTTTCTTCAATTATTTCGGTAGCAAAGAGGCGGTTTTGCGCGAGTGGGCCGAGCGCGCATTCGAGCCCCCCGCCCCCCCGCGCGCAGCCACCGGAGGCCCAGCGCCGCTTCGAAGAGCGGTTCGGGCCTGGGCTGCCCATCTGGCTGAAAGGGTCGAGGCCGACCCCGAAATGATGCGCCTGGCCTGGGGACGGGTGCGAACGGCGGATTTTGCCCAGCCCCGGCCCCCGGTGCGTGGACGCGAGCCGCGCCCTGCGACCCTGGCGATTCTCATCGAGGAGGCCCAGGCCCAAGGTGAAGTTCGCGCGGATCTCGACGCCGGGACTCTGTCGCTCCTGCTCCAGGGCGGACTCGCCACCTGTCTGGTCGCCTGGCTGGCGGCACCCGAGGAACGCACCGGGGAACCGCTCCGAAAGCGGCTTTCCCGGGCGGCGGACCTGATCCTGGATGGCTTCCGCAAGCGCAACGAGCGGGTGTCCGGCCCTGCCCGCACTTCGCCTGCGCCTCGCTGACGGCGCGGCTGCTTCACCCCTGGCTCAGGCGCCGATTTTTCCCTCGCGGCGGTCCAATCCGCCACTCTTTGTCGACTGATCCCCAATGAAGGAAATGCAACCGTTGAGCCATGCCCACCCGGGATTCCCGGGCTCGGGGCGTCGAACCGAAGAGGGCGAAGCCAGTGCAAAGGCGGTGGCGCCTATTCGTCTCGATGCTCGAGGGGGCACCCGGTGACGCTCTCCACCGAATCGCTCTACGACCGGGCCAGCGATGATTGGGAGCGCAACGCGCCGCTCCTGCTTTCGGATTACACCGCCCGGCCTTTCCTGCTCGATTGGTGCGAACCGGTTCGTGGCCGAAGCGTGCTCGACCTGGGCTGCGGTGAGGGCTACTTCGCGCGCCAGTTGAAACGCCGCGGCGCCGAGACTCTTGTGGGTATGGACTTGTCCTCGGAGATGATCGCCCGCGCCCGGAAAGAGGAGTCTCGGGAGCCTCTCGGAATTTCCTACGACGTGGGAAACGCGGCTGATCTCGCCGGGTTTGAAACGAAGTGCTTCGACCGGGTCGTCGCTGTCTTTCTATTCAACTATTTGACCCGCCACCAGATGGACGTTGTCGTTGACGGCGTCTTTCGAGTTCTAAAGCCCGGCGGCAGTTTTGTCTTCGCGGTTCCCCATCCCAGCCTGCCCTTTACGCGAAGCGAAGAGCCCCCTTTCTATTTCTCACCCGGGGATTGCGGCTATTACTCGGGCCAGGACCAACTCTTCGAAGGCGAGATCTATCGCCGGGATGGAGTGTCTGTTCCCGTGCGCTGCATCCATAAGACCCTGTCCGACTATTTTCGCTGTCTTCGGGATGCGGGATTCACGGAAATGCCGGATGTAGAGGAGTTGCACGTCACACCGGAAATGGTTGAAACCGCCCCGAATTTCTTTGGTCCGCTGGTCGATCAACCGCTCCATCTGGCTATTCGTGTGGAGAAGAACTGATGCTGACGTCCTCCGTCGCAACGCCCCGCCGCAGACGAGCGCAAGATAATCCGATCTGGAACGCCCGATTGCTCACCGGACGCAGGGATTGGCGATACACGCTCCCTGGCGATGTCGTGGATGAATTTGTGGCTTATCTCCGGGCTCACCCCGAGCGCGCCGATCACCCCGACCTGGCGGACTTGGACTGCGAGGAAACGCCGCAGTTGGCCGAGTTCGGCCTGGGCCTGCGCAGGGGGCTGCTTCACGGAGCCGGCGTGGCCTGGGTTCGCGGGCTTGGCGCGCTTCGGCTTTCCCCGGGTGAACAACGGCTCTTCTACATGATGCTCGGCGTTTGTATGGGACGGGTCATGACGGAATACGGCCCCATCTTCTGCGTTCGCGATCGAGGCGGCTATTACAAGAAAGAGGCGATCCCGGTTTCGATGACCGGAGCCGAGACCGGATTTCATACGGACAGCAGCGCGGTCGATACGCTCCCCGACCTGGTCGGCCTGCTCTGCGAAGAACCCAGCCGAGAGGGCGGGCACAGCCTGATCTCCAATGCGATGCATGCCTATTGGCGCCTGCGAGTGAGTGCGCCGGAGGCCCTCGAACTGCTCGAGAAAGAATTCATCCGCGACGTGGTCACGCCCGGCAAGGAGAGCACCGACGAGAGCCTGCGGCGGAACCGCTTTCCGATCTTCGACGGTGGCCCGGAGGGAAAGGGACGGACCTTTCGCTACATGCGCTACTGGATCGAGCAGGGTCAAGAAAAGGTCGGAAGCCCCCTCACGGAACGTCAGCGCGCAGCCCTGGATGTTCTTGACGAAACCCTCGCCTCCCCGGAGAACGTGGTTCGGCTCCACCTCGAACGGGGCGAACAGCTCTGGGTCAACAATCGCAGGATCGCCCACGGCCGGGAGGGCTACGCGGACTCCCCGGGCAATTGCCGCCAGCTCCAACGACTCTGGCTGGAGACCCCCAAGACCGATATCGGCCCTTAGGCTTCTCCTGGGGGTCTCAGCTCCAGGGTTTCGGAGCGTGTGATCCGCCCAGCGATGAATTTTCCGTGCTGGGGCCGTGCGCGGGGCGGCGGTCTTGGGTACTCATCCAGCGTGCGGGGGGCGGGGCCCTCTCGCGATGTTTTCGCGGTTCCCGAAACGGAACGCCTCATGGGAGAATCGGATTTGGCCAAAAAAATCGATTGGTACTACCACCGCAAGGGTTGAACGTCCTGTACCCGAGCATCCAAGTTTTTGGATGCCAATGGAATCGAACCCGCCACGACGGTCCCGGCGAGTCAAAAACTGGGCAAGACCGAAGCGGCGCGCATGGCCCGGGAAGCCAGCCGGGTCATCGTCGCGAAGGGCAAGAAGGTGACGGAGTTCAAACCCGGCGGGAAAGCGGCTGCGGACGTGGTCGCCGCCATGCTGGGGCCGACGGGAAATCTTCGCGCCCCGACGGCACGCGCAGGCAAGACCGTTCTGGTGGGCTTCAACGAAGAAGCCTACACGGACGCCCTGCTCTGAACCGGGTTGGGACGGGAGGGCGCCTGGGCGCTTTCCCGTCCTCTCTCTCCTCGCCCCGTACCTCGCCCCGTACCTCGCCCCGCACCCACCTCGCCCATTGCCTTGTCCATCAGGTGCTTGGCTGATCGGCCGCGAGGAGCGCGGGGTCAGAGGCGCTCGTTGTAGCTGAACGATTCGGCCGCGATGACCTCTCCGTCGGCTTTCACCACGGAAACCGTCCAATCCCCGATCCAAGCCGGTAGCAATTCCTTGCTGGACCAGACCCGCCAGCGGTCTCCCCCGATGACGAAGGGCACCTCGGCCATCACCTGCCCCTGGTATTCCCAGCGGTGGAGGAGGGTCGAGCCGGAATAACCTCGGATATCCGAGTAGAAGATGATGCTGCGTGCTTCGTTTTCCAGGAACGCGATGGCGTCTACGGGCTCCCGGTCCTCCACCGCAGTGGTGAACTGGACCAGGGCGACCCCAGGCTCGACGCTGCCTTCCGCTTCTTCCTGACCAGAACCTTCTAGAAGGGTCTCGCCGGCGGAAGCCGGGTCTCCGGGGGGCGGGCTCGTGGGGGCCGCAGCCGCGCCGGCCGGGCTTTCCTGGGCCTGGGCCAGGGTGGGAACACTCAGCGGATTGAGAAATATCCCTCCAATCAAGCCCAGAAGGAAAATTTCGATCTTGCCCGCCTTCATGCTGAACCTCCTCGGATCCACCGGCACTATACACAGAGTTCCCGTCCGGCGGCGGGAGAAAAGGCGCGGGCCATGGGGAGAAGTACTCCGCATCCGGCAGCGACGGTATTCGAAACCCTGGCAATCGAGGGCGGCTAGACTTCGGCCCATGGAATTGTTGTTGATTCGGCACGGCCTGCCCATTCGGCTGGAAACCCAGGATGGAACGCCCGCGGACCCGCCGCTTTCCGAGCGCGGTGAGAAGCAGGCCCTTGCCGTGGCGCGCTGGTTGGGTGAAGAGGGCAAGGTCGATCGTATTTATTCGAGCCCGATGCAACGGGCCCGGCAAACGGCGCTCCCCCTGGCAGAGCAGCTTGGGTTGGAAATTGAAACGGAGCCGCGGGTTTCGGAATACGATCGAGATGCGAGCCGCTATGTGCCCATCGAGGAGCTCAAGCGGATCGACTACAAGGCCTGGCGTGAGTTCATGCGGCTGGGTTATCCGCCCGGGATGGATCTGACGGATTTTCGTCAGGCCGTGCTCGACGGCCTGGGGGAAATCGTCGCGGAAAATCCCGGGCGAAGGATCGCGGTGTTCTGCCACGGGGGTGTGATCAATGCCTGGGCTTCCCACGTGATCGGGCTTGAGTTCCGGCTCTTCTTCAACCCCATGTACACCAGCGTAAACCGTTTTTTCGCGTCCACGGAGGGCATTCAGAGCGTGGGTAGCCTGAACGAGACCGCCCATCTCCGCGGCGTGGAGAGTTAGGGCGATGATGCGTCGCGTCTGCGTTTTCTGTGGCGCGAATTTCGGAAATCTCCCGCAATACCGCGACGCGGCTCGCGCGATGGGAACCGCGCTCGTGGAGCACGATCTCGAACTCGTTTTTGGGGGAGGAAAGATCGGCTTGATGGGCGTGCTGGCCGACGCCGTGCTCGAGGCCGGGGGTCGGGCGACGGGCGTGATCCCCAGGGCGCTCGAGGAAAGGGAGCTGGCGCATTACGGGTTGAGCGAACTCATCGTGGTTGGCAGCATGCATGAGCGAAAGGCCACCATGGAGCGGCTATCCGATGCCTTCATCGCGCTTCCCGGTGGCATCGGCACCTTCGAGGAGATCCTCGAAATCCTGACCTGGGCCCAATTGGAAATCCATCCCAAGCCCGTGGGATTGCTCAACGTCGAAGGCTATTACGACAAGTTGATCGACTTTCTCGACCAGGCAGTGGAGGCGGGTTTCATGCCGGCCAGCAGTCGAGACGGGCTCCAGGTGGAATCCGACCCGGTATCGCTCCTGGCTCTGTGCCAGAGGCAAGCCCCGGCGTAGGCTTCGCCGCGAAGCCGAACCCGAGTCCGCACCTGGCGAGAGTTCTTCGGCTCGGGCTGTCTAGAAGATCGTGCCGTCGGCGAGGATGCTGAAACCGAGAGAGGTCTCCTCCGGGATTCGCGAAGAGGCTGCCAATTCGGTGGCGATGCCGGCGACAGTGATCATTCGGTCGCTGGGAGAAACCTGGTTCACGAAGCAGTCGACGCGGTAGCGGGCGCCCGAGGGCCCCGTCGTATCGAAGCTCGTGGAGTGGCCCGCCATGTCCTGGAGCTGCTCGTAGCCCGCCTGGCAATAGGGTCCGAGGGCGGCCCGAAGCATCATTCGCGCCTCGGAGGTCTTCAGGGTGAGCGGTTGGCTTTCAGGGATATACGGTCGCGGGTTCTCTTGAAGCAACATGAACCCTGGATCGGCCCGAGGCTCCCGCCACTGAAGGCCTATCTGCCGAAAAGTTGCAGAATTTCTGCGTCTCCCCTTCTTTCCGGCTCGCCCCGGGGGGTGAGCGCTCGCTGGAGCCCATTTCCTGGGAAGGTCGAGGGCGAAAAACCTTCGAGTGCTCGCCGATGGGTGATGGCTTGGGGCCCGGCCGCAGTCTGGGGCCCGGCCGCAGTCTGGGGGCCGGCCGCGGGCTCTCCAGGCTCCTGGGGAATGTAGGCCTCCGCCCGTCCGATCTTGATCCAGCGGCCTTCTTCGAGCCGGGAGTTGAGAAAGAGGTCGTTCATGACCGCGGTGGTGGCGAGGTCGAGTTCGTTGGCCGTTCGGGCGCTCAGGGTGCTCAGGGTTTCCCCGCCGCGGCTCTGGACCAGGGCAAGCCGGGTGACCTTGAAGAGCGTCTTTTCCTTCTCGGTGAGCGGGCGGAAACTCCGGGCGACGGCGCGTCCGCGCCCATCGAAACTGGCGATCTGGCTTCCCACGGAAACCGTATCCAATCGGTAGATGACATCGTTATACGCGATGAAGGTCACGAAGCCCTGAATGTTCTGCGAATCGATGTAAACCCTGTACGCCGGCAGCGCTCCTACCTGGAGAGCTTGTTCGCTGCGTACGCGCCCCCGCTCCTGGCGTAACTCGGACTCGATGAAGAGATGCGCCATGGCGCGGGGATCGTCGCCGGGGCCCGCGATTCGAAGCGCGATATAGGCTTTTCCCAGGGGCGCGACCGCACCCACCACATCGTGTTTGTTGATCAGCTCCCAACCATCGGGAAAAAGCAGACTGAAATTCATGTCGCGATGAAGAAAGCGACTCCCCTCGAAGATGCCCTGCTTGGGATCGGCGCCCAGGGTCAGGCCTTCCATATGGGCCAGAAACGCATGGGGGTTCGGGGCGATATTCGGGCGGGGGGTCCAGGTCAGGTTCTCGGCCCGGTTGGCGGACGCCGCCGCGCGCTGGGGCGACGTGGGATGACTGTCAAAGAAACCCGGAAGTCGCGACCAGCCGACGGTCAGCCGATCCATCGCTCCCATATCCTGCATGAAGGTCGCCATGCCCGCCGGATTCCATCCCGCCTTGGCGGCAAGGATCTGGCCTCCCCGATCGGCATCCCTTTCCTGGTCGCGCCCATAGGCGGCCAGGCTGCCCGCCCGCATGAAGCCCACCGAGAGGGGGCTCAGCCGCAGGTTGAATTGCTGGCGGCTCGCGGCGTGGCGCTCGGCGGCGTGGGTGATCTCGTGGCCAATCACGCAGGCGAGTTCGTCCTCGCTATTGACCAGGGTCAGCAGCCCGCGGGAGATGTAGATATAGCCGCCCGGGAGCGCGAAGGCGTTGGGAGCCGATTGGTCGATGATATGAAAGGTGTAATCAAAGGCCCGGGTCGGGGCGAAGGGGAGCATCCGTTTTCCGATGATCTCGATATAGGCCTGGAGTTCCGGGTCATCGACGATTCCCATCTGGGCCGCCATCCCCTTGGCGGCCTCGGCGCCCACATCGGCATCATCGAAATCCGAGGTGAGCAGAACGTTCTTGGAGGCGTTCGGCTTTCCGCCCCCACCCGCGCAGCCGATCGCGCAAACGAGAATCAGCCCCAGGGCGACGGTTGAAAGAAGCGTGGGTCGGGGCCGTCTCATGGGGGTATCTTCGGCGGATTCCGAGGCGATGGCAAGCGCTCGCCTCCGCCCATCCCTGAGCGCGCCGAAGCCAAATGGGAGCGGCTTTGCTCCTGGCTACCTCTCGCCGCTGGGCCAAGTAGCCGCCGGGCTTCCGGGAAGCGCTTCTTTCCTGACCTGTATACTCGGGCGGTCCAATGACCGCGATTTTGCGTTGATCGATGAAGGAATGAAATGGCTGCCAAAGGGATACAAGCCGAGAATCTCAACGCGTGGTTCGCGGAGAATATCGAAGGCGCCGAGCCGCCTCTGCGCTTCGAGGCGATTGCGGGAGGCCACTCGAACCTGACTTTTCGGGTTGAGGACCAGGCGGGGAACGGCTTTGTCCTGCGTCGGCCGCCCACGGGCGCGGTGATTGCCACTGCCCATGACATGGCGAGAGAGCATCGCATCATTTCGTCATTGGCTCCGACCTCGGTTCCCGTTCCGCCGGCGCTTGGGCTCTGTCAAGATGAAAGCGTCAACGACGCACCCTTCTATGTGATGGCTTTCGTCGAGGGTCATGTGCTCGCGGACTCGCAGACTTGCGCCGAGGCTTGCCCTCCCGAGCACCGAGCGGCCCTGGGCGCCGAAGTGATTCGGGTTCTTGCCGAGCTTCACCGAATCGACCCCGATGATGTGGGGCTGGGCGATCTGGGCCGCAAGGAGGCTTACCTTGCCCGGCAGCTCAAACGCTGGCGAACCCAATGGGAGAAGACCCAGACGCGTGACCTGCCCGCGATGGAGGAGGTCTACCAGGGCCTGGTGAAGAATGTCCCCGAGCAGGTGGGGGCGAGCATCGTGCACGGTGATTACCGGCTTGGCAACATGCTGGTATCCGCCGATGCGCGGGTCGATGCCGTTCTTGATTGGGAACTCTGTACCCTGGGTGATCCGCTCGCAGACCTCGGCTATGTCGTCAACAATTGGGCCCAGCCGGGTGAGCAATTGCCCCATGTGGCCACGGCCTCTCCCACCGCGGCAGGCGGGTTCCAGACCCGCGAGGAATTCGTGGCCCTCTACGGCGAACTCACCGGCCGCGATACCTCGCAAATCGACTACTACCGGGCCTTTCAACATTGGCGGAGCGCGGCCATCGTCGAGGGCGTGCTCTCGCGTTACCTCAAGGGCGTAATGGGCAACGAAGCCGATACCGACGCCTTCCGTTTTCAGGTCGAAGCATCGGCCGAAGCCGCACGCACGCTGCTGGCCCAACTCTGATCGGGCGGAGCCCGGCCCTTGACCTCGCGCGCTCGAGTGAAAGCACCTTGCGGTCGGGTGGAAGGCCGCGAAGAGCGCCGCTTGCTCAATTTTCGGGGCATTCCCTTTGCGGCTTCGACCGGGGGGGAGCAGCGTTTCAGGGCTCCCCAGCCGGCAGTCCCGTGGCAGGGTGTGCTCGATGCGCGCCACTTCGCCTGCGCTGCACCTCAGCCCGTATCGAGGCTGCGCCCCCTCCGGCGTTGGTCGGCGGTGCCCCGGGCCGGTGCCGGTGAGGATTGTTTGAACCTGAATATCTGGACCCCGGCGGCAGATGCGGGGCGTCGCCCGGTGCTGGTGTGGCTCCATGGTGGGGGCTTCAGTCAGGGTTCTGGGAGTTTCCCCCTCTACGCGGGCCGCGATCTGGCCGCTCGAGGCGACGCGGTGGTGGTGACGCTGAATTACCGCCTGGGTGCCCTGGGTGGTCTTGACCTGAGAAGTTTTCCGGGCGGAGAGTCCACGGACACAAATCTCGCCCTGCGCGATCAGATCGCTGGCCTCGAGTGGGTGCAGTCGAATATCGAGGCTTTCGGGGGCGACCCGGATTGCGTCACCCTCTTCGGACAATCGGCCGGTGCCATGAGCGCGGCGACGCTGATGGCTTCTCCCCGGTGCCAAGGACTCTTCCACCGGACGATTCTTCAGAGCGGTGCAGGGGATCATGTCCACGCCCCCGCCCAGGCTCGCGAATTGGCGACGCTCTTCCTCGAGAAATTGGGTTTGGACCCCGGCCGGGGCGATCTGCTCGGGGCCCTGCGCGCGATGGATTGGCAGGCCCTCATCAAGGCCCAGATCGCAATGCGCTCGGCCCAGGGCCTGGCCCTGGGTCAGTTGGCGTGGCAGCCGGTGGTGGACGACGACCTCGTTCCCGATCTGCCCCGGCTGCGCTTCGAGCGGGGAGAGGCGGCTCGGGTGCCGCTTCTGATCGGAACGAATCTCGATGAGTGGAAGATGTTCACCGCTACCGACTCGCGGCGCCGGGGCATGGACGAGGACACCCTGCGCGATTACCTGATGCGAACCTTCGCGGTGGACGATGGGGCGCGTCCCCAGCGCGAGGGCATGGGGGAAGCGCAAAAAACGGTCGAGGAGGTCCTGGCCCTGTATCGAATGCAGCCGAAGGGCGAATTGCGCTCGGCTGGCGAGATCTGGGCTGCGCTTCAGGGCGATCGGGTTTTTCGCTATCCCGCGGTTCGTCTCGGCGATGCCCACGCGCGAAGTGGCGCTGGAACGTTCTTCTATCGTTTCGAATGGAAGCCCCCCCTCGCCCCAATGCGGGTCGGTGCATGCCATGCCCTCGAGTTGGCCTTTGTCTTTGGCACTCTGCGATCGCCTGGGATTCGCCTTCTTTTTGGCTTCTCGTCGGCGGGTCCGAAACTCTCTCGCCGCATGCAGGACATATGGCTGGCCTTTGCCCGGAGCGGAGATCCGTGCACGGGTGAGGGGGGCACGTGGCCGGCCTATCGTGCGGAGAGCGGTCAGGCGATTTCTCTGGGTGGATCCCAGCGGGCCCACCCGGCCATGGGCCCTGCCCTGCGCGATTTTTGGGATGGGCGATCCCCGGCACCGGGCGAGGTGGAGCCGCCTGCCTAGGCTTGTGTCTCTTCGAAACTATCGCCCCCGTCGGCCTTCCTCAGGGCGGATCGCCGGCCGGGAACGGATAGGGTTCGGAGCGGGCGATTTTCAGCCATGTGCCGGGGACGAGTTCGCTTCCCTCTTCAAGCCCGTTGGCCAAGGCCGTTCGCGCTCTATCCCATCGGTTATCGCTTCGTTGGTTGACCTCCTCGAGCGTTTCGCCGGGCCGGACTTCTATCAGGCGCAGTCTGTCCTCGAAGATCTCGTGGCGCTCGGCATCGCTGAGCCGGTGGAAGCTGTCGGCTGTTCGCTTGAAATCCGGGCGCAATTCGGCCAGGCGATTCAGGGGCGCGATGCCCGCGATTCGGTAGATCAGCCCGTCGCAGGCGATCCAGGCCAGCAGCAATTGCCGAATTTCTCCGGGCGCACGCACCAGGGTCGAAGCCTTGGCAGCGTCCAGACCGTGAATTTGCGCGGCGCGCGGTTCACCATCGAGATTCGCCACTTGGCCGAAGGCCAGGGCCGCCTTCATCGCATCGTCGCCTTCGGAGACGATTTCCAGCACCAGGCTGATCGCGGCGTCCGGGCTCTGGACCGATACGCTGCGCCGGCTGTTCAGGGTTTCCCAACCGGGGGGCAAGAGGAAAGCGATTCCGAGTTGAGGGTGCAGAAAGCGATCATCGACGAATACGCCTGCAGCGGCTGGCTCTCCCAGCACCAGACCCTCCAGGTGTCGAAGAAAATCGAGTCGGTCCAGGGGGGCGGGTTGGTCCGGGGCGATGGTCAACTCCCGGGCGTAGGCCTCGGCGGTGGACGAGCGTTCGGGACTCGACGGGTGCGACACGAGGAAGGAGCGCCGGCTCATGTTTTGGCCTTCGAGTTCTTCCTCCCGGGCGAGGGTGGTGGCGAAAGCGGCCAGACCCACGGGATCGAAACCCGCTGACGCTGCCAGTTCCTGGCCGAGTTTGTCCGCCTCCCGCTCCTGGTCTCGGCTATAGGCCGCCATCGCGAAAGCGCCCGGAAGCTGGCCGATTCCCGCCACCATCTGACCCAGGCCCGGAGAGACGATCGATGCCGCGGCGCCTCCCAGCGCCGCCGCGATTCTCAAGGGAACCAGGGGAGCACTGGCCGTCTGGCGGCGGACCGAATGCCGAGCCTCCACGTGGGCAATCTCGTGGCCCAGCACGCCGGCGAGTTCATTCTCGGAATTGACCAGGGCCAGGAGGCCACGGGAAACGTAGACATGCCCGCCGGGAAGCGCGAAGGCATTGGCTTCGGGCATGTCGGCCACCTGAAAGCTGTATTCGAGATGCTTGCGAAGGGAATGTTGGGCCAGGCGCTGACCGAGGGCGTTCACGAAGGCTTCGAGATCCGGATCCTCCACCAGCCCGATCTCCTCCTGGACGAGCCGCGCCGCCTGTTTTCCCTGTTCGATTTCGCCCTTCTCACTGGTCAAGACCGCTTCGGGTCGCCCGGTGACCGGATTTCGGGCGCAGCCGGCGGACCCAAGGAGGAGAATCAGGGACAGTGACACTGCAAGTGCCCCGGCCGCGAGAGGGCTCCCTGGCCGGGTGCGGCAGCCCAGGGGCATTTGAGGGAGGCGGCCCCAGCGGGCGCTCCACGGCAAGGACTTTCTCATCGGCGAGAGGCTAGCCGATCAAGGGTGGCCACCGAGCGGAGCCCGGTGGCGGCGCTCCGTTTTTGGATGTCGGCGTGGCTTGTCGCTTGGGGGAGAGCCGGGTATTTTGCGCCTCTTCCGTTTTCCTCGGCAGCCTGATCAGGAGAGCCGATTCCAAGGAGTGACCCAGACCCATGGCTCAGCATTCTGCGCCGCCGCTTTCCGGATTTCGTGTCATCGAGAGCTCCCTGCTCGGCCCGGCGGCGATTACGACGCACCTGGCCGATCTCGGTGCTGACGTGATCAAGGTCGAGAGCCCTTCGGGCGATTACGTCCGCGAGATGACCTGGCCGATTATCGACGGCGTTTCACTTCTGCATCTGCATATCAATCGCGGCAAGAAAAGCCTGACCCTCGACCTTCGAACCGAGGAAGGGGTCGAGGTCTACAAGGATCTGGTCAAGGGTGCTGACGCGGTTGTGGAGGCCATGCGTCCGGGGTCGCTGGCCCGCCGCGGTCTTGGCTACGAAGATCTCAGCGCTGTCAATCCGCGTATCGTGTTCTGCAATATCTCGGGCTATGGCATGACCGGCCCCTACCAGACTCTGCCCTCCCACGGCATTGCCTTCGACACCTGGGCGGGAATCATCAACCCCGCCTACGACGATGAGGGTTTTTGTTATATCCCCGAGCACGCATCCATCGGAATGCACTCCGGCCCGATGATGGGCGCGCTGGGCATTCTGGCCGGCGTGTTGCGCGCCAGGGAAACCGGCAAGGGATGCATGATGGAAATCGGCCAATCCGACGCCGCGGCCTATATGGATTGGTATCGGAGCGAGTCCTGGATGGCCTACGAGCGCCCCGAAGATGTGGTCACGGGCAACAAGGCAGACGATTACGAAAGGCGCGAGCCGGGAACGAAAGGAATGAGGGAAGGCGTTCGCTACCAGATGTACGAGTCATCCGATGGTCATGTTCTCTTCATGGCCTCGGAGCAGGCTTTCTGGAAGAATTTTTGTGAGTGTGTGGGCCGTTTGGACTTTTTCGAAAAATGGCCCGGCTCGAAATTCGCCGATCACGCGCGGGGAAACCGGGAACTCCAGGCAGATTTGCGCGATATCTTCAAGAGCAAGAGCTCCGAGGAGTGGATCCGACTTGGAGACGAGAAGAATTTTCCCATCGCGCCGGTGAATACCCCGAAAACCATCGCGGAGGATCCGCAGTTCAGGGAACGCTTTCCGATTTACCCCCACGAAACTCATGGCGCGGATATGTTGCCCTTTCCCTTGAAGATCCAGGACGAGTCGATGCAGCCGCCTTCGCATGCGCCCACTGTCGGGGAAAACAATGAAGAGGTTCTTTCGGAGACGCTCGGCTACGGCGCAACGAAAATTCAGGAACTCAAGGACTCTGGAGCACTTGGCTGAGCACTCGCGACCCATGCTTTCCTGCCCGGCGAAGGGGCTGATTTTTTTCGTGGAGCCCCGCCCTGCCCAGCCTCGTTGCTTTGGTGCACACCTCTCTGCTCGGCTTCTTTCTGGCGCCTTGTCCATCTTCTTGATGGGGCTCATCGCTTGCACCACGCCCGCGCCCCAGCCGAAACCCGATCCCGATCCGCTTCCCGTGAGCGCGGCCCAGGCGAGAGATGTGGTGCTCGGGGTGCAGGCCAGCCTTGTTGAGCTGGCAAAGGCAGGGACAAATTTGGGCTTCGAGGAGCGACGGTCCGCGGTGATGGAGTTGGGCCGCGACTATTTTGCCTTGCCGCTCATGGCGCAACTCAGCTACGGGAAGGGTTGGTCTGACTTGACGCCGGATCAGCAACGGCTCTTCGTCGACACGTTCACCCTCTTTCGCTGTTCGTCGGTGGCCAAGCTCAATTCGCGCGATCGGGGCCAGGTCTATCGGTTTACGGGATACGAAGAAATCGGGGATGACCGGATGATGATTCGAACCGGGCTGCGCTATCCGAACCGGGCCTTGGAGATCGTGGTCGATTACCAGCTGATTCGCATGGAGGGTCGCTGGAAGATCGTGGACCGATATGCGCCGCCGTCGGTGAGTGAGGTCGCCATGCGTCGATCCGAGTACAGAACTCTCCTGGAAAAAGAGGGTTTCGCCGGTTTGATCCAGGATATGGAGCGACGGATCCAGGATTACCCGACCCAATGAATCTCGATTCTCTCCAGGTGCAGGAGTTGGGAGTTGCAGTCGGGTACACTCCGCGGGAGTGAGTGGAAGATGACGAGGGTCGAGCGCGGGCCTAACTGAGCTCGCGGAGGGGCCAAGCGATGCCGAGCAAGAAAACCGTCGCGGAGGCGGGTGGCGATCCGATCTGGCAAGAGATCTGCGACCAGGTTGCCGTCGAGGCGGGTGCCGAGAGTCTGCTTGAGCGCTTCTTCCGGGTCACCGTACTCGAGCGCGCATCCCTGGAAGACTCCCTGAGCTTTCAACTTGCGGAGAAGTTGGGCACAGCCGTGCTTCCGGCGGAAGCCCTGCGCGAGGGAATCGCCGAGGCTCTGTCCGTGGCACCGGAGATGGGCGAGGCGGTGCGCGCGGATCTGAGGGCGATTCGGGAACGGGATCCGGCGTGCACGAGCTATTGGATGCCCTTGCTCTACTTCAAGGGCTTTCATGCTCTCCAAGCCTATCGCTACGCGCATTGGCTTTGGAAGGCCGAGCGCAAGGCCCTGGCGGTTCACGTTCAGAACCGCGTTTCCGAAGTATTCGGGGTCGACATCCATCCGGCGGCGGAGTTGGGTTCGGGAATCTTCATCGATCACGCCACCAGTGTGGTGATGGGTGAAACGACCGTGGTGGAGGACAATGTTTCCTTGCTTCACGAAGTTACGCTGGGCGGCACGGGGAAGGAAACTGGCGATCGGCATCCGAAAGTCAGGCGAGGGGTTTTGATCTGTGCTGGCGCCAAGGTGCTCGGCAACGTCGAGGTGGGCGAGGGCGCCAAAGTGGGTTCCGGAAGCGTCGTCTTGTCCGACGTGCCCCCGCATAGCACCGTGGCCGGCATCCCCGCGGAAGTCGTGGGCCGACCCGAAGCGGACCAGCCCGCCCTTGAAATGAACTCTCGCTTGGGCGTTTAGCCCCTTTTAGGCTTTCGGGAGCCCCGATGGCGATTGTCCGCTGGGAAGACACGTTGGCCTGTCTATCCGTTGAGGCTGTAGGCGAAGACACCTTCACCGCGCCCAATATCCCCATGGCTTATCGCCGGATCTTCGGGGGGCAATTGCTGGCTCAAGCGCTTTGCGTCGCCGACGCCACAGTAGAGTCCAAGACCGTGAAATCGCTTCACGCGAGCTTTCCCCGCCAGGGCGATTTGGCCGAGCGGGTGGAATACCGGGTTCAGCGAGAGCGGGAAGGTCGTACTCTCGCGCACCGGCTGATCGTGGGTGAACAGGCCGGGGGGGCCATCGTCGTGGCCAGCGTTGCCCTCCATTCCCAGGAGCCGGGGCTCGAGTACCAGATACCGGCGCCCGAAATGGGATCGCCCGAGGAGGCGGTGGCGACGGATTTCAGCATGATTCCCTGGGAGACGCGGGTGGTGGACGGCGTTGATCTTGGCTCTCGGGAAGCGGGGCCACCGCAATTTGCTTTCTGGATGCGCTCCCCTTCTTTCTCGGGTGCCGCGGTGGCCCACCAGGCGCTACTCGCCCACGCAACGGATCTGACCCTGATCGGAACCTCGCTTCGGCCCCATGCGGGGCTGGGCGAGGATGATTCTCCCGAGCGGATTCAAACCGCCGTCACCTCGCATACCCTCTGGTTTCACCGCGCGCTGCGGGTCGATGACTGGCTTCTCATCAGCCAGGAGAGTCCGGTGGTCGCGGCTGGCCGTGGTTTCGCCCAGGGTCATGTCCATACTCGGGCGGGGGAACTCGTGGCCTCCTTTGCCCAGGAGAGCATGCTTCGTCCCGTGGCCTGATTTTGCCCATGGCCGGCTGCTCGTTTCTCAGCCCTCGGCGAAAATCCGTGCTAGACCCCTTCTCGCATGGCGATCGTCACGATTCAGCTTCCCCATCACCGCTACGAGATCCGGATCGAACCCGGCGCTCTCCAGGGTTTGGGCGATTCGGTTCGGGCGCTGGCGCCCCATGGTCAATGCGCCGTGCTCGCGGATCCCGCGGTCCAGGCGCTTTATGGTGAGGCCGCCGAGAAATCCCTGGCCCGTGCGGGATACGCTCCCGTGGCGCTCTCCCTGGAGCCCGGGGAAGAGGCCAAGAGCCTGGCGAGTGTCGAGAGGATCTACGGACTCCTCCTGGATGCACATCTCGAGCGCCGTTCGCCCCTGGTGGCTCTCGGGGGAGGCATTACCGGAGACGTGACCGGTTTCGTCGCCGCCACCTACTTGCGTGGTGTCCCCTTCATCCAGTGTCCGACGACATTGCTCGCCATGGTGGATTCGAGCGTAGGCGGCAAGACCGGGGTCAACGTATCCCAGGGCAAAAATTTGATCGGTGCGTTCTACCAGCCCGCCTTGGTGATCGCCGACCCCCTCGTGCTGAAGAGTCTGCCCGCACGGGAACTGTTATGCGGATTGGCTGAATGCATCAAGCATGGGGTGATCCGAGACGAAGCACTTTTCGATTTCATCGACAGCAAGCTGGACGCGATCCTGGCACTCTCGAGCGAAGAACTCGTCGAGTTGATCGAGAGGAACGTCGAGATCAAGGCCGCGGTTGTCATGGAAGACGAAAAGGAGAAGGGCGTTCGCGCACACCTGAATTTCGGACACACATTTGGTCATGCCATCGAGTCGGCGACAGGCTATGGCGGGATTTTGCATGGTGAAGCCGTGGGTCTCGGAATGCTTGCAGCCTCCCGGGCCGCGGCTGATTTCGGGCTCTGCTCGGGGGAAATTTCTGAGCGATTGCTCGATCTCCTCGGCCGGGCCGGTCTGCCGGTTCGCGCCGACTTGCCCAGCGA
>JAAZXM010000025.1 GCA_014240165.1 Myxococcales bacterium | reverse complement strand
GTAGTCTTTCGCAAAGCCCCAATCGGGCTCAACTGTGGCCACCTCTCCGGTCGTGAAAGGCACCCCCGCGATGATCTCCAAAGGCCCGTCGGCAAAGCGCGCCAAGACCAGCGCCCCAAGCACGAGAGCGACGATCAAACCCAAGAAATACCCGACCCACTTTGCAAACGTTTTCATCGAACCACTCCCTTACCGGCCCTTCGGCCCTTGTCTGTGCTCTTGTCTGTGTACGTACCCGCCATCAGACCCCCAATAGCACCCCGGGAGGGATTCGCGTGCTCGCTGCGCTCGCTGAGCAAATCCCACGAACGCTTCCGCCTTCCCCGGTACCTCCAGATACCCGCGATTGGCTGACCCCAATGGCACCCCGGGAGGGATTTGAACCCCCGACCCGCTGCTTAGAAGGCAGCTGCTCTATCCAACTGAGCTACCGGGGCGCGGAGGGGGCGGTTCTGTCGTGCCCCGCCCCCTTGCCGCAGATGAATAGCAGCCCGGAACGGGAGCCGGGGGCGCCTGGGGGGCACGTTGACACCCCCCCGAGCGGCCGATAGCCTCGGGCGCTCTTCGGTGGTGGGCATAGCTCAGTTGGTTAGAGCACCGGATTGTGATTCCGGGGGTCGCGGGTTCAAATCCCGTTGTCCACCCCAAAGATTCCTGGCCGGGGCAAGCCGAATTCCCGATATATTCCGCTGCCCTGGACGCCCAGACCCGGCCTCCGGGCGGAGCGCCGGGCCAGCCCCTGGGCTTCGGGGTCCGGCGCCCACAGGACCCAACCGCGCCCCTGGCGCTACCATGGGGGATTCCCCGACCCCCCCCGAGCGAGGCGAACATGAACCGGATTCGAGCGGCGCGGCAGGCCCTGGGCTGGACCCAAGACGAATTGGCCGAGGCCGCGGGCGTCTCCCCGCGCACGATCCACGCCGTGGAACAAGGCCGGGCCTGCCGACACACCACCAAGCGGCTGATCCTCAACGCGCTCTCGGTGCCCTGGGATCACCGCGACGACTATTTCGTCGCCGCACGCAAGGTGCGCCGCTCTCCGGAGCGAATCTCCACCCCCCGCGCCTACGGGGCCTGAGCGCCCGACCCCAAGGCCAGCCCCTGCGAGTCCCCGCTTTCGCGCGCCGCTCTCGGCGCGTCGAAAATCCGGCTAGGCTTGGGAATCGCCTCGAAGGAGATCCCCATGCCTGCACTCGACGGAATCCGCATCCTGGACATGACCCAATACGAAGCCGGGCCCTCCTGCACCCAGGCCATGGCATGGATGGGGGCCGACGTTGTGAAGGTCGAGCCCCCGGGTACGGGCGAAGCCGGGCGCTCCCTGGCCGTGGGCGGCGACTACTCGCCTTATTTCTGCAATTGGAACGCCAACAAGCGCAGCCTGGCGCTCGACCTCCGCAAGCCCGAAGGGCGCGGCGTGCTGCTCCGGATGCTCCCCCAATACGACATCTTCATCGAGAACTATGGCCCGGGCATCATCGAACGCTTCGACCTCGAGTACGAGACCCTCAAGGCGATCCACCCCGGGCTGATCTATGTCCAGCTCAAGGGCTTTGGCAGCTCGGGCCCCTACTCGAATTATAAATCCTATGACATGGTGGCCCAGGCGGCGGCGGGGGCGTTTTCGGTCACCGGCGAACTCGGCGGCGGCCCGCTGCTCCCCGGCCCCACCACCGGCGACTCGGGGACGGGCATGCAGGCCGGCATGGCGATCCTGGCGGCCTATATCCAGCGCCTGCGCACGGGCCAGGGCCAGCACATCGAGCTTTCCATGCAGGAGGCCATGACCTATTTCATGCGCACCCGCATTGCCTTCGGGGCGAATTGGGGCGAGCAGGCCTGCCCGCGCCTGGGCAACCTGATGGGCGGCGCGCCCACGGGCCTCTACCCCTGCAAGGGCGGCGGTCCGAACGATTTCGCCTACGTGATCGTGGTCACCGACCGGCATTGGGATCAGCTCTGCCTGGCCATCGAGCGCCCGGACATGGTGGTGGACGAACGCTTCGTGACCGGAGAAAAACGCGCCCAGCACGGCGCCGAACTCTTCGCGGAGATCACGCCCTGGACCCTCGAGCACGAGAAGTACGACGTGATGCGAATTTTGGGCGAAGCCAGCGTGCCCTGCTCCGCCGTGCTCGACACCCACGACCTCTACCGCGACCCGCATCTGCTCGAGCGCGATTTCGTCAAGCACGTGGAACATCCCGAACTCGGCCAGGCGCCGCTGCTGGGCTTCCCCACACGCATGTCCGAGAGCGCGGTGGAGATCACCCGCGCACCCTACCTCGGTGAGCACAGCGACGAGGTCCTGAACCAGGACCTCGACATGGACACAGCCGAGCTGACCTCGCTGCGCGAAGCCGGCGTGCTCGGCTGACGTGTTCGCGCCAGGCGGACGCTTCGTATAGGGTCGACCGACGAGAAGGCGAGCTTCGGCATCCGAGGAACTCCCCCATGGCGACGAGATTCAACCCCTTCGACCCCGACTTCGTGCGCGACCCCTACCCCACCTACGCCGGCTTGCGGAGCCAGGGAGCGGTGAATCGCGTTCGCATTGGGCCGCTTCAGATTTTGAGAATGATCGTCGCCGTGATCCGCATGCAGCGCCAGACGGGGACCTCCCTGCGCGAGTCTTTTCGCACACTGCGCAAGCGTTCGGCCGAACGGCGTGCACGGATGGGTTCCGGCTCAAAGCGCCGCTTCGGAATCCGGGTCTACACGGTGTCGCGCTACGACGAGGTTTCGTATGTCCTGAAGCACCCCGAAATCTTCTCTTCGGAGGTGATGGGCGGCAGCCAGGTCGAAGTTCTCAACGATCAAGGTGACATCGCGCCCACCAGCGGCTCGCTGATCGCGCACGATCCGCCCGAGCACACGCGCCAGCGAAATATCGTGAGCCGTGGCTTTACGCCGCGCCGCATTGCGCAAATCGAGCCGCAGGTGCGCAAGAACGCCGAGCAGCTTTTCGCCCGCTTCGAGGGCCGGGGGCGCTGCGACCTGATGGAGGAGTTCGCGAATCCCCTACCCGTCAGCGTGATTGCCGATCTGCTCGGCCTGGATCCCGAGCGAAGGGACGACTTCAAACGCTGGTCGACGGCCCTCATCGTCGGCTCGACGAAGCCCGGCGAGGCCGGCGGCTTCGGTCCCAACCTCGAACTCTTTCGCGAATTTCGGACCTACATGACCGAGGTCATCGCCGAGCGACGCCTACATCCCGGCGAAGATCTCATCTCGACCCTGGTCCATGCGGGCGAAGGCGAGGGAATTCTCGAGCCCGAGCAGGTGATATCATTCGCAAGCCTGCTGCTCGCGGCCGGTTCGGAGACAACCACCAACCTGATCGGCAACGCGGTGCTCGCGCTGCTGCAGAGCCCCGGCCAACTCGAACGCGTGCAGAACCAGCCGGGCCTCATAAGCCAGGTCGTCGAGGAAACGCTTCGTTTTGACTCGCCGATCCAGTTGACCGCCCGGCTCAGCACACGTGACAGCGAAGTTGCGGGCGTCCGTATCCCCCGCGGCTCGCTCGTCGCCGTGTTGATCGCCTCGGCGAACCGCGACCAGGGAAAATTCGAGAACCCGGACCGCTTCGACATCGATCGCCCGGCGCCCGCGCATCTGGCCTTCGGCCTGGGCAACCACTTTTGTATCGGCGCTTCCTTGGCGAGGCTCGAAGGACAGATCGCCCTCGAGATGATCCTGACGCGCCTGCGCGGCCTGAGGCTCGAAACCGACGTAGAGCGACACGGCTCGTTTCTCGTCCGTGGGCCGAGCACCCTGCCCATCCGCTTCGACGTCTAGGGGCTCTCGCGAGCTGAGGGCTCTCGCGAGCTGAGGGCTCTCGCGAGCTGAGGGCTCTCGCGAGCTGAGGGCTCTCGCAAGTGGATCGAGTCGCGCGCCGGGACGTCTCGGCCTAGACCAGCCGCCCCCCGTCGATGATGAGGGTCTGGCCCGTGAGGAAGGAAGCGGCCGGGCTGGCGAGGTAGACCGCCGCGCCGGCCATTTCGTCGGGCTCACCGATGCGGTGCAGCGAAGCCTCGGCCTCGGAGGATTTGCGAATCTCGTCGTTGTCCCACAGGGCCCGGGCGAACTCGGTCTTGATCAGGCCCGGCGCGATGCAGTTGACCCGAATGCCGTCTACTCCCCAGGTCTTGGCCTGCACCTGGGTGAGCATGATGACCGCGGCCTTGGAAACCGAATAGCCCCCAATCACGTCCGAAGCGCGGTAGCCCCCCACCGAGCTGATGTGGATGATCGAACCGCCCCGATCGCCTTCGAGCATCAGCTCACGCGCGTAATTCGACAGAAAATGAAGCGCCTTCACGTTGCTGTTCATGATCATGTCCCAAGCGCGTTCATCGGTCTCCTGGATGGGACCGAAGACGGGGTTCGTTCCGGCGTTGTTGACCAGGATATCGAGGCGGCCAAACTCATCCCGGGCGCGATCCACCAGCGCCTTCAAGTCGTCGAGGCGGCGCACGTTGGTCGTGACCCCGATGGCGCGGCGACCGGTGGCCTCGACCGCCGCCACCGCTTCGGCGATGGGCTCGGGCTTGCGCGCAGCGATCACGATATCGGCCCCGTGCTCGGCCAACCCCAAGGCGATGGAGCGCCCGATGCCCCGGCTTCCGCCGGTCACGATGGCGACCTTGCCTTCAAGTGAAAAATCAGCGATCGCCATGGGGGACCTCCTGGGCGGGCAAAGTGCCCTTTGGGATTGCGAGGATGAGAGTCTACTCGGGACTATTCGGGCTGTCCGGCTGGCTGAACTCGCTGTCCTCCAGCGCCCAGTAGCCGCGAAGATTCGTGAGCTTGCCCGCGTCGTCCACCTGATAGGTAAAGATCCCGTTCAGCCGCATGCTCGCACCGCCAGCAAACGTAGTGGTGAGTGTCATGCGGTGGGCGGATTCACTGCCCGCCGCAAAGGATTCGTGGGTCTCGATGCGAATCGTGTTGGGCTCAACGTTGTCGTCCCAGAACTTCGCCATGGCGGCCTTGCCGCGGACTCCCTTGCCATCGGGGTTGGTGGGCGCGAGACCGATGGGATCTTCGACACATATACCTTCCGCCATGAGATCGAGCCAGGCCGCCTTGTCATGCGCCTGGACCGCGCGCCAGGAATTACGGGCGGCAACCAGGGCCGGGTGATTCGAATCCATGCTCGGGGCTCCTCATCTGCGCTGCCTGGGCGGCCGCGCAGCCATCCATTCTTTCAGCCCGCCGGGCCTGCGTCAAGCCGGCCCGAAAGGCGGTCAGGGAGTCCGGCTCCGGCGGCCGAGCCGGACGCCGGGTATTTTTCGAATCCGCTCAGAAAATTCTTTTCGCGCGCTTGCGTACGAAATTTCTGAAGAAATATGCGAACCTTCGCGCCAAAGCGCGCCGAAGAAAGAACCGTCCGCAAGGAGAGAGACAATAATGCCCGGGTTTGTGCTCCGCATGGTGCTGAATATTCTTGGCCTATGGCTTGCCGACCACCTGATCGACGGGATGGAGATCCGGGGTGCCAGCACCTTCGTCGTCGCAGGCGTGCTTCTGGGTGCCGTCAACGCTCTGGTTCGGCCGATCCTGCTGATCCTCACCTTTCCCTTCACCATCGTGACCCTGGGTTTCTTCGTGCTGGTGGTCAACGCCGCAATGCTCGGGCTGGTGGCGTCCCTGCTCGGGGGTTTCTATCTCGCGGGCTTTTGGCCGGCTTTCTTCGGCGCAGCGGTGGTGAGCCTCACGAGTTGGGCGGCCTCGTTTTTCGTGGGGCCGCGCGGCTCCTTTGAATACCTCGTGATCGAGGAGCGTGAGCGGAGCTGAGCCCGAACTTCAGTCGAGCAGGCGAGCCGCCAGGCGATCCCGGGTGGCCTGGTCGACACCCGATTTTTCGGCCCAGCCTTCCACCGACCCATAGGTCTCGCGCAGCTTGGCCAGAAATTTTTCCATGCAGGCCGGGTCGGCGTCATAGGCGCCCTCGGGCAGGTCGTGCATGAGCTTCTGGTAGGTCCCCATGCTATCGAGGCGGGCGTTGATGAGGTCGATGTTCTGTCGGCTGAATGCGTAGTCGAGGATGATTGTCTCATCGGGCACACCGAGCAGGGAAAGCAGGAGAGCGGAGATCACCCCCGTTCGGTCTTTCCCCGCAGCGCAGTGAAAGACCGCCGGGTTGTCGAACTCAGCCAGCAGGCGCACCACCCGGACGATGGGCTTCTGGGCAGCCACCAGCATCAGGTGGTAGAGCTCGCCCATATCCGACGGCATCTGAAAATCGGCGGGGGGCTGCGCCCGGCTGCCCTGGGCCTCGGGAAAGAGCGGGACGGCGTGGAGAGTGGCCTGGTCCGCAATCGGCCCCACGCCCGCTTCCTCGACCTCGAGGCTCGAGCGAAGATCGATCACCTCGGCCAGCCCGACTTCGCCCTTGAGCTTGGCGAGGTCGGCCGGGGTCAGCAGTTGCAGCCCATCGGAGCGAAAGACCCGCCCTGTGCGAAAGCGCCGGCCGTCGGCCGTGAGATAGCCCCCGAGGTCGCGAAAATTGTAACAACCCTCGAGTTCGACCCAGCTGGCCAGGACTTCCTTTTCCGTCATTGAGCGGCTCCCTTTCCCCTGCCGGTCGTCGGCGAAGGGAGCCGAGAGTAGCGAGGCCAGCGACGGATGCGAGACGGTCGCGCTCCCGGAACCGTGCGCGGCAACCCGCTCCGAAACCCGGATTCTTGCTCCTCACAATACCCGATGGCTCGAAAGTAGGAGGTCTGATAGCCTCCGCTCCAGTAGGCGCTTCACGGCGCCGAACCCCAGGTCGATTCTTCCATTTGTTCGAGAGTTCCAACGGGAGTCCGTGCGCGCCGGTAGCTCAGCTGGATAGAGCATCAGGCTTCGAACCTGAGGGTCGGGGGTTCGAATCCCTCCCGGCGTGCCATTCAAGAAATGCGAGGGCTGCCCGATCCCGCGCACCCGAAGCGGCACTTGATGCCCCAAGATTCGACATTAGGTGGGCCGCAGGCCGACCGCGTCGAATCCCTCCCGGCGTGCCACTAAAGGAACGCGAGATCGAGCGCCATGGGAGTTGAGATGCACAACGCCCCGAACAGACGTCACCGATCTGTGTGGTCCGCCCGATGGGCGGCGGTGGCGCCGGTTCTGATCGCCGCCCTGGTTGCTCCGCCCGCAGCCTCAGAGGTCGGTATCCATTTCCAGCGCATCGCCGACTCCGACACCTTCTTTCCTGAGGGCGGAATCTTCTTTCCCCCTTCCCTTTCCGCAGGGAGCGTGGCCTTCACAGCCGTTGATTTCGTCGGGGCCGGCGGCGTCTACCTCCGGCTTCCGAATCAGCCGCTCGAGACGGTGGTCGACACCACCATGGCGATCCCGAGCGGTGTCGGGAACTTTTTCGCTTTTCCCGGCCCCCCGGCGCTCGACGGGGGCCAGGTGGCATTCCGCGGGCGCGACGGGCTGGGGTTCGACGGCATCTACCTCTTCGACGGCGAGAGCCTCGCAGTGGTCGCCAACAAGGCCACCGTTGACGCCAGCGGCAGCGGGACACTGAGCACCCCGGCGGACCCGACCCTCTCCATGGGGCAAGTCGCATTTCGCGCTTTTGGGACGCTGTCCTTCGTGGGGGTGTACACAGGGGATGCAGATGGAGTCACGGCCCAGGTCGTCGACGGGGACCCGGTCCCCGGGGCAGAGGACGACTTCTCGATGCTTGGCCCTCGACCCGGCCTGGACGGAGCCGCTCTGTTCTTTCAGGGCACAGGAGTTTCAGGAAAGGACGGCATTTTCCGGCAGCAGTCTGACGCCGCCTCGCCGGTGGCCGACACCGACACACTCGCGCCCGGAACTCTTAACCCCTTCATCGGCTTTGGACAAAGCGTCTCCGCCCGGGGCGGCGGAGTGGCGTTCCACGCGCTGGACAGCGACAACAAAGACGGCGTTTACGTCGAAGCCGGTGGACTCCTCACGACAGCGGCACGAGCGGGAGACTCCGTGCCTGGAAGCGACGCAGCCTTCGTTGGCTTCGAGGAAGTCTCAGTAGACGGCGGGGATGTAGCCTTCTTGGGCTACGGCGTGAACGGACCCCAGGGAATCTACTTGCGGCGCTCCGGCGAGCTCATGAAGATCGTGGATGAAAACGACAGCCTGGATGGCGATGCCATCTTCTCCGTAGAACTTGGCCTCGACGCCCTGGATGATGACCAGCTCGCCTTCACGGCACACTTCGACGACCAGAGCTCCGCGCTCTATATCGCCACCGTCCCGGAACCGACCCCAGGGCTTCAGCTCGCAGCCGCCTGCCTCACAATCGCCCTGCTCGCTCGCCGTCAGGCGAAGAACCCCGCGACGGGGCTCCCTCTAGGGATCTAACATAACGCCCAAGCCTATCTGTGGCGGGCCTGACGATTGAAAGAGCCTATAGACGAGCCGCAACGGAGATTGTCACAGACGCGTGGAGGAATCATGCAGCAAACCAAGATCGGCCTGATACTGGCATGGGCTCTCATGATGCCTTCGGCGTGCAACGATGCCAATAACGGCAGTAGTGGCGATAACGGCGGTAGCGCCACATATAAATCCCTGATGCAAAATGTGCTCATCAACGCCGACTACTGGGATGAAGAGCCCATGATCCTCGCCGCGGGATTGGGGTTCACTAACATAAACGGCGTGCCCGGAATCAACGAGCCATCGCCACTGGGCGAGGCAGCGGTGCGCGGGGCAGGAGGCACGTGGAACACGCTCGATTGTGATGATCAAATCCCTTCGGCTGGTGACTACACCTCCGCTGCGACCCCCACTCAAGTTGCATTCGGTTTCGGTGTCTCCACACTCTACTCCGACGGCTTGCCCATCGAGATGAGCTGGCCGGTGCTCGCTGGAACTCTCGACATCGATGACATCCAGGTGACACTCAGCGACGAGTCCGTAGTCAAACCCGAAGTGGTATCCATCTTCCCGAATTTTGAATACAACGAACGATCTACCATCGTCATCTTCGGTCAGTTTGGCAACCGATACGATCCAACAACACATCCCGACGAAGCGGTCTATCCGGTTTTCTTCGAGATCGTGGACGACGACACCCCGCTCCTGCTCGCGGGGCCCAATGGGCAGATCGAAAGCGCCGTGGGACTCACCTACGGACAGCCCGGTGATCAACTTACGGCCTACAAGACGGGCAACGGGCCAACGCTCGTCGCCGCAAAGCTGAGCGTGATGTCGACTCTGGGCGAAAACGGACCGGCCGCGTTCCAAGGCAACCTGCCCAACGATGGGTTTTCTCTCTACATGGATAGGGCACAATACCGTCTGCGCATTTTGACGACAGGCGGCTTCTCCCCCGACGGCGTTCTCGGCATACGCCCCACAGAATTTGCGCGCTACTTTCGGCTGCGTGCCGAAACGCGGGACGGTGAAGAAATCTGGATCGAAGGCTCCGGGGAGTATTTAATTGACGGCTATAGCGTCGAGGTCGTTGGCCTCGCCGATCTCGGACTTGCGGCAGGCGACGGCATCCAATACAACGACTGCTATGACGAAGATCACGACAATCAGATCGACATCGTGCTTGCTGGCGACGAAGAGGCCATGCGGCGGATCACCCACGTCGAGATCCCAGCTACCGGCGACTACGATCCGCTCTACAACCCGGGCGGCCCGGGTAACGCTCCGACGCCGGGTGTCTTCTACTCGATGCCGAGCCCGAGGATCCTTCAAGAGGTCATGATCGCCATCGACGATCCGATGACGGTCAGCTACGGCGAACTTCAGTAGTCATCCAAGGCCGGTGGAATCTTGAACGACCGACCTATGCGCCGCTCTTACCTCAAATCCGGAGCCGTTTAGGGCCGGGAGCCGTGACCGATGCCGCCCTATGCCGGTCGGTGCAGCCCCCAGCAGTACGCTGGGCGTAACCCCTCATTCTCGGATGATTTTCTAACCTGACCTTCTCTAAAGTATCTATACTGGGCCATTGGAATTCCTATCCGTGCGAACGATCATCCGGGGCAATGAGAGCGATCAATAACATGGCAAGCATCCTCCTGTTCGTAATCGGTGGCATCGTCGTCGCCGCTGTCGCTGGAGTGGGCGTGCATCTCTGGAACCACGCGCAGTTGCGCCGCGACGTCCTATTTGATCGCCAGGCGATGTTCCACTCCTCTGATGCGTTCCATGTCGTATCGGCGATCAGTCTGGCGCCCGGCCAGGATCTTCTGGACGGGGTTCGCCACTATGTGGATGGCGTAGGCGCACTCGGCGCCGAGGTGGTCTACGCGGGCAAGCTTGCCTTCCCTGCGCCACGCAAATCACGGCAGATGCCTGATTTCGACTGGCAAGCCTTTGTCATCGCCCAATACCCGACCCGGGATGCCTGGGAGGCGGCGTCCTCGCACGAGAACTACGCGAGCCTGAAGAGAGAGTTCGCTGCCGTCTGGTCCCTGGGGATGGAACGCCGGGCAGGGCAGAACGTCGGCGTGGCCATCGCCATGTTGGGCCTACGCGTGCGTCACTTCCTCTCGGGCGCGCAGCCAACGTATCCCTTCGACGCGATCGAGGCGACCGAAGACCAGCGCGCCGAGTTCAAGCTCCGGCGTCAATTTCTTGACCAGACAACTGTCGAGAACGAAGCGTTCAGCAAGGATGCCCTCGTCATCATCAACTTCCAGAAGAAGGGCAACGCCGAACAGCGCCGCGCCGACTCGAAGTACGGTACGCGTATGATGTCGATGCTGGCAGAGGTCGGCTACGGCCCCGTTCACATGGGCCGGCCGGTTTCGCTGGAAGACAACGTCGATTTCGATACGGTCGTGGTCGTCGCCTACCCGGGCATCCGCTACTTCATGGAGATGGTCCAGAGCCGCTTCTATACCAGCATCTTCGGCGGCAAGCAGCTGAACGACGATCTGTCCTCACCCACGGTGCCGATCCTGCAACACCTCTGAGAGGGCGTTGTCCGCGCCTTCAGTCGCCAGAGCGCTCTACCTGCCGAGCTTCTCGTAGAAGGCCGGGTGAAATGCGAAAGTCCCCCCAGCCTCTCCCGCACTCAGCAACTTCAGCTGGAAATATTGCGCGGGTTCCGATTTCGGCACATTCTCGGGAGCCAATTCGAATCCGAAGCGTTGGTAGTACGCAGGGTCACCGGTCAGCACGCACCCCAGCGCACCCCGAGAGGCGATCTCATCGAGCCCACTTTGAATGAGTTGCCCGCCAACCCCTCGCCCCTGGCATGCTGGGGAAACGGACACTGGCCCAAGACCAAACCAAGGACCCGATCCATCACTCAGGCTGACCGGCGAAAAAGCCACGTGTCCGATCAACTGATCCTCATCCATGGCGACCAGAGACACGCTCAATTGACCAAGCTCGCGCAATCGATTCACAAGGTCTTGCTCGTTCCCGCCCGCATAGGGCCTCCCGCGAAATGCATCGGCGGTCACCCGATAGATGGCTTCTCGATCATCGGCCGCTTCGGATCTGATCACCACTTCCATGCGATTACCCGGCTTCGACACGAGCAACTCCTTGCAGACAGGTTCCAAAGAATTTCTTTTCGTTCTAAAAAAACCACCGCGAAGTGACGTGATCGCTGACAACAGAAAATTAGCAGACGCTCAGCGGGTTGGATGGACGCTCTATAAGGGAGAGGGGCCGCGTGCCCGAGTTGGTCCGAGCGATATTTCGAACCGTTAGCGTAGGGCGAGCACCGCCGCGGATGCGAGGACCATGGCCGAGAAGAGGCGGCGCACCCAGCGCTCGCCGTATCGAACAGCGAACCGCGCGCCGAGATGACCACCGAACGCGCCGCCCGCCATCAAGACCAGACCCACTCGAAAATCGATCAGACCGTTCCAGGCGAAGAGAATCGACGAGGCGGTCGCCAGCGCGATAAAGGGCAACATCTGGGTCGCAGCGACCTCAACGATCGTCAGGCCGACAAAGGCCATGAGGATGAAGAAGATGATGACCCCCATGCCGGCGTGGAAGAAACCAGAGAGGATCTGCACGAAAAGGTAGAGAACGAACCCCAAAATAAGCTGACGCTGTGTGACCTCGCGGGCCGCCACGCCGAGATCGCGCTTCAGGAAAAGCACGGGCAGGAGTGCCACGAGCAGAAAGGCGATCGCGGGTTGCAGGATTTCAGGTTCAACGCGAATGAGCAGCGTCGATCCAATCAATGCACCGATGACGCTCAGCAGACAAAGCAGGGGAACATGGCGCCAAACCACCTTGCCGGCGCCGGAATAGCGGTGGAGCGCCGCTGTCGCGGCGGCGAGACCGGCAAACCGATCGGTCGCAATCGCGACCTGGGGGGGGACGCCCAGAAGGATCAGAACGGGGATCGAAAGAAGACTCCCGCCACCGATCATGGTCCCGAAGAAACTCGAACAGAGTCCGGCGAGGAAGACCGCGAAAATCGAAAACGGATCGTCCACCTAAGTCGCTGGCTCCTCTCTGATCCGCAGCCACCTCAGTCGGGATACGTATCGTATTGCGGGCCTTCCGCCTTGTATTGAACGCGCCCGCACTCGCATCCCACTTCCTCCTTAATGCCCCGGTTTTCGGAAATCCGTATCAAGCGATCGGTCCCCTTCCCGATATTGACGTGGGTCTTTATCCTGATAACGCGGGTCAGTCTTTTCACGAAAAGGGGCCAACAGCGGTTCGAGTCCATTGGCCTTGATCTCGAACAAGGTGGCCAACAACATGCCCAATCGCCCTTTCGGAAAGCCCTGCCTCGAGAACCAGACGAGATAGGGCTCGGGTAGATCGATCAAGCACCGGCCCGAATAGCGGCCGAAGGGCATCTTCATGCGGGCGATCTCGATCAGGACCTTCGGGTCGGGTGCTGACTGCACACGAGGGGGAGCGCTTTTTCCGGCCATCCCGAGAATGTGTCTCATTCCACCCCGCCTTGCTCGGCCAGAACCCGAAAGGACCCATATCCGGCTCTATCTGGCAGGGAGCATCTCCACTCATCCCGGGCCCCTTAGGCGACGCCCGGTCTTCAGCGCTCGCCAATGCCCCCCGAGTCGTCCGGAAATTACGACTCGGGGGGCCGGCTTCTCACTCGGTGGTTCGCGTGTCCTACATTCCCGGAGCCCCCCCGCCAGCACCCTCGCACGGGCAATCCAGATTCTCCTTGTCGCATACCCAGCGAGAAGTCCACCGGTTCCGTTCATAACAGACCCTGGGCCGGGGGTGTCCCCAGTTGTCGTCGACGAGCCGGAAGCGGATCTGTGTTGAATCCTGGGGATGCTGGTAGGCGTTGGCCGCCGAACCGTCCGAAGCGTTGGTCCAGTAGGAAGCGACGTCCAGCACGGTTTCGGTTTGGACAGGGCGCCCCGTGAGTCCATGCTTGGAAGCCAGTTCCAGCACGACACCCGTACAACTCATGTCCTCACCATCAGATTTCCAATTCGTTTCTCCGGCCACGCTACCCATAGCTGGGTGCAAGTAGACATCCTCTTCAACCTGTCCGGCGGGATCAGGCCCGCGTCGGGGATCGTGACCACAGCGATCCTTTACGTTGCTTTCGGGGATCCCGTTGTTGTCGTTGTCGATCATTTCACCTCGAAAGCCATCCTCGCAGGCGCGGTGGATGGTGGCCCCCGCGAAGGGAGCGGGGATGACCGTGTACCGCTCGCCAATGAAAGCGGGCCAGCTCCCGAAGAAGGGAAATTCCTCCGTCGTGAAGGCGCTGGACTCCAGCAGATAGGGCGTGTTCGCCATCTGGTGAAAGGGCCAGGCCAAAGTGCCCGGATCCCGGGGCACCACGACGCCCTCGCAGATCCTCAGTTCGAGGAGCTGGCTCTGAGTGCGCTCGTCGAATACGGGAAATTTCCACGGCGACTCTCGGAAGAGTTTTTCTGCGTCGATCTCAACAACGCTCTCCCGTGCGACTTCCCGCGACATAGCGGTCATATTTTCCGCATGCCCCGGCGGCACCCAATGCTCCCAGCCATTGGGCGTGTCAAGGTACGCGCGTGCCCTGATGGCGTTGGCCTCGAACCTCGGTGCCACCACTCGTATCTGGCAATCGTGGTATTCCGAGAAAAGTGCCATAGCCAGCGCGAGGGTGGTCAGTTCGACTCCACCCGCAGCCCAAACCCCTGGGCCTCCGTAATACGTCGCCCCTCCGACGAGGTACATCACTATACGCATATGTGCGTAAGTTTGGTTCGCCCTCAACTCGGAGAGTTTGCTGTTCCGTGCGATTGAGCGGGCGTGGGCCTGGGAGGCGTTGATCTGCACGCCGATACCATCCTGAGCGGACTCAGCGACAACCTTGTCGAGTTTAGACTTGGTCTCGTGACCCGAATCCAATACTTCGTACAACTCTACTGAAGCCCCTGCCCAAAAAGACAATTGCACCGCGCAAGCGCTTTTTGTGAAGGGGTCGGGCACCGGGAAGGAACAGGTGGTTTTGCTCATGATGATCGCGGGGAGAAGCGCGGAGTAGTGCTCGACGATCGCAGCGATGATCCCGTAGCGGTATGCCGTGTAGGCCCCATTGCAGCCGGTCTTTCCCGCTGGCGCGGCGGCGAGGGGGGCGAACTCGTTTTCCTGGAGGGCACCGTGGAGACTGCCCAGAAGAGCACCGTGGTTCTGAAAATTCGGGTCTGTTCGACTAATGAAGTTCGCGATGGCCCGGGATAGACGATCGGGGTCGGGGTCATTCCCGCTCCCGAATCCGCCTCCGCCTCCAGGCCCGCTCCCCGATCCGCCGCCGGGCCCGCCACCCGATTCTCCGCCGGATCCGCCACCATCCGAGTAATTCTTCTGCTGCTCTGTGAGCCATTCGGCTCCCGCTGCGTCCATCACCCCTTTGACGGATTCCCAGAACTCGGTCTTGATTTCGAAAGTTTCGATTTCACCGTCATGATGGAAGCCCAGGACGGTGAGGCCCATCATGCTCAACGGATCATCGAGGGTTCGCTCCACCTCAGGCTCCTCCACTTCGAGAAAGATTTCGAAATGGCTGTAGGCATCTCCTTCCAAAGCTTCGAGATGCACACTTTCGAGTACCTCGGTAGCCCGAGCGGGAGAGGCCAGGGCCAGACCACTCCACGCGAGAAGCAGGGCGAGAAGAGCCAGGACAGTTTTCCGCTGGAAAGGCGGATATTGGGTCGTCCGGGTACCGCTCGAAATGCCCCGGCTGCGGCCGGCTCTATCCGTGGTTCTGGTGCCTGCAATCCATGAGGAGGAGCGTTTTCCTGTTGCGTCGATGCTCGTGTCCATCTTGATTTCCTTTCGTCTCCGGGCTCGTGGTCACCGGCGACCTACCGGGTGGACATTGCCCGTTTTGGGGTCAGGAGTGGCGTTTCCGCTCCCAATTGCACTTCAGATACCATTTGGTATTCTGATACCAGTTGGTATTTGAAGTCATAAAAACGGAGTCGCCGGGCCCTTCTCAATCGGATCGCAGTTTCTTTTCGTTCATCCGAAATTTGGATCCCTTGAATGTGAGGAGCGCCAGGACCAGGGTCTCCGGGTGTGGTTCACCTGGAGGCCGATCAATCAACGAAAGAATGTTCTGTTAGGATCGAGCGATGCCGAGAGCGCAAACGAGACAGGAAACCTCTGCGCTCAATCGCGAGAAGCTGCTGGATGCGGCCGCGAAGGTCATAGGTAAGTCGGGCATTGTCGGCGCTTCCCTGCAGGAGATCGCGGCGGCGGCGGGGCTCACCAAGGGTGCGGTTTATTCGCAATTCGACTCGAAGGAGGATCTGCTTGTCGAATTGCTGGACCGCAGGTTTGAACGAGGCCACGCCCAACTGCTCGAATTGCTCTCGGACGACGTCCCCATGGCGGAACGGCTAAAGCAATTGGACGCCTGGCACCGGGGCGAAAAGGGAACCGGGCGGCTCTGGGCTACGCTGGAATTGGAGTTGAGTATCGCTGCCGCGCGCCAGCCAAAACTCCGCCGCCGGCTGCGCAGCCGGCAGAGGCGGTCGCGCGAGTTTCTTGCAGAGATGATCGAACAAATCGTCGAAGAACATCAACTGCGACTACCGCTGCCCCCCAAAGAATTTGCGATTATTCTGTCAGCCCTTAGTGACGGGCTGCTCGTGCACTGGTTGAACGACGCGAAGGAAGTCCCCGATGATCTCTTTGCTCGCTTCATCATCGCGACGGTCATCGCGACTTCACCAGGCGCGTTGGGCTGAAAATCTCGCTTCCCCAGAGCTGAGCGCAGGAAAGCATGGCTCCGTTCCTGGAAGCAACACCCAAGGGTGCCGACGACTTCGACGGCTTGGAGACCCGGCGTACGGGCTCACTTATGGCGCGGTCACCAAGCACCCATGGGGTCATCCTCGACCCGACGGTACTCGGCGTTGCCGACCGCGCCCTCGCCCACGCCACAAATTACCAACTCCACTGCACCCAGATCATCGACGTGGGTCCGGGCTCGAATCCTCAGCCGATCCATCGCGACCAATGGGCCTTCGATTTCTTTCCCTTCCCGAAAGGCTTCGACTCGACCTTCTCGACCATGTGGGCGCTGACGGATTTCACTGCCGAGAACGGTGCGACCCGGGTGGTGCCGGGCTCGCATCAGGACGAGGACCGGAAGCAGTTCGCGCCGGAGGATGCGCTGCCCGCCGAAATGAAGTCGGGGTCCGTCCTTCTCTACACCGGCTCCCTCTATCACGGCGGCGGGGAAAACCAGAGCGATGGACACCGAGTGGGACTAATCGTCCACTACAGCCTCGCCTGGCTGCGTCAGGAGGAAAACCAATACCTCGGCTGTCCGCAGGAGGTGCTCGACGAACTTCCCGAGCAGTTGCTGCGGCTGATGGGCTACGCGAAGGGCAGCTACAGCCTCGGCTTCATCGACGGCGGGCAAGATCCCATTGTCGCGGTGCGCCCCGACCTTGAGAAGAGCAAGAACGATTCGAGTGAACTCGACACCGCCCTCGAGGAAGTGGCGCAGGAGTCCTAACGGACGCCGCCACGAGCGCGCGCCCATAGAACTCGCCTCGCTGACCCGGCCCTTAACCGGGCCAGAGTCACTCATGCCCGACCCAAAGAAGGCCTAAAAGCTGAGTCCAAACCCGCCTGCGAAGTTGAGACCGTCATCTGAAAAGCCAAGGTCCAGGCGGAAAATCGCAGCCCGCTCCAGGCCAATGCGAAACCCCAAACCGTAGCTTTGGGCAACCCGCGAATGAAATATCGCGCCGACATCTGCAGCGACCGCGCCAACCTCGTAGAAAAGCGCCATCCCCAACCGCTCGATGCGAACATTTCGCGTGATCGGAATTCCTCGCGGGATGATCCAGAATCGATATTCGGCAGCGCCCTGCCAAGCCGCCCTATCGCGCCATCGCCCATCAATGAAACCCCGCTGGGTCTCGGTGCCACCCAATGTCGGTAAAAGGTAAAAAGGCATCGACCCGACGCTACCCTCGCCAAAGAAGCCGAAAGCAAGGGTATCGGTCGGCGGATGAGCCTCGTCATCATCGCCCCCGCTATGGAAGAGACCTGGGACTTCGAAGACCTGGGTACCAAAGATCCTGAAGACGGCACCCACATCGCCTCCATTTTGAGCCAGCGGTGCGTCGACTCGAAATCCGACCGAGTGACCCGAATACGGATTTCGCTGACTGTCTCGGGTATCCCAACGAAACTCTGCGCTCATCAACCCAAATTGGCGATCTCGGTCAGGGTCGAAAACCAGAGGAAAAGCCTGTTGGGTTGTCGGCACACCCTCGACGGTCCCACTTCCGAGTTTGTGTGACTCGATTTCCAGACCGAGTTCCAGCACAAAATCATCCAATGGCTTGGGAAGAGAAGAGGAGAAGCCTAAAGCAACGATGATCGCCTCATCCAGATAGCTGCTTTCTGCCGATTCCAGTGTGTTCGGCCCGTAGCCAAAAAATCGGCGGGTCAAGGTCTTGCTGTACTCAACCTGAGCGTAGACATAGCTGCGCTCCTCTTGAATGACTCCTCCCTCCGGAAGATCGCGGGTCTTGAGCATTCGACGCCATTTGAGGCTGTAGCGTTGCTGCCCCTTGGTCGTATAGGAGGCGGATATACCCGCGAACTCGCGACGCCGTTTGAGTCGAAAATCGATATCGGTGAAAGCCACACCGAAACCCGTACCGACGTCGCCGTTGCTGAACACATAGGGAGCGATGAAGCTACTCACCAGGAATCGCTGAAAGAGATTTCCTGGCTTGATTCGACCTTCCGGGATATAGCGCCATCGCTCCGGATGCTCGATGTCGTCCGGAATATCGGCCTTCGGTATGCGACCGTTGCGATCGATGCCATCCCAGGCGTCGTATTCTTCCTCGGGCGACTGAGGACCCAGAACCCCACCCGAGTCTTCGTACCCCGTGCCCGGGTCAATATTCCTGGGCTGTGCCCCAGCGACCCCGGGTAATAATGAAGCAAATCCAAAGAGCCCGAAGTAAAGGGCAACTCTTATCACTGACCAACTATTCGTACTCATCGTTCAAAAACACCCACTGAAAGGACTCAATTGAGACAGTTTCACCGTGAGGGAAGCCGCCGACGCACCGCGATGCGGCCCCACGTGCGGAGGGCAGCGCCTGGGTATTGGGCCAAGCCCTACGAGGAATTCAGGCCGAAGGCCATGCTGTTGCGGTCGAGCAGAACCTCATTGGCTGCCCCTCGGTGTCGTCGGTCCCCGAGCGCTAGGCGTGAAAAACCTCCGTGATCGGCGTAGCACCGTCCAACAGGTCGATCGTACGTCCATTGCCCCCCCCGCTTTCCAGAGCAGTCAGGATACAATGCGCAACATTGGCCCGGGAAATAGATCGGGTCGTGGCGCGTCCTGGATCCGTGCACACCATGCCACTCGGGGCTTCATCGCTGAGAAGCCCAGGGCGCAAAATCGTGTGGGGAAGGGGGCTTGCCATAAGGTGTTCATCAGCGAGTTTCTTGGCCACCATGTAGTGGCGCAGGCCGGGGGGAGCCGACAAGGGGGCTTCGCAGCGCAGAGCGCTCACCATGACAAAGTGTTCGATCCCCCTCTCCTCTGCGGCTTCGATGCTGCGCAGGGCGCCGTAGAGATCGACCAGGATCGTCTTTTCAGCGCCCGTATGCCCACCCGAGCCCGCTGTAAACACGACATCCGTGCAGTCGTCCAAAGCATGGGCAAAATCCGCCTCGAGATCCCCCATCACGCAAGGCGTGCCAAGGCGCTCGAAATACTCCCGCTGCTCCGCACTTCGCACCATGGCGCAAATGCTGAGTTCGCTGCGCTGTGCCCGCTCACAGAAAAGTTGGCCGATCTTTCCGTGCGCCCCGATCACCAGCGTTCGTTTCTGCCCCACTTTGTTCTCCCCTCACTCTTTCCCTGCATGTTTCCGGCAGGAGCCGCCGCCACGGGCGAGCCGGAAACGCCTTGCCCGTGCGCGCTCAGAAGGCAACGTTGATATTCAGGCGTGCTTCCCGCCCACCGAGTGGGAGCTTGTCCTTCAAGAACGAGCTGTGAACCCGGGCCTCCTCGTCGAGAAGGTTCCGACCCTGTGCGACAAGCGTAACATTGCGCTGGTTGGGAAAGGGGTGAGCCGTGAGTATCAAGTTGAGCATCAAATAGGAATCCGTGGGAAGTTCGTTCGCCGCAACGCGGTCCTGGGCACCAACCCACCAGAGTTCGCCCCTGAGATCAGCATACCGGCTTTTCCCTTCCAACCCGAACTTCAGGCGGTGTGGCGGAATCCTGGGGATCGTTCCGCCTGAACCGTTGGCGAGTTCGGCACGGGTCCAATCGAACGCGAGATCAAGGTTTCCCGTGTAGTGCTCCGATTCGTAGAATCGATAGCTCCCAAGAACCTCTCCTCCCCAGAAGTTGACATCGTGTTGAACGAATTGCCGATACTGAAGCTCCCCCCCGGCTGGGTTCGGAACGCAGATGGGTGCGCCCTGAGCATCCTCGTCGGCATCGCAATATTCGCCATTCGCCTGGTAGATGAAATCAGAAAATCCTGACCAATAAAGATTGAGCGCTCCCGTCCAACGCCCTACCTGGCGCTTGACGGTGCCCTCGACCATCACGCCCGATTCCATCCTCAAATCGGGATTACCGACATCGAAGCCACCTGTTGCCAGATGCGCCCCATTGGAGAGCAATTCCTCAGCGGCGGGAGGACGCTCGGTGCGCGAAAGACTCATCCCGGTCATCCACCCATCCAGAAAGGAATAGGATGCCCCCAAAGAAAAGCTGAAAGCGTTGAAGTCGCGGGCGAAATTTTGGGCATCGCTTTCGATCGACTGATGTTCGGCCCTTGCGCCCAATTCAAGGCGTATCGGCCCCCTCTCGTATTCTTCGAGGATGAAAAACCCCCAGTTCTCTGTGGTGCTGGGCGGAACGAAAGCCTCTTCGCCCTCGACGTCGAAATCGCGATGAAGCAGTTGGACCCCGAAGCGTCCGTTCACGGATCCGATCGGGTCATGGAAAAAATAAACTCGGACTTCGTGTGCGTGGCTCGTTACGCGGCTTGCGAGTTCGGTGCCTCCCTCGATCTCGTCATGGCCATAATCCGAGTAGCCGTATTTGAATTCGGCCTTTTCCAGGTAGGGCACGGGTTCGGACCATTGGCCCTGTGCATCGACCCTCTCCTGGTGGAGGTCGATTTCGATGGGCTCGCCGGGCTCGGCCGGTGAGCCGTAGTTGCTGTCGATCACCCCATAGGACAGGCCCAGCCGGTTCTCGCCCGAGACCCAGGCCCCGCCCACCGTTCCCGCCAGGCGATCGGTTTGGGTTGAAAGCCCGACGCCAAACGGCCCACGTTCGATGCCCGGCTGCTCGGCCGCCAGTGCGTCCGAAACAGCGTAACCCGGTATGGAGAGGTCGTTGCTCTGGGCGAAAGCGCCCGACGCACGGAGTGCAAACGGCCCGGTCCCGGTCGTCAGACCCAGGCTGCCGCCCTTATCGCTGGCGGCTGAGTTGTAGAGCGCGCGTACTTCACCCTCGATGGGCCCGTTGGGCAATTCGAGTGGAATCCGGCCGTCGTCCACGTTGATGACACCGCCGATGGCGGAACTCCCATAGAGCAGGGTACCGGCCCCTCGGATGACTTCGATGCGGTTCGTGAGAAGGCCCTCCGTGCCCACCGCGTGATCCGGGCTGGCCACCGAGGCATCCAGGGAGCCCAGGCCATTCAAGAGCACCCGAACCCGGGGACCGTCCAAGCCCCGAATCACCGGCCGGCTCGCTCCCGGTCCGAAATAAGTCGAGGAAATCCCGGGAAGCTCGGAAAGCGTCTCGCCGAGCGTGGGCATGATTGCGACCTGAAGCGTCTCCTGGGAAAGGACACTGGTTGACTGAATCACATCAAATCGGGTGCGCGGTTGGGTGACCCCTGTGATGACCAACTCATCATAATTGGCTGAGGCGGGAGCCTCTTTATGTGAACTTTCTGCATAGGCTGGCGTTTTCGGTTCATTGTCTGTGCGCTGAACCGGCGATTCTGCGAGAGAGAGAGCGGCAAAGGACGCCAACTCGATCAGGCCGAGGAGAATGACATTTCTACAGAGTAGGAAAATTGTACGACCATGAGACGCATTGGGACTCGTGAGCCGTCGCAAGTTGACCATCGGTGCTCCATACCGGACGCTTGGTATTCACTGAACTTATCCGGTTTTCTAAAGCCAAAAGAATGCTGCGTAGCCAGTCCCGTACTCACGCGCGCGCGAATCGGGCTTGGCTGCTTCCGTCCAACGAAGGTCTTCCGGTTTCAGGCGGGAAGACTCGGCAAGGTTCAGGCTTGCGCGGGCGGAGCGCGTGAACGACTGGAGCCCAGCAGGCCCGAGTCGATCGCATCGTTCTGGGTATCCCAGGAAAAGCACAAAAAAGCGAGGGAGGGAGACCAGTGTGCCGGCTCACCCGCTTGTGTTTCCGGGTCCAGTCGGCGATTTGCCTGGCAAAAGCTGCACTGGTCGGACTCGGCCAGGAAGAGATCGGTCGCGATCTCGGCAGCTTGCCAAGAGGTACTGTCAGGATGTGCGCCAATATGGGTGTGGTGGCTCGACGCCATCGTACTGACCAAGAAGGCCAGTATTAGGGTCCAACCCAAAATGGGGCTCAATCTGAATACACGTTTCGACATTACGTATAAACCATTATGGCAAACGAGGTTGCTCGTCAAGGGCGTGGGCAGACACGTGACCCCATGCCCGAATACCTGAATGTTTTCGTACCCTACAAAGCCAATACAACGAGGCCCGCCCACGACTACCGTCGACGCTCTGCTCCCGAGCGCCGCAAATAACGACTACCGAGGTGGCCGCGTCCCGCTCTACTTCTTCTAGATCCTCATCGCGATCATGACGTTCCGCTCATTGGTCCACTTCCTCCTGGCAATTCGCAACACACTGCGGGATGCAAAGCCCCTCGGCGAGGGGGTCCCAACCGCGCGCTGAATCGTCAGCCGTCGAGCGCGCCCGTTGAACGCGCCGCCTCGCGCATCCGGCTTGGCCGCGCAGGCGGCCCAGCTCGATCAGGTCGCCTCGCGGCGCGCCTTGCTCTTCAGGATCGGTTCCATGGTCTGGTGATCGAGCACGCGGCCGTCCTTCGCCAATCCCTCGACGAGGCTCCCGCTTGGCGCATAGAGATTGAAGAGCACGAGCGCGCCTTCTGGACCACCGATCTCAATGTGAACATCCCCCGGCGCCTTGTGGACCCAGGTGCCGGCGGGCTTCACGACGCGGCCGGTCTCCTTGCCGGTCTCGAGATCGATATCGATCACCGTGAGCTCGCCCTCAAGCACGAGCGACGAAATCGCCGCCGTGTGTCGGTGCAGGTGGCAGGCGCTATGCGGATCCCATCGGTATAGAAGGTCGACGTGCCCATCTTCGCGTGCGTCGAGGACTGCGCCCCAATAGCTGATCGGATGATCGAATTGCGCTTCGCCCGCAAAATGCTTCCAGCGAAGTCCTTCTTGCTCCAACAGATTCATGAGGCCTGTCTCTTTTCTTGATCGAACGTGGGTAGGTCTAAATGGCTTCTAAGTCGCGTTCGAGGCTGGCTCCGTGCGGTCGTGGCTCAATCGAGATGAGCCTGCAGCGCAGCCAGCACCACCTCGGGGCCCGAGCGCCGCTGATAATTTTCCGAGACATCCACCCACAACACCTTGCCGCCCGCGTCCACCAACAGCGAAGCCGGCACCGGCAAGGCTTCGATTTCATCCCGGGGATTACCCGAATGGGCCCCCTGGTTTCGCAACCCGAACGCATCCGTCACGGCGAGTGTTCGGTCGGAGAGCATGGTCGCTTGCAGTCCGTGAACGCGCCGACCCGTGCGGATCTCTTCGGGGTAATCGGTGCTGACGGTGAGCACCTGAACGCCGCGCTTATCGAACTCGTCTCGAAGTTCTTCCCATCGCCGCAACTCGGCGACACAATAGGGTCACCAGTGGGCGCGGAAGAATTTGATAAGCACGGGGTTGCCGCGCAGCCGCGCCGAATCGAAAACTTGGCCGCTATCGTCCGGCGCGCTGAAGCTCGGAATCGTCTCGCCCACCCGAATGGCATCCGGTGGCAGAACCTGTTCGCTGATGCTCACGGTAAAGGGGAAAAAGAGTCCCATGACAATCGCCAGCAGCGCGGGGATACGACCGAGCCACCCGGCCTTTTTCACGAACGCCGCGATACCCAGTGCCACGGCGCTGAGCCAGACGGCGAGGAAAAGCATCCTATTCTCGGGAAGGGCCACGTTCTCGGCCTGGTAGAACCAGACCCTCGTGCAGCCGAAGGCTACGACGAACGCGAGCAGGCCGAGTTGGGTTCCTCTGTTCATCGACAATTTCATTGCGAATCTCCCGGTGCTGCCTGACCCGATCGAAGGTCCGGGCTTGAGAGCGGTGCTGCCACGCGCTTCAGAGTAGTGCGCTCGTATGCGAAGGCAAGCCGACCAGGAGACACAAGCAGAACCGTTCGGGGCAGCCTCATGCCCCCCCCGCTCTACCCGCGGCCCGAAGCGCTTTCAGCGTCGCGTTCAGGGTCAGGAGCTCGGGCAGGAGTTCGGGCGGCCTGCTGGGGTCGGCGGGATAAACAAGGTACATCGGCACGCCCGCCCTGCCCCACTCGGCAAGCTCATGGGTGATTGCGTCGTCACGTAAAGTCCAGTCGGCCTTGAATGTCGCGTATTCCCAGCGCTCAAGCTCTTCCTGAACGGCTTCATCAGCGAGCACCACGGTTTCGTTGACCTTGCACGTGATGCACCAGTCAGCAGTGAAATCGACAAAAACGGGTCGCCCCGCGGCGCGTTCGCGATCGATCGCCGAGGGGTCGAAGGGACGCCAATTGATTCCGCCAGATGAAGGCGCCGCATCGAGGGACGTAGCCCTCGGTGCCGGTGACAGCGGCAATGCAGAGAGCGACACCACAGCGAGGGCAACCGTCGCCGCGGCGACAACCCGCGTGGCGATGGGGCGCGCAGCAGTCTGTACGGTGCCGAAGATCCAGACAAGAAATGCGATTGCGACGAGATGAGCGAGCAGCAACCCCTGGGCGTCCGCGCCGACAGCACGCCCAGCGACCCAGGCCAGCCAGACAACGGTCGCCAGTAGCGAGAACCCCAGCACTTCACGTATTCGGAGCATCCAGGCGCCCGGCCGCGGGACAAAGCGCGCCCAGCCCGGGATGAGCGTGACGAGCACGTAGGGCGCGGCAAGTCCGACACCGATCGAAGTGAACACGGCGAAGATCACGACTCCCGAGCTCGCAAACGCAAAGCCCACGGCCGTACCGAGGAAGGGTGCCGTGCACGGAGTTGCGAGCGCGACAGCCAGGGTGCCCTCGAAGAAGCTGCGCGACGGCGAGGCGGAGCGAGTCGAAGAACCAAGGGCGGGGCCGGAAGCCTGCAGCGTGATATCGAAGGCACCAAAGAGGTTCATGGCAAAGACGACGAGGATCGTGCAGACCACCGCGAGGAATACGGGGTTCTGGAGTTGGAAGCCCCAGCCCACAGCAGTGCCGGCCGCACGCAGCGCGATCACGACCGATGCGAGGGCCGCCATCGAGACCAGCACACCCGACAGGTAGGCCAGACCGTGCTTCACGACATGACTGCGCTCGGCGCGAGCGAGGTCGGCAATGCCGAAGACCTTGATCGCCAGCACCGGAAGCACACAGGGCATGAGGTTGAGGATCAGGCCACCGAGCAGTCCGAGCACAAGCGCCCAGACGAGGGACGGAGCGCCAACGCCGGCAGGCCGCCCGCCGTCACCTGCGTGCCCTTCGTCCCGGGGCGACGAGGACAGAGCGGCAACCACCTCAAATGCTGCCCGGTCGGCTCCTTCCGCCACGGGAACAACCGGCACGTCCACCGCGAGGTGCGCTCTGCCACCGGGCCCTGCAAGCGGAACGACACCGCGCAGCCGCTGTCCGCCGATCTGCGGCTCATCTTCGAAGGCGTGCGCGACCAAGGCTAGAGAGAAACCCCGCGCGTCATCGGTCGGTGTCGCGGGCGGGTGCGAGAGGCCGAGGGCCGAGAGGCCCAGATTCGAAGCGGCCGCCGGGATGAATGCCTGGTCGGCATAGTTGGCGTCGAGGGTCCAGGGGCGGCAATCCCTGCTGGGGTCGGACTCTGGGCCCACGCACGAGATAACCTCGAGCACGAGTTCGATATCGTCTCCTGCAGCGGCTGAAGGCTGCGAGGCCCGTGCCGCGACGACGACGCCGAGCGACTCGGCCGTTCGTGGCAAGCGCGACTCGGCCAGATCGAATCGATCGCGGATTGCGGGCGGAGGCGGCGCACCCCGAACGCTAATGGGCATCTCCCGAGCGAGTTGGATGTGTCCGGGAATGCACTGGAGCAGGCAGGCGACGAAGTCGACGTCCACTTCGAGGCGCCACCTTTCCTGGGCGCCTCGCGAGACGACGGCGGCGCTGGTGAGCAAGACGTCGTTCTCGTAGCCAAAAGTTGTGAGCAGGCCTTCTTGCTCGCGAAAAACCTTTGGCGCCGGCCACTGGGTCGGCCCGATCTCGGCATCGGGCGCGCGCCAGCTGAGTTTGGTGGGCAAGCCTGAATCGCCGGAGTGACGCCAATAGATGTGCCAACCCGGGTCGAGGTCGATCAGTACGCCCACCCGCACGCGATCTCCCGGCGCGACCGAACTGGCGTCGACGAGCAACTCGGCGGCGACCCGACTTTCGGTCCGGCCGAGGACATGCTCACCGCGGGAGCCGGGGTCGGGCTCCGCCGAAAGAGTGCTCAGAGCCAACCACGGCAGAAATGCGATGCCGGTCAACGCCGCTCGCGTCATGATGCGCGGTCTTCTACGAGTCGACTGCCCCGGTTGGCACTCGGTTCGTCTGGGATGTTTGCCGTTCATGGCTTCGAACCTCTCATCGGGCCGCGCAGGATTCGGGCCCGGCGCCTTTCGCCCCCGAGCCTATCTCTTGCGTGATTGGCTTGACACTAGCAAATGAGAGTGTAACTCTCAATTCGGCCCGGGAGCAGAATTCTCAGATCGGAGGCTCAGCCATGCCCGAATCCCCAGCGCGTACGCACGGGGCCCCTCAGCGGACACCGGCAGCGAACCGGCGGCGCGTGGCTGCACTCGACGCCTTTATCGACCTGGTACTCGAGGAAAATCTTCCGCCGACACCCAACCAGGTGGCGGAGCGTGCGGGTATCTCCGTCGCCACGTTCTTCAGGTATTTCGAGAGCCTCAACGCCATACGACACGATGCGGCCGCCCGGATGCTGGAGCGCTTTCCCCTTATGAAGTTGACGAAGATCGGCAAAGGGACCCTGCACGAGCGGGTTGAAGCGTTTGTCGCTCTGCGCGTCGCGCTCTGGGAGAAGCTAAGCCTGCTCGCTCGGCTTCAGCGCACGCTCGTGCTCCAGGATAAAGATGCGGCGAAGATGGTCGACGACGTACGAGGTCTCATGGTCAACCAGGTGCGCGAACACTTTGCTCCCGAGCTGCGAGAGCTCACCTTCGCCCAAGGGGACGATGCGGTGTCGCTCATCGCCATGCTGACCTCGGTCGAGTCGTGGGAGCAGTTTCGCCTGACTTACCACCGCAGCCCCCTACAGACTCGGCGTGCCTGGGCGAATGCGATCAGGGGCATCCTCCAGAGCGACAGCCACCGATGAGTGACGGGTCCCGCCAGGTGGGTTGATATTGTGTTGACCTGCCACCCATGGGGTTTTCCATGAAGCGAGCCAGTCTCAGCCGATCCAGCGGCGCGCTATTGAAGCCATGGCCTCGATTCTCTCCTCGACCGGCTCAGGCTCCGGGTTCATGGGGAGCCACGGCATAACCACCAGCCCCCGAGTTCCCAGGGCCACCAGATCGGCCATATATTCGTCGGATAACTCTTGTCCAGCGATGACGTATTTGCGGGCGCGTCCGTTTGAGAGTTCGTCGAGTTCGGCCAGCATCGGTCGCAGCTGCTCGACTGGATGGTTCATTCCGATCCAGCCCTGATATTGGGCGGCGCGCTCAATGGACCGCTTCGAATGCCCTCCGATCAGGATATCGGGTGGAATGCTCGGGCGAGGAGAAATTCCGACATCCTCGAAGGCATAATGCTTGCCCCGATAGCTGAAGAGATCGTTTCGCCACAAGCCATCGATCACGTCCAGGGCCTCGAGAAAGCGACGCCCACGGGTTGCCGGATCATGGCCCAAGAGCGCGATCTCCTCCCGCTGCCATCCGGGCGTGATGCCGAGGGAAAAACGGTTTTCGGTCAGATCGGCCAGGGCGCCGGCCTGCTTCGCCACACTGAAGGGGTCGCGCATGCCCATCACATAGGCGTAGGTCATGAACCGAAGTTCTTGGGTCACAGCGGCCATGGTGGCGGTCGTCGTGATGGGCTCGGCATAGGGCAAGAGTGGGTCGTAGGGGATCTTCTGGATCGGGTGCAAGCTTTCCTGCACCTTGGGCAGAGCCACATGGTCCGAAAGAGCGACCCCGCAATAGCCCAAATCCTCTGCGGCTCGGGCCAGTGCCTTCACATCCTTGGCTCGGTGGTTCTCACCAAACCACGCGAGCCAGATTTCCATTGGGTCCGCCTCCTGCCCCCACGCAATCCTACGCGTAAGGCACCGCTACCCCTTCACATCACACGTGACGCGCTACGCGCTCCGGCTCGGATCGATCAAGAACTTGGTCCCTGTCGATTGTTTGCCATAGGTGCGGATTGCATCAATCGTCAACGTCTCGGCGAGAGAGACGGTTTGGCTGTAGGTGCTGGCGAAAGTGGTCTTTACCTCGCGCGCTACACGCTGTTGAAGCTTCGCGGCCTCTTCCGTCCCGATCTGCTGCAAGAAAGGAGTCAGCAGCCAGCCACCAATGCCCCACGCCATCCCGTAAGCACGTTTGAGAATGGTCGGTGATCGATCGAGCCCCCCGTAGACGTACACCTGCTTATGAGTGGGAGATCCGTAGCCCGAGAAGCCGCCCCCGGCCATGAGTGCACGCTCCATCGCCACGAGAATTTGGCTGGCGAGTTCACCGCCCCCTGTCGCGTCGAAGGCAAGGGTTGCGCCGGTGGTCGACAACGACGCGGTCAATTCGTTCATGAAATCGGGAGAGGAAGAATTGACGACGTGCTTTGCACCTATTCCACGCAGGATTTCTTCTTGCTCGGGTTTTCGCACGATATTGACGAGTTCGATGCCATCCGCCTGGCAAACCTTGTTGAGCATCTGGCCCAGATTGGAAGCGGCAGCGGTGTGAACAAGCGCGCTATGTCCCTCGCGCCGCATGGTTGCGACCATGCCGAGCGTGGTGAGGGGATTCACGAAGCAGGATGCCCCTTCCGCGGCGGTCGTTCCTTCGGGAAGCGGAAGGCATTGGGATACGTGAAGTTTGCGTAACTGCGAGTACATCGCGCCGCCAATTAACGCGACGGTCTTTCCCAGCAGAGCCTGGGCCGCCTCTGATTCGCCCGCTGCGACCACCACGCCCGCACCTTCGTTCCCCACCGGCATCGATTGACCAACACGCGCCGCCGCGCTCGGCATCAGACCGGGAGGGACCTGCGCCGTGATGATGGGCGCTTCAGGTGTTCCGGAGGCCTCGGCAGTGGTCATATCTGCCGGCCCGAAGAGCAGGCCCAGGTCCGAGGGGTTGATGGGCGTAGCCTCAATCCGCACAACGACCTCATCGCCTTCCGGCGCGGACACGTCAACACGCGCGAGAGAAAGTTCGAGCGATCCCTCTTCTTTGATCAAGGATCTGAGCTGGAGCGCGGAGTCGGCCATTGAATCACCTCATTAAGAAAATTGGGTAGAAGACCGACGTTACCCCTGACTCTGCGTCGAGCGCAAGCAACCCGCTGGAAGGAGAACGACTCCCTGCAAGCTCTACCGCCATCGAAGCGATCGAGCAAAACTTCGATATCGGCAAAACGTGTCAAGGCGTAGACGCCAGCGCGATTCGCGGCAGACCGGGACCTGCTGGCGAAGTTGGGCGTAGGCGGGATCGGGATCTTCCTGAAATTCCGGCGAAAAGAGATCGATTTCTGAAAGCTCCATTCAGCCGATATCGCTCCCCTTGAGTGGCGCTGCAATCGCCCCTTGGCCGGCGCTACTCCGAACCGTGTCCCCCTGTCGTCCCTCAGAGTCTGTTCTCTGCGACTACGATAGACTGATAAAGAGAGCCCCAAACCTCTCCGCCAGAAGAAACAGATTCCAAACAAGCGAAAATGGGTCATAGGCCATGAGTGAATACGATCTGCGCGAGATACGTGTCCTGGAATTGGGCGAGAGTGTGTCGAGTGCCTTCGCGGCCAGGCAACTGGCGGATCACGGCGCGAACGTGGTCAAAGTAGAAACAAGCGAAGAAGGTTGGATGCGGCGGCGCGGCCCCTTTCCGGCCGAAAATTCCGATCCCGAGCGGAGCGGACTTTTTCTTGCCCTGAATACCAGCAAACGGAGCGTGCGACTCGATTTGAGTTCTGATGCTGGTCGCGCTGACTTGTTGAGCTTGATCGATTGGGCCGACATTTTGATTCATGACTCTCGGCCCAACGAGGCGAAAGCGCTGGGAATCGATGCGCCGACACTCGAAAAGCGACGACCGGATCTCGTCACGTTGGCGATCTCTCCCTTTGGCAGCACCGGGCCATACGCAAATTTCCATGCCACCGAGTTGACCGTCAGCAGCGGGGGGGGATGGGCAAGTCTCTGCCCGGCGGCGACAGGGAGAGTCGACCTTCCCCCGCTCAAGGTCTACGGACAGCAATGCGGGTTCATGTCGGGCGTGGCCGGCGCGGCTGTCGCGATGGCGATTTATTCGACCGCTCGCCGGACCGGGGTCGGCGAGTACATCGATTTTTCTGAACAGGCCTATACAGCTTCCGTTCTCGAGCAGGCGATTCCCCTCTACTCCTATACCCAGCAGGTCGCGACCCGCTACGGCACCCGGCTACTGATACCCTGGTCGATCTTCGACTGCCTCGACGGTCAACTCTTTGTGGTGTGTGTCGAGCAGGATCAGTGGGAGCGGCTTGTGGCATTGATGGGCAGTCCCGAATGGTCATCCTTGGAGGTATTTGCGACCGCCCCGGGCCGCTCTGAGAACCACGATCTGGTACACGGGTTCGTCCAGGAATGGCTGGCCGAAAAGTCCGTACTCGAGATATATCACCAGATGCAAGAGCATCGTATTTGCGCTGCACCCGTCATGGGTCCCGCCGAGATGGCCGAATCGGAGCACCTCCTGGCTCGGGAATTCTTCGTCGATGTAGAACATCGGGGTGCCGGGAGACTTCTTCATCTTGCCCCCGCAGCGCGCTCCGAAACAGGCCGCCAGGGTTTCTCGCGCGGTGCGCCCACGCTGGGAGAGCATAATGCGGAGATTCTGGGGGGACAGCTTCCGGTTCGTACCTCGAAGCCAGAAATACAAGGCGCTGCACCGGGGGCTTCGCTTCCACTCGAGGGTATCCGGGTTGCGGACCTGTCCTGGGCCTGGGCGGGCCCCTTTTGTGCCATGAACCTCGCTCACCTTGGCGCCGAGGTCATCCGATTCGAATCCGAGGGGCGTCCGGATCTCTATCGCCGTATCCCCCTCCACCCCGATGATGTTGAGAAAACGCTGAATACATCGGGAATGTTTGCCCAATGGAACCAGGGCAAGAAGAGCGTTGCTCTCAACTTGGCCGAACCCCAGGCCATCGAACTCCTCAAGGACTTCATTGATACATGCGATGTTGTTGTCGAGAACTTCGCCACCGGCGTGATGGATCGCCTGGGCCTTGGCTACGACACGCTTTCTAAGCGAAACCCCGGCCTCATCATGGCGAGCATCAGTGGCTATGGCGAAACCGGGCCCTATGCGAATTACATGGGCTACGGCCCTGCCATCCCGCCCTTGACCGGGCTGACCATGGGGACCGGATTCGTTGGGGGCCGGCCCGCCGAGATGGGCGTTTCCATGCCCGATCCCACCGCGGGCATCACCATGACTTTTGAGGTTTGCGCTGCGTTGGAGAAACGCAGAGAGAGCGGGCGCGGCGATCATCTCGATGTCTCGCTCTGGGAAGCGACCGCGGTCTTTTCCGCGGAAGCATGGATGGACTACGTCATGAACGGAGCGGAGCCAACACCGCAGGGGAGCCGTGACCCAGCCATGTCGCCCCATGGTTTCTTTCCGACCCGCGGCGAAGACCTCTGGATTTCCATCGCGTGCGAGTCGGAGGAGCAATGGCAAGCCCTCGCAGACGAACTCGCGCCCGCTTTACGAGACGATCCACGCTTCAGAAATCTCTCGAACCGTAAGCTAAACGAAAGTGAACTCGAGGAAGAATTGGCTGCACGAACGCTCGAACGCGAAAGGTGGGACCTCTGCCGCGCGCTTCAAGCACGAGGTGTCGCTGCTTTTCCCGCGATGACATCAGAGGACCTTCTGAGTGATCCTCACCTCGAAGCACGCGGGTTCCTCGAGACCAAACCTCATCCGGAGGTCGGAGTCCGAAAGCATACGGGCATTCCCTATTCTCTCAGGCGCAGGCCCAATGGAGTTCGCAAGGCCGCACCTGTTCTCGGAGCTGATACAAGCGAAGTCCTCTCAGAAGCACTTGGCTACTCGGAAGAAGACATCCACGCGCTCATCCACTCGAAAGTCCTCTACTGAGCTTGCGCGAGCCGACCGGCGTCGCTTCAACTCTATTTCTCGCCCCACGAGAAACTTGGGAAGAAACTGATCTCGGGTATGTGGGAAAACCCGGGCTGCCATACTAAGAAGCGTCAGGCACAGAACCCAGTGGCTTCCGAATTATTGCCAGGCTCGCAAAGCAAATCGACACCTACAGAGGAACGGATGAAATAGCTCGACCTCGCCACGGTTAAGCGAATAGGGAATTCCAATTGAAGCCGTACCTGAAGAAAAAATCGATCAACGGGTGGCCGCTGTTCTGGCTGATCTCCGCGCCGCTATCGACAGGTATGATCGTTGCGATTACAAAAGCCGATCTCTCTACGGGCGAAGGCATTTCTTCTCTCATCCAGCTATCCGTGCGATGCGCCGTGCCCTTGCTCTATACGGCCTTCCTGGCGTCTTCGGCCCATTCACTTTTTTCATCGGATTTCACCGCATGGATCCTGCGAAACCGAAAATACTTTGGGCTCTGTTTTGCGCTTGCGATGGCTTGGCAGGCAGTCTTCATTATTTGGATGGTGGGTGCATCCACCAACTATTATGCGAATGAAGTTTTTGTGCTCCGAGACTTAATAGAAGGTCTACTGGGCTACATCGTCTTGGTTCCGATGGCGCTGACAACTTTCAAATTTGGACGCCGGCTGATCACCAGAAAGCAGTGGAGGCTTTTGCACAAGACCGGAATCTATTACCTATGGGCCTACGCATTCAGCGTGTACTGGTGGGAAATTTTCTACTATCGCGATCCGGTCTTCCTCGACTACGCCTTTTATTGGACGGGACTTTTGGCGTGGGGTCTGCGCGCCGCTGCCTGGACCAAAGCACGCCGCAATTCCATAGGCAATAGTTCTGCCGGGGCCCCGCTCCACCGACTTGCCGGGCCTCTCGGCCTGGCTGTCGCCAGCATTGGAATCGGTGCTGCCAGTTTCGGATCAGCATGGGTCCAGCCCTCGCAAGAAATCCTCTACGGGTATGCGTTGACACGAATTCCAGAGGCCTTCTTCCCCTACTGGCCCTTTGAACCCTTTCTGCCGCTATTGGTGATCGGAGTCGGCTGTCTTCTGATCGGCAATGCCGACGATTGGAAGAACCGGACGAACGCTTCGAGAGTCTAGGAGCAGGGCGGAATACCGGGGTCGGCATTGGGCTTCCCGTTCTGCAATTCGAAGCCCTGCCGAGCGGGTAGCTAATTTTCGGTCACGACGATCAAGTCACCGAGACCATTCCTAGAGGGCGTACACGAAGTCGCCAATGCATCGAAGAGCATTTTGGGATCGATCACGATTTCAGGCGGATGTACGCCAGTTTCTCGCAACCGGCCATCCAGAATTTGACGGAGACCGAGCGCAAGTGGGATTCCGGTCGCTCCATCCATGCCCTTCGGGAGTGCGGTCACCCGCACACCTACAGTCACCCTCTGATTCTCGCGTATACCTCGTGCCAGGGCGAAAAAGAAGGGCAGACGGCCAGAATTGGCGTATCGGCTCGAACGGAAAAGGGCCTTCATTCTCTGCCCAACCGAAGGAGCGAACACCTGTTCGGCGGCCGCCTCTATAGAGACCCGGCCGCTGTCGATATCGTCACGCAAGACCGAGAGAAATGCCGCCGTGTAGGACTTGAGCAGCATCACGCTCGCACTCGACCCCTGGACAGCCACGCCTTCGCGCAATGTGATGGGCTCGGGGTGACCCACCGTATACGCCGTTCCGCTCCCGAAGCCGGGAAAGTCGATCTTCACGGGGACGAGTGGCGGACGCGTGACGATTTCACCCGCTTCGACAGCCTGAATCTGTCCGGAGATCTGCTGCATCCAGTGCACGATTGCTGCGGACGCGCCATCGATTGTTTCGTCTTCGGTACTGGCCTCTTCTCCGTCGCTCTCGTGGTTCCCGCCGTCCACTGGCCACGCGGTATAGAGATCCTCGACACGCTCAAGTCGCTCGCATGCGATTCGCGCCAGCAGATTCGATAATCCCGGGCTTGCCCCCATGCCGATCACGGCAAGGACACCACGCGACCTCGCCTCGCCATCAAGCTCGAGCATATCGAGGGTCGGCTCCCAATCATCACAAATGTCGATGTAATGGCAGCCGGCCTCGATCGCGGCCCGAAGAACCGGGACGCCCAAGAGAAAAAAAGGGCCCGTGGTATTCAGCACCACATCAGCTTGGGAGAGCAATGCAACCAGCGCTCGGTCATCGCGCACGTCTACCGACGATGCGCGCATGCGCGTCTTCGCCATAGGGGCGAATTCAGAAACAACCAACTCGGCCGCCGATAGGTCGAGATCGGAAACCACGAGTTCGCCTATATCCCCGAAAGCCGCGGCGGTTGCGACAGCCACTCGGCCCATACCACCAGCACCGCCCAAAACAACAACCCTTGGATTACGGGGAATTTCATTCATCTCAAAACTCGCTTCGCAGGTTCAGGGATAGCTTCGAGAGTATCGGCGATCAACTGGGGAACCAAGCTCGGATTGCATCAGCTCGCTTCGCTGAAATAGAGGTAGCTGATTTGAAACCATCGCTGGTCAGCGCGAGCCTGTAGCTCGAATCGCCACCCACCCCGACAGTCATGAGAGCTGTTATTCGGGAATCAATCGAGGCCCATGACGGCACCAAGCAATGCATGCCTGGAATAAGGTTTGCGCAGTACTGGAACTTTCGACGCTAGGGGCCCGCCTTCATCCGAGGATGACAGAGCCTCTTCTTCGTATCCGGTTGCCATGAGCGTTCGGATTTCGGGGTACAACCGGGAGACCTCATCAGCCAACTCCCTTCCCGAAAGATCACCTGGCATTCTGATATCGGTGAAGAGGATGTCGACCTTACCTTCATTTTTCGCGAGCAGGGTCAGAGCCTCGGCGGCATCACCGGCTTCAATCACGTCGAATCCTGTCGAACTCAGGTGGCGTGAGGCCAACTTCCTCAGGCGATCTTCATCCTCGACAACCAGCACTACGCCCGATTGCCGACCAAAGCTGGGGTCGTCTTCTTCAACCCGGACTTCACTCGAGTCATACTCGGGCAGAATAAGCGGGAGAACCAAATCTGCCCTTGTTCCCACCCCCACTTCACTTTGCAACCGAAGTTGTCCGCCTGCCTTCTTCGCGAAACCGTGAATCATGCTCAGTCCCAGTCCGGCCCCTTCGCCAATATCCCTGGTCGTATAAAACGGGTCGGTAACTTTCGAGAGAACACTCCGCTCGATTCCGCAGCCATCATCAGTCACGGTGACCACGATATAGTCCCCGGCCGGGAGTGAATACCCCGACTCCAGAGCATTCCCGAAAGCCTCAATCGTGACTCTGAGGGAAACCTTCCCCGAAGCAGAAACTGCGTGTTTCGCATTTTCCAGAAGGTTCAAGATCGCACTCTCGAGCTGAGCACTGTCGACCGAAGCATCGAAATCGCACCCGTCAATATCGACCGAAAATTCTACGCCATCTCCGGGTGTCTCCGGGGTTTTTTCAAGCGATTCAGAGATGAATCGCAGCAGGTTCACGCTTTCGTGCCGGAAGGATTGCTGAGAAGCGATGGACAGCAACTGATTCGTCAACTTGGCAGCGTCAGCAGTCGCTGCCGCAGCATCACTCAAGCACTCCTGAACAAGATCTGCAGTGTCCTCACTGCCCGATTGAGATTGGATGAGATGCAAATTGCCTTGAATGACTGCGAGGAGATTGTTGAAATCATGCGCGATTCCGCCGGTCAGATAACCTACGGATTCCATCTTCTGAGCTTGGAAGAGACGCTTCTGCTGCTCGCGAAATGCAGTGATGTCCTGCCCCACACCGATGACCCCGATAATTGAATCATCAGAATCACGGCGGGCCACGGCATTGAGCAAAACTTCAACGCGCTCACCTGATCGACTGAAAAGAGGCAGTTCGTAATTTGCGGTGCTTTCCCCGGTCAACGCCAAGGCGAGGACGCTCGCCACCGATTCCTTATGTTCGTCTCTGATATAAGTATCAACCAGATCTTTCCCCAAAGCGTCCTCTTTGGAGAAACCGGTAATTTCGGCCGTCATGGCGTTCCACTCATTGACCCGCCCCTCCTTGTCAACACCGAATATGGGGGCATTGGCCGAATCAATGAACTTGTTCAACTCATGAAGTGCTCTCTGGAGTTCTTGCACTTTTCGCTTGGCAAAAGTTCTCTGCTCCGTAACGAGACGCGTTGCGCCTCGCAGGCTGAAAAGAAGGACCATCAGAATGATCGTAACTGTTATCGTTTTCCCGATGATGTTGATGGGATTACTGAGGTCAACTTGGGATGCAAAAGAGCCATCGGAAAGGTAGTGGCCAAATCCACTGGCCACGATCCCAAGGACCGTCACACCAAGCAAAGCAAGAAAGGCGCGATTCCCGTAGAAGACGAGTGCTGTCAGGGCGCAGAGCGTGCTGAGCAGCGGGCCGAGGCCGGTAAGACCGGAAGCCGAAAAGAGTGCCGCGGTGTTGAGCGAGAAGAATGAAAGGAGAATTACTGCCTTCGTTTGAAGCCCCAAGCGGCTCATCAATCTCGGGAGAGCAGCGACGGGAATGAGGAACACAGATAGGAAAGCAACCTCGGCATCCAAGATGCCGATATGCCATCGGTAGACAAGAAAGACCCCGAGCAACGGGGCCAGTACAGAGGTCACCCGGATCAAGTAGTCGGCGAACCATACTCGAGCATCTCTCGAGTAGGGACTGGAGTCTGTCCATTTGGAGCGGGGCATCGGGTAGAGTGTATCTCTTCGATCCGTATCGTGCTGAACAAGGGCCTGTGCTTCTCGATACGCTACAAGTCCAGCGGAAGGGTTCGGCAAGTCACCATGATTCGGCTCGAGAAATGCTCAGATCGCCTTCTGGGCTCGGCTTGGACTCGGAGAGAGCACGCCGCGAGCGAGTGGCACCTTCCCGAGTGCGCCAGAGTTTCTGGGAGAAATACTCTCGTCGGTAGGGGGATTTCCGCGAAGTTCGATCCGGAAGGAGAGAGTTCATGTGCCCGAGCCAAACACTCAAGACGACATGCCCTCGCGACTGTTATGACGGCTGCGGCATCGAGGTCGTTCGGAGCGAGGGGAAAATTTCGCGGGTGCTCGGCGACCCTGGCCACCCCATCAGCCGTGGCGCGCTCTGCAGCAAATGCGCCATCGCCTACAACGGCGTCTGGCTCGATAGCGATGCCCGACTGCTCCACCCCATGCGGCGCTCGGGACCCAAAGGAAGTCGCCGCTTCGAGCGGATCTCGTGGGAAGAGGCTTTGGCCGAGGTCGCCGACAAGCTGACGCGTATCGCCTCAGAAAAAAGCGCTGAAGCCATCCTGCATACACACTACACCGGGACCTGCTCCTGGATCGCGAACTCCTTCCCCAACCGGTTCTTCTCGAGACTCGGCGCAACCGAAGCAACCCCAGACACCATTTGCAACAATGCGGGCCACCTCGCCTTGGAATACGTATTTGGCTCCAGCGACCAGGGGTTTGATCCCCGTACCGCAAAAGACGCCCAATGCATCGTCCTATGGGGAGCAAATCCCAGCCACAGTGCCCCCCACGCCCATAAGCATTGGCTCAAGGAAACTTCCGGCCAGGTGGTGGTGATCGACCCGGTGCGCCACGAGACCGCTGCAGAGGCAGACCTCCATCTCCAAGTCCTTCCGGGCAGCGACGCCGCCCTCGCCTTCGGGTTCATGCATATTGCCCGACGGGAAAACCTGCTCGATCACGACTACATCCTTCGCTCAGTACTCGGCTACGAAGAGGTTGAGGCGGATATCCAGGCGGCAACACCTGAATGGACGTCAGAGAAAACCGGACTGGACGCTGGGCTGATTGAAGAAGCGGCCCGGGTGTACGCCCGGGGGCCTTCCCTGCTCTGGCTTGGCCAGGGCTTGCAACGTCAACCCAGCGGAGGAAATATCTTTCGTGCTTGCGCAATGTTGCCCGCGCTGACGGGCAATATCGGTAAAGCCGGCTCCGGGTTCTACTACCTCAACGATGGAGGTGAGATCATCGCGAGCCAGGGTTCGCCCCCTGAATGGAGCGAACCCGAGGAGGCCAGCGCCCAGGCTCCATCGATCAGCCAGATGGACGTGCCCGATGCGCTCAATGAACCCGATCGTTTCAAGGCGTATATGGTTTGGAATTGCAATCCCGCAGCTTCAAACCCCGCCCAGGCTCGAATGCTCACGGGACTCGCTCGGGAGGATCTCTTTACGGTTGTGATCGATTGCTTCCAGACAGACACGGCGAACTACGCCGATATCGTTCTCCCGGCGGCGAGTTTTCTCGAATTCGACGACCTTGCAGGGTCCTATTTTCATCTCATTGTGGGAGCGCAGGTCAAATGTGCTGAGCCCATGGGAGAGAGCCTTCCCAACCAGGAAATTTTTCGTCGCCTGGCCAGGGCGATGGGCTTCGAAGAGTCTTCCCTCTACCACGAAGACGCTGCCATGTTGGAAAGTATGCTGGAGGGCTTGGGGCTGGGGCTCTCCTTTGATGAACTCAAGGAGAAAGGCTGGGCCCGGGGCAGCGATGAGCCGCTGCTTCTCTGGTCCGAGGGCAGGTTTCCGACGCCTTCGGGGAAGATCGAGATCGCCAGTGCCCGTGCCGAAGCCGATGGCCACCCTCGAACGCCCCAACCCACCGCCGACCCCCGACCGCAAAATGGTCGTTTTCGCCTTCTATCCCCAGCGAGCAAGTGGTTGATGAATTCGAGCTATGGCAACGATGCCCACGTTCAGAAACTGATGGGCGCTCCCACAGTAGCCATCCATCCCAGGGATGCGCGTCGCCTGGGTATCCAGGACGGCGAAGAGGTCGCTCTCAGCAACGAAGCGGGCCGGCTGAGCTTGACCGCGATCGTTTCGGATATTGTTCCCCCGAGTTCGTTGCTCTCCTATAAATCTCGTTGGCCTGGGGCCGAAGGCGGGTCCAATATCAACCTCCTCCACATGCCCCGGAAGACCGATATGGGGGAGAGCACCTCAGTGCACGGAGTCGAGGTGACTCTCAGCAGGCCTTGATGAACCTGACCGGCCTACCCGAGGTGGGCCGTGATCGCTTCGTTGACCAGATCGGGAGCTTCCAGCGCCACGGCGTGGCCCGCGCCCTCAACCTCCCGAAGGGTGGCGCCCGAGATGGCTTCGGCGATCGAAGCCGCATCTGGCACCAGCAGATCTTCGCTAGCGGAGATCACCAATGTCGGGGCGGAGATACGCGAAAGGTCGGCCACGCGCGAGTTTGACCACTTCAGCATACCCGCGACCATTCTCTGAAGGGTCGACGCGGGAACCCGTGCCACGGTCTGCGCAAGGCCGCGCAGGGTGCGCCCCCTCGCGGCATCGTCCGCCAAGAACGAGGAAGAAAAGAACCAGGGCAAAAGCCCCGCCGCCAGTGTCCCAGGGTCTACCTCGAACGCCATCCGCTGCCAGCCTTCGGCGACCGCCCGCAGTCGCGGCGAAACGCCGGTGAAGGGCGTGATCAGCGTCAGTGTCTTCACGCGCTCGGGGTGATCCAACGCCAACTCCAGGGCGGCCGCAGCACCCAGGCTCGCCCCGATGATGTGGACCTCGCCGCTGCAAATCGCGGCGGCATCCGACGCAGTCTGCGCCACGTCATAACTTTCACTCTCGGGCGCATCGGATAAACCCACTCCACGCGGGTTGATGCCGTGCACCGCAAAACGCTCGGCGAGCAGCGGAGCCTGGCGGGCGAACGCAGAGGCATCGGTCCCCAGCCCGGGAAGCAGCAGCACAGGGTCGCCTGCGCCGGAGGTCAAGACCTCGAGAGACACCCCCTGATCCACCTGAAAGAGGCTCTCCCGGGCCTTCGCATAGGCTTCGACATCTTGCTTCGTGACGCGGCCATTGGGCCCAGTGCCCGGAATTTCTTCCGGGTCCATCCCCAATTTGCGCGCAAGGGCGCGAGCTGCGGGAGCAATGGGGTTCCGAGAACTCTTCTTGGGGCTCGAAACCTGTGCCTTTTCCTCTGAGGATCCCCTCACCTGAAGACCCCCTTCGCCACGGGCCTCGGGGTGATCCTCAGCAGCATGAAAGGCGTCGGTATCGAAGGGTTCGTCGATGCCATCCGTGATCGCGGCAAGCAAGGTGCCGCAAGGGACCGTTTCTCCCGCTTCGATATAAATATGTCGAAGCACTCCGGAGGCCGGCGCCTCGATCTCCACCTCGGCCTTTTCCGACTCGATCACCAGGACGATATCGCCCTTCTCAACCGCCCCCCCAATCGCAAGGGGCCAATCGATGACCACGCCTTCCTCCATCGTCATGCCAAGCTTCGGCATCGAAACGGCGGTAGCCATCGCGCTCAGTCCATCTGCCCGACAGCGTCGAGCACATCCTGGGCGGAAGGGAGAAATGCCTGCTCCAGAACACCACTGAATGGAACGGGGGTGTGGGGTGCGGTCACACATTTGACCGGAGCCTGGAGGGAATCGAAGCCCCTGTCGACACAAATAGAAGCAATGTCGCGCGCGATGGAACAACGTGGAGTGGATTCATCCACGATAACCATTCGCCCTGTCTTCTCGAGTGAGGCCAGGATCGCCTCGTCATCAAGGGGCGAGAGGGATCTGAGGTCGATCACCTCGGCGCTGGTCCCGGCTTCTTCCAGGGCTTTCGCCGCTTTCATCGCGATGCGGACAGTCGCGCCGAACGCAACGAGAGAGACATCGCTGCCCTCCCGAAGGGTATTGGCCTTTCCCAGCGGAATTTCGTAATCGCCCTCGGGCACCTCGGCCACCTGGTTCAAGATCCCCTTCGGCTCACAAAAGATCACCGGGTCGTCATCACGAATCGATGCGAGGAGAAGACCCTTCGCATCTGCGGGGTTCGAAGGAATCACGGTTTTCAGGCCTGGAATCCCCGTAGTGATCCAATAGAGCGATTGGGAATGCTGGGCAGCGGCTTGCATGCCTGCCCCGCTGACGGTGCGAACGGTCAGGGGCACCTTGACCTTCCCTCCGAACATATAACGGAGTTTCGACGCCTGATTGAGGAGTGGATCCAGGCATGTGCCGAGAAAATCCATGAACATCAATTCCGCGACCGGCCGAAGCCCAGTTGCTGCTGCGCCTACTGCGGTGCCTATCAGGCCCATCTCGGCGATGGGGGTATCGCGGACCCTGTTCATGCCGAACTCACCCACGAGCCCGCGCGTGGTCCCCATCACGCCCCCCATCTCCTCGGTTCCTTCCTTGGAGCGATCGCCTCCTCCGGCCACGTCTTCGCCCATCAGGATGACCGCTGGGTCGCTCCGCATTGCAATCGCGATGGCCTCGTTGATCGCCCCTCCCGTACCCAACTTGCGGCTCATGATTCGTACCTCACGTAAACATCGGTAAGCACTTCATCCGTAGAAGGCAGCGGAGCCGCCTCCGCTTCCTCCACCGCCGCATTCAATAGAGCTGCGACCTCACCGTCGATTTGCCTGAATCCCTCCGCGTCCGCCACGCCCGCCTCGGTTGCCCGGCTCTCGAAGATATCGAGCGGGTCTCGGTTCTGAATCCAGTCTTCGGCCTCTTCCTTGTTTCTGTATGGAGTCTGGTCGCCGACATAATGTCCATAGAAGCGGTAGGTCTTGCATTCGAGAAGAGTCGGGCCCTCGCCCTTCCGGGCCAGCTCGATGGCTTCGCCCGCTTTTTCATAGACATCGAAAAAATCCATGCCGTCGGCGATCACAGCCCTCATGCCATATGCACTCGCTCTTTCGACGATGTCCTTTACAGGCACAACGAATTCGGTCGGTGTGAACTCTCCGAAACCGTTGTTCTCGCACACGTAGAGAACCGGGAGTTTCCAATTGGAGGCCATGGTGAGGGACTCATGAAATTGGCCCTGATTGGTGGCGCCATCACCGAAAAAACCCACCGCGACATTTTCTGTACCCAACACCTGGGCCGTCAAGGCAGCACCGGTTACCAGGGGGATGCCGCCACCTACGATGCCGTTGGCACCCAGCATGCCTTTCTCGACATCGGCGATATGCATCGACCCGCCCTTGCCGCGGTTGGTTCCCGTGGAGCGGCCGAATAACTCCGCCATCATCGCCTTGACGTCGACTCCTTTGGCTACGCAATGGCCGTGGCCTCGATGGGTCGAACCGACGGTATCGGCCTGGCTCAGCTGGGCGCAGACGCCCACTGCGATCGCCTCTTGCCCAGCATAGAGATGCATGAAGCCACCGATCTTTCCCGCGGATACCAGTTCGTGAAGTTTTTCCTCGAACGAACGGATCGTTCGCATCCGCCGATAGATCTCGAGAAGTTCAGGTCCTGTCCATTCCATCGCATACACCTCGTCTTCGCCGGGTGGCGCCCGTTCGCCCGGGCCGCTGGCCCGTCGCAGCCAGCCAACAATAGAGAGATCTTTCGCCGCGAGAAAGGGTCTGGAAACAGAGCCCCTCCGCGCCTTGGAGGCCAGCGAAGGCTGGCAGCGCCGGCACACCCTCAGGCTTTCCCGAGGTCTGCGAGGGCCAAGGCCGTTCTGGGCGAAAGCAGGGTCCCTTCTCTGCCAGCAAAGATCTTCGAATTCGAGGTGCGGGACTTTCCAGGCTCTCCTTCGGCGCTTTCCGGGTGTGGTTCAGTCAATATCAGTGCGGTAGTTTGAAATCATGCGAGATGCCCCGCTTCGGACGATTACGGAAGACGAAATCGCCGCTTTCCACCGTGATGGCGCCACCCTCGTCAAAGGCATGCTTTCGCGTGAATGGGTCGACCTGCTCGGCGCGGGGGCAGACGAGGCAATCGACCGCCCCGATGTCATGTCCGAAAATCTCGGCACACTTCGCGTGGATCAATTCCCCGCGGCCAAGTCGCCGGGGCTCCGCCGTATGGTCGAAGAATCTCCCCTGGCCGAAATTGTCGGCCGGGCCTTGGGGAGCGCGGTCCGCTTCTACATGGACCAGCTCTTCTTCAAACCGAAAGGACTCTTCCTTCCCACGCCATGGCACCAGGACACGTGTTATTACAACCTTCATGGCCACGACTTGATTCGTGCCTGGGTCTCGGCAGATCCGGTTCCTCGCGATGTCAGCTTGGAGGTCGTGCGGGGCTCTCATCTCTGGAATACAACCTACTCGCCCCTGGCCGGGCGCGACCCCGAAGCGGATGACGACGCCCGAGCAACGCTCGAGAACGCCCGCCCGGACGAACCCGTTTTGGGAGCTGACGCCTACGATGACTGGAACTACTTCAGCGGGGTCCGTGATACGCGGCTACCCGCGGTACCCGACATCGAGGCCCATCGGGATTCCTACGACATCCTGGGCTGGGACTATGAACCGGGTGACGTGATTCTTTTTCACGGGCATATCCTTCACGGGGCCGGCGGGAATATCGTTTCTGAAAGACCGCGCCGGGCGCACGCTTCGCTTTGGGCCGGAGAGGATGTTCGCTACCTGCACCGGGCGGGCCAGATCATCCCCGACCCCCGTGCCCTCTACGCGCACAAGCCCCGATCGGGCCAATTCCTGAGCGAATTCCCCGAGGTCTTTCCCGTCGCGTGGTCACCCGAAGACTCGGCCTAGTTTCGAGACCTGGCCCGCTTGGGAAAACTCCACTCAGGAGATTCCCGCCCCCCAACGCAAGGCGCGCTTCAACAAGTCGATGAAGATCGGGTTATCCCAGGAACCTCGCACGACCTCGGCAACTTCCTGAATCGGCCGCATATCGTATTGACCACAACAATGGCCAAGGGTGATATAGAGCACTTCGCCATCACCCACCGGATGCGTATAGGCAACGAGCCTGGGGGCATCTTCAGGCCATTCGTTCTCGACGTAGCCCGAATGGAAGGTGCCCGTATACCGAGTTTCCAGAAGCGGGCGCACCTCGCCATAATATTCGCAGAGGTAGAGTTCGTCCGTAGTTTCAAAGCTCTCCATACCTGCGACCAACGGATGTTCCGGGTCCGCAACCGTGACTTTGTAGGGCTGAGCAGGCGGGTGCGAGATGAAACGGCTGCCCAATGTTTCCATGAAAACCGTGTGGTCTCTCGAGCATTGAAGACCCTTGGCGGTGAAATCCAGCATCGCGTTCGTGCCGTGAAGAGCAATCCAGCGCTTTCCCGAGGCAACGAAATCGCGCAGAGCGCGCTCCTCGGCCTCGCTCGGACGAAGATCACAGGTATAGGTGATCAGGAAATCGGCCTTCGCGATGGCCTCGGTGTTCGCGAAGCTGTCGGCGACCCGGGTACGAATCTCGGGGCTTTCGGCAAGAAGCTGAAGCAAGCTGAGTCGAGCGAAATCCGTATCGTGGAACCGGGCGTTGGCGACTAGATAGGCCTGGATGGGTTCGGGCATTTCTGGGAACTCCCGGATGATGGGGCTACATGGCGGAGGAAGATGGGCCTTTCGAGCATTGAGCGCTACAGCGTACCGAGCCTGACCCAACCGCTTGGCTGACGCCGTCGAGGATCCCTCGCGAATCCACTATAGTGGCCAGCCCTTCCAGTGACGGAACGATTCCCAGAGGTGACCGTGGCGGACAAACGAACCTACGAAAGCATCCTTTACGAAGTCGACCAGAACCGCGCGCGCTTGACGCTCAACCGGCCCAAGCAGCGAAATGCGCTCTCCCTCACTTTGCTCGAGGAACTCCAGGACGCCCTCTGGGAAGCCGACGATGACCAAGCCGTCCATTCCGTGATCATCCGGGGTGCGGGCGTCGGATTTTCAGCGGGTTATGACCTCGCCCCCACCCATCTCGCGCGCCCGGAAGACGGTGTCAAGCGAAGAACCGGTCGGGGAATAGACGACGATACGTGGATGCTCGAACGCTTTCAGCGCTGCATGCGCACGCTCTGGGAGATGCACAAGCCCTCGATCGCCCAGGTTCACGGCCATTGTCTGGCTGGCGGAACAGACCTGGCCCTCTATTGCGATATCGTGATCGCCGCTGACGACGCGAACATCGGCTTTCCGCCGCTCCGCAATATGGGTTCGCCGCCCAACCATCTATGGCTCTACAATTGCGGGCCACAATGGACCAAGCGGCTGCTTCTGACTGGAGACTCGGTCAGCGGCGAGGACGCCGCCAAGATCGGTTTTGCGATGAAATCCGTCCCTCCCGAATTTCTCGAAAGCGAAGTCGAAGGCCTGGCCGACCGATTCGCACTCATCGATACGGCGCTTCTGGCTGCCAACAAGCGCATCGTGAACCTGGGGATGGAACTCATGGGTTCTCAAACTCTCCAGCGATTGGCGGCAGAGAACGACGCCAAGGCACACACCGCCCGGGCGGCGCGCCAGGTCTTCAAGGATTTCGCGGCCAAGGGCGTCAAGCAGACCATTACCGAGCGCGATGCGCCATTCGGAGATGGCCGCGCCCGGGTGGAAGGCCCGGAGCGACGCGACGCGGACGGTCGGCTCCTGCCCCCAACGGATTAGGGCCGGCGCAAGCGCCGAGTTCTTCCGGCTCAGCTACGCGACAAGCGAGTCCAGGCTTCGCTCGTCCGCGCCTCAACGTGGTTGTCACCGAGTTCCGCCGTGAGGCAGCAGAACTCGAGCTGCAAACCGTTGGGATCCTTGAAATAGACCGATTTACACCAGCCATGATCCACGACCGCGGTGGTATCGACGCCTTTGCCTGCGAGGTCAGCGCTCTTTTTCTCGAGTTCGACCTCGTCTAGAACCTTGAAGGCGAAATGGATCAGCCCGCCGTGGATGCCGAGGCCACGGTTGATGCCTGTATCAAAACCCGCCTCGACCCCTTGGATCTCGTTGCACTCCATGAACGCGATCATCTCGCCCTGGCCGATATCGAGAAATGCGTGCCGGATATTTCCGCCGCTTTCGGGCTCGATCATCTCGCAGACGCGCGCCGAAAACCCCAAGACATTTTCATAGAAATCCAGGGTCGCCTCCATGTCGTGGGTGGCGAGCCCAAGATGGTGGATGCCCCTATGAGGTGTGTCGGTCATTCCCATCCCCTCGAGTCATTTCGCAGCTACATCATCTTCTTGACCATCTTCGTCCGCTTTTCAGTGTAGGGCGGGTACATCATCTTGATATCGAATTTGAACCCGCGTCGGAGCACGGCCTTTCGATGGCTGAATGTTTCGAAACTATATTTGCCATGATAAGCCCCCATGCCGCTGGGACCGACTCCACCAAAGGGCATTTTTGAGTTCCCGATATGCATGATCGTTCCATTGATGCACGCACCCCCCGAACTGGTTTCTCCCAATACGCGCTCTTCGGTCCCTGAATCTCCACTAAAGAGGTAGAGCGCAAGGGGCTTCTCTCCCCGATTGACAAAATCGATGGCGTCGTCGACCCCTTTGACCGGAAGAACTGGAAGAACAGGGCCAAAGATCTCGGAAGCCATGATGGGCGAATCGGGCGATACGTTGCGCAAAACAGTCGGCTCGATATGACAGTCCTCGGCACGACTCTCGCCGCCGAAGGCAATCTCTTCTCCGGCCATCAAGTCTGAAACCCGCTTATGGTGACGAGCGTTGACGATTCGGGTGTAATCGGTGTTTTCAAGGGTCTCACCCCCGTAGAATTCATTGACGCTCTTTTCCAGTTCGCGGATCAATTCATCTTCAATGGACTCGTCCACCAGGATGTAATCGGGAGCGATACAGGTCTGCCCTGCATTCATGAACTTTCCCCAAGCGATCCGGCGCGCGGTCACGGGGATATCGGCGGTTCGATCCACGATGCAGGGGCTCTTGCCGCCCAGCTCGAGGGTGACCGGGGTGAGATATTTTGCCGCCGCTTCCATCACGACCTTCGCGACGCTTCCGTTCCCGGTGTACATGATGTGATCGAATCGCTGCTCGAGCAGCGCAGAGGTTTCGGGGACGCCTCCTTCCACCAGGGCAATGGCATCCGTATCGAGATATTGGGGTAGCAACTCGGCCAGAGCAGCCGAGGTATGAGCCGTTACTTCGCTGGGCTTCAATACTGCGGCATTACCCGCGGCGATCGCGCCGACGAGGGGCGACAAGAGAAGGCCAACGGGATAGTTCCAAGGCGCAATAATCAGAACAACACCGAGCGGATCCCGCACCACGAACGATTTACCCATGAAAGGGACCTTCCCGGCGCTTTGGGGGCGGGTCCATTTCTTGAGGTTCTTCAGCGCGAGTTTCGCTTCTACGTTGATCTGCCCGATATCCGCCGCGCGGGCCTCCAACTCGGGCTTGCCCATATCGGCCTGAAGCGCTTTGACCAATGCGTCGCTGTTCTCGTCGGCGAAGCGAATCAACCCCTTCAACTGCTGCCGGCGCCACTCCAGCGAGCGGGTTCGGCCCGAGTCGAAAGTCTCACGCAATCGCGCAACCAAAGGCGCGATCTCCTCAATCGGGGACGTCGGAACAGGTGCCAGGTGAATGGCGGTTGCACTCATTTTGAACTCCTTCGGCTGCCAATCGCTGCAGCCCCATGAATCAGTGTATCGACATTTCTGATTTCGGCGGAAAAAAACTGACGATGCGCTGGCTTGATTTGGCGATTTTCCCGGAACTTCGGTGCCCAGCGCTCATCGTAACGAAAGACTCAGGCAACGTGAAAACACGAGAGTACGATATAGGCGTTTCCAAGTGAGAGGCCTAAATCCGTACCTGCTTTTTCGATGAGCCTCTGGGTTTCTCTGCCATTCAGCTGCGGCGTCTCTTCGAATCGAGGCGAAAACCGAACTCGGCCTGCAATTCCTCCAGCGACAGATTCGAAGTGATGGCAAAGACATCCGCCGAGAACCAGGGTCTCATACGAATACCGTTCAAGGTGCCGAGAATTCCGATCTTGAGGGTCTTCTTGATTTTCCTCTTGTAGAAGTTCCAAGTCCTGGGAGGCTCGCCAGTGTTCAAGATCACCAGGGCAAGCTCGATATTGGGATCGCGCACCAGAGCCGGAATACAGAGCGAGGCAAAGCCGTCCCGACTGCCCGTGAGCACCGCGACCTTCACCGAGCGCCCTCGCCCGGGACTGCATCCCCGATGGAAAGGCGCCAATCCGCGGGCCAGAGATTCGCATCCCTCGATGCATCGATTCGGTTCCTGGCCATGAAATAGTCCAGATGAGATTTCGGCCATACCGGCATGACATGATCTCGACGTAAGCAGAGCGCCGATGCCTGACCGGTGTGGGGAGAGACATGACAGCCTCGCACGGCCGAAGCGCAGCTCTCAAAACCGTGTTCGAAGACGACCTTTGCAGCCTCAGGACTGAAGTGACCGAATGTGCCGTAGGGCCAGGAGAAGTGCGGAATCGGCCCGCAATGCCTTGTCAGCATTTCCAGCGCTGGGCCCACCTCTTCCTGGAGTCCGCGCCTCGAAAGTTCGCTCAAGTTCGCATGGGTCACCGTATGGCAGCCGATTTCGTGGCCCATCTTCAAGAGCGTATCGACATCGCCCCAATCGAGGAACTCGATGGGGGGTACGTTGAGTTGCCTCTCGCAAAACTCGCTTGCCACCTCGAAGCGCTTTTCTCCGACCATCGAGGAAATGATGAAGAAGCATCCGCTGATTCCAAGCTCTTCCATGATCTCGCCCGCTCGAACACAGTTCTTGAACCCGTCATCGAAACTGAGCGCGATATACGATCCGTCGATATCGCCCCGCTGAACCCGCCGCACAGCATCTGAGTAGGAAAGGAAGGTGTGTCTTTCGCTCAACTTCTTCAGCATTGATTCGAAGTTGCGCGCCTCATCATCGAAGATGTGATGCAGGTAGAGAAATTGAACCGCGTCGGTGGCCATCACCCGTTGGAAACGGCCGCTCCATCCTCCCGCCAACCCCAAGGAAGACAGCGCGGCGTGCCGCGCCACGGTACGAAAATTCGTGACGCTCATCTTTCCCGAATGTGATGTGTACTCTGCCATTGGATACCGAACTGGCGGGCCCTCACTCGGTACGCGTGGGATGCTGCGAGTCTATTTAGTAACGGCAAAGAATAGTCTGCTTTGGGGCCCCTGTCCCGAAGCGGCACCCGGTCAGATTTCACCGCCGTAGAGCGCTCCAATCTCTTCTGTCGCGAAGAAGCGCTGGCTGAGCATGAGCCTCGGAGCGCTCCGCGCATTGGGGGCCAAGCTATGCAGGACGCGAAGGTCGCTGAAGTAGACGTCTCCGGGTTCCCCGATGAATTCGATCACTTGAAGGGACACGTCCCCCACCTGGCCAATTTCATCGACGAATCGCTCCCGATCGGGCAGCGCACCGTTGAAGAGATCCTGAAAATAGGCTTCTTTCGAGAGTCGTCGTTTGACGTCCTTGGATCGAACCCTTCCCGCATCGTTCAGGAGACGGTGAGAACCCGCAACCACCACTGTACCGCCTCCACCCGCTTCGACTTTGCCGAGAAAAGTGAACATCTGCACTCCGACCAGGCCGACCTCACCCAATCGAGGGACATCGAGATGCCAAATCTTATGCGGCACTGTCCAGATGCTTGCGCCGGGCGGGGTAAAGAGAATTTGCGGGTGATCGACGATTTCTGAAAGCGCTCGGCCACCCGCGAGTGCGCGTGCGCATTGGCGCAGCTCCGAAGTCAGGAGCGCGGAAAACTCGGGGAGTTTGGCAAGCGGCTTCAGCCGCTTACGAACAGCCGTGACCGAGTCCGAAGGCGCGGCACGGGCAAGCACCCGCTGGACACGCTCGATTGCGGGTTCTGCGGATTCAGGAGGCAGGAATCCCGGTAGCCGTACATATCCCCGCTCAGCGAATGCCGAGTATGTCTCTTCTGTGATCAGCCGCTCCATCCTTTTATCATAGAGCTCGAAGGACGGGGGCCTTCCCGAGCCATGTCTAAGAAAGGTCGCGGGCCAGGAAATACTGCGACACAGCGATCACAATGAAGGCGCCACCGAATGCAAAGATACCGACATCGAGGCCCAATAATGTGGTTTCGACGCCTCCGGGCTCAGTGAATGCGCCGCCATAGAGCGAGCGCGTCGATGCTGCGACGAAAAAACCGCCGGTATAGAGCATTCCGAGGACGCCCGGCACCAGCGAGTCACTCCGGGCCCAGAGCAACCAGAGCGCCAGGCAGGTGGTTGTGAATCCGACACTCAACAACCACGCCAGGTGAAAACGCGAGTGGGGCGACCAATCGGGGTGCAGGAGATGGCTGCCCGACACATCGATGATCACGGGTACGATCCCGTAGAAAAGCGTTGCAAGGGTGAGAGTCAGCTTGGCTGCGGGATTCATTCTTCCTCCTTGGCTCTATCCAAATTCTGCCTGAAGCTCAAAGCGAGCCCTGCAGAGCCGTCCTGCGAATTCGGCGAGGATAGTTCGCAGATTCTTCCCAGCAATCAACTGGCAAAGCCGATCGCATCGGAATCGGTCGACCTCGACAGGAAAAAGAAAATAATTGACGACCCATAGGGTCGCGAAGGGGAAAGGGCTCCGCTCTCCCTACGATTGCGCCCGCGACCGCAGTGGGGCCTAACCCTCGGCCGGAATTTGGAATAGGTCGATGTAGGCGCGAAAGTGCTCACGAATTTCGTCCGCTGCGAGCCCCCAATCCGAAAGTGCCACCCGATGTTTGCCGTGCTTGCCGCGCGGATTGTCCCGGCGGAAGCCCACCATGGCGCTCTCAGCGGCGGCGGCCATCGGCAAAGAGAAATGGCCGTAGATGTCCGCAATCGCCGCCAGCGGATCACGCTGAAAGTCTTCGAATTGGAGATCGTAGAATTGGGCCGGATCTCGGCCGCGCCTGGCCTCCATGGAGGCCTCGACCCCACGCTGCCAAAGATCGAGAGTCGAGCGGCCGAAGGCCTCGGGGTCGGGGTTCTCATTGACGGGAGCACGCGCCGACCAGCAGAGGCTGCAGGTCGATGGAATCACCCGGGCGGGATCCCGATGAGTTTGAACCACCAGCGCGTCGGGATAGGTCGACAGGAAAGCGTTCAGATCGAAGAGATGCGTCGAATCCTTCAACAGCCAACGCTTGCCGGGCGTATTACGCCCAATCAATTGCAGGTTGCGCCGGTGGCGCTGGTAGGCGGGCTTCATGTCGTGCTGCGCCCACCATTTCGAATAACCAGGCACATGGGTATTCGCCTCCCAGCCCGAGTGCGCGAAACTCTGGGCCAGCAAGTACCAGCACTCGTCCACCTGGTCGGCAGCGGAGTAATGAATGGCGCGCATTTCGGGGCTGCGCTCGTAGAGCGCGCGCATGCGCGCATCGCATTCGGCGAAATCGGCATCGCCGGCCCATTCCGCCCGAGGCGGACGGGGTTTCGGCGTGTGGGCGAGCCAGAGTTCGAGGCCCTGAAGCGCGGGATCCTGGGCCAGCAGATGGTGAAGAGCGGAGGTTCCGGTTCGAGCGAGGCCCGTAATGACGAGCGGCCGTTCTATGGAGACCTCCCGGGCCTCGGGATGCTCCGAGAAACCCTGTTCAGAGCGCAGTCGCCCCTGGAGCGCGCCGATAATCATTCCCTCGATGACCGCCAACCCGATCCCGGAGAGTTCGCTCTCGTCGTCGAGCGCGCCCAGCAAGGTGCGGAGGCCTTCCAGGTATTCGGTATCCCCGAAATCCTCGAGGCCGGTTGTGCGGGTCGCTGCTTCATGGAACCGACCCTCGGCTTCGCGGAATGACATGAGATCGCTGCTCCTTTGCGCCCCTCTGCACACCGGACGCCCCTGCCCCAGCGCTCGTGGCCGCTCCCCGAGGCGGACTCATCCGGTTCATCGTCTGCCCGGGCAAGCTTGACGAACTCGCGGCAGAGGGTCAACGTAAAGCGAGGCTGTCCAGCCGAGTAATCGCGGCGCCGAGGAAGGAACCCCTATGAGCGACGAAGAAGCCATTCGGCGCATCGAGGACGGACGCGCTTGGGATGAATTCTGCGACCGCCTCAAGGAGGCCGGCCACAAGGCCTTGGACGCGGCGCCCGACAATTCCTTCGATCGGGCCGAGGGAATTCGCTATGTGAGCCGCCTTGCCCGTCATTTCCTACGGAGCGCAACGGAAAGAACCCAGGCCGACCGAATCGCCCTGGGCCACGCCGAGTCGCCGAAAATTGGGCTGGACAACCCCGATTACGTCTACGCCGGCGCCCGGCTCGAGGCTGACGCCAGCTACCGCCTGACGGGCGAGTTGGCCGACGCGCACATGATCGGTTTTGGGACGTATTCCGGTGGCCTGGGCATGCCCGGGGGCCTCCAGCGTGACGGCTATCTCGAGAGCCAATCGCTCTCGCTGGATTCTGATGGCCGCTTCGAGATCACCCTGAGCCGGGAAGAGCAGCCGGGAAACTGGCTGCCCATGGGGCCAAAGACGAATGCGCTCAACATCCGGCAGACTCTGCTACGCCGCGCCCAGCAGCGGCAGGCACCGCTCGAACTGCAAAGACTCGGCGAAGCGAAGTCGCCACCGCCCCTGGACCCCGCGCGGTTTTCAGGGGCTCTCGACCGCGCGGGCCAGATGGTGTTGGGTACGGTTTCCCAATTCCTTGCGTGGACAGAATCCTTCCAGGCGCACATTCACGAGATCCGCCCCATTGATCCGAAATTTCTTGCAGTGGCCCAGGGTGATCCCAACACGAGTTATAACTATTCCTATTGGGAACTCGGCGAAGGCCAGGCCCTGGTTGTCGACTTCGCGCCGCCCCGCTGCGAGTATTGGAACCTGCAAATCGGGAACCATTGGCTCGAATCTCTCGACTTCATGTGCTTCAACACGCATGTCAACAACGAGACAGCCGTCGCCGACTCGGACGGCCACGTGCGGGTCGTGATCGCTGGTCAGGACCCGGGTGTCCCCAACTGGCTCGATACGGCGGGGCATTCGCGCGGCGGGCTCGCCCTGCGCTTTGTGGGGGCCAAGGAGATTCCCGAGCCAAGAACTCGGATCGCCGACCTCTCCTCGCTACGCTGAGCCGCGTGCGGATCACGCGGCTGCTGGCAGACGGACCCCGCAGCACCCCGAATGAAGCGCTTTCTTGGCAATTCGACCTCATCAGCTGCGCTTCTTGCCAATGGGGCCTGGCACTCAGGACGGCGGAAGCAATAGCGGTTCAGCCTGGTCCAGAAAGGCCTGCCGGCCTGGACCACCCATCATTTTCATGAGCAATTGCGCATCGTTTCCGACGGGGTTGTGAACGGGGGTCGCCTCGGTGGCGCACTCGAAGATCTTGTCGGCCACCTCTTGTGGGTCCGCTGTATTGCCACCCTCCGCGCTCACCGAACTGCGAAAATGGGCGCGCAACTTGTCGCTATAGGTCGTCAACGCCTGGCCCCCCGCGGCCCAATCGTCATCGTTCGCATTCGCGGAAAATTCGGTTCGGGAATAGACACCGGGAGCGACGGTTTTTGCGAGGATGCCCAGCCCCTTCAATTCGAAGGCAAGGGCCTCGGTCATTCCCTCGACGGCGTATTTGGTGCCGGAATACGCTGTCTCCAGGGGGAGACCGACCATCCCCGCCATGGAGGTGATATTGATGATGCACCCGGATCCCTGTTTCCGCATGATGGGAAGCACGGCCCGGCACACGTCCATGACCCCGAAGACGTTCGTGTCATACATCGCGCGTACCATCGCGTCGCTGGATGCTTCGAGCAGGGCTCGCCCACCCCTTGCGGCATTGTTGACGACTACGTCCAGGCCGCCGAAACGGCCGACGCCCTCGCTGACAGCAGCGTGAATGCTCGCCTTATCGGTCACATCGAGTCGGGCCAACATCAGGTCGTCTTGCTCGCCGAGTTCTTCTTCCTTCTCGGGCTTGCGCATTGTCGCGATGACGTTCCAGCCTCTCTCGTAAAAAGTTCGGGCCGCCAGCTTGCCGATCCCGGTAGAGCACCCCGTAATCAAGACTGTCTTCTTCGCCATCGAACCCCCTCCTGTTCTCTATTTTTAAATTTGGAAATACACGGTCCGAACTGTATTGGTCTCGCTTTTCCGGCGAATTCGGCGGAGAGCGCCCTCACTCAGCCGAAAAGAGCAGCCCACCTTGCTTGCGAACCCGGCAGCCGCGCAGACTCGTCTCGAGTTCGAGAAGTTCCGGTCCTTGATCGAAACAGGCCAACCAGGAAGCGAGCACATCGCCATCGGATTCCGCCAGCGCCGCCTCGAGCCTCTGCAGCATCCAGATCTGGTTGGGCACCACCATCCGCCTGGCGGCCACTCCCCCCATCTCAAAGGCCACGGTCAACGGTCCATTTCCCGTCTGATGCGCCTCGAAGCCCGGGCTTGCCGTAAAGGTCTTGCGCGGCA
>JAAZXM010000024.1 GCA_014240165.1 Myxococcales bacterium | reverse complement strand
GTGTCAGCACATCGCCCGGGCCGTCAGCGAATTCGGCGGCCCCGAGGCGTTGCTGTCCGGCAGTCGTCCCGACCTGCTCTGGCGCCACGCACTCTGGGAAACCATCGGCGGCGGCACCACGGAAATCATGCTGGGGATCGTCGCCCGAGAAGCCCTGGGACTCGGCGCCCGGGGCTGAGGCGCCGGGGTTAGTCCCTTGCGCCCCGGGTCATGGGTTCGACTTCGGGCCAGACCGCTTCGCCGCCGGTGCGGAAGAGGGCCAGGATGGGCTCGGGCAGCCACTCGGTCACCGCCACCGCGAAGGCGGGGCGGGCCTGCAGGCGGGCGTACAAATCGGCCAGCCTGGGCCGGGTGTCGGCGGCGAGGAGGGGCCCCATGGCCATCTGGTCCAGGCGCACCGCGTAGGGGAGGAGCCCTGCGTCGGCCAGACCGAAGGACTCGCCCGAGAGCCAGGGCTTGTCCGCCAGGGCTTCTTCCACGTCGTCCAGGAGCCCGACCAGCTGCCCCAGGGCCCCGGCAAATTCTGGGGCGTGGATGCCGTGCTCGATCACGCTGGCGCGCTCGGCCCGGCGGGTGGCATTGGGAATCGCCGCAATATTGGCTTCGCGGACCTCGGCGGGCTGGGCGAGCAGCATCCGGCGCGGACCGATGGCAAAGGTCACGATGCCCACGGCGCGCTGGATGGATTCGTCGAAGCGCTTGATCCAGAGCCGCACGGCGTGGCGGCCGGCGGCGTCGGCGGGGCGCATGGGCGGCTCGGGGTAGCGCTCGTCCAGGTATTCGTTGATGAGGGAGGACTCGATGAAGACCGCTCCGTCGTCCACCAGGGTGGGGACCACGTGGTTGGGGTTCAGCTTCACGTAGGCCGGGTCGTGTTGCTCACCGCTGATCAGATCGATGGGGCGCGAGGTGTAGTCGAGGTTCTTCTCGGCCAAGACGATGCGGACCTTCTGGGAACACGTGGAGGCGGCGTTGTGGTAGAGCTCGAGCATCGGGCTTCCTTTCGAAGGTGTTGGGTTGGCTTTCTTTGGGCGTCTTCCGCGGCGCGCTTGCCCGCGTTGATGAGAGGTTCGCTTCAATCGGCGCCGGGCAAGCTCGCGGGATCCCCGGGACGCTCCACCAATTCGATTCGCGTGCCATCGGGATCGGTCACGAAGACGACCCGGGACCGGTAGGCGGGGTTGTCGATCCGGGTGGAATCCAGCACCTGCCCCCCCAAGCTCCGTAGCGTCTCGACATCGCTGTCCAGGTCGTCACTACGCAGCGAGAGATGGGTCAACCCGCGCTGGTTCATGGGGCGCGCTTCGGGTTCGCCCTGGTGCCCGGGCTTGGCGTAGTAGAGGAGTTCGATGCAGGTGCCGTCGCGCTCGAGGTAGACCACCTCGAGGGCCAGGCCCGGGAGCTCGAGCAATTGCTCGGCGTGCTCGCCCTCCACGTGAAGCCGGTGGACTTCGCGAAAGCCGAGGCCCTCGCTGTAGAAACGGTGCGCGGCTTCGAGGTCGGCCACGCAAATGCCGATATGGGAGAGGTGCTGAATCGCCATGGGGGACTCCGGATAGAAGCGCAAATGTAGGGGATGCGTCGAGGGCAGAGAGAGGCCGGAGTTGCGATCTGATGGACCGTCAAATATCGTCGCAGGTCGGGACTCCACCCCCAGAGCGAGGTTCTCCATGACGGCGGATGCCAAAGACCCCCAGGGCGAAGAAGTCAGCCTCGATACCGCGCCGGTGGACAAGTGGATCGGGATTCCCCTGGGCGGCGGCCAACTCAAGGATCCGGTCGTGCCCAACGATCTGCGCCGTTGGGCCCAGGGCATGCAGAACGCCAACCCGCTCTATCACGACGACGTCTACGCGTCCGAGCCCGATTCGCGCTTCGGCGAACTCGTGGCGCCCCAATCCTTCGCCGTCGCCACGGATGACAGCCACGGCGCCGGCCCCGCCATCCAGGGCACGATCCCCGGCACCCATATGCTCTTCGGGGGCGATGAGTGGTGGTTCTTCGGCCCCCGGATTCGCCCGGGGCAGCGGATCGCCCGGGACCGCATGCTCTTCGACTACAAGGTGACGAATACCCGCTTCGCCGGGCCCACCATGTTCTCCCGGGGCGATACCACCTACCTCAACGACTTCGGCGAACTCATCTGCAAGCAGCGCTCCACGTCGATTCGCTACCTCGCCGAGGAGGCGCGAAAGCTGGCGCTCTTCGACGCCGAGGAGGATCCCGTCTGGACCGAGGATCAGCTGATGGCGATCGAGGAGGAGAAGTTCGAGTACTTCAAGACCGTGCGCGAACTCGGTCACGAGCGGCGCCTCTTCGTCAAGGTGGGCGACGATCTGCCCCAGCGCCTGATCGGCCCCCACACCATCGCGAGCTTCACCACCGAGTGGCGCGCCTTCCAGATGACGATCTGGAATGCCTTCGAGCAGGTGGCTGGTCCCGACTCCACCCTGGACGCCGGCTGGCTCCCCGAGATGTCCCGGGATCAGGAGGGGGCCAAGGTGGATCCGACCCTGGGCGACGGTCTCTACTACGGACCTTCCCGGGGCCATATCCAGGCCAAATACGCCCAATTGATCGGGATGCCCCGGGGCTACGGGTACGGGGCCTCCATGGGGGCCTGGATCCTCGACTACCTGGGCAATTGGGGCGGCGAGTGGAGCGATATCGTGCACAGCAAAATGTCCTACCGCTCCCCCGCCATGACGGGTGACCTGACGAAACTCGATGGAAAGGTGGCGGATATCCGTTACGACGATCCCTCGGGCCAACCCGTGGCCCAGGTCCACGTGGTGATGACCAACCAGAACGCCGACGTGCTCGCCGAGGGCGACGCCCTGGTGCGCCTCCCCACCGAGACCCTGCCCGGACCCGAAGCCCGCTAAGGGCCCGGAGACGTCACGGCAAAGCAAAGAGGCGCCATGGAGCAGTCGCCCAAACTCGCGCTTCAGCCCGACAGCGCACGCTACACCTGGTCCCGCTTCCTCGATGACGTGGCCGAGCGCCACGGCGAGCGCGTCGCCCTGGCGGTTCAACCCGAACCCTCTGGCCCCTGGCACGAGACCAGTTACCGCGAACTCCGAACCCGCGCCCGGGAGATGGCCCGGGGGCTGATCGGTGCCGGGGTCACGAAGGGCTCCCGGGTGGCGGTCCTGATGGCCAACGGTCCGGATTGGGTCGTGGCGTCCTTTGCGGTGGCCGGGGTGGGGGGGGTGCTGGTTCCGGTGAACACGTTTGCGACCCCTGCCGAGCGCGACTATATCCTTCGCCACAGCGACGCCTCGCTGCTCCTGCTCCAAGCCGGCATGTTGAAGCGAGACTTTCTTGCGGAGTGGGCCGAACGCCACCCCGAATTGCGCGAGAGCCGGCCGGGCCGGCTGCGCTGCCTCGAACTCCCTCACCTCCGCCGGATCGTCTGCCTCGACGCCCAGGCGGTGGCGGATGCGGGGCTGGCGGGCATCGAAGGGCCAGACGCCTTGACGACCCTCGGCGCGGATGTGCCCGAAGCGCTGGTGGAAGCCGCCGCGGCCGAGGTGCATCCCGCCGATGACGGGCTCCTCATCTACACCTCGGGCACCACGGCCCATCCCAAGGGCGTACTCCACATGCAGCGCGCGCCCGTGATCCAGAGTTGGCGCTTCGGCGAGGATATGGGGCTCGGCGAAACCGACGTGGTGCTCACCGCCCAACCCTTTTTCTGGACGGCCGGGATCGCCATGTCGCTGGGGGCGAGTCTGGCTGCTGGGGCCCGGCTCATCACCGAACCCGCCTTCGATCCCGGACGTTTTCTCGAACTCATCGAGAGCGAGCGCGTGACCACACTGCACGCCTGGCCCCACCAGGAAAAAGCCATGGCCGAGCATCCGGACCTCGCCCGGCGCGATCTCTCGAGCCTGGCGAAGATCGAATTCGCCTCGCCCCTGGCGCCGGCCGCGGGCCTGGCCCTCGATACGTGGGGGACCTACGGATCCTATGGCCTCAGTGAAACCTTCACCCTGGCGAGTTCGCTGCCGGCCTCGGCTCCCGCTGAAATGCGCAGCGGCACCAGCGGGCTGCCGCTGCCGGGCATGGCCGTGCGTATCGTGGATCCGGTGAGCGGAGTCCCCCTGGCTGGGTCCGACGAGAAGGGCGAGATCGCCGTCAAGGGCCTGACCTTCATGCGGGGCTATAGCAAGGTGGAGCCCGAACTCTACCTGGACGAGGATGGTTTCTTCCGCACTCAAGACGGGGGTCGCCTGGATCCCGAGGGCTACCTGCATTGGAGCGGAAGACTTTCCGGCGTAATCAAGACCGGAGGCGCCAATGTCTCCCCGATGGAGATCGAAGCGGCGCTCGCCGACGAGTCCGCGATTCGGGTGGCGGCCGCGGTGGGCGTACCCCATCCCGTATTGGGTGAGATCATCGTCCTATGCGCGGTGCGGGCCGACGGTGCGGACGTGGACGAGAAAACGATTCGGGAAAGGCTCCGCACCCAACTCGCCGCCTACAAGGTGCCCCGGCGCGTGCTTTTCCTCGAGGCGGACGAACTCTCGTTCACCGCGAACCAGAAAGTTCAGGTGGCCCCTTTGCGGGAACTGGCCCTGGCGCGGCTCCAGGCCGAGGGCGCCGAGATCGACGGGGTTCGCTACGAAGCCTGAGCCGCGCCCGCACCGCTGGCTTGTTGGTGCTGAATCGACTGGACGAATTCCAGATCCTCGGCCAGGGTGCGCGACGCCCGCCAGAAATGGAAACCCGAAAGGGCGAGCATCATGGAAACGATGAGCAGGGCGTAGCGCAGGGACTCGGCACCGAAGCGCGGCTCCAGGCTATCGCTGAGCAAGCCCGTGACCGCCGGCCCCACCGCAAGGCCGATCAGGTTGATGACAAAGAGCAGGACCGCCCCCGCAGTGGCCCGCATGGCGGGCGTCGACAGGCCCTGGGTGATGGCGAAGGCGGGCGCCTGGTACATCAGCCCGAAGGTCGCGGGCGGCACCATCAGGGCCAGGGCGAGCCCCGCATCGTTTGTCCAATAAACCCCGGCCCAGAAGGGAAGGCAGGCGAACATCGCGACCGCGGGCACCAGGGCGCGGCCACGCGGGTGGACGCGGGCCCTGCGATCCGAGAGCCAGCCGCCCGCGTAGACCCCGACCCCGCCACCGATCCCGATGATCAGCGCCAGCCAGGTGCCCACCTCTCCGCTGTCCATGGCATGGGAGCGTTTGAGAAATGAAGGCGCCCAGGTAACGAATGAGTACCCCACGAAGGCGTAGAAAGCGCCGCCCAGGGCGGTATGGATAAAACTGCGCGAGCGCGCGAGGAAGGCGATCACCTCCCGCGCGCTATGAGAACCCGTTGCGCCCACCAGCCCATCGGCCATGCCTCGGGGTGGTTCGCGCAGGGTCAGCCCCACAATCAAGGAGAGCACCAGGCCGGGCAGCCCCACCACGACGAAGGCGGTTCGCCAACCCAGGGATTCGTCCAGCCATCCCCCGGCCAGAAGGCCCACAAGAATCCCAATAGGAACGCCCAGGGAGAAGATCCCCAACGCGGCCCCGCGATTCTCCGGAGCAAAGAGATCGCTGATCAGCGCGTGGGAAGGCGGGCTCCCGCCGGCTTCGCCGACCCCCACTCCCACCCGGTAGAGGAGCAACATGGCGAAGCCCGAGGCCGATCCGCATAGGGCGGTCATGGCGCTCCACAGAGCCAGGGAAACCACGATCACCAACTTGCGCGAAAAGATGTCGGCCAGCCGGGCAATGGGGATGCCCAGGGTGGCGTAGAAAAGTCCGAAGGCGGTACCCGAGAGCAGGCCGAGTTGAGTGTCGCTGAGCCCGAGGTCGAGTTTGATGGACTCGAGCAGGATCGAGAGCACCTGGCGGTCCACGAAATTGACGATGTAGACGACCGTGAGCAGGCCCAGGACATAGCGCCGGTACGAGAGCGAAAATCCCGGGGAGGAGGTAGCGGCGGAGGAGTCTGACGAAGGGCCTGACGAAGGGCCTGACGACGAAGGGCCTGACGACGAAGGGCCTGACGATGCGGGCGTCTCTAGCACGGGATCCACATTGAATCGCTTGCTCTAAACCGGGGCCTGGCCCAGCAAAGTGACCCGATGGATGCGGCGCCGGGCCTCACCATAGTCGTCATTGACCCGATGCTGGGTGGATCGGTTATCCCAGAAGGCGACGTCCCCTTGACGCCAACGATGCCGAACGGTGAACCGCTCCTCGGTCGCGTGGTCGCAGAGATATTCGAGCAACTCACCCCCCTCTTTTTCGGGGAGATCGAGAATCCGTTTGGTGAAGATCCCGTTGACAAAAAGGCTCTCCCGGCCGGACTCGGGATGCACATGAACCACGGGATGGGCGCTCTTCGTCTCGGCGTCCCACCAGGCCTCGTGCTCGGCGCGCAGGCCGCGGACGCGTTCCTTCAAATCCGGGGGCAGCGCCTCGAAGGCAGAGGTCTGGCTCGACCATTCGGTGTCGCCGCCTTTTTCCGGGGTGATCTGCATGTGGAGGATCGAGCCCATGGGCGGAGCGGGCAGGGCGGTCATATCCGTATGCCACCATTGGGCCGCCGGGGCCCCATCGTCCGTGTCGATGACGAAGATCTCGGGGTTGCCCGCCGCCCCCTCCCGCGTTGGGTGAATCTCAGGCGTACCGAACTCCGACGCGAAGGCGATGTGCTCTTCTTCGCTCAGGGCCTGCTCGGGAAAAATCAACAATTCATGTTCAACCAGGGCCGCCCGGATCGCCCGGATCGTCTCGGGGGAAAGGGGCCGGGCGAGGACGAGGCCATGCACCTCGGCGCCGATTTCCGAACTCAGTGGACGCAGGTCGAGCAAGGGGAATTCTCCGGGGCGGTTGGACCCGCCGATGCTAGTCCAGATGGAGCGGGCCCGGAATACGCTGGCTTCCCGCCTTGGATCAAAAGAGTGGGGACGTCGCCATCAGGCCGCCATCCACAACCAGAGTATGCCCGGTCACGAAGGCGGATGCAGCGCTGGTGAGAAAGACCGCGGCCCCCTTGATGTCATCGGCCCCGCCCGAACGCGCCTGGGGAATGCGCCGTTCGAACGCCGCGAGTTTCTCGGGATCGTCGCGCAGGTGATCCATCATGGCGGTATCGAAAGGCCCGGGAGCGATGGCATTGACCCGTATACCATGGGGCGCCAACTTCACCGCCATATCGGCAGTGAGTGCGGTGACCGCGCCCTTGCTTGCGTTGTAGGCGACGACCGGTTCGTTCTCATCTCGGCTGGCGCGAAAGGCGGAAATCGAACTCACGTGCAGGATCGCGCCGCCCCCGGCTTCGCGCATATGCCGTGCGACGCGTTGCGAAAGACCGAAGAGTCCCCGCACATTGAGGTCGAAGACCTTGTCCCAGGCCTCCAGGGGATAGTCGAAAAGCGGGGCCGCCCAGGTCCGACCCGCGTTGTTGACCAGGATATGAAGGCGCGGGGTGTGCTCCAGTACCTCATCCACCAATCGGCCCCAAGCCTCGGGTTGGCTGATATCCGCCGAGAGGGCGGTGGCCTGGCCGCCCTGATCCGTAATGGCCGCGGCGGTTTCGGCGCAGGACTCTGCCTTGCGCGACGCGAGGAAGACATGGGCTCCCGCCTCGGCCAATCCGAAGGCGATATGGCGCCCGATCCCTCGGCCGCCTCCGGTTACCAGCGCGGACTGCTGATCGAGTGAAAAGAGGGACGGGCTACGCATGGGCTCTCCGGGGGCGAGTGATGATTTCTGACGAAGTGTTAACTTTGCCTCGTGGGTTGTCCAGAGCGGCGGGCGCTCCTGGGATCCCGTTTCTCGTTCTCGGCCGAGGGCCCCCTATGCCCTGGGCTGCGAGCCACCCGGAAGACTCGCCTTTGCTGTCCAACTACCGGGTCCTCGATCTCAGCGACGAGCGGGGCCACCTGGCCGGACGCATCCTGGCGGATCTGGGCGCCGACGTCATCAAGATCGAGCCCCCGACAGGCGATCCGCTGAGACAGCGGGCCCCGTACCCCAGCCCTGAGGCCCGGAGCCAGGGCGCGAGCTGCGCCTGGCTGGCGGGCAACACCGGCAAGCGAAGTCACGTACTCGACCTGGCCGGGTCCGACGCGGACCGCACGGCCTTCGTCGCCTTGGCGGCCACCGCCGACGTGGTGCTCGAAAGCGGGCGCGCCGGGCGCCTGGAGGATTGGGGACTGGGCTACGCCGATCTCGTTGCCATGCTGCCCGCGGACCATCCCGGCCTGGTTTTTTGCGCCATCACGCCCTTCGGCCAGACCGGACCCTACGCGGGGTTCGAGGGGCACGACCTGGTCTGCGTCGCGATGGGGGGCAACGCCAGCGTGACGGGTGATCCCGAGCGGCCCCCCCTGGCCTGTGGCCTCCCCACTGCGTACATGCACGCGGGACCCGAAGCCGCGCTGGGTATCCTGCTGGCGCTCTGGGCGCGCCCGGATCTGGCTGAGGGGCAGATCGTGGACGTGTCGCTCCAGGAGTGCCAACTCGCCAGCCTGATGACCGGGGCCGGGCAATATCCGCTGGCCCCCGGGCCCCGGCCGCGAACGGGAAGCCGAACCGGGGGAACCCGGGAAATCTGGCGCTGCCGCGATGGCTGGATCAGCTACGGGCTCCGGGGCGGACCTGCGCGCGCCGCCAATCTCGCCGCCACCGTGGACTATATGGCCGAGTGCGACATGGCGCCGGATTGGCTCCGGGCCATGGACTGGGCGCAATACAGCCCTCGAAGCCTCGGCCCCGGCGAGCTCGAGCGATTGGAAACGACCTTCGGCGATTTCTTCGCGGGCCGCACCATGCGAGAACTCTACGACGAAGCCCTCGCCCGACGGATTCTTCTAGCGCCATGCAATGATGCCCGGGAGATCCTCGAGCAGCCCCAATTGCGGGATAGGGAATTTTTCCAACGCGTGACCTACCCCGAACTCGAACTCTCCCTCGAACACCCCGCCTTCTTCGCAAAGTCCAGTCTGGGCGAGATCCGGCTTCGCCGGGGGGCGCCCGCCCTGGGCGCGCACTCCGGCGAGATTCACGAGGAAATTGCCCAACGGCCGCGCCGGCCCGAGGAACCCGAACGAGCCCCGGCGAGCCGGCTTGCCGTTCGGGTGGCCGGCGGGCGCTGCCTCGAGGGCTTGCGCGTGCTCGAACTCGGATCCGGCGCCGCGGGCCCCGTCGCCACGGGATACCTGGCCCAGCAGGGCGCCCGGGTGATTCGCATCGAGTCCTCCCGCCGGCCCGACTTTCTGCGCCTGCTCCACGTGACCGCGGAAAATCGCGACGATCCGGACATTCTCGAGCGGGCGCCCATGTTCGTGCTGCTGAACCCCGAGAAAGAGAGCCTGGCCATCAACATGAAGGCGCCCGAGGGCATCGCCCTGGTTCGCCGCCTGATCGATGAATGGGCCGACGTGGTGGCCGAGAATTTCGCACCCGGAGTGATGGAGCGCTGGGGTTTGGACTACGAACACCTCCGCGAGGCTCGCCCCGATCTGGTCATGGTGAGCGGCTGCCTCTTTGGCCAGACCGGGCCGCAACGCGATTACCCCGGCTTCGGAGGGCAGGGGGCCGCCATCGCGGGCTTCAATCACCTGACGGGCTGGCCCGACGCCGAGGCCCTGGGTCCCTACGGGACGATCACCGACTCCCTGTCGCCGCGCTTCGTCGCCACCGCGCTGATGGCGGCGTTGCTTCACCTCCGGCGCACCGGGGAGGGGCAGTACATCGACGTCTCACAGATCGAAACCGGCGTCTACAGCCTGGCCGAGATGGTGGTGCGCTATAGCGCGGAAGGCGAAATCATGAGCCGGGCGGGCAACCGCAGCGCGCACGCCGCTCCCCACGGCATCTATCCCTGCAGCGAGCGTGAAGGCGCAGAAGGAGGCAGCGAGGCCTGGATCGCTATCGCGGCCCGGGACGAGGCCGAGTGGGAACGGTTGGTCGCCTGCATGGGGAGCCCGGCTTGGGCTGGGGAAGCGCGCTTCCAGGGACTCGAACAGCGGGTGGAGAACGCGGACGAACTCGATGCCCAGATGGCGGGCTGGACAGAGCAGCGAGACGCCGAGGCGCTGATGGGCGAACTCCAGGCGGCGGGGGTCGAAGCGGGCGTGGTGCGTGATTTCGCCGGGCTTCAGGACGATCCCCAACTCCGCAGCCGGGGCCATTTCGTTGCCCTGGACCACGGCACCCTGGGCCCATTGGCCTTCGAGCGCTCAGGGGCGCGCCTGTCGGAAACCCCCGGCCGAATCAGCCGCCCCGGCCCCCACCTGGGGGAGCACTCCCAGGCGATCCTGTCGGGTATCCTCGGACTCTCGGACGCCGAGATCCAGGCCTTGGTCGAGGCCGGGGTCAACCTGTAGACACCGGGCCCGGGTTCCGGGCCGAGCAAGGAGACGAGCATGGACCTGCGCGATTCGCCCGAGGAAGCCGCATTCCGACAAGAGGCTCGGGCCTGGCTCCAGGCGAACCTGCCCGAGAATTGGGGCACGTCCGAATACGAAGCTCCAGCGGACCCCTCGGAAGAGGTCGCCTTTCTGCGAGCCTGGCAGCGCAAGCTCTACGAGGGCGGCTGGGCGGGGCTCGATTGGCCACGCGAATATGGCGGCCGGGACGTCGACGTCATCCAGCACCTGATCTGGCAAGAGGAGTACACCCGGGTGCGGGGTCCGGATCAGATCTCCATGTCGGTAAGCACCAGCCTGGTGGGACCGACCCTGATGGCCCGGGGCGCGGACTGGCAGAAAGATCGCTTTTTGGAGCCCATCCTGAAGGGAGAAGATGTCTGGTGTCAGGGGTTCTCTGAACCCAACGCTGGGTCGGACCTTGCCTCTTTGCGCACGCGCGGCGTGGTGAGCGGTGATGAGATCATCGTTCAGGGGCAAAAAACGTGGACCAGTTTCGCCCAGCAAGCCGATTGGTGCATTCTTGTCGTCCGAACCGATCCCGACGCGCCCAAGCACAAGGGCTTGACCTTTCTGCTGGTGGACATGAAGACGCCGGGTATCACGATTCGGCCCCTGATCGAGATGACGGGCCACGCTTGGTTCAACGAGGTCTTCTTCGACGAGGTCCGAGTTCCAATTGAGAATGTCGTCGGCGAGATCAATGGCGGCTGGGATATCGTGATGACTACCCTTTCGGTCGAGCGGGGGTCGACGGCACAACATGCCCGGCTCGGCGCCGACTTGGATCTGCTGATCCGCGCAGCGCGGGAAACGCCCCGGGGAGAGGGAAGGGCGACGGATGACCCCCTGGTGCGCCAGACCCTGGCGAGCTTTGCCGCCGAGATGATGGTGCTGCGGACCTCCGTCTACCGAAATGCCTGGGCGGTGAAGGAGAAGGGATTGCCTGGCCCAGAGGGATCGACCCTCAAGGTGCTCTGGAGCGAAATCGACCAGCGCATGAAGGCTGCCGCAGTGGACATCCTCGGACCGAGGGCCCTGGTGCAAAAGGGTGATCCCTCGGCCTTGGACGAGGGCTATTGGGCCTACGAAGCGCTGTGGTCCCGAGCGTCGACCATCTACGCCGGCACCTCCGAAGTTCAGCGCAACATCATCGCGACCCGGGTGCTCGGGCTCCCGCGTTAGGGCGTGGCGGGCCCGGGGCCATCGAGCAGGACGCGGGCGGCGAGTTCCCGGTTCAGGGCCGGGGAGCCGTAGGCGAATTCTGCAGCCCGGGCGTGCTTGAAGTAGAGGTGAAGATCCTGCTCCCACGTAAAGCCCAATCCGCCGTGGATCTGGATGCCGTCACCGGTGATCTTCACGCCCGCTTCGCTGCAATAAGCCTTCGCGAGGCTCGCCGAAGCGTGAGCATCGGGCTCGCCCTGGTCCAGGGCCCAGGCTGAGTAATAGGCGGCGGAGCGGATCCCCTCGCTGGCCACCAGCATATCGGCGCATTTATGCTGAATCGCCTGGAAGCGCCCAATGGCCTGGCCGAATTGTTCCCGGGTCTTCGCATAAGCGACCGAGAGTTCGAGGACCCGCTGGGCACTTCCGCTGAGTTCGGCGCAAAGCGCCACCCGCGCGTGGTCGTGGAGTCTTTCCAGCAGCGGCCAGGCCTCGCCGGGCTTTCCGATCACCGCGTCGGCAGCGACCCGAACGCCATCGAACTCGACCTCGGCCAATTTCCGGCTCTGTTCCGCGTAGTCGAGGACGCGAAGCGATACCCCGGGCGCATCCCTCGGTACCATCATGAGGCTGATCCCCTGAGCCGATGCGCCGCTTCCGGGCTCCGTGCGCGCGACAACGAGCAATTGATGGGCGGAAGGGGCGTCCGCGACGAAGCATTTTCGGCCCTCCAGGCGGAAGCCCTCGCCGTCGGGCTGGGCCTGCATCTGGATTCCAGCGGGCTCCCAATCGGCTTCGGCCTCCAATTGCGCCAGGGCGATCCGCAATTCGCCGCGCACGAGGGGCGGCAGCCACTCTTCCCTCTGGGCCTCGCTGCCGCCGAGGCGGATGGCCTGGGCCCCCACCACCGCGGTGGAGACAAAGGGGCCGGGGCACAGGACGCGTCCCATCTCCTCGAGCAGGAGCGCGAGATCGATCATCCCGAGTTCGCCGCCCCCGTACGCCTCGGGCACGATCAGACCCAGCCAACCGAGGTCGGCCATGCGTTGCCAGAGCGCTTCGGGAAGGCCGATCTCGCTCTCGAGTTGAGCGCGCACCAAGGCCATGGGGCACTCCTTCTCGAGCAGCCCCCGCGCGCTTTCCCGAAGCATTTCCTGTTCGGCGCTGAATTTGACATCCATGAGGGTTCGACTCCGAGTGCGCCGTCTGGACGAAGGCTCCCTTGATATAGCTCCACCCGGGGGCATCGGCCCCCCCGTTCAATGGATGGGGTAGGGCGCTTCGGCTAGCCTCTTGGGCCTTGCCGCGCGAGGCCTTGGAAGTGGAGAGGGGTCCCAGCATGTCGCCCACCGGGCGTGCGACGAAGTCCAACCCAGAGAGCGAGCCGGGAGATCTCCAGCCGAGCCCGGGCCTCAAGGCTCAGACCGGGCGCGTGCTCGGTCCACGCGCGCTCCGAACCCGTCAGCGCCTGCTCGATGCCTGCAGCGATCTTCTTCGCGAGCGCAGCGCCCTGGATCTCTCGGTGGTGGAGATCGCCCGCCGGGCAGGGACCTCCACGGCGACTTTCTACCAATATTTCAAGGATGTCGAAGAGGCGACCCTACGGCTGGCGCAGCTGGCCGCCGAGGAAATGCCCGCTGTTCTCGAACTGATCGACGGCTCGTGGGATGACGAGCGAGGCCTGGCCACCGCCCGAAGTATCGTCCAAGCGTTTATGGCCCACTGGGAGGCCCACCACGCCGTGCTCCTAATTCGCAACCTGGCAGCCGATCATGGCGATTCGCGCTTCCAGGAGGCCAGGCGCGCCGCCCTCTCGCCCATCCTCGAAGCCCTCGCCGAGCGGGTCGCCGAGTCCCAGCGGAGCGGAAAGCTATCCCCCCAGATCCACCCCTTCGCGGCCGCTGCGGCGCTGGGCTCCGTGCTGGAGAAGCTTTCGGCGCATACCCGAGAGCTCTCCCATCGCGGTATTGGCCACGACGAACTCTTGGATACCTGCGCCCATATCCTTCACCAGGTGGTCACCGGAAGCCCTGGAAAGACGCGATGATGCTGGGCCATATGAGGTGTTTCGCCCATTCTTGAATTTTCTGCCAAATCAGAGCAGAATGGGTCGACCGGGTTACGTCGTCCGACCCGGTAAGCGATGCGATGAGCGCATTCGCGCAAGCACGCGATGGGAGATCCCAGCTTCCCCCCAAGGAAAAAGGGAACGTCCTTTCATCGACGAGCGCCGCTCGCATGCCATGGCAAATGGACGACAGAGCGCCCGAGTGGAGAGCCGATCTCCCTCGGGCGCTTGTTTTTTTTGGGGCCTACCGAGCCCGTCCAGGCCAGCCACTTAGCGCCAACGCTCGAGGGCCAACGGCGACCGACCCAGGTGGGCTGATTCAACTCGCCGCGAACCGTTCTCGGATCCAAGGGACCACCAGGTCCATCAATGCCTCGATCTCAGGCGTTTCCCGGGAGCCGAAATCTGGCTCGAAATAATGCCGCGCCGTAGCGAATGTCTGATAGGTCCGATCCTCGGCGGCGACCGCCGCGAAAATCGGTTCGGCATCGGTCTCAGGATAGATCTCACGGTCGCGTCCGGCATTCACCACCAGGGTGGGCTCCCGGATCTCGGGCAGGGTGCGCATGAGGTCGGCGTTCGATGAAAGCCCGGACCATGTCGAGAGCCAGGCCCGGGGCGTACAGATTCGGCCGAAGCCCATCAAAGCCATGTTCATCAGGTCGGGCCGGTCGCTGAGCAGCGACCCGTATTCCCGATCAGACGGGTCGAGGTGGTTATCCGCGTAGTGAAGGTTGGCCATGGTGCGGTAGATGACGATGACGGGTTCCAGGGCTTCTTTCAGCAGGATCTGCCGCTGCTCATCGGCGTTCAGGCTTGCGAAGTCCGGGGCGCCATGGCGTTCCTCGGCTTGGGCCGCTCGATCCGCCAAGCTGCGAGCCAGGGCATCGATTCGCTTGACCCGTTCGAGTTGTGCGCTGCGGTAGCGCTCGACGAATTCGGGTTCGTATCGGCTCCACTCCGGGGCGGGCCGAAAACCGTTGGTGGGTGAGTACATATCCAGGGCCGGGTCGCCTACCAGGGGATCGTGCTCGTCGGTCACTGCGGGATCGATGCACTCGTTGATGACCCGGCCCTCACCCTTATGGGCCGAGATGTAGATCATGGCGTCGGCAGGGGAGAGGGCGTAGCTCTCCAGCCGGGTGGGAGCGCCGGCGGGGGTCAGCTTGAGCCGCCGGGCGGGGGCCAGCCGGGCCTGGGCCTGGTAGAGCGCGTTGAGGGAACCCCCTCCGGAATTGCCGAGCAGGATGACTTTCTCGACCCCCTGATCCCGCAGCCAATCCACGCACGCCCCGACATCGAGAATGATCTGTTCGTGTACGGTGTCCGTGTCGTTGTTGGGATTACGGGTATTCGCCCCGAGACAACCGATTCCGGCTTCCAGCAAACGTGGGAAGCTGTAGTGCCGGCTGAAGTCCACCCGCGGATGCATGGCGACGACCGCGATTCGGGGCCGGGGTAGGCCGGCCGGACTCCAAAAAAGGCCCTGAATCTGGCGATGGTCCACCGTGGTCAGCAGGAGCGGCTTCACATCGGCGGAGACAGGCTCTACGCGAAAGTTGAAGGGGGCGCCTTCCCAGTAGGTCTTGGCCACCAAAAGCATTCGGGCCCTCCTCCTCGCTCGATCCGAGAGTCCCTGGCCCCGGGCTCAGGCGGCCAATTCGGCCATCAGGCTGAAGAGTTCCTGGGTGTTGGGCGGCGGGGAGGGATCACCGAATTCGCGGTATAGGGTGTGGACGTTGACAACGATGCGTTCCCCGTCGAGCCACGCGGAGTAGTCGTCCAAAGCGATATCCCGAGCCGCTTCGGCCGCGGGCATCCCCGCGTCGTAGCGCCGCCGGGCCTCATCCCGGATATAGACCAGGTAGTCCCGCATACTGGCCACGCCCTGGATATCCGTCAGGGGGCCGTGGCCGGGCACGATGATGCGCGGGTTCATCTTGATGATCCGGTCGCAGGCCTGGATCCAGTTGCCCACCGGGCCCTCCCAGATGATGGGGGTGCCATCGATAAAGAGAATGTCGCCGGTGAAAACGGCCCCATCATCGGGCACGTGAACCAGGACGTCGCCCCGGGTATGGGCCGGGCCCACCTCGATGAGATGGACCGCCTTGTCGCCCACCTGCCGGACGAGTTCTCCATCGAAGGTCTCGTTCGGCGGGGTGCTCACGATCCCCTCGAAATCGAAGGCGCCAAAAATACGCTCCAGAAAAGCGCCCGCCTCACCAAGATCCCCGGCGTTGCGAAGCATCTCGGCCATGATGGGGCCGGTCACCAATTCCATCTCCTCAGCGCTGGCGCGAGAGGCAATGATGGTGGCGCCCGATACGAGTTGATTGCCGTAGCAGTGATCCCCATTGGCGTGAGTATTCACCAGGGTATCGATGGATCGCGCCGCCGGGTTGGCATCCGCCATGGCAGAGAGCATTTCCTGGGTGAGCCGCAGATCGAAGAGCGTATCCACCAGGAGGGATTGCCCCGAATCCGTGATCAGGCCCGCGTTGCTGTAGCCCCAGGACCCGTCGGGTTGGAGCCAGCCATAGAGCCCTCCGCCGAGATCTTCGAGGCCCTTCGCGTACGCTTTGCGTGCTGCCATGGTCAAGGCGTCTCGTCCCGATTTCCCCGGCCACTTTCGCCGAGAGGGGGAAGGGCGAACTCAGCCCTCTTGGTTCTGCTGGTCCCTGATGGCGCGGTCAACGTACTTGAGCCATTTAGCGGCACTCTCGGAGGTCTTCTCTTCATCCGCGGCGGCCAGGAAAGCAGTGCGGGCAGAGAGGAACCGCTTCTCGTTGTAGTTCGAAATCCCAAGGAGCAGTTGAGCATTGCCGTTATCGCGAAGGCTTCCCTTGTCGATCGCGGATTCAAGGGCCTTGCGCGCTTTTCTCCAATCCTCGACCTCGAGGTGAACCTGTGCCAGGCGGACATAAAGATCTCCGTCCTCGGAGAGTTCGGCGGCCTCTGCCAAGGGGGCGACAGCGTCGGTGTACTCCCGTGCGTGGAGCAGCGAGTTGGCATAGAGCTCAAGATTCTTCGTGGAGGCCTCGACCGTGCCATCATCCAAACCCTTGGCCATGACCTTCGCCGCGGGCCAGGGGAGGTTGTGGTAGAGGTAACGCTGAGTCAGCTGGGTCAGCTCTCGTTCCTTGTCGAGATAGTCCTGCTGGTAGGCGAGCTCGAGCATCGCCAAGGCCTTTTCCTCGTCCCCGAAATTGGAATAACCGAAGGCCAGCTGCATGTAGTAGTCCTTCTTCGGGAAGAGCGTGACCAGCTGCTTGAGGACATCCAGCGTCTCGACCAGGTTGCCATTCTGGAACTCCACCGCGAGCAAGAGGCGTAGGCGATTTTCCACAGGCGTCGTCGACAGGGAGACCGATGTGCGGGCATGTTCGAGGGCGTTAACCCAATCCTCCTTGCCCGCGTACGCAATGGTGATCATGAAATGTGCCTGGGCGTCGGGCTTTTCGGCTCCGTCAAGCCACGCCTCGAAGAGTTCGATGGCCCGGTCATAGCCCTCCTGGCCCAGGTAGAGCTGGCCCAGGTTGTATTTCAGCTGCTGCATCGCCGAGTCGGGGAGATAGTCGACCTTGAGCGCAACTTCGAAAGCCTGGAGCGCCTCGTCGTATTTCTCCTGGGCACCGAGCATATAACCCATCATCTGGTAGACCGTGGCGCGGTCGAATTTCTTGAGGCGGGTCTTCTTGCTCAGGGGCACGAGGATATCCAGGGCGCCCTGAAAGTCCTCGACTTCCGCCAGCTCCTGGATTTTCATCAACTTCTTGCCCACCTGTTGGCTGGGCACGAAGTTTTTCCGAGAGCGCTTGGACTTCTTCTCGGCAGACTCTGCGACTCCGAGCGTGACAAAGGAAAAGCTCAGCGCCAGGAGTAGAGCGACGATGGTTCTCATCAGCCGGTTATGCGGGGTGTCTCGAAGCATGGGATTAGCCACCTTTCTGCTCTGCAGAGCCCCCCATAGAGTAGGGCGGGCGCTTCGTCTCGGCGTCGTCTAGAGATCATCCAGGTCGAAGGTGAGGCGAACCTCTTCGACACGTGCGATCGCTGTCCCATCGACGATCCGAGGCCGATATTTCCATTTCTTCAGCGCTCGAATTGCTGCGCGGTCGAAAATTCGTTTGGGTTGAGCATCGAGCACTCTCGGGTTTTCCACTGTGCCCGTAGCCGTAATGGTAAAGCTAAGCACCACCCAACCCTCGATGCCGCGCTCGGCTGCGCGAATGGGGTATTGGGGCGGCACCCGGACCAGGGGCACACTGTCCGAATCGCTGGGTGCACCGAGGTTCGGGCCCGATCCGAGATCTGGACCCGCGCTGAGGTCCGGTGCGGCAATCGCCATTGAATTGGCATCCGGCGCATCATTCTGCGACATCTGCAACTCGGGCGGCGGAGGCGGCTCCGGTGGTTTTTCCTTCTTCGGGAGTTCGCGCTTTCGCGTCTGGGTCGACGTGTCTCGCTTCAGGCGGACAAATTCGATGACCTGACCCTTACGGATATCCGCTCCCCGCTCGCTCCCCATGGAGATCAGGTATTGCATCAGGTAGAAAAGCCCGAACGTAATGCCCAGGGCGAGGAGCGCTGCGATGCCTTGACGAGCAACCATGCGGGTCTATTCCCCAACCTCGTTGGCCGCGATGGAGACACTGAAGACTCCCGCCTGCCGGGACGCATCCATAACCTGGACGAGAAGGCCATTCTTCGAATTTTCATCCGCCTGGATGACTACGGCTCCCTGGGGATTTTCCGCGTGGAGGCGCTCGATATTTGCCCGCACCGATCGGGGATCCACCTGCCGTCGATCGATCCAGATCTGGTTCGTATCCGTAATGGCTACGAGAATATTCCCGCGTTCCTTCACGGTTGCCGTAGCGGCGTCGGGGCGGTTCACGTCGATCCCGGATTCCTTCACGAAGGAAGCGGTCACGATGAAGAAAATCAACATAATGAACACCACGTCCAGCATGGGCGTGATGTTGATTTCCGCTTCTTCTTCTTCCTTGGCTTTTTTACGACGCATATCTTGAGGATCCGTTTCCTGTGCTGTCGGGATCAGTCCCGATCAGTCATGAGTCATCTGGTCCGCGAGTTTTCCGCTCTCATCCTTCGCGAAGCGCTGAAGCTGAGCCGAGAAGTAGAGGCCCGATAGGGCGGCCACCATGCCGGCCATCGTGGGGATCGTCGCCTTCGAAACGCCTGCTGCCATGGCGCGCGCATTGCTGTTACCCGCCGTGGCCATGACGTCGAAAACCTCGATCATGCCTGTCACGGTCCCCAGCAGGCCCAGCAGGGGACAGAGCGCAACCAGGGTATTGATCAGGTTGAGGGATCGGTTGAGATCGGCCGAGGCCTCGGAAATCCACAGTTCGCGAATCCTGTGTGCGCGCCACGAGAGCTGATCCCCTCGCTCGTGCCACTTGGACAGGACGCGCTTGGCCTCGTCGGGGTAGACGAAGCGAAAATAGTGCTGGCGCTCGAGGATCATCGTCCACATCGCCAGGGTCACAGCGAAAATCATCAACAGGACGTCGCCGCCCCGGTTGATGAAATCGCTGACCGCCTCGAACATACCAATCACGCTCGACGTTCTCCCCGGTTCATCAGGCCGAATCCACGCCCGCTCGACCCGTACCCTCGGCTTCGGATTGCTTGGCGATCAGGCCCGTGCTCTGCTCCTCGAGAACGGTGGTCACTCCCCGGGCCATGCTGAACAACACCGCGTGCATCAGAACAAGCGGGATTGCGGTCAGCAGACCGAGCATCGTCGTGACCAGGGCCTCGGAGATGCCGCTCGCCATCATCTTGGGATCGCCAGTACCGAAGAGGGTGATGATCTGGAATGTATTGATCATACCTGTGACGGTACCGAGGAGACCCATGAGCGGAGCGACAGCCGAGACAACCTTGATGAGCCAGAGGAAGCTCTCGATCTTCGCGGATTCCTTGAGCACCTGTTCCTCGAGTTTGAGTTCGAGGGTCTCGGTATCCATGGATCGATTATCGGCGTAGATCTTGAGCACCCGGCCGAGGGGGTTCCCGTCATCGGGTTCCGAAGCGTTCTTCTGCACTGAGACCTTGCGACTGATACTGGAAACGAAGCCCAGTCGAACCAAGCCAAAGAGGAAGGTGAGTGAACCGAGGATGATGATCGCGTAGCCGATCGAGCCACCAAAAGCGATTCGCTCGCGCAAATCGGGCGTATTGACCAACAAGGCCAGGATCTGTCCGCGGGCAGGGTCAATCGCGAAACGGGCAAGTCCGGACTCGTTGGACTCGAGGTCCTCGATGCTGTCCACGTATTTCGGTGCGGGTTGGCGACCGATCTCGCCCAATTTGCCGACATCGGTAATCCACTTGAGGTACTCGCCATCGGAAACGGCGTTGAAAGACCCCACGCGGATGACTTCCTGCTCCACTTCCTCGCCGCTGACCTTGACCACGTTCGTCCGGAAGCGCGAGACCTTGCTCGACTCGCTCATTTCCTGGAGAAGCGTGGCCCAGAGGCCTTCAAGCGCCTCGATCGACGGCAGGGCCTTGCTCTGGCCCAGCTTGTCGAGGAAGGGAATTCGGCCGGGGTACTCGGCACTGATCAGGGAGTTCTCGACCTGGCTGCGCGTATCGCCCGCGACCTGTCGGACAACCCCAAAGAGTTCGCCCAATGTACCGAGTCGCTGGGCGAGGAGATCTTCCTGCTCAGCGATCTTGAGTTCGTTGTTCTCGAAGTCCTCTTCCAGCTGATCGCTACGGGCTTCCTCAGCGGCCAGGGTCGCCTTGGCTTCCTCGAGAAGGGTCTTCTGCTGCGAACGGGCAGATCGGAAATCCTTCTCGCGTCGCTGATTCTCGGCTCGTTCTGCGCGCCAGCCTTCGCGGACACGGTCGAGCAGTTGATCGATGGTCAAGCCGGGCGGGACAACGGCCCGTTCCGGCTCGGCGGTTTCCTCGGCAGCGGCGGCGGTCTCTTGCTGCGCCGTAGCCGCGAGGGGAATGGAAAGGCCAATTGCGCACACCAATGCCGAGGCCAAGCCTAGGGTTGCGCGCTTGAGGGGAGTTCGACTGATCACTGTGCTGCCTCCGGAGCCGATACGGGTACGCGGATCATGTCAGGCGCGAGTTGCTTGCGCGCGATGCGGACCCCCTTGCGGATAGAATCACGATATTCACTACCCAACTTGACCCATTTGCGTTGGGCCTGGTCCCAGGCGCCGACTTCTTCCCCATCCAAGGTCTGATAGAGAAGGCTGATGCGCCCAACGCGAAGGAAGTCCAGCGTTCGCTCCTGGCCATCCATCGTGAGCGTATCCTGGTAGACCTCGATGGTTCGGCCGTATTCGTTCTCGATCTGATAGGCCTCCATGATGCGCCGGTACTTCTCCGAGTCCTCGACATCGGCGCGGTCCATCAACTCACGAAGCCCAGCAAGACGTTCGGTGCGCTCCTTGGGGAGCATGGGCACATCGAGTTGAATGAACTGGTCCAAGCCATCCACCATACGAAGCATCAGCGGGGTGACTTCCCTGCCAATGACCGTAACGTTGGCGATCTGCTGATCCAGGGAAGCAAGTTCGGCTTCCTGAGACGCGATCAGCTTGGACAACTGGGCGTTGTAGACACGCAAGGATTCAATCTGGTCGATGATGGCTCGGTATTCCGAGGCCATCGAGTCGGTCTGGTCATCGACCGAATTGATTCTCTCCTGCGATTCAACTGATTTTTCGTTTCCTTGGCGTTCCTCGGCGATCGCCGTCTCGATATCGGCTGCACTGGCAACCGAAGCGGCCAGAAATGCGAAGCCCATCAAGGCAATCACGATTCGTCGGGAAGGCCGTCCAATAAGGACGTCCGCGATAGTCGGCAAGTTTTCCCCCACATAGGATGAACGGCGCATTGGTTTTTACAGCGCCAGGGTTGCTGGCTGAGGTTCGCTCACTTCACACAGGTCTCACAGGTCTTGATCGGCGGGAAGGCACAAAGAGCCGTGGCCGACCAGAGCGATCCCGGTGACAGTTGCTAGCCAACTAGGCGGCGAGGCGAAACCCACACCGTCATATTTTCAATGAACGGAATATCGCGCGCCGGGCAGATACACACTGCTCTAGCGGCTTTTCTTCCCGCGAGAGCCGAACTACAGAAAGTCTTCACATATGGTGTTTTACACCCACCTAGCCCAAGCGGCAATCCCTCAACATTTTTTTTCAGAGGCCGATACAGGGGGTCCGGAACGCGTACCCCCTCGCGCTCGCCCGGCCGAAAGCCGGGCTTCTGGAGAACACAATGCCGGGAGTACCCACCACACAGATCGTCCAATCGTCCCCGACTCGAAGCGCCCCGATTCGGGTCACGGCCTCACCCGAGCGGGTGGCGCTCCTCGCTCACCATGAAGCCGCTCACGCCGTGGTTTGTTTCACACTTTACGGAGAGCAGGTGATCCGGGAGATCAACCTCTTCGCGGACGAGCCCGGTGGCCTTCCCCAGATGAGTACCTATTCACTCCTCCCGATCCCGATCGTCTGTCGGCCCGACTCCGGGCTACCCCGCCGGGGAAATCCGGCTCCGGTTTCACCCGAGGCCATCGTCGACGCGCACGGGGTGTTGTCGTACGCGGGAACTCTGGGCGAGGTGCTCTTCCAGGGAATCGGATGCGGTGACGCCTCGCCCCAGGACCTGCTCAGCGAGGACCAGATCAAGCGCTTTGGAGCCGATCGCCAGGGGCTCGCCCGCTTGGCCGACACGGTGCGGCTCTCCCGTGAGAGCACGACCTTCTATACAGAGTACTGGAACGAAGCCGAACGACTCCTTCGCGCCCACTGGTCCGGTGTCTCGATCATCGCGGATTCGCTCTGCCAGCGCGGCTCGCTCAACGGCGATCGCATCGACGCCTTGCTCTGCGAAGCCTTCCCCGTCTGAAGAAACGGCTCCCGCACGGGCGCCCGAGGTCAATCGAGCACCCCTGACTCCCAGGGGCGCATCGACCCTCGAGGCATTTCGGGCTAGTGTCGGCCGCCGCCGCCAGGCGTGGCCCGGGGCTTAGACCATGCCCGCGCTGCCGAGGCCAGACCCTCGATCCGGCCGTCCAGTCGAGACACCCCGGTCCTGCGATGCGGCGGCACGAGGGAAAGATGTCTTCCGAGTCGGTGCGGCGGCGTCCCGCCCAAGACCCTGGCGATCGCTTGCCTGGGTCCGAGAGGGAAATGCCTGGAATCCTACGGCTGGCCTGGCCCGCCGTGCTGAGCAATCTCGCCTACGCGATGGTCGGCCTCGTGGATATCAAGATCGTCGCTTCCCTGGGCTCATCCGCAGTGGCCGCCGTCACCACGGGCCATCGAATCTTCTGGATTCTCCAAGCGGTCATGATTGCCGTGACCGCGGGAACCACCGCGCTTGTGGCCCGGGCTTGGGGAGCGAACGATCGGGCGGAGGCCGCGCTCGTCACCCGAGCGTCGCTGGTCCTATGCTGCGCCATCGCCGGTCTCATGACGCTTCCCGCGGTGCTCTTCGCGGATCAACTCGCTTCGATCTTTGAACTCGATGCCGCGACCCTCGCCAGTTCAGCCGCCTTCATTCGCATCATGAGCCTCTTCAACGTGGCCTTCGCGATCAGCATGGTGATCGGCTCAGCGCTGCGGGCAGCGGGGGACACCATGACCCCGCTTTGGATCGGCCTGGTCACGAACGTGCTCAATGTCTTCCTGGTTTACGGATTGGTGTACGGGCGCTTCGGCTTTCCCGCCATGGGGGTCGAAGGTGCTGCGTTGGCGAGCGGGCTCTCCTTGCTCGCCGGTTCGCTGGCGACGCTGCTGCTGTGGTGCGGGGGGTATCTGCGCGTTGAATTTCGAAGGGGTAGGGCGGTCACCCGAGAGCGCGTGAGACAACTCTTTCGCATCGGCTATCCGGCGGGTCTCGAACAAGCGGCCATGCAAGTGGGCTTCGTCATCTTCTTGTGGATCGTGTCGCTCTATGGCACTGCGCCCTATGCGGCGTATGGGATCGGGGTACAGATTCTCTCGTTTTCCTTCGTCGTGGGTTTCGGTTTCAACATCGCGGCCTCGACACACGTGGGCCAGAAATTGGGTGCGGGCGATCCCGCCGGCGCTGAACAATCCGGTTGGCGGGCGCTGCGCCTCGCGGTTCTGACCATGGCGCTGCTGAGCGCCTTGATCATCGCGACTGCCGAATCCATCGCATCGTTCATGATCGATGAGCCGGAGGTGATTCGACTCACCGTGATCTTCATCTACATCCTGGGCGCAGCCCAACCCCTGATGGCGGTGGATTTCACCCTGGGCGGTGCGCTGCGTGGGGCCGGGGACACACGCTTTCCCCTTCTAACCACTCTGGCGGGGCTCGTAGTGGTTCGCGGTTGTGTCGCCGGCTTGTTGGCGCTGCTGGACTTCTCTGTGGAATGGGTTTTCGCGGCGCTTCTCTTCGACTACTGCGTCAAGTCGAGCCTGCTGAGCATCCGCTTTCGCCGGGGGCGTTGGCAGAAAATCATGCTTTGAGCCCGGGCGCTCTGCTAGCCTCACGCCACCCCCCGGTTCGTCTCCCTGCCTGCGCTGAGGTGCATCGCTTCAAGCAGGCAGGAATTGATCTCCAAGCGAGGTGGCGGCGCTTTCCATCTCCCTGGGAATCCCGGGTGGGCGAGGTTCCTCCTCCCACACTCGGAGAATCCCCCCCATGTCCATTTCATCCCGCGTCAAATGGTTTCTCGACGTCAACCGCGTTCATTACGAAGTCGTTGACCCCTCGTCTTCGCCCACCGCCGAGAGCGAAAAAGCCGCCTCGATCCCCGCGGAGAAAATCGTCCGAGCCGTCCTGCTGGAAGACGAAAGCGGGTACCTGATGCCGATCCTCCCGGCGGGTCGCGAACTCGACCTGGAAGAGTTGAAGCGCCAGCTGGAGCGAAACCTTCGCTTGACCGCCCGAGAGGATGCCGCCTCCCTCTTCTTTGATTGTGCCGGCGGCGAAATTCCGGCTGCCGGAGCCGCCTATGGCATTCGCACCATCGTCGACGATGAGCTGGTCGGCATGGAGGATATCTACTTCGAGGGCGGCAACTCCGAGGAATTGGTTCACGTCGAAGGCGAAGTCTTTCTCAATGTGATTGCCGAAGGCAACCACGGTGCCTTCAGCGCCGTGTCCTGAGCCCGCAGTCTTTCATCCGGTCGTACGCGTACCCTCGCATCGCTGAGGTGACACCCAGGGTGTTGGCCGGCGCGGCGGATCCATCGAAGCCGTAAAGGTGGATCATGCTCACAGCCAGACCCCCGGTTTCGTAGGAAGCTTCGAGATTCAGCAATACGGGGCAGGGGATACCCTGGATTTCTTCCGGCGTATCCAGGCTGCGGGAGCCGTTGCGATCGTAATCGCTCACAAGTTGATGCTTGACCGCATCATGCCAGCTCTTTGAGCCGCCCTTGCCGGTTCGCTTTCGCTCCCCGCGCGTTCCCCCCATAGGGCTCGCGGGCGAGGCCGAGGCCGTTTTCGCGGGAGCAGGCTCCGCGACCGCAGGAGGAGAGGGCGGCCCCGAAGCCGCGGCAGGCTGCCCCGAGTCGCTCGGAGAGGCAGGGGCGAGTTCGGCTCGTAGATTCAACCGCGAGTCGGCCTCGACCTGAACCTTGCCCTCCCAGGGCTCGTAGCCGTTTTTCTCCACTCGAAGCGTATGCGGCCCCGCGCGAAGTGCATAGGCTTCTGCGCCGGCAAGACCCACGTCGAGACCATCGATCTGGAGGCGGGCCCCCTCGGCGCTGGTCTCGACCACGACCTCTCCCATGCCCTGGCAAAGCCCCGGTGCATAGTCCTGCTCGGTCCCCGCCGTGAGGGTGATCTCACGGCGCCAGTCGTCCGGGCAATCCGCGTGAGCCACCTCCAGCCGATAGCCCCCCGGAGAAAACAGGTGCCCCGTCCCATCGGCGACATGCTCCCCGAGCACGCGGTCATCCACTGGATCCACAAGGCGCCAGGTGGCGCCCGCCGGCGAGGCCAGGACGCTGATCGTTCCGGGCGTACCCAGTCCGGCTTCTGGACCCCGGCTCGACAAGACCCCGAACCCGACGAGCATCGCGCTGGCCACAGCGGCGCCCAGGGCGAAAGCCAACCCGCGTCCGACCCAAAGCCTCCGCGATCCCTTCCCGGAGGCGAGGGTTTCCCATTCGAGTCCCTTCCGGAGTCGCTCCACCTCGAGTCGCCGGGCCGAGGCTATGCTCTCGCTCGCCGCCCCGGCGATTCGCTCCTCGATATGCGCGCGAAGTCGTTGAGCCCGGGCGAGAAGCTGCTTCGAGGCCGCCGAAGCGGGCAATCCGAGCACAGCGCGCAGACGAGCCTGGGGGGAGTGCTGCTCGGAATCAGCCATGGGGAAAAGCTACCTGTCTGCGGCCTGAGCCTCTACCCTATTACCCCGACAAGGAAACGGTCGACCCAGAAGGAGATCAAGTCGAGTGGCGAGCCCCGCCCAGTGTCCTCACTGCGAACAAACGACGGATTTTGATCATGCTGAACCGGGCGGCGTGGCGGATTGCCCCGCCTGCGACCAATCCTTTCTCCTGCCCGTGAACGGCGAGCACGCCGAACCGGAGGCGAAGCCGGTCGGCCTGGCCTTGGGCGAACCGCTCCACCTGCCCAATCGCGAGGCGACGGAAGACAATCACTCTCGGGACGTGCGTCTGTCTACGACGGGCCTGCTCGCCGGGGCCCTCACCCTGGTCTTCTATTTTGGCTTGGTGATGCCCCTGGGCGATTCCTATTTCGGCCAACTCTTCGGAGCCCGGGGCTGGGTCCCCTACGCGATCAGCTACCTGGCGATCTGGTGCGGCGTGCTGCTGGCGGCCAAATACCTGCGCCTGCGGCGAAGACTGGGCGTTTTGGAATTGGATCTGCTTCCCCATGAACTCTCGGAGGAGATCAACCCGGAGAATGTCCAGGGCTTCATCGACTACCTCTCTCGGCTCCCGGGCGCCTTTTCCCGGGATTTCCTCTTTCAGCGCATCCGCCGCGCCCTCGATCATTTCCAGGCCAGGGCCAACGTCGCAGAAACCGTCGACCAGTTGCGCCTGGACGCCGAGCGCGATGAGAACATCGTCGACTCGAGCTACACCATGCTGCGCGTCTTCATCTGGGCGATTCCGATCCTGGGCTTCATCGGAACGGTTCTGGGCATCGGAGCCTCGGTCGGGGGTTTTTCCGAGTCGGTTTCGGCGGCTTCCAACCTCGACGTCATGAAGGATGCCATCGGTGTGGTCACTTCTGGCCTGGGCATTGCCTTTGATACGACCCTTCTGGCCCTGGTGATGAGCATATTCATCATGGTTCCCACGAGTTCCCTCCAGAAGACCGAGGAGGATTACCTGGGCCGGGTGGATGATTACTGCCAGCGATACCTCGTCTCGCGCCTGGGGGACGGAGCATCCGGCAAGCATTCGAGCCGGGACGAGGCGCAACTCGATGCAGCGGCAAACCGGCTCGCGGACCGGGTTTTGCTGGCCCTGGACCAGCGACTCTCGGGAAGCGATTAGCCCTTGGCCCGCCGGCGGCGTCACGACAGCGACGTATCGCTTTTTCCCTTTCTCAGCGTTCTCGCCTGCGTGATCGGCACCTTGATCCTCCTGCTCTCCGCTGTGGCGGTAGGGGGAATCGGCGAACGATCCCTGGACCAGGTCCGACTCTCCGAACGTTTCGAGGCCGTGGAGATCTTCCTCACCGGGAGCGCGGCGCTGCTCGAGGATTTCGAAGCGCAACTCGCTCGCCGCAAGGCCGAAATCGATGATGCCGAGAAGATCGGCCTCCAGCTCTCCGGGTTGGGATTGAACCCCGATCTCTCCCTGGAGGATCTCGAGCAACTCCTCGCACTCAGGAAGGAGCGGGCGAAAGCCGACGCGGCAAGTCGAAAAATTACCCAGCAGGCCAGGGAATTGGACGCCGAGATCGATCGTAAGAGCGAGGAGATGCGCCAGCGCGATGCCAATCGCCTGCGGGCTCCGATCCTGATCGACCCCACCGGCATCGGACCGGACTACCGCCCCTTCCTGGTGGAATGCACGCGCGAATATCTCGAATTGCATCACTCGCGCGGCGACTTCTCCTTTCGGATCCCGTCCGACGAAATCGTCCGAAGCGGCGAATACAAGAAATTCCTTAAACAGGTCCGCGCCATCAATCGAGGCCTGGTGATTTTCCTGATTCGACCCGACGGCGTAGAGAGCTTCTTCGAGGCCGAAAATGTCGCCAACCAATTCAAGGTGCGAAACGCCAAGCTGCCCTTGCCGGGCGACGGCGATCTCGATTTCAGCTTGATGCAGCAGGCGCGCCGATGAAACGACGCCGCAGCCGCGACGATAACGGTGGTCAGAGCCTGGATTCCCTTTTGGATACGATGGCGAACGTCGTCGGGATCCTCGTGGTTCTGGTCGCCGTCATGCAGTTGGCGGTGGGGGATGCGGTCGACCGGATCGTCGAAGAAGGCGTCCGCGAACCCGCGACCCAGGCCGAAGTTGAGGCGGCCGAAGAGGAGCGCGAGAACCTCACCGAAGCCATCACCACCCTTCGCGATGAACTCGAAGCATTGCCTCCGGCGCCCGAAGTAGCCGGGATGCTCCTGGATGAAGTTCAACCCCTGCTCGATGAGCTCAAGGCCTTGGCCGGAGCCAACCCGATGCTCTCCGCTGAGCTGAGCGAACTCCAGGAGGAAATTGCGCGCAGGAACGATTCCGTCGCCCGGCGAAAGACACACCTCGCCCAGCAGAAAAAACGACTCGTCCAATTGGAGGCGCTGCTCGAAAATGCGCCCCCGGCAGAGCGGCCGAAGGTGGCCCGGCTCCCGGATCCTCGACCACCGCCGAAAAAATCGAGCGAACTCGTTTTCTTCTGCAGATATGGCCGCATCGTCCCCATCGAGACCCCAGCGTTTCTGGCCCAACTGTACCTGGGCATCGAAGATGCTCTGGGCGAAAACAGGCCCGTCGTGGAGGAGGATCGGCCCTGGCTCGAGAATCTCTTCCGCAAGGAACTCTTCGGTTTGCAGAACTTCTATTGGAAATTCAGGAGCCAGAGTCATCGGAACCTCTTTGCGGAGATGGTTTGGCGCGACAAGGAGGCGGGCGAGCATGCCGGTGACCTTCGCCTGGAGGGCAACCTCCTGGAGGCGGCAATCCAGGATCAGGACCCCAAGAAAAAATACGTCCGTTTCTGGGTCTGGTCCGACAGCTTCGAGGTCTATCTCGAAGCGCGATATCTGGCCGAAGCGGCGGGCTTCGATGTGGCCTGGACTGTGGTCCCGGCGGAAGAGGAGGTGGGCGTCGACTTGCTCGGCCAGAGCCGCACCCGGGTGATGATCGATTGATGGGACAGCCGAGCCACCGCCCGTCCCAGCGCCCTGAATAGAACGTCGTCTCAACTTCTTGGTTAATCAAGCGGATCTTCGGAGTCCGCCCGAATAATCCTTGTGCGAGGTCGACGTTCTCGTTTATAAATTGGGACTGCCCGGAATCCGGGCCAAGCGGAGGTGCCGTGAGCAATCCCGTCATCGCTGAGGAACTCGACCTGCTGGCCAAGGTCAGTTCGCTTCTGAGCGAGTTGCCCGAGGCCAAAACGGCCTCGGAAGCGCCGATTGTTCGGGAACTCGAGCGACTCCGCGCCGTCATCCTCTCGGGCGACGAGGCCAAGGATATCTCGGCCCTCAGCGAGCAGTATCACCATCAGGCCGCTGTCCTGAGCCAGTTGCGAAGCGCCGGGGGTGCGGACCAGATCGATCGCATGAACCCGTATTTCGCCCACCTGCGCCTGGATGAAGCCGGCCAACAACGGGACCTCTGCCTCGGGCGTACGACCTGCATCGAGCGGGGTGTCCGAATCGTGGACTGGCGCGACGCACCGATCTCGAAAATTTTTTACAGCTACCGCCAGGGCGACGAATACGATGAGGAGATCGCAGGCCGCGAGCGCATCGGGCTTGTCGTCGCCCGGCGAACCGTTCGCATCGAGCAGGGCGTACTTCAAAGAATCCAGGCCCCGGAAGGCGATTTTACCGCGGATACCAGTCGGCCCGGCGAATGGAATTGCGAGAGCTTGCCGACCCCTCGCCTGGGCGGGGGTGAAGGCATCGCGCTCCAGGCATTTGATCTTGGAGAAGGCGCGTCGCGGCGATTGGGCACGGACGACGAAGACCGTGAATTGCGGGTGGACAAGCGTCTCCCGGAAATCACAGGCCTGATCGATCCGGAACAGTTCGAACTCATCACCCAGGGCGGGCCGGGTTTTCTTGTCATTCGAGGAGCGGCGGGATCGGGCAAGACCACCGTGGCGCTTCACCGCGTCGCCTATCTGGCGTTCTCGGATCCTCTCATCGATACGCCCGAGACCATGGTCGTGGTCTTCTCCCGGGCGATGCGAAATTTTGTCTGCCATGTGCTGCCCTCCCTCGGGCTGACCCGGGTTCAGGTCGTGGGCTATTCGGATTGGGCCTTCGAGCAGCGCAAACGCCACTTTCGCCAATTGCCCCAAGCCCAGCGCGAGGACACCCCGGCCACGATCCAGCGCATCAAACTCCATCCCTTCCTGGGCGTCGCCCTCGAGGAATACATCGCGCGTCATCCCGGAGAGGCCCGGGTGGAGCAGGTCATCGATGATTGGGCATCGGTGCTGCGCGAGCCCCGACTCCTGGCCGAAACCGCCGAGCGCGTCGCACCCGGCACATTTTCCGCCCAGGACATCGCGAAATTCGTCGATTGGCACGCGGTTCACCTGGAGCCGGTATTCGCCGAGTTGATGGGAGAAGAAGGTGCGGGCGCCGAACTCGACCCCGAGGACGACGCGCTTCTGCTCCGGGCCTGGCAACTTCGCATCGGGCCCCTGCGCGCCAATGGAAAGAAACCCCTCGGCCTGCGTCATCTTGTGGTGGACGAGGTTCAGGATTTCTCTCCCTTGGAGATCCAACTCCTGCTGGGCTGCATGCAACCCGATGCGGCCATCACCCTGGCAGGGGATACCCAGCAGCACGTGGTCACCCACAGCGGCTTCACGTCTTGGAGCGAATTCTTCCGGGTTCTCGGGATCCCGGGAACCGAGATCGAAACCCTACGCGTGGCCTATCGCTCCTCGCGGCAAATCGTCGAGTTCTCCGCGGATCTCCTGGGCGAACTCCAAGAAGACGAAAGCCTGCCCGAAGCCCCGCGCGAAGGTCCTCCGGTGGAACTCTTTCGCTTTGCGGATCGCGGGGCCTGCGTGGGCTTTCTGGCCGAGGCACTCCACGAACTGATCCGCTCCGAACCCCTCGCCTCGGTCGCAATCCTGACGCCCTCCCGCGCGGTGAGCGCTGCCTACTATGAGGGCCTCGAGCGCAGCGATATCCCGGGTATCCGTTGGGTCCAAGACCAGGCTTTCAGCTTCTCGGCTGGCGTCGAGGTCGCCGAGATCGAGCAGGTCAAGGGCCTCGAATTCGATTACGTGGTGCTGGTGGACGTGGACGCCTCGCTCTACCCCGACACAGCGGATGCCCGGCGGCTACTCCACGTCGGGGCCACCCGGGCCATTCACCAACTCTGGTTGACCAGCCTCACCACACCCTCACCCATGGTCGAGGGCGTCTGGCACGGCTGAGGGCAAGCGCGGAGTCAAGCGGCGCAGCCCGAGATACGGTAGCAATGGGCGATGCCTTTCCAGAACGGAGACCGGGTCCGGATTCGCCGCGCGGTCAGTGAGTACACCGGCTGCCGGGGAATCGTGGTCGAGGACCCAGGAACCGGCACCTCCGCCTTGGGGCATTTCGTGGCCATCGACGGCGAGAACGGCAAGGCTCGGCCCTTTCTCGTAGAGGAACTCGAACTCGTTCGCGCGGCCTCGGTGCGGACTCGGAGTTCAACGCGAAAAGTGGGCGCCGAGCAGGCCTAGCCCGGCCCAGGCGGGAGCCTCGATGATCCGACGACTCGAGATCGCCACTTCACACCCCGGGCTCTGGGAACTGACGGCCTCGGTGCACGCCTGCGTCAGCGCCGCCGAGGTCGAAAGCGGCCTGTGTACGCTTTTCATTCGGCATACCTCGGCCAGCCTGGTCATCCAGGAAAACGCGGACCCATCCGCCCGCCAGGATCTCGAAAATTGGCTGAACCGCCTGGTGGCCGAAGACGACCCGCTCTTCACCCATACCCAGGAGGGCCCCGACGACATGCCGGCCCATATCAAGGCAGCTCTCACGGCCACGAGCCTGGCGATTCCCATCGACGGGGGAGAACTCGTACTCGGCACCTGGCAAGGGATCTACCTCTGGGAGCACCGCACGCGTGGGGGCGAACGTGAGGTGGCGGTGCATATCGCCCGGGATTAGCGCGCCGCGAACGCCTCGCGATCAGTCGAAAAGATCGGCCATCTTGGCGTCGACGCTCGCCGAACGCGCCCGGTTCTGGGCCCAATCCCTCAATTCCTTGACGCGATCCTCATAGGTGTCGTAGAGCGGCACCGTTTCAGTGATCGCATTGGCAATATCGTTGTCCTCGAGTTCGCGGTTCGCCGCAAAGGCGGCGTAGAGCCCAGCGCCGATGACCTGCTCGAGTTCGGCACCGGACAATCGCTCCGACGCCGCCGCCAGATTCTCGAGATCGAATTGATTCGGATCGCGACCCCGGCGGGCGATATGAATCCGCAAAATCTCCAATCTCTCCGCCGCCGAGGGCAGGTCGACGAAGAACAACTCGTCGAAGCGCCCGCGCCGCAGCAGTTCCGGGGGAAGGTTGGTGACGTCATTGGCCGTAGCGACGACAAAAACCGGAGCCTCTTTCTCCGCCATCCAGGTCAGGAAGGACCCCAATACCCGCGCACCGTGGGGATCGCTCTCGCTGCTCGAAAAACCCTTTTCGATCTCGTCGATCCAGAGAACCGCCGGTGCGATGGATTCCGCCACCGCGACCGCTTCTCGAATCGCCGCTTCGGGGCTGGCGCCATCGCCGGAGAAAACCGCCGCCAGGTCCAGGCGAAGCAGGGGAAATTGCCACTCCCGGGCCACCGCCTTGGCGGAAAGAGATTTACCGCAACCCTGAACCCCCAGCAGCAACAGGCCTCTGGGCGGCGGGAGCCGAAAATTGCGCGCCTCGTCTCCGAACGCCTTGCGGCGATCGCGCAGCCAGCGCTTGAGTTCACCCAATCCGCCGACTTCATCGAGCCCGCGTTCCGCATCCTGGAAGCTCAAAGCCGGAGTTCTCCGCAGGGCCCGGCGTTTCTCGCCCACCACCCGGTGCGCGGTGTCCGAGTTGAGCCCTCCCGCCAGGGAGACGGCACGCCGCAGAACCCTCAATGCCTCGGCTGCGGTCAACCCCAAAGCGCCGCGTACACACGCGTCGAGAATCTCGGCATCCGCCGAGGCCTTCTGCAGATTCAGGGCCCGGCGAAAAAGCGAATCGAGTTCGTCCGCCCGGGGCAGGGGGAGGGCGGCCCGCCCCACTTCCCGGCTCAATTCGAGGGGGATCTCGACAACGGGACCCACCAGCACAATGCATTGTTTTCGCTCGGCGAGCGCGGGGAGCATGTCGCGAAGGCGACGCGCGCAGCCCGGGCTCTGGGCGTCGAGATGCGCGTCGAGCAACACGAAGAGCGCGGGCTGCTCCATCGCCGAAATGGCCTCCAAGCCCCGCTCCAAGCTGCCTGCACCTTCACCCGACTCCCCGAGACCCGCCGCAACGCTCCAGCGAATGAGTTCCCGATCGTGATGGCCCGCGACCCGCTCGAGCAGACGGAGGGCGCGATCCTCCTCGAAGCTCTCGAAGGCGATCAAGCGCCATCCCGAAGCCACCAGACTCGAAAGTTCGTCGAGTAGATTCATCTTCATGCCCGATCCGCGGTGATTCGCACGACTTCTTCGAAGGTCGTCACCCCATCGGCCAGGCAACGAATTGCGCTCTCACGCAGGCTTTCCATGCCCTCGATCCGACCGGCATCGGCGATCTCGTTGGCATCGCGACCCCCGCGGATCAGCCCCTGGACACGCTTGCCCACGTCGAGCATTTCGAAGATGCCCATGCGGCCGTAGAGACCGGTATTGCGACAGTCCGGGCAGCCCGCTCCATAGCGGACCTGGAGTTGCTCCCGGCGTTCCACGGGAATTTTGATGCCCAGAGAATCGACCTGAGCCGGTGTGAGCCGCCCGTCGGTCCCGCAATGGGGGCAGATCCGGCGGACCAGGCGCTGGGCCAGAACCCCTCGCAGCACACTGGAGAGCAAGAAGGGTTCGACCCCCAACTCCACCAGCCGGGTGATGGCCCCGGCGGCATCCCGAGTGTGCACCGTGGAAAAAACCAGGTGGCCTGTGAGCGCCGCCTGAACCGCCATGCTCGCGGTTTCGGCATCGCGAATCTCACCCACCATGATGATGTCGGGGTCCTGTCGCAGGATGGTGCGCAACGCACCCGCGAAGGTGACGTCGATCTGCGGCTGCACCTGGACCTGGCTGAAACGCGGATCGATCAACTCGATGGGATCCTCCACGCTGGTGATATTGATCTCGGGCCCGGCCAGGTAGCGGAGGGTGGAGTAAAGCGTGGTGGTCTTCCCAGATCCCGTGGGCCCGGTGACCAGAACCAGACCGCTGGGGGAAGTGATCCACGACTCGTAGCGCTCGCGCTCATCGATGGTGAAACCCAACTCGTGCAACTCGGCCATCAGAACGTTGGGGTCGAAGACACGAATGACGATCTTCTCCCCATAAGCGGTGGGCATGCTGGAAACCCGCAATTCCACCTCCTGATCGCCGTTCTGGGTCTTGATGCGTCCATCCTGGGGGCGCCGGCGCTCGGCCACATCCATTCGTGCGAGCACCTTGATGCGCGAGGCCACCGCCGCGTGAACGCTGAGCGGGAGACGTTCGATCTCATGAAGGATGCCGTCGATTCGGAAGCGGATGCCCGCGTCCGCCTGCTTGGGATCCAGGTGGATATCCGAAGCGCGTTGATCGAAGGCGTATTTCAGCAGGTAGTCCACGGCAGCGACCACGTGGGCTTCGGTGGAAGCCGAGAGCTGCTCATTGCTCTGAAGTTCCACAAGCTCAACGAGAGCCGTGGAGCGGCCTTCACCCTCGAGTTCCTCGCTGGCCAGATCAACCTTCGAGCGAAAACCGTGAACACGCTCAATGATGCCCACGATGTCCTTCTTGCTGGAAATCACGTACTGGACAGGCCTTCCAAGGGTGGCCTCGATGGACTCACGGAGGGCGCTGTCGTAGGGATCGGCAATCGCCAATTCGAGGGCATCCCCCTCGCGACCCACGGGCACCACAACATGACGGTAGGCATAGGCGCGTGAAAAACTCGCGGTGACGAGATCGTTGTCCAACTGCAGGGGATCGAGCTTTCGATAGGGGTAGAGCGCCGCCTCGGCGACACATTGCGCGATGGCCTCCTCGTTGAGCGACCGTCGCGGATCCTTCCCGTGGGCAAAGCCCGCAGCCGCGATGATCTCGGCGGCCGAAACGTCATAGCGGGCCGCGGCCTGGGAGCGCAGGGAGCCCACCTTGTCCTTGAGGACCTGGCTGCTCAGGGTCATTCTTCGCGCCCCAATCTCCTGGGCGCGGACCGAATCGATGAGCCCGCTCCGCTCCAGGATATCCAGAAGTTCATCCAGGGATAGGGGCGGCCGAAAGCCCTCGGGCGCGGGTTCGAGGCCCGGAGGCGCTTCGGGATTTCGATCGGCTTCAGACATGCTTGACGTCCTTTTTGCGTGGCCGTTGGGGAAAGCCGGCTGTCCCGGCTGGGTGGAGCGCGCGGGCGCGTGGCTCTACTTCTGGTTATCGGCAGTTTGCCCCAAATCCCAACTCCCAGGGCGACTCGGGCCTGAGATAGGCCCAGTTGCCGGGGTCGACGAAAGCCTATTCCCGAGGGGAATCCGAGGGGAGGGTGTGAACATCCTCTGGGCGCACCGCCAGGGAGACCGCGTCCCCCACAACGAGTTCCCGTGCCATGCCCCGGCCCGCTACCAGGTGGGTCCTCAGGTGATGCCCGGCCCAACTGATCCCCAATGTCGTCAGAATTCCATCGGAAGCATGCTCCACAACCTCTCCTGTACCGATGGAGACCCCTTCGCCCCGGCCGATATCCACCTTCAGGTGTTCCGGACGGAGACCCACCCAAGCGGAACCCCGAATGGACGAATCCGCGGTGGGAATGGCGTACCCGGGCGCAATGCGTGCGACCCCGTCGGCTCCGATTTCCGCCGGCAGCAGGTTCGTCATGCCCACCAGGGAAGCCACCCCAAGATCGACTGGACGATTCAGGACCTCTTCCCGCGGCCCCACCTGCCTCAGACCCCCGCCCAAGAGCACGGCGATCCGATCACAGACCAGTACCGCCCGCCGCAGATCATGGGTGACCACCGCAACCGCAACCCCCGTCTGGGCCACGGTTCGGCGCAGATCCTTCGACAGGCTTTCCTGGGCCGCCGCATCCAGATCATCAAAGGGTTCGTCGAGGAGAAGCACGCCGGGCTCGATGGCGAATGCCCGGGCCAGGGCCAGCCTGCGCAGTTCACCCCCCGAAAGCCCGCTGGCGGCTCGCGCCGCCAGGTCGGCGATCCCGAAATGCGAAAGGGCCTGCTCGGCTCTTCGGTCGATTGCCCCGGGATCGAGGCCCCGGCTCCGCAATGCGATGCGGACGTTGTGGTCGACGCTCCCCGCCAGGGCAATCGGCCTTTGGAAGACCATCGTCACCGCAGCCTCTCCGCCGCGGAGGACTCGCCCCTCGGCGGGATCCTCCAGCCCGGCCAGGGCCCGCAAGAGCGTGCTCTTGCCCGCGCCGTTTGCCCCGAGGATGGCCAGGACCCGGCCCGCCTCCACGTCGAGGTTCTCGATACGGAGCTCGAAACGACTCACCGCGGACTCTCGAACCAGTCTCAGACCCCGGGCGGATAGAGGCGCGCTCATCGCTTCTCTCCGTATTGGACCCAGGTGAGCAGGCCAGCGAGAATCAGCATCAGCCCCAAGAGGACGGCGGCCAGCGCATAAGCGGATTCAAAGAGACCCATTCGCGTGTACATCAGGATCGCGGTGGTCAGGACGCGGGTCTCGCCTTCCAGGTTCCCCCCGGTCTGCATCACGGCGCCCACTTCGGAAAGAATGCCACCGAGGGCCGCGATGACCGCGGCCAGCAACCCCAGGCGAATTTCCCGAAGCAAGAGCCAATGGCGCCAGAGCGGGGGAATCCCGAGGCTGCGAACCTGAAGCGCCCAATCCGCATCGAGGGAGGCCACTGCCGCCACAACCAGGGCCACGACCAGGGGAAGCGCAATCAGGACCTGGGCGGTCACCATGGCCTGGGTCGAGTACCAGAGTTCGAGATCGCCCAGGGGGCCGCTGCGATAGAAGAGTTGAGCGACGAGCAATCCCACCACCACCGGGGGCGCGCCCATTCCCGAGTTCACCAGGCCCAGCAGCGCCCGCCGCCCGGGAAAGTTGCGACTTCCCAGCCAGATGCCCATCGGAACCCCCAAGGCCAGGGCGATGACCAGCGAACTGCCGCAGAGCGCGAGAGTCCGCAACGTAATTGCCAGCAGCGAAAGGCCGTCGAGTTCGTTCATGCCTCAGGGCGCTGCGATCGCCGGAAGCGAAGCCAGCGGCTCAAAGAGAGGACGACCGAAACGCTCCGTGCCAAATTGGCCCATCACCTCCCGGGCAGCCACGCCCTGAAGAAAACTCGCGAGTTTGCGCGCCTCTTTTGCGCGAACGCCCGAAAACCGCTCCGGGTTGACGATCAATACGGCGTAGACATTGCGCAGTGCGGGCTCGCGCCGACTCAGGGTCACCAGGCCCGTGCGCGCTTGGAAGGCGAGAAAGGTTCCCATATCCGAAAGAATGTACGCCTCCCTCTGGCCCGCGACCTGAAGGGAGATTCCCATGCCGGAACCCGTTCGTGTGAGGCCGGGCCAGCGCAGGTCGGGGTCGATTCCCGCATCGCGAAAGAGCGCCTTTTCGCGTTTATGGGTGCCGGAATCATCGCCCCGGCTCACGAAGGGTTGTTCTTGGTCGCGAATGGCCCTCAGGGCTTCTTTGACACCGGACGCTTGCGCGACTCCGGCGGGATCATCGCTGGGCCCGGCAAGCACGAAATAGTTCTCCATGATCTCGACCCGTTCGGAGACCACCCCCTCGCGAAGCAGGGTTTTCTCGGCCTCGGGGGCGTGGGTCAGGAGCAAATCCGCATTGCCCTCGGTCCCCATGCGAAGGGCGGCCCCGGTTCCCACCGCCACCGCCTGAACGCGAATTCCGGTTTGCTCCCGGAAAACCGGAAGCAGCACCTCGAGCAGGCCGGAATCCTGCACGCTGGTGGTCGTGGCCAGCAGCACGGAGCGCGGCGAATCCTCCGCGCGAGCGGAGGCTGCCCCGGCGACGGCAACCAGAAGCAGCGCGAGCAGGAGACCCAATGCCGCCGGTCCCCGGCGCAGAGTGTCCCGCGCCCGGTCGGCTGCGAAGAACCTCCGGCTCAAGACGCCGGGCCCTGAGCGATCTGATCGAAGTTCACCAACTCGGCTTCGGGCTTTTCAATCGCGCCCTCGGGCAACATGAACCGCCAGAAGACCAGTCCGAACGCTCGCCCCTCGGTATCGAGCCAATTCGGCACGCCGGGATCCCGATGCGCAAGCACCATGCGAAAATCGCCTCCGGGCTCGAGTCGTGTCTGTTTCCGGTTGAGTGAAACCGAACGCGTGGTGAAATCATACGTTTGCATGTGCCGGTTCCAGAGAGAGATATTCGCGCAGCGGCAATCGGGCCAGCGGCCCCGGATCACCAGGGCATGATCGGGCCCGAGAAGATAGGGGGCCATGGAATACGCGGCATCCGCCGCGGCCAGGGCGAAGTTGCCAGGCTTGATCGGTGTCGGAAATTGGTTGGGGACGGTGGAGACGAAGGGCGGTTGTTCGCGCTCCCCGGGCCTGGGCATCTCCAGGGTTCGACTGCGCACAAAATTCGTCACCCGCCGGATGCCCGCCGCGACCTTGGCGTCGTCGGGACGCGCCGGCGGGGCTTGGGTTTCGAGACTTTCGATTTTCAGTGGAATCGATATATCCGGGTCGTTGGCGGCGTGGGCTTCATTCTCGAAATAGTGCCGGGTGGTGATGCGGTTGGCTTCCGGGGGAACTTCCAGCCAATTGGCCCTTTGTCGCGGGCCTCCCAGAATGATTTCGAATTCGCCGTCCGGTCCGACTTCGAATTGCTCGTCGTTGATCACTCCGGCGGTATGGGTTCCGAAAGCGCCTTCCTGGGTACCCGCTTCGAGGGTCAGAGACGTATACACGGCTCCGCCGGTGCGGCCCGATACTCGGTAGGTGAGGCTCGGATCGATCGCCGTCTCGTAGTAGACCGCGTCGGCATTATCTCCGGTGAATTTCCGGGTGGGTGAAACGATCCGGCGGAAATACGGATGCCTCGTCTCCTCTTCGAAATGGCTGAAAAGGCCCCCTTGCAAGACGTGCATCAGCGAACGAAAGCCCCCCGCAATGTCATCCGCACTCTCGAGACCCCACTCCGGGCCCAAGTAGCGTTCGTCCGCCTCGTGGAGGAGGGACAGCAATTCGGCAAAGGCCTTTCGGCTCGCGAGATCTTCCATCGGCGGAGTGGCTCCTTCTTTTTTGTCATCAAGCGGGCGAACCCGAACTTTCAACCCTCAGCAGCAAGCCGACCGGCGCGGCGCCCAAAAAAGGACCCGTCGCCCAGGGAAAGACCACTGCTATAGCCCCCCACCGCCAATCCCGAGGTCGTGCGACCCGCGGCAAAGAGACCCTCCACCGCACCGCCTTCCGGATCGAGCACCCGGCCCTCGGTATCGGTATGCAGGCCGCCCAGGGTAAAGACCGCGTAGAGCGCCTTCTCTGTGGTGCAGTCCAAGGCGCCGAAGGGCGAGTTCACCAGGGGCTGGATGTAATCAGCCGCCTTGTGGTAAACGGGATCCTCTCCCTTCGCGGCGTGGGTATTGTAGAGATCCAATGTGGCTACGAGGCTTCCCGGGGGCAGGGCGAGTTCCTTCTCGAGTTCGGCCGGGGTCTCCCCCGCACCCGCAACGGCGTCCATGTACTCGGGCTTTTCGAATACGTCATCGTCCACGATGAGGAAAGCTCGACCCTGGTTGTGCAGCAACGCCGCTTCACCCAGGCGACCATAGTAGGTGTCCTCGTTGATGAAACGCTGCCCCCGCTCGTTGACGAGCACTCCCCGCTTGAGGCCCCAGGGCTGGGTGATGGGCAGGGAAATCGAGACGGAATCCATGTGAATGGTCTCGCCCCCGGCGGCAATCCCGAGGCGGATCCCGCTGCCGTCGTCCCCGGTGGCCGCTACCCGCATGCCGCAGCGCAGGGCCAGGGGCGCGTGCTTCAGAAGCATTTCGTCATTCAGAACGAAACCACCCGTGGTCAGGATCACGCCTCCTCGGGCCCGAATCTTGCGCTCCTCACCGAAACTCTCGCAAGCGACCCCATCGACCCGCCCGTCGCTGTGCTGATAGAGCGCGGTACACCGATGATTGGCCGCGATTCGCGCGGGGCTGGCGGCCACCGCAGCGCAGAGTTTTTCCATCAAGAGCGGGCCACCCTGGTGCTCCACCTGGGGAACATGGCCCCGGGGAGCGGGCCTGGCGATTTCGTTAAAGGGATGGACGTTCTCAGCACCCGACCACACGAGCCCGTCGTCGGTGGGCGGCTCGCCACTGGTCCCGTGGTAGTAGGTGGGCTTGAAGGGGACTCCCTGGGCACAGAGCCAGTCATAGTGATCGACGGAGCCCTCGCAATAGAGCTCAATCTTCGCCTCATCGGGCGCGTGACCCGTCGAGGCCATCAAGTACTTGAACATCTCTTCCGCGGAATCCTCGAAGCCACATGCTTTTTGCAGCCCCGTCCCGCCGCCGAGATAGACGACTCCGCCCGACATGGCGGAGGTTCCGCCCCCGCCGCCCGCCCGTTCCAGGACCAGGGTGTCAGCGCCGCAGGCAGAAGCCTCCAGGGCTGCGGCCGCACCCGCCACACCGAGACCCACGACAAGGACATCCACCTCCTCGTCCCAATGAATCGACTCACTGGCATCGCGAATAACCTGGGACATTGTCTCCTCTTTGCCGCTGGGGAAGGGGCCTTGTCCTGGCGTGAGCTCAAACGATTCGGGAAGGATGGCCTTCCCAATACCGATCCTTGAGCAGGCGTTTGTAGAGCTTACCCGTCGGGTGCCGGGGCAACTCTTCCTCGAAGTCGATGCTTCGTGGGCACTTGATGGCCGCCAGTTCCTGGCGACAGAAATCCATCAATTCCTCGGCCAATTCGGGCCCTGCATCCATCATGTCCATGGGCTGGACCACCGCTTTCACCTCTTCGCCGAAGTCGTCATTCGGCACGCCGATCACCGCGACGTCCTGCACTTTGGGGTGGGTGATGAGCCGGTTCTCGGCCTCCTGGGGGTAGATATTGACCCCACCGGAAATGATCATATGCGCCTTGCGATCCGTGAGGTAGAGCCAACCCTCCTCGTCCACATAGCCCACGTCTCCCAGCGTCGTCCATCCCTGCTGGCTCGTCGCATTCGCCGTTTTTTCCGGAGCGTTGTGGTATTCGAATTTGACGTCGCTCTCGAAATAGATCGTTCCGATTTCTCCCGGAGAGAGTTCGAGCCCTTCATCGTCCAGGATATGGATCACGGCGTTCGGGCTGCGACCGACGCTGCCCCTATGCTCGAGCCACTCCTCGCTGTTGATCATCACGAAACCATTCCCTTCGGTTCCGGCGTAATACTCGTGGATCACGTTGCCCCACCAATCGATCATGGCTTCTTTCACAGGAACCGGGCAGGGCGCCGCGGCGTGAATCGCGACCTGGAGACTCGAAAGGTCATACCCGATTCGCGAACTTTCGGGCAGCTTGAGCATGCGGACGAACATGGTCGGTACCCACTGGCTATGGGTCACACCGTGGGCTTCGATGAGACGCAAAGCTTCGACTGGATCGAAGCTCTCCATGATGATGCAAGTGGCACCGACCCGCTGGAAGGCCATGTTGTATGCCAGGGGCGCTGCGTGATAGAGCGGGGCAGGGGAGAGATAGATCGAGTCCTCGTTTCCCCCGTAGGCGGCCGTGATCAACATCATCAAGGGCGGGGGCGAGCCGGCGCTGGCCTTGCTGAGTGGGTGCTTGACGCCCTTGGGCCGACCCGTCGTCCCCGAGGAGTAAAGCATTTGGGCGCCTTCGAGTTCCGCTTCAAGTGGCTCGGTGGGCTGCGAGGCCACGGCCTCCTCCCAGGACGTATACCCTTCGATGACTTCGTCCGTCATATAGCGAGCTTCGACGCCAGGGCAGCGACCCACGAGTTCCCTTGCCAAGTCCGCCTTCGCGGCGGATGTCACGAAAACCCTGGCCTCGGAATCATTGACGATGTACTCGGCTTCTCCTGACGTCAGGCGCGAGCTGATCGCCGTGAAATAGAGCCCCGATCGCTGGGCGGCCCAGCAGAGTTCGAAGAAGCGAGGATGATTTTCCATGCAAAAGGCGATGTGGTCACCGGGCCGGAGCCCCAAAGACCAAAAGAGCTGCGCCGCCTGATTGGAGCGCTCATCCAATTGGCGATAAGTGACGGTTTCACCGCTCGCCGCCATGATAAAGGCAGGTTTGTCGGGGACACGCTTTGCAACGGCGCCGGGATACATGAGGCTGGTCTCCTTGAAGCTTCCTGGGGCCGCCCGGATGACGGCTTCAGTTCGGTCGATCGCACACGCTTGGAAGCGAAGTCGAGAGGATAGTCCCACTGAGGGCGGATGAAAGATGTTCTCCGTGCCCAGAAAACTCTTTGCCCCGGACTCGAGCCTCGTTTGATACAGTGCCCGAGTCTACGGGCTCTAGATCCGGAGATCCCTCGGTCTTCCACAAGAGGAAGAAGAACGCGATGAGCGGAGAACAGGACCGAAGCCAGCAGAAGAGAAGCGAAGCCACCCGAGCCAAATTGATCGCTGCAGGGATGGAGATCTTCGCGGCGAAGGGCTTCGAAGGGGCGACTACCCGCGCCATTGCCCAGAAAGCCCAGGTCGCCCTGGCTTCTCTGCCCTACCACTTTCGCACGAAGGAAGCCCTTTGGAAGGCCGCTGCGAACGATATTTTCGGGCGCTTCGCCGAATGTATGGCACTGGCCCGGGCGAAATCGAAGGACCTGGACAGCCGGGAGCAAACCCGCTTTATGCTCAGCGAATATATTCGCTTCACTGCAGAGCACCCCGAATTGCTCCAGATCGTCCTTCAGGAGGGGATTTCGCCCAACCCACGGACGAATTGGCTCGTGGAAAATCATATTCGGCCCAATTTCGAGTACATGAAGAGCGAGACAACCCGAGCTGTCGCCAATGGCTACGGGCGTTCGGGTCGAGCCGATCATCTCTACTACATGATCGTCGGCTCGTCAGCGCTCCCCTACGTGATGGCCAATGAATTCGAATGCCTGACCAATCGCAATTCGACCGATCCCGATTTGATCGATGCGCACGTGGACGCGATGCTCGACCTCTTCTACCCACCCGCAGAAGAACCCAAGGGTTGAGGGCCGCGGGGCGGGGCCCCTCCTTCGAAACTCAACGCGGGTCGACGGCAACCGAAAGAGGATCTGCCATCAGGCGCAATGCACTTCCGCCAACACAGAGCGGATGGCCCCTGTCAACGCACTGAGATCCGCGGGAGAGATCACATAGGGGGGCATGGCGTAAACCAGCCGGCCGAAGGGGCGGAGCCATACTCCGCGCTCAACGAACGCGGGTTGAACTTTCGCCATATCCACCGGTTCGGCCAACTCAACCACGCCTATCGCCCCGAGCGTACGCACATCGGCGACACCGGGAAGAGTCCTGCAGGGTTCCAATTCGACCCTGAGTTGGGCCTCGATGCTCTTGACGGCATTCCGCCATGGGGTGGTCTCCAGCAGGTCGAGGCTGGCGCCCGCGGCCGCACACGCCAGGGGATTGCCCATGAAGGTGGGCCCATGCATCAAAGCACCCGGCTCGCCCTCGGCGATCACTCCGCAGATCTCGTCGCTCACCAGGGTGGCAGCCAGGGTGAGGGTTCCGCCGGTCAACGCCTTCCCCAAACAGAGGATATCGGCGGAAACCTCGGCATGATTGGATCCGAACATTTCTCCTGTTCGCCCGAAACCCGTCGCGATCTCATCCAGGATCAGCGGGACCCCCATCTCATCGCAGAGTTCACGAACCCGCCGAAGATAAACTGGCGAATAGAACCACATGCCCCCGGCTCCCTGGACTACGGGCTCGAGTATGACTGCAGCGACTTCGCGGCGATGGGAGCGTAGAGTCCGGGCGAAATCCTCGATATGCCGTTCCTCGAAAGGCTCTTCGAACCGGCAAGCCGGGCGTTCGGCAAAAAGGTGGCTTTTCAGGTTCGCGCCGAAAAGCTCGTGCATCCCGTTGACCGGGTCGCAAACCGCCATGGTCGCGAAAGTATCACCGTGGTAGCCGCCGCGAACGGTGAGCAATTTCTGGCGGCCGAATTCGCCCCGTGCCATCCAGTATTGCAGGGCGATTTTGATCGCCACCTCAACCGCCACCGAGCCGGAATCCGACAGAAAAACTCGCTCGAAGTTGCCGGGAGCCCATTCCACAAGGCGCTCACAGAGCCTGACCGCCGGCTCGTGGGTCAGACCGCCAAACATCGCATGGGGCATTCGCTCCAATTGCTCCGCCACCGCTTTCTCGATCACGGGATGCCGATAGCCGTGAATCGCGGCCCACCAGGAGGACATCCCGTCGATCAATTCGCGTCCGTCCGCCAGGGAAAGACGGACGCCCTCGGCGGCCACCACTTCGAAAAGAGGACCGGCCTGAGGCGGCGAATAGGGATGCCAGACCCTGCGACGGTCACGCTCCAACATGCTCATATTTGCTCTCCTTCGCTTGGCGCTGCAGCCAGCGAAATCAGGCGACTCTCGAATCGTTTTCGGAAATGGCGAAGCCGCCCCACACCTCTTTGCGGTCGTGCCAAACCTGGGCGAACTTGATCCCTCAACCTACGCGGGCCAATGCAAGCTCGCCCTCCAAAATTCCACAAGGGGTTCTCAATGAAATTGTATACCGGTCTCGGACCCAACCCGCGGGTCGTCCACATCTTCATGGCCGAGAAGGGCATCGATATCCCGCTAGAGCAGGTGGACCTGATGGCGGGCGAGAATCGCCAGGCCGACCACCTCAGCCGCAACCCAAGCGGCCAACTTCCGACTCTCGAATTGGATAACGGCAGCTTCGTCGCCGAGATCACAGCGATTTGCGAATACCTCGACGAAGTCGGTTCCGCACCGAGCCTGATTGGCGACGACGCCCAGGAGAGGGCCGAAACTCGGATGTGGGCTCGACGGATCGACCTGAACATCAATGAGCCCCTGACCACTGCTTTCCGGGGAGCCGAAGGCCACGGCCTGTTCAAAGACCGCATGCGGACCTTCCCCCAGGCCGCCGACGACCTCAAAGCCTATGCCCAGGAGCGGCTCGCGTGGCTCGAGGAGCAAATCGGGGATAACGAGTTCATTTGCGGAGAACGCTTTACCCTGGCCGACGTTCTTCTCTACGCCTTTCTCGAATTCGGGGGCAGCGTGGGGCAACCCCTGAACCCCAAGCTCGAGCGTCTCCAGGCGTGGTATACGCGCGTTGCGGCTCGCCCGAGCATCGAGGCTTCGCGGACCTAGATTGCCTGACCAAGCACAGCGGATCACTTCGGCGGAAGGGCAGGCGCTCAAGATCCTGTCCGAAGACCAGCGTGCTGCGTATGAGCGCGACGGATTCATCGTGCTCCCGGGCCTGCTCGACGACGCCTGGATCAATCGTCTCCGACATGTCAGCGCCGAATTCGTCGAGCAAAGTCGATCGCTGAAGGAATCAACTCCGCTCTTCGACCTGGAGTCCGACCATACCCCGGAGACCCCGCGCCTCCGCCGGCTGGTCTCCCCGGCGGACCTGCATCCCACGTTCTGGGAATTCGTCAGCGAGTCCGTCCTGGTAGACATCGTCGAGGACCTGATCGGAACGGATATCAAGTTTCACCACAGCAAGTTGAACTTCAAGGCGCCCGGGGGCGGCGAGGAAGTCAAATGGCATCAGGACATCCAATTCTGGCCGCATACCAACTACACCCCCCTGACCCTGGGCGTATTCCTGGAAGACGTCTCCGGCGATATGGGCAACGTGGGCTTCATTCCAGGAAGCCATCAATTGGACCTTTTCGACCAATACGATGGCGAAAAGTGGGTGGGCTGCTTGAGTGATCGGGACTGCGAAAAATTGGATACAGCCAGCGCCATCTACCCGACTGGACCCGCAGGGACCATTACGGTCCACAACTGCCGGACCGTGCACGGCTCAGCGAAGAATCAATCCAATTGTGAACGGCCACTCCTGCTCCAGACTTATTCCGCCGCCGACGCCTTCGTCTACACCGACCTCGTCCGCAAGAGCCCTCATGGCGACCGCCTGATTCGAGGCACCCCGGCACGCTGGGCGCGCCATGATCCCAGGCCATGCCAGGTCGGCCCTTCGAAAGTGCGGACTATTTTCGAGGTTCAACAGGGCGAAGACTGACATTCCCGGAGGCACCTCGATGACGTTCGGACATCTTCCTCGCGCCAGGATTCGAGACTGGCGGGCCCAATCTTCCCCAATCTTCCCCAAGATTTTCAGTTCTCTTGGGTTCAATCTCGGGGCCCCGACCTGAAAAAACACATAGGGGGTTTTCCCGGAGCTAGGGATTCTCGAAATTAGCTAACCTGCGACGCCGAAAACCGACGCACTGCCGGCCCGGCGCTCAGACAAGTCGCCACCCGAAACCCTGGCCAATCCCTCGACCCCCCCTCCCGCAGGCAAGATTGATCGCAATGAGAGAGAACCAGAGCGTGAAATCGGAATCCGGCAAGGCCCCGGGCAATGGCGAAACGGGTATCGACCCGCTCTCCGGAATTTTTCCCCCCTTGGTTCAACTCCGGTTCGTGCAGATCATTGCCCTCGTCGCCACGGCCTCCCTTGCCGTCGGGTTTGTCTACTCATCGAGTCAGGTGGAGATCGACTTCATTCGCCGGACCGCATTCGGGATCGCCCTGGTCGGCTTCTTGCTCTCATTCGTGGTCACCACTTTCGGCCGATCGGCCCAATGGGGAGCCGCGATCGTCGTCATCACCGGAATCGCGATCACCCTCGTGCCCGCGTACTACGAAGGGGGTGTCGCCTCGCCCTATGGCGTGTGGTTCCTGATCGTGCCGCTCATGGGCGGACTCCTGCTGGGCCCCCGGATCGCTTACGTCGCCGGGATCTCCGGCGCTCTCGCCATGCTGATCCTCGGCTTATCAGCAGAGCTTCTGCCCGAGCCGGAGGGCGGTCGGGATGGCACGACCATGATCACCTTCAATCTGGTCCTTGCGATTCTCTTCTGTACGGGCTTGGGAGTTATCGTTTCCCGACTCATGACCCGATCCTCGCTCCAGCTCATGGCCTCTCGAAATGCCGAAGTGCAGAAGAATCTCTCACTCGAAGAGATCAACGAGCAGTTCGAGGGAAGCGTCCGTGTGGCCAGTGACGCGATCATCATGGCCGGCCCCGCCGGAGTCATCGAAGTCTTCAACCCGGCTGCGGAGACCGTTTTCGGCTTCAAGGCAGAAGATGCGATCGGGAAAAGAATTGCCGACCTCATCATCCCCGAACGTCTTCGAGATGATCACTACGCCGGGCTGAAGCGATATCTCGATACCGGCATCGGAAACATCATCGGAATCAAGGTTGAGACCTTCGCGATTCGCGCAGACGGCTCCGAGTTCCCCGTCGAACTGACGGTCCAGGAGATTCCGGGACGAACAACGGTCCAGCTCATTGCATTCATTCGTGACCTCACCGAAAGGAATAAGCTGCGAAGTGAATTGGCCCAAAAGGAGAAGCAGATCGGCCTCAAGAGGAGACTTGAGGCCATCGGCAGACTCTCCGGCGGGGTCGCACATGATTTCAACAATCTGCTGATGGCCATCAATGGCTACGCAGAGTTGTTGATGCTTCGAAAAGACCTTCCCGATGAGGTCCGAGAGGGTCTCAGCGAGATTGGGCGAGCGGGGGAGCAAGCCAATTCCATTACAAAGCAGCTCCTGGCCTTCAGCCGTCGGGACCAACTCGAGGCAGAACACGTCAACCTCACTCGTATCGTTTCAGCACTGACTGATATGCTCGGCCGGGTTCTTCCAGACTCGGTCACCCTCGAAATCGACTGCGAGCCCGAAGCGTGGCTCGTGCGCAGCGAAGGCGCCCGGCTCGAGCAAGCGATCCTGAACCTCATCTTGAATGCGGCCGATGCAATGCCTCAAGGAGGCACTGTGCAACTGCGCACTCGGAACACCAAGGTTGACGACGCCCTCGCCGCAGCGATCAGAGAGATCGAAGTAGGCGATTATTGCTGCATCGAGGTCTCCGACAACGGAACCGGCATGGATGCCGAAACCCTTGAACACATTTTCGACCCCTTCTTTACGACCAAGTCGGCGGGCGAGGGAACCGGTCTTGGGCTCTCGACCACTTATGGAATCGTTCAGCAAAGCGGTGGCGCCATCGAGGTCAAAAGCCAATTGGGCGTCGGCTCGAAGTTCCGGATCTACTTGCCGCGAGCAGCGGATCTCGAGGAGTATTACACCGAGCCCGATCAAGAGTCCTACACGGAAACAGGAGGCGGGGAGACAGTCCTCGTCGTGGAAGATGAGCCGTCGGTGCGAAACCTCGTCGTGCGCACATTGGCGGATCAGGGTTACCACGTGATCGAAGCCAATAATGGTCAGCGGGGCTACGACCTGGCCTTGCGTCACCTAGCTGAGATCGACCTCGTCGTGACCGACGTCGTCATGCCCAGGCTCGGCGGCGCCGACATGGTCAGGCGCCTGCGGCTCTCGATCCCGCACCTCAAGGTCATCTTCGTCTCGGGTCACTCGGAGGACGAACTCGAGAGCTCGGATATTGACAATCCGCGGACTGAATTTCTCTATAAGCCCTTCAACCTCGATGTTCTGGCAGCTACCGTGAAGCGATTACTCTCCACTCCTCCCCCCGACGGGACCTGAACCCAACTGTGAGCGCATCCGAGAAAATCAAGCAGAGCGATGCTGCTCGCGCGAACCCCACCGCGATTCCGGCATTTACCGGTACGCTGGCCGAGGGCGTTCACGTCGTCGGCGGTATGGGGAACGCGCTTTCCATCGAGACCGGCAACGGCGTTGTTCAGATTGATACCGGGCCAAGCGCAGGCCACGCACGAAAGATGCTTCGCAATCTTCGTGAACTCTGCGAGGCCCCGGTGCATGCCATCGCCTATAGCCATGGGCATCTCGGCTACAACAATGCTGTGACCACCTGGCTGGACGACGCGGCCGAGCGCGGCGACGCGCCGCCCCGGGTCATCGCCCAGCAAAATCTTCTACGCCGCTGGAAACGCTATCGCGAGACAGAAGGGTTGCAGCAATTTTTCGTCGAACTCCAATTCCGCCTGCCCGTCGGCACCATGAACACCGCGCTCGACCTGAATATGCCCAGGGAGACCTTCCACCACGCCTTGAGGTTGGGGGATTCGAAACGGCAGGTCCAACTGCTCTGGGCACCATCAGAGACGGATGATGCCCTCGTCGCCTGGCTCCCGGAAGAGCGACTCCTCTACGGCGGCGCAGCCATTACACCGAGCATCCCGAATGTCGGCACTCCGCTCCGCAGCCTGCGAGATCCCGTGCGCTGGGCCGACACCCTGGAAAGACTGGCCAGGCTTCAGCCCGTGATTGTCGTGATGGAGTTCGGCCCCCCGCTCGAGGGCGAAGACAAGATCCAGCGCATCCTGCTGGAAACCGCTGCGGCGCTGCGCTGGCTGAGAAAAGAGGTCATCTCCCGGGTCAACCTCGGCATGGGGATCAACGAGATCCTGCACGACCTCGAGTATCCGGACGAACTCTTCGAAGTGCCGTGGATGAAGCCACTCTACGGGAGTGCCGACTACATCGTACGCGACATCTTTCGGGCAGAGACCGGATGGTGGGACCGAAATCCAACCCACCTCCACCCGGCTCATCCCGATGCGGCGGGATCCGCCATCCTCTCGGCATTGACCGGCCGCCAGGAGATCCTTGTGCGGGCGCGAACCCTGGCGCAGCAGGGGGAAACCCAACTGGCTCTGCACGTCATCGACGTGCTCGCCCTGTCGCCTGGAGACGAAGCGGAAGTCGTCGAGGCCCGTCGGTTGAAGGGGGAGTTGTGCTTGAAACTCGCCGAGAACGCGACGAGTTTCGTTTCCCAAAGCCTCTACGTCTCAAGCGCTCGGATCATCTCCGAGGGTGCGCCAAAGCCCACAGGTATTCGTTAGCCGCTTCGGGGCCCTCGTTTGGCGAAGATCGAGAGCCCGAAGAGCCCCAGGGACACCAAGACGACCGAAGAGGGCTCGGGAATAGCCTGGAACGAAAAGCGCATTTCGGCGCCTGGAACGGAAGCGCCCGCCGCATGCGGCGAATCGCCGATGGGCGCATCGGGTCCCCCCAGGCCGAGGAAGATCGCGACGATGTCGAGTTCCCGGCTGGGCCGATCCAGGTCCGTGGCCGCAAATGGGCCCGGCGGTGTCCGTGTCGACGCACGAAGCCGTCCGATCACGCGATCGTCGTCGTGATCGTCATCCCCCCGCGCTTTCATCTCACCGGCGTAGGAAAGAAACGAAGTGCCCACCAATCCCAGGCTCATCGAGCGAAGCGGCTGCTCGAGACGGTCATGGCCATCGCCGGACCATCCGTGCCCACCTCCGTGCGAACTGTGCGAGAAATCATCCTCGCTCTCGGCTTCGTAACGCAGGGTGAGGCGAGTATCGGCGGGGAGAAATGAGTCCGAGTTCACCTGGATCCGGAAGCCGTCGACGAGGGGCACCACGAGAAAACGCGAGAGTTCGGAGCGAGGCAAACCCTGAAGAGAAGCGGAAAAATCATCAAATTTGATTGCTCCATTGCTGGATTCGATTCGGCCGTCGTTGCGAACCAGGTCCGCCAAGGACACACCCTCTGCGCCCGCAGAAGAGGCGAGAGTCGGGAGCAGCAAAGTCGCGAGTACCGGGAATACCAAGAGCAGCGAGAGAAGACGCCAACGTTCGAGTGATCTGCGCACGGTCAACCTTTCGAGTCAAACACGATTGGAACCGCGACTTTTCACGCGGCTTCAGGGTGTTGTGGTCTCGGGCACCGGCTTATGGCGGACAACTCGGAAAAAAATCGGCAAACGCCCCGCGGCCCCTCGGGCATTCCCCTGAAGTGCTGCGGAGGACAGGGGGAAAAAACCGCGCAACCCCTTACAGGCACAGCGGAATTGGGATGCGTGGCCCCGCAAAAGAGGGCAGGGCAACGGCCCGTAGGCGCGTTGTGCAGGCAATAGGCAGAAGAGGAACTCGGGTTCCCTTCTCGCCCTCAGGGAGAGCCGCGAAAGCCGATCTGCCCGCCCGTTCGCTCGACTCGCGGGAGCAGGCGCGGGGCCTGGCTCAGGGATTCATCGCGTAGCGATCGCGAAGCGGAAGCACCTGCTGCTCCCACACCCGGCCGTAGCGGTCGGCGTCCACGGCTGGCTTCGCAATCATTTTCAAGCAGTGCTCCATCTGGATATCCGTGCTGCTCGGCTTGCCATGGAGCTGAAGCGCGAAGCGTGAAAAGTCGCGTACGAAGACATCAAAAATCTGGTCGATGAGATCGTCTTCGATCCCGTAGATCCGGGCATTTTCCAAGAGGAGTTGGCCGTAGACCACCAGGGTGAAGAGTTCCCCCACAGCGAGGAGAAAATCGACGTCATTGGACTGGGACTGACCCGGAGGAGACTTCTCGAGCATCTGCTTGAAGACAGCGATCTGCTCGCGAAAGATCGAGACGTTGGGTTGGGAGAATTCCCCGTAGGTGGCTTCGTAATCCGGAAAACGAATTTCGCCGAGCCCTCGAGCCGGGCCCTGGGAGAATAGAAATGTGTCGTCCGCAGCATCGTCCCGGCGACCGATTTCCGGACAATCCTGGGGATTGAAGAAATAATTCGGCATGAACTTGACGATCAGGGCGATATTGACGTGGACCGTCCCCTCGAGCTTGGGCAGGGCGCGGATATCCCTCGCAGCCATCTCGAAGTACATATCCCGTTCGAACCCCTTGGCGGCGATGACGTCCCAGAGATGGTTGACCACATCCTCCCCCTGTGTTGTCACCTTCATCTTCACCACGGGGTTGTAGAGCAGGTATCGGCGATCCTCGGCACTGGCCGAGCGCATGTAGTCCGCGGCACGCAGCGCCACGAGTTTCATCGCGACCAGGCGCACATAGGCATCGGAGAAGAGCTGGCGGACATGCGGAAAATCCGTGACCGATTGGCCGTAGAGTTGGCGATTGGCGGCATGGTGAACCGCCTCGTAGAGCGCGTGAGTACAAATTCCGATGGATGCCCAGCCCAGGTTGAACTTGCCCACGTTGACGGTATTGAGAGCTGCGTTCCAAGCCTCTCGTCCACGCGAGAGGATGTCCTTTTCGGAAACCGGATAGTCGTTCAGGGCAAAATTCGACACATAGGATTGACTGTTCACGACGTTGCGTTTGCATTCGTAGTGCTCGTTCTGGGAGTCGACCGCGAAGAAAACGTAGTCGTCGGTATCCCGAATCTTGCCGAAGGTGGATACGAGCGCGGCCTCGTTGCCATTGCCGATATAGTACTTTTCGCCCCGGGCGAGATATCCGCCGCCTTCCTGGGGAATCAACTCCATATCGGTCGAGTAGACATCGGCGCCGTGGGCCCGCTCGGAGAGGCCAAACGCGAAGATCCCGCCCTGCTCGAGAAAATCAGCGGCCCGCTTCTTGACCTCTTCGTTCTCGCTCATCCAGATCGGGCCCAAGCCCAGCACCGAGACCTGCCAGGTGTACCAATACGCGAGCCCGTAGAAGGCCAGGATTTCCGCAAATTCGCAGTTGCGCCAGGTATCCCAGCGCGAATCTGTCGCCCCATAACCCGCGGGTGTAAGCGTTGTGGCAAAGAGCCCTTCCTTCTTGGCGTACTCGAGGAAGTCCGCGTACCAGACCTGCTCCCGATCATCGCGCTTGAGCGCGCTCTTGCCCTTGGCCTCAAAGAACTCCACGGCCTTGCGCATGATCTCCTGGGATCTGCTGTCGGAGTAGGGGCGTGAGAGGTTCTTGGGGTCGAGGAGGACCATGGTTTTTTCTCCAGGCTGGCAGGTTTGGGCTCTATTCTGACAGATCTCACGCGGGGCAGGCCTCTCCCCGGGAATTGCACCTGGGGGGGTGCCGGCGGAGACCGATTATCGGGCACGGAGAAGCGCGGCGATCAAATCAATCCCGAAAAGCAGAGAGAGGCGTTCGGCCGCCTCCTTCGATGGGTTTCCTTCACTTTCAGTGTTTTACATGAGGTAGGTCACCTATCGATTTTTCGAATTCGATTCGAATGGGTCTTATATCTCCCAGTTTTTAAAAGCGTTTCTTACTTTCTGTTGGGTATTTAACTCACGTTTAAATTAGCGCTTCCAAAGTTGCACATATTCTGCGTATGGTTTGCGAAGTAGGGCTGGGTCCTGAGGGACATTCCTCGACTGTCCTGCGTGCCGTGAGAGGTGCCCCCGAGGGCGGGGGTGTTCGGGGGAACCGCGTGCACCACAATCGACATCGACAATGCCAAGAACCGACGAGCCAGGGGCATGGGCCCATCCCCGCGTTCACCGCTACGGGCCGCGTCTTCTTTCGCCTGGTCATGTGCATGGCCGTGTGTCTTGCCCTCGGAGCAAGCGAGGCCCAGGCCCGCCACCCCGAGCACCTGCACTGCCACGTCCACGAGCACTCCGAAGGGGAGGTCAGCGAACGCAAGGTGCTTCGCCAGTGCGAAAGCGCCCAGCCCCTCGCCCTGGGCGAAGCCGGCGCCCGAACCTTCCTGCTGCGCCACGCATGGGAAATCGGCCTGAAACTCGACATCAGCGACCTGGCCGTAGCCGAATACCAGGAAAGTCTCGGCGCCGTTCGCACGCGTTTCGAGCATGTACTGCTCGGCCTTCCGGTCCACGACTCCGAAGTTTCGATCAACCAGGGCCTGGACGGAGAGGTCCTGGCGCTCTACAGCAACTACCGGGCACTCACCCCAAGCAGTTCGGCGGTGCCCAGCCTCGACGCCACCGCCGCCGAGAGCGTAGCCATCGCGGCCGCGGGATCCGTCTCCACTCGCTTGCCCTCATCGTCCGAATTGGTCTGGTACCCACGCCCCGACGGCAGCGCGCGCTTGGCCTGGCGGCTCACGGTCTATTCCGGGGAACCCCTCGGAGACTTCCTCACCCTGGTGGACGCGCTCTCGGGCAAATTGCTCTTTCAGGAAAACCGGATTGCCTTCGATACCGGCTCCGGTCTCGTCTACCTCCCCACCCCCGTCCAGACGTCGGGTAACTCTTCGCTAAGCGACAATGGAGACAGCGCATCGGCGGCCCTGAACGCCGAGCGCGTGAACGTCACCCTGCTCGGTCTCGACGCGGGCGTGGGTACCCTGAAGGGCGAATACGTCGATCTCGTCTCCCTCGCGGGTGGACTCGCCGTCCCTGACGCCGACGAACCGACCCGCGTCTACAACTATGAACGTTCCGACGACCGCTTCGAACAGGTCACGATCTACCATTCCATCGACTCGATCCAGCGTTATTTCCACAGCCTCGGCTTCGACGATGATGTGGGTGCCGCCAACGGCATCCGGGACTTTCCCACCCTGGCCAATGCCCACTGGTACACCCAGGACCAGTCGTTTTATTCGACTGGGGACGACGCGGTCCACTTCGGCGACGGGGGAGTGGACGATGGAGAGGACGCGGACATCATCGCCCACGAGTACGGTCACGCGGTCCAGCATGACCAGAACGCCTGCTGGGGCGGCGGCGAGATGGGCGCCATGGGCGAGGCCTTTGGGGACTACCTCGCAGCCAGTTTCTACGCGGACGATGGCGATGTCACCTTTCAAGCCAGCCACGCCGCCTGCGTGGGCGAATGGGACGCCACTTCGTACGGTTCGACCACGCCCCCTTGTCTGCGAAGAGTCGACGGAAACAAGATGTATCCCGTCGATCTCGTCGGCCAGGTGCACGCCGATGGCGAGATCTGGTCGCGGGCGCTCTGGGATATCCGCGCCGCGATCGGCGGCACCACCGCGGATCAATTGGTACTCGAGCATCACTTCACCGTCC
>JAAZXM010000023.1 GCA_014240165.1 Myxococcales bacterium | reverse complement strand
TTTCCTCGGGTCAGCCGGCGAGCCCAAGCGGAAATCGACGAGTTCCTTTCTTCGGAGCTCCGGCACCACGAGGTCTCGACGGACGAACTCGCAGCTCGTGGCGATGTCCTCGACTGGATCAAGATGACCTTCGAATGGATGAGCCTCGCCGCTTCGGGCAAGCGGGTTCCCACTGCAAAGATCGACGGGCTCCGCCTGGCCTTTACAGAGGCCGAAAGGGCTTTCGGGCCGGTCCTGGCGGGAACGGAGCTCACGCGTGAACTCTCGGACGCAGAAACCCAAGATCTGCGTTCGGAGGTGATGGATCTCAAAGCCCAACGCGACCGACTCGAGGGCGAGATCGTGCCTCTCGGCGACGAATCAGAGCAGCTACGCACGCGTCTCGAGTCTCGCGAGGAGCAGATCGGCGAGCTGATCAACTGTATCAAGCTGATGCTTGTTTGGATCGCGAGCCGGGCACCAGGGAGCAAGACATCGAGCGAAGAGTTGCAGGTGCTCTTGCAGGCGATGGATGCATCGGATTCCGACTCTATCGCGGAAACCGCCATGGAGGGATTGCGGCGTTACCAGACCTCGGTGGAGTCGAGCTTTGGCGCTCGCGGACCTGCCCCTCGCCGGATGGGTTTACAGGGGATGCCGCCCGCTACGCAGGGTTCTCTGGATGGCTCTTCGTCGCTGGTAGGTGAAGCCATCGACGAAGCCCTGCCCGAACTCAAATCGAAGAACGAGGCACTGGAACAGGAATTGGAATCTCGAGGGGATCAGATTCGTCTGGTTCGTGAACAACTCGAGGAAAAGCAGAGGGTGCTGAAACAAGCGCTCGCCGAATTGGTTCAGAGCGAAGAGAAAATTGGTGAGCAGGGCGCTGACCAAGCGGCGCTGAGGGAGCAATTGGGGGTCGCGGAAGGTCGAGTCGCGGATTTGATTCGCCAGGTGAAGAGGTCGGACGAAGGGATCGGCAGGGAAACGAGGAGAGCCGAGGAAGCAGGCGCGCGACTCGGCCTTCTTGAGTCTGAGAAGAACTCCCTTGGCGCGGAAAAGGCCGGCCTTGAGACAGAGGTCGACGCGCTTCAAGGAAAAGCCGCGCAGCTTGAGTCAGATAGGATCAGCCTCGACGGCCAGATCAGGCAACTGCGCGAACGCGAATCGGTCCGAGAAGAGGAGATCCGAAAGCTACAGCCCCAGCTTCTGGCGGCGCAGGAGAGGCTGGAGCTTCGCGAAACAGAGATCGATACCCTGCAACTCCGAAGTCGTCAGCTTGAGGAGGATCGCCTGAGAATTCGGCGCCAACTCTCAGAACGCGACCGTGAGCTGGCTTCTTTGCAGAATTCTCGAACCTGGCGAATGACTCTCCCGCTACGGCGGTTGGGGCAGTTCGCTCGCAAGCTGGGGTTGAGGCGGGTTCTCGGCCCGATTTCCAGAGTTTTCGGGCTGCGAAAGTAGATAGGCACGATATCACCCTGGCCGCATAGTGAGTTGAAGACGGCCGACGCGGCGCCCGCGCTCTAATCCTCGCTCGAGATCTCTGCCCACGCACCGGGTAAAGAAAGGTCGATCCTCCCGGTGATGCGGTCGCCCTTCATGGGTTCTAAGCGGAAAGCGATGGCATCGAGAATTCGGTGCAGGTAGAGCATCTCACCCTCTCGAATGCCCTTGATGCCTGCATTGAGGAAGTAGGTTCCGGGTGCGAGATCCGCTCTGAAGGGAAAACCGACGCGTACTTTCTGGCCTGCAGAAACGTGCTCTGTGAGGTCTCTTTCCGAGTGCGATACCTGGCCCGCGATATCCAGCCCAGTGCCAGACTTGATCATCATGCCGAATTGGAGCCCATACGCGTCTTCGCTGAAAAGGGCGTCGTAAGCGTAGGTGTACTCTCCACCGCGCGAAAGCACGTTCACGGGTTCTCCTAGACTGTTCAGGATCCGCACGTTCAGAATCTCGGCCCCGAGGCGTTCATATTCACTTCGACTCTCGGAGTGGAGTCCGGGATCCAGACTGCCCAGCTTGTCGGTCTCGGCCAGGGGACTCGATGCCCCCGTTCCCGCGCTTTTGGCAGATTCTCCTTCCCCGTCGAATTCCCGTATCTCCTCGATCAGAGAGTCGTGGCTGCCCGGAGACGCGTACAGAAGCTTGTGGTAGAAGGCCACGACATCCCGGGGAGTTGCTGTCAGGAGCCGCTCGCCTGCTTCGAGCAGGATCGCGCGGTCGCAGAGTTCGATGACCATTTGGGAATTATGGGAAACAAAGAGAATCGTCGATCCGGCGGCCTTCAATTCCTCCAAGCGCGCGTGGCATTTGCGCGCGAAGGCCTCGTCTCCCACAGCGAGCACCTCATCGATGACCAAAATCTCTGGGTCGGCGTTGATTGCAACCGCAAAAGCGAGCCGCGCGTACATCCCCGAGGAGTAGGATTTGACCGGGCGATCAAAGAAGTCACCGATTCCCGAGAACTCGACGATGGCATCGAGGCGCTGATCGATTTCAGCACGTTTGAGCCCAATGATCGCCGCGTTCATCAAGACGTTCTCGCGACCGGTAAAATCAGGGTCGAAGCCGGCGCCGAGCGTAAGAAGAGGGGCAAGGTGTCCGTAAACCGCCAACTCGCCTGCTGTCTCCTCGAGGGTACCGGAGATCAAGTTGAGCAAGGTCGATTTCCCCGAGCCGTTTCTACCCACGATTCCTACGGTTTCTCCGCGGTAGACCTCGAGGTTGACGTCCCGAAGCGCAACGAATTCATCATAGAATTTGCGGCTACCGGGCCATACCAGTTGTTTGAGCCGGTGTGAGGGGCGGTGGTAGATGGCGTACGTCTTGCCCAGGCCTCGCGCTTGAATAGCGACGTCGGGTATGGACGTTTGGATGGTTTCGCCGCGCAGCTTCTCAGATGACATCCGAGAATCCCTTTTTCGCCTTCATGAACCAGATAAATCCGAGCCAGGCGAAGAGCCAACTGCCAAGGATGGAGATGATCAGGGCGCCCCATTCTGGAGGAGAGCCGTGGAAGAGTACTGCTCGCGAGGTTTCCAGGATGTGCACGAAGGGGTTGAGGGCATAGTAGGCTTGGAATGCTGCCGGAACCGCTGAAGCCGGGTAGAAGATGGGGCTCAGGAAGAGGAGGGCCGTGGTGAGGAGCCCCACGACGTGTCCGAGATCCCTCAGGTAGATTCCGATCGAAGAGATGAACCAGACAGCACCCAGGCTGAGTAGAACGATGGGAATCGCGGTCAGAGGGAGGTAGAGAACAGAGAAGGAGGGAGCGCCGATGACCGCAGAGTAGAAGAGCGTCAAGATCATCCAATTGACAACCAGGTGAAAAAGGCTCCCGAGCAGACTGATCCAGGCGAGTACTTCGGTCGGGAAAACGAGTTGTTGGATATAGAGCTTGTTGGTGATCAGCAAGGAAGGTGCTTCGTTGACGCACTCAGAGAAGACGGAGTAGAGAATCAGTCCCGAGAAAAGAAAGAGCGCAAATCCGGATCGGCTTCCCGGATCGGCCCCCCATTTGGCCTGGAAGACGACCGAAAAGATGAACGTGTAGATCGCCAGCATGAACAGGGGGTTCAAGACGGCCCAGAGAACCCCCAATACCGAGCCCCGATAACGGCTCAGAATTCGCCGGCGAGCCAACGGAAGAACCAACTCGCGATAGCGCCACGGCAGAAGCACGAGGCTCAGGGGGTTATAGCTGCTCAATGGATGGGTTCCGGCGATGGATCCATGAATGGGAACACCCGGGCATGCGCGACACTCCTGGGGTGCAGTTCCCCGTTGAGCGATGGTGATTTAGCAGAAAATTGTGGGCCGTCCCCCCTGTCGTTGTCCAGGCTTCGGAACGATCCGAACTGCCTCCCGGCTCCGGGAATAAGCAGTCCCACCCTGCGATTGCTTGCCGCTGTGCCGAGATCAGCGCTTGGGTCGACGGCTCCGTTGGGGGCCTCGGCTCACGTCGCAGTCAATGTGAATTGGGTGTAAAAAAACACATATATGATGAGAATCATATTCGGGCCATGGCGTTTCTGCCGAGGAATTCAGCCTGAGACCCTCGCAGCCTCAGGGGGTCGTGCCGGCCCTCACAGTCCGAGGCCAACTCTTTTTGACTCTTCGTTGTTTTCGCTTGTCCGAATCGGACCATTCATGAGAGTATGACGTAGGGCGAAAGACCGGTTTTTCTGGGTTTTAGCTCTTAACAACTGCAGACGTCGCAGAGCCTGGGCTTTGAGTCACGCTGTTCTGAGTTCTGAAGATGATCTCCGGGAAGGGGGATATCGTGCTGAAGAGATTTGCTGGGTGGAGTTTCGTTGTTTCCGTGTTATCCGCGTTCTTATTGTCGTCCGCACAAGCGATCTCGATTGGGGGCGTCACCGCCACAACGAACCCAGGCGATTCAGGGTCGGTCACGTCGACTTTTGGAGACGAAGAGGGCGATAGCCTTGCCAGCGTGAGAAACGCGGGCGGGAGTGCGGCGGAGACCGTCGGCGCGACTGTGACCGCGGGTACTCGCTACGCCCAATACCTGTTTGCCGACAATACCTCAGGAACGACCAACGCTGCCTCGACCGCCGACTACACGGTCAACATGACGATCACCCCCGATGATCCGAATACCGTTTATGACCTCCAGATCGACACCACCCGGCTGGGAGCCCTGACCCTCGTCGATGACAGCACGTTTTGGAGTTGCTGCTTCAGCTCCGCCGACATCGGTTCGGTGGCGGCCTCGGTCGGAGGCGTCGCGGAGACTGACCTGGAGATGGCCGCGCTCGAGACCAATTCGGGCCCCACCAATCTCGAAATCAACCAGGCGGCCAGCTTTACGATTTCGGGCCTCACGGGGGTCTACAATCTCGTCTTGAATTTCGTTTGGACCGCCGCGGCTTGGAGCAACAACGATGAAGGCGCGGTTCGTCTGGGCCTGACAAACACCACAGGGGGTGTGAGTGCGGACGACTACCCGGGCCCGGGGGGCCGCATTGCGGCCAACGACGGCCACTTCGTGGATGTCACGGCCACGGTGACTTCGGTCATCCCGGAACCCAGCACGGCGCTTCTCCTGGGTATGGGTCTGGCCGGCCTGTCGCTTCGCCGCAGCGCCGATTAGTCACTGCAGAGCGGCCTCGTCCAGGGAACTCCTGAGTTCGGGGCCGCTCAGCTGGCGCCAGTGCGCTTTTTCCGGCGCGCCAAGGCGAGCGCCGAGAGGGTCATCACCACGGCTGCCAGCGGTGCGACGACCTGGCCCATGGGAATGAGTCGAGGCCCTGGGATCTCGGCAGTGACGGTGTAGCCCCAGAAGCAGATCACGCCGCTCGTATTCGCCAGGAAGCCCACCGGATCGGCCTCCAGCAATGTCGGACTGCCATCGCAGAGCTCGATGGTGAAGTCCGCGAAAGTCGTCAGGGATGTGATGTGCCACGACCAGAGTGGCTCGCCCTCGGCGAGGACGTTGCGGTTGAATCCGTCTCCTCCAACCACGACGTTGGCCAGGGCGATCGTGCCTCCGATACCCGGGCCATTGGCTACGAGATTACGTGCATGCTCGATGGCGGGCGGGTCAGAAATCGGCAGGACGTAGCTGTCGCACACCAAGCAGGGTTGATTGAGCTCGGATACGAGAAAATAAGCGGTGTCCGCGGTCGCCTGCTCGGCCAGAGCGCTCGAGAGAGCGAGAGCCACGATCACAAGAAGGCCGGGCTTCATGTTCATACGGAAGATCCCATGCGCTGGGCTCGCTCTCGAGTCAGACGTCGGCTGGAGCGCCATCAAGGCGTGTTCATCGGCGCCTATGGTACCATTTTTTTTTCGAGCGCATGCCGGGACGTATCCGGCCCGAACACTTTTGAGAGGTTTTCATGCGATCGGCGCTCTTTGCATTGCTGTCCATTGCATTGGGTTTGAGCGCAGTGTTCGTTTCTGTCGAGATCGGAATGCGGGTGGTGGGCATCTCCTATCCGATTTTCTTCGTGCCGCACCCCGTGGCGGGCGCCCGGATGTGGCCCGGCCTGAAGGCTTGGTACACCCTGGAGGGCGAAGGCTTCGTCGAAGTCAATTCCGCGGGTTTCAGGGACACAGAACACCCGAAGAAGAAACCGGAAGGCGAGTACCGCATCGCCTTTCTGGGCGATTCCTACACGGAGGCGATGCAGGTCGGCTTCGACGAGATTTATTGGAATGTCGCGGCGAGAGCCCTCGAGGATTGCAACGCTCTCTCCGGTCGGAAGCCCGTCCCCATGAATTTTGGACTATCGGGTATCGGCACCGCGCAGCAATATGAAATTCTTCGTCACTTCGTCGCGGACCAAGAGCCGGATCTCGTGGTACTCGCTTTCGTGAGCAACGATATCTACAACAACCACCCGGCCTACGGGGGTAGAGATCTAAAGCCGTTCTATGTCTTGGGCGACAATGGTGACCTCGTATTGGACGATTCGTTCAAGGATTCGCCGACTTTTCTTGGACGACTCTCGCCATCGCGAACCCTGCGGCGTTCGATTCTGCAAAGATCCAGGGTCCTTCAACTCGTGGTTGAAGTCCGCTCTTCGATGGTCAGGAGGGCATCGCTCCGAGAATCTCGAAATCGCCCGGACAACCTCTACCGTCCGCCCGAGACGGAAGCCCTTCGGGAGTCGTGGAAAATCACCGAAGCGCTGATTGCCCGAATGGCTGAAGAGGTCGCCTCGTTGGGCAGTGAGTTTCTGCTCTTCACCGTGACGACTGGGCATCAAATTCATCCGGACCCCGGGTACCGACGAGATCGCGTCTCAGCCGAGGCTGGGGAAGACCTCAACTATTGGAATAACCGGCTTGGCGTATTGGCGGGGTCAAAGGGAATCGATTTCGTAGATCTCGCGCCTCCTCTACTCTCCCACGTCGAGGCCAGCGGTGAGTGTCTTCATGGCTTTGAGAACGCTGTTTCCTGTGGAGGGCATTGGAATGCGAGAGGGCATCGCCTCGCGGGTGAAGAGATCGCAAGGGTGATCTGCTTTCGATTGGGAAGTCGCGAAAAGGCGAGTCGCCCTCGTCTGGGCGGGGCGGACGGGCTGGTTCTCGATTGAGCGCCTTGATCGACTATTGGGAAGTTCGATTCGGAACTTTCGAGCGCCGAGCAGTGAGTTGAAGGAAGGTAGGCGTATGCAGCGTTTTCGAAATTTATGGCTCGTGGGAATATCGGGATGGCTTCTCTCTTGTGGAATCGAGCCATCCAGCGCGCCCTGGGTACCCCCTCCGGCGGCGGCGATCTCGAAATCGATAACGCCACGCGAGCCATGCAGGGCGAATTTTCCCGAGAAGATGGCGCTTTTCGGAGATCTCCATATCCATACCGGAGTTTCCATGGATGCCAACTCTCTGGGTACGGTCGCAACGCCCGATGATGCCTACCGCTACGCCCGGGGTGAGGCCATCGAGGTCTATAGCGGAGATCCCGCAACGGGCATGCGACCCGCGCGTATCGATCGTCCTCTGGATTTCGCTGCCGTGACGGATCATGCGGAGTGGATGGCCGAGGTTTCGCTCTGTACCACCGAGGGGTCACCGACCTACGATACGACGGGCTGCCGGATATACCGAGGTGAGGACAAGTCGTGGCTGGCCCGCCTTCTTGGCCTGGAGGGATTCCGAGCCCGGATCGCGGGCCTGCTCGGGCTCACTGGAAGGCGCTCAGATGTTTGCGGTGATGACGATTTGATTTGTCGTGCCGAGCTCGGCGAGGTCTGGCGAGCGAACCAGGCCGCGACCGAGCGTGCCTACGACAGGTCGGACGCCTGTGCGTTCACGAGCCTGCATGCGTGGGAATACAGCCATTCACCCTACTCGTCCAAGGTCCACCGAAATATCATTCTCCGCAATGAGATCGTTCCCGAACTTCCGATCTCATCCCTCGAAACACCGCGGGAGATCGACCTCAGGCACCAGCTCGTCGATCTTTGCAACGATACGCCCTCCGGTTGCGAAGCCATCGCGATTCCCCACAACCCGAACCTCTCCAATGGGCAGATGTTCAAGGTCGAATACGCAGATTTGCCCGAAGAGGAGCAGCGGCGAGAAGCCGCTTTGCGCGCACGTCTCGAGCCAATCGTCGAGATGATGCAGATCAAGGGCGAGAGCGAGTGCCGAAACGGCATGTACCAGGTCGTGGGCGAGCCCGATGAACTTTGCAATTTCGAGAAGGTTCGAGATCTCGGCGGCCAGGAGTTTGAAGACTGCGAAGAGGGCGCGGGCCGGGGAGCCCAGGCAAGTCGGGGATGCTCGTCTCGAACAGATTTTGTCCGCTATGCCCTGCTCGAGGGCTTGCGAGAGAAGAAACGCATCGGCGTCAATCCCTATCCCTTCGGCTTCATCGGAAGCACGGACAACCACATGGCGACGCCCGGTGCGGTCAGGGAGGATGATGTTCCGTACAAATTCGGTACGACCACCGAAGCCCTCTTGACCGTGGGGGACAGAAAGCGAGGTCCTGCCTTTTGGAACCCCGGTGGGCTCGCCGGAGTATGGGCCGAGGAGAACACGCGGGACGCGATTTTCGATGCCCTGAAGCGCAAGGAGAGCTTTGCCACCAGCGGGCCCAGGATCGTGCCGCGATTTTTCGGGGGCTGGGATCTCGATCCAGAAATCTGCGGCTCCGATCGTTTCGCCCAGGCCGGCTACGACTCCGGGGTGCCCATGGGGGGGCAACTCCCCGAACGCCCGGCCACGGCGAAAGCACCGGGCTTTGCGGTTTCCGCCCTGGCCGATCCGGGGACGCCGGCGCAGCCGGGCGGACTGCTCCAGAGGCTTCAGATCATCAAGGCCTGGGTGGGCGAGGATGGCCTCTTTCACCAGGAAGTTCATGACGTTGCGGGGAGTGCGGACAACGGTGCCGGGGTGGACTCCGCGACTTGCGAACCTTTGGGCCCTGGGGCCACGGAGCTTTGTGGTGTCTGGAGAGATCCCGGCTTCGACCCGAGCCTGGATGCGATCTACTACGCCCTGGTTGTGGAGAACCCGAGTTGTCGCTGGTCGGCCCATCTCTGCTTGTCGCTACCCGCGGCCGAGCGCCCCAATGGATGCGTCGCCGGGCGCCTGCCCGAGACGATCCAAGAACGCGCCTGGACCTCACCCATCGCATACGCTCCGTGAGGTCCGGAAACCACTTCCCCAACCCCTAGTCCCCCAACCCCCAGTCCCCCAACCCCCCAACCCCCACCCCCGGCCCCTAGGCGAGGGTTTGGGCAGCGCGGGGCATTCGTCCGAATACCCAACGGATGTCCGCTCTTGGCTGGGGTACTCACCGATACCCGGGCTGGCAGGGCCTCGTGTTTCGGGGCCAGCGGCGCTTGAACCGCTTTTCTCCCAAACAGTATTTGGGAAAGAGCGCTGAACCTGCTCATGTGCAGGGTGAGGTGACGATGATTTCATCGTGTTCACGCCACGTGCCTTTCTCAGTGGACAACGGCTGGGAATTTTTAGGAACGACACCGGCACGATCGAAGAAAAAATTTCGCGGGATTTTTTTTACTTCCTCGGAATCTTTTATCCGATACGCGCTTTGGGGTGTTCCCTACGGGGCGGCACGAATGTTGCTCTCTCTAGAAGTGAAGAGGGCAGCATCGCTCGACTTGGTCGTCTCCCGTAGTGGCTGATGCGAAGGCCAAGGCAGTTGCTCCTTTTCACAGCCGAGCAGGGACTACCCCGGGTGCGCCGAAATCATGAGTTGCGAACCAGAAATGTCGGGGAACGGAACCGCGAAAAGGGGTCGAAGTGAGAAAGAAAGACTTGCGCTTGGGGATTTTTTTGGCTGTCGCCCTGGTGTCGATTTCGGATAGGGCAGCTCACGCTTTTTATTTCAATTTTTCTGATGATGCGGAGACCAACGGAGAGCGTGGCCAGACGGCGTTCTTATTTTCAGATGTCGATGGGAGCGGTATCGACATGACGGTCACGGCGAGGGATCTCACCGATGGACTTGGTATATCCGAGGGAAGTACGCCCAACCCCTATCTCGATGGAAATCTGAGCGGCCGGCCCGGGGGCTTGGGGGTTTGCCAGGGAAGCGACCCGGCTTGTTCTGGGAGCCCAGATGACAATCTCGGGGTTGGGAGCGGGCTCGGAGAGGTCGTGATTCTCGCGTTCAGCACATCCGTTGTCGTCACCGAGTTCACTTTTCGCAATGGAATCCACAGGTTGACCTTCGTCGGGTCCGTAGGCATCAACGTCGGCCCCGCCAATCCGGTCACCGCGGAGACATTCAGCGACGTATTCGCCGCTGGCGCGGTGCTCAACCCCAACCTGATCGGGTCCCGCTTCAGTTTTGTCGCCGAGGAATCATTCGTGGGATCGGTGCCGGGAGACCCGAGCCGGCTCTACCTTGAGTCCGTGACCTTCGTCCCGCAGCCGAGCAGCGCGCTGCTCCTGGGGTTGGGCTTGTCCCTGCTCTGGGGCTGCCAGCGGGGGCGATCCCGAAGGGGCTGCTGACGTCGCCACCCATCGCGAGGAGCGGGTTCGAGGGCCCGGCAGGGCTCTTGTCCCCTGCTTCACCCCTTTTCCCCCGGGGCGTCAACTCGGCTGCTGTAAGCCTCCGTATTTTCACGTGTAATCCCGTCGGGATGGTCGTGAAACAGCCACTTCATAATTTCTTCATTCCGGTCTGATAGGGTGATTGAGCAGTTCAAGTGCAATAAGTAGTCAGTCAGAAGGCAGGCAACTGGCAAAGCGCCAGCAAGAGAGGCGATCCAGTTGGATGCACCTGCCGGACAAATAAAGGAGCCAAGGTGGAGAAGAAAAATCGAAATTGGGGGCTTGGAGGCTCCCAACGACGAACGTCACAACCAATATCGGATCCATGGGGGGTTGGGTCGATCGGAACTCCACCTAATAGTTCCAGCGTGCCGGGGCTGAAAGTTTAGCCCGAACGGCGCAACGACTCGCTCGCCTCTCCGGGCCGAATTTTGAGGAGAGAGCAAATGAGTGCGGAAAAAGAATGTGTCGCGAAACGAACGAAAAGCGTACAGAAAGTAGAATCGTCTGAGATCCGAAGCGATTCCCGACAAGCACGAACCGGGCGGACAATCCGAACTCGGCCCTCCCGGCGCGCCACGAATTTTTTTCGAATCGGTCGTGCGTCAAGAAGTGGAATGATTTCCGGCATCCGCCGTACTACGGGAATTCTCGGTACCCTTGGTCTTCTCCCATTCCTGATGACCGTTGGGTGTGCGTCGGGTTCCAATTCATCCCGCCAGGCAGCGGATATCAGTGCTCAAGGTCCGGGCACGGTCTTCTTCTCTATCGAGACGGCGGCATATGATGCTCTTTCGTATTCGTATCTGCTTTCGCGCGCTGACCGCAAGCCGGCCCATTCGATGGGCGGAAGCATCTATTCCGTTGCGGGAGGTTTCAGTTATACCTCTCCGAACAGGGCCGAAAAGTTCAATCCCGACGAGGTGAATTATCCGCTTCGCCCAGAAGACGTTGCTCATTACCATACTTATCCGCGACATTGGGATCGTAACGTCAATCTAAGCAGAGAGAACTTTTCGAAATTTGACCGTAGAGTTGTTAACTCGGTCGACCCGTTGCACCGTCCGTCTTTCATCTTGACGCCGAAGCTCAAAGTCAAGGTTTATAGAGGGAATCGGGATGGCACTCTATTCCTCGCGAAGCTCGGCGAATGGAATGACGTGATTGAGCTGGCCCGATCTGCGCCCGGCCCGGTCTCAAGTGCCCCCAATGTCGATCTCGTATCGAGCACTTCGATGCGTGGGCCTATTGAGTCACGAGAGGCGCTCTCAGGAGTCGAAGGTGAGTCCGATGCCAGTGCCAGTGGCGAATGGTAAGAGTGCCACCGTACGTTTTTTCAAATGAATGGGCTAACGGGGTCCGGCCGGGATGAGCTTCACGGCCGGACCCTTTCGGAACGAAAGCTGAAAAATTATGAAACTTTTTTTTTGGGTATCACTGCTTACTCTGGTCTTGATCTCCCTGGTTCTTCGCAGGCTTGTATCAAGTCAGGATAGGGCCAAGGGGTTCGGAGACTTCAGGCAGGAAGTCTCTGATTCGAGTCAGAATATGGATGAGAAATCGTGGGCTGTGCCGACCCCGATTCCTACCCGTCAGCTGACTTGGACGAGGACGAAAGTGAGCCATCCAAGGCGCAGTGGTTTTTACCCGGCTCAGCGCTCATCCGATACGCGGTCATTTCGGAAGAATGCGAGCCGAAACCCGGTCGGGAGGAAGCGCGCGAAAGGCTAGCGCTGCACGCGAATCGGCCGAGAAAGGCCAAAAGAGAATCGCGCTATCTCCGGCGCCGCGCGGCTGCCAACCCAAGCAGCCCCGTGCCCACGAGCAACGCGGTGGACGGTTCCGGAATCACGCTCGCAACACGAAAACCGACGAATTCCTGGCCTGGGAATGCGGCGTTTCCCGAGCTTCGGCTCGAGGCGGAAAGAGAGAACGGGTGCCCGGCACCAAATGAGCCCGATCGAAGCCCTCGGCCGGCACCTCCGATGACCGACTCGTTCCATTCCTGGGCATTGCCACTCTGGTCAAATGTTCCTGTGGGACTCATGGAACTCATATAGGCGCCTACGGCTGTCAGGTCCCCAACGACGCCCGAACAATTCGCTTTGTTTCCGCCCGCCCCTGGCGCGGAACAGTTGATCGTAGCGTTGCTCTGCGCAGCGTAGTCGTAGAAGGATTCCGATACCACGTCGTAATACGCTGCCTTATACCATTCGTCTTCGCTCGTCAGGAAAAATTGGGCTCCTTCGTTCCGGGAAATATTGTTCAGGGACATCCCGAGAGCCGTAATGGTATATGCCCCGTCTTCTGTCGACGCGCTTCCCTGCGCGCCTGTGAGTGAGCCGTTGTGCAGCCAGTTGGCGAACCGTAGGGTGTCGTAGAACTCGATATAGGTGACCGGCATGTTTTCCCGGCCAGCTATGGGAGCGTAAGTATAGTTTCCCTCGTCTCCGTTCTGGCTGATGCCACCCTTGCCGCTGCCCTGGTTCCCCTTGTAGAGGTCGTGGGGGTCCGTTTTTGCCACGGCATTCAAGAAATTCGCGTACTGCGCATTGGTTACTTCGTATTTGCCGACCCGGTACACAGAGTCGACGGATCCGAAGCAGCCCTGGGGCTGGAAATCGCACGCGTTCCCAGGATTTCCCACCGTCACCCACTCGATATCGCTCGAGAGAGCAGTGGGGGCGACGAGCATGCTGACCAGCAGTGTGCAAAACAATAGTGATTGGGCCGTGGTCGAGCCTGGCGCGAAAGAAACCTTCCCAGGCAAAACGCACGCCAACGAGCAGCGCATCCAGAACATCCTTCCCTCTTCCCTTAACTCCGCGCCCATAACCTGATAGGGCAGTGCGAAGGCCTTGCAGTCCCTTTGCATCCAACAAAGAAGTATTGCCACCTTGTGATTAAATTATTGTGAAGATCAGGCGATTGGCATGAGCCGCCCCCGGCCTTTGCCAATCACAAAAGCTCGCTAGACGGGTTGCCTGAGCAGTTAGGGGCCTTTGTTGCTTCGCTGAGGTCAGCTATGGCCCTGCTGTAATTTTCTTTTCTCACTGCATACCATTGGCAGATAGCGGGCACTTCGAGGAAGGGCCATCGCGTGTTGTCCGCTCGGCTTCGTACAGAATCGTGGATGGGAAGTGGGTTTCGGGGTGGCCGGCCGCTCGGTGCCGCCATGAGGAGCTCGTAGCAGGCGCCTGGGCTTGCCCTGGGGGAATCGACAGGTGTTAGAGATGATAGGATCTTGATCATCTATGGAGCGTGTCGAACTCGCGATAATTGGACTGCTCGGTTGCGTTGCGACTGCGGCCTTGGTGGGATCGGTGCTGGTTGGTGCCGAACTCGCAACCCTCGCGCAAGCGGCCGGAGAGTTTCTTGCATCGGCGGACGACGAGGCGAAGAGCATTTCACAAAATTTGCCGCGGTGGGGCGCCGAACTTGCGAGTCAGCTCGAAGAGACAAGGCAAAAGGTTCAGTGGATTGCCGCAGTCTTCATATTGGTCGTTGTTGCGGCGATTTTTCTGGCCTTCCAAGAACGCAGGCGTCGGTCGCTCGCAGCCGCGGAAAAAGGTCTCCCTCAGGAGTCAGCGCTGGGCGCCCCGGGCATAGCTGCCGAGCAGGGGAGAGACCGGCACAGCAAGGTCCAGGGCAGTAACCAACCGGACGAGTCATCAGAGCGGCATTACCGTGAACTCTTCGAGGAACTACCGCTCCCGATTCTCGAAGAAGGCTGGTCAAAGGTGAAAGTCATCTTGGATGAGATTGTGGCAGGAGGCTGCTCGGACCTTCGGAAGTACCTGATCGATCATCCGGATGAAATGGGGAGGCTCTACGACGCGGCAGATCGTTTCGGGGTTTCCGAAGCGGCAATTCGTCTTTACCGAGCCAAAGACAAGGAAGAGCTCATTGCCACGATGGTGGAGGACGTTGCCGGGGAAGATGAACTCATCGGCTATCGTGACACGATCGTCGCGTTCTACCACGGGGCGACGACTTTTCAATACGAATCTGATGAGCTCACCTGCGACTATTTGCCCATCAAGACCCGCATTCGTTTTTCGCTACCCCCCAAACATCGGGAGGACTGGTCTCGGGTTCTGGTTACGGTGGAGGACATCACCGAAGTCAGGATGGCGGAAGCCAGGTTGAGGCAGGCACAGAAAATGGAAGCGGTTGGCCAGTTGACTGGCGGAATCGCTCACGACTTCAACAATCTACTTTCGGTGATTCAGGGAAACGCCGAATTGCTGGCCGGCAAGCCCGGAGCGGATTATTCGTGCACTGACCCGATCCTACGGGCGACGGCGCGAGGGTCGAATCTGACTCAGCACCTACTGGCTTTTTCTCGCCAACAGGCCCTTCGCCCCGAGCCCATTGATGTCAACCAGCTTGTACGCGGACTTCGGGCAATCCTGGAAAGAGCCTTGGGGGAAACCTTCGAAGTTGTCTCAAGCAGTTCTGAAGGTGTTTGGCCCGCGCTTGCTGATGCGAATCAATTGGAGAACGCCCTTCTGAACCTCGCGATCAATGCTCGGGATGCGATGCCCAGGGGCGGGGCGATTACGATCCGCTGCTCGAACGCCCACCTCGCCGGAGAGATAGAGTTCGAGACGGCTGAGAAAGTGCACGGGGATTTCGTGCTCGTAGAGGTCGAAGATGCCGGGTTCGGAATGTCGGAAGAGATTCGGGCAAAGGCGCTTGAGCCCTTCTTTACCACGAAGGATGTGGGCAAGGGAAGTGGTCTGGGCCTTGCCATGATTTTCGGTTTCATCCAGCAATCCGGTGGCCATCTCCGCCTCGAGAGTGAAGAAGGTAAAGGCACATGCGTGGGTCTCTATCTCCCCAGGTCCCTGAATGCTGTTGTTTCCGATGGAGAAGATCGATCTTCTGCTGCAGCCCAAGGCCAAGCGCAGGTCATTCTGGTAGTCGAGGACGATTCCGACGTGCGCGCGATGACGACCAATATGCTCAAGGACATGAACTATGAAGTGCTTGAAGCGTTCGACTATGCGAGCGCGATCGAAGTTCTTTCGAGAGAGCCTGCCGTGGAACTGGTCCTTTCGGATGTCGTTCTTCCTGGCGAGAAAAACGGTCCGTCCCTTGTTGGAGAGGCATTGGATCTCAACGAAAATCTGAAATTCGTCTTTATGTCGGGCTATCTGGCTTCCGAAATCGAAGGCCTGGATTCTTCGCAGGAAAATTTTATTCTGCTCCGCAAACCTTTTCATCAGGCGGAGTTGGCGGAAGCCATCCAGGGCCGGCTGGCGTAGCTTGACCCGTCCGCACGGGTTATTGAGGACGAGGCGGGGGCTTCTCGGTCGCTAAGCGATACGAAAATGGCTTGCCTGGGTATCCTCTTCACCGAGATCCGCGAAGTTGTCATCAACGCGCGCCTGGATGAACTCGCGCCATGTAAACGGGCGGTAGCGCGGTTCTTCTTCGCAGAGTTCGGCGATGGGCTCTATAACGGTCTCGAGAGAGGGGTTGTAGAAGAAGGGGATGCTATATCGCCCACTCTTCTTCATGGGGACGACTCGGTGGACCGCCGCTCGATAGCGATCATTCGTCCAGACCTGGAGGGAATCCGCGAGATTGACGACGACGGTCCCTTCCATGGGTGGAACGTCGATCCAGCCTCTTTCTCGAGAATGCGTTTGCAGCCCACCCGTTCCGTCTTGAAGCAGGAGCGTCAGTACGCCGGGATCCGTGTGGTAGCCAAGGGCTGTTTCGCCCAGGGGCGGAAGTGAATCCCGCTCGTCCACGGGAACCGGATCTTTCACAGGGTAATGGTTCAATCGAACCGTGCTCGTCATTGCGCACCCAATATGGGATCGGACTACCTGCCGAGGCGCGCTCAACGCGGTATGAACCAGGGCGAGAGTTTTTTCTGCCAGTTCAGCGAATGCCTTGAAGAAGTCGTTCTGGGCTTCTCGGAAACCAGGCAACTCAGTGGGCCATCGATTGCGGAAGCCTCCCGCTTCTGCGTCGGGGTCCATGTAGTCGAAAACTTCCTTGCAATCCCTGTAGCGCTTGGTCAATTCTCGGTCATACCAGCCAAGGGGCATCTCCTGGGAACGGCGAATCCCCTCCTTAACCGGCGCGGGGGCAGCGAAAAAGCGCCGAGTCTCCTCCCAGGTGCGCTCGATCAGGGCATCGAGACCGTGACCTTTCAGTAGGAAGAAGCCGTGGTCCGCACATGCGTTGTCCATTGCCGAGAGATCGGCGGAGGAAGGGTTTTGGATATCGATGGTGGGAACAAGATCCATGGAGGGAGTGTGGCGTAAGAAAGCGTATGCCGCATACACGTTGTTGACGTGCCCCTGGCCCCTTGCTCTCCAGAAATCCAGCAGCATGCTTTCCTGGGGATGTGGCCTGGAAGAAAAGCGCTTCCAGGCCGATAATGGCGAGGACAGCCCTTTCCGAAAACGGGGCTGACGAGAAGGGAGAGGAAAACCGACATGCGCGCTCCCTATTCTTCGCACGACCCGGCCGAGTTGCTGGATGCCGCTGTGATCGAAGATCCGCACCCCTTCCTCGCCCGCGTGCGATCAGAAAACCCGATTTCGCGCGTGGGGGAGACGGGCGTTCACATGGTTGCCAGTTGGGAACGAATCCTGGAGGTCCTCGACCGGGAGGAGGATTTCTCCGCGCATATTACTGGAGTCCTGGTGCGCGGCGCCCACGGCGAACCCTCGATATTCGATCTGCCTGCCAACGATGGAACCCAGGTGATCGCTACGGCGGACGAACCCGAGCACTCGGTTCATCGCAAGCTCGCCAAGCCGCGATTCTCTCGCGCCAGGATCGAGGTTCTCGAGCCCAGAATACGCGCATGGGCTCGGGAAGCCCTTGCTCCCTGGCTCGGCGCGGGGGGTGGCGACTTCGTGCCCGTTGCGGAACTCGTTCCGGCCAAGGCGGTGGGCCATGTTCTTGGCTTGCCCGAGGGCGATGTCGAGCACCATCGCGCCTGGGCCATGATGGGGGGCGAGATTCTTGCCGGAGATATCAACCCCGACGGCCTGCGCGAACTGGCGTTGGCCACAGTGGAGATGGCCGAGTACCTCGGGCAGCATCTCGAGGCTGCCAGGGAGAGAGAGGTCGCACCGTCCGGAAGTTCGTTACTCGAGCTTCTGGCCCGGGGTGTGGATGGGGGCCAGGTGACCCGATCCGAAGCGGCGGGAATCGCCATAGTGATGTTTGGCGCTGGAGGCGAATCCACCAGTTCCCTGATCGGTTCCGCCTTGCGGCTGCTTGCTGAAGACCCCGATCTGGCGCAACGGCTTCGAAGTCAAAGAGATTTGATCCCGCGTTTCGTGGAGGAGGCACTTCGCCTGGAGCCGCCTTTCAAATTTCATTACCGGGTGATTCGCCGAGATTGTGAGCTCGGGGGCTATACGCTCCATCCGGGCGATCGGCTGATGTTGCTCTGGGCAGCGGCCAACCGGGACCCGGCGATTTTTTCGTGTCCAGACGAGCTCCAATTGGACCGCAAACACCCCAAGCACCACTTGAGTTTCGGTCGAGGAGCCCATTTCTGCATTGGGGAACAATTGGCCCGGCTCGAGGCCCGCGTAATGATCGAGGAAGTCCTGGCCGCGACCAGCCGCTTCGAACTCGATTCGAATGCACCGCCTGTATACGCGCGCAGCATATTCGTGCGTCGTCTCGAGAAGCTTCCCATCCTGGTATCCCCGGCCTGATTCGCAGACCAGGCGACGCCTATCCGCGGGCTCCTCAAGGCAGGTCCCCTGGCGTAGACTTCGGGTCCAGGAATTGTTCGGAGGAGGAGCCCATGGCCCGTCAGGACATCCCGCTGATTATCGAGGCGGCGATCAACGGCGAGACGCAGCCGGATCGCAATCCGAATACGCCGCGCAAACCCGAGGAAATCATCGCCGACGTGATGCGCTGTCTCGATGCCGGGGCAACCCTGATCCATGCGCATACCGACGATATCCTGCTTACGGGTAAAGAGGCGGCGGAGCATTACCTGGCCGCCTGGCGACCGATCCTTGAGGAGAGGCCGGATACGCTCTGGTACCCGACCCTCGGAGTCGGGGCCGATGCGGCGGAGAGCCTTTCGCATATCGAGATCCTGGCGTCAGAAATTCCCATGCGGCTTGGGCTCTGCGATCCCGGCTCAACGAATTTGGGTGCTCCGGGTCCCGATGGCTTGCCGGTCGGGCTGGTCTACTCGAATACCTACGAGGATACGCGCGTTGCCTTCGAGCAATGCGAACGCCTCGGGTTGGGCCCTTCATTGGCCATCTATGAACCCGGATGGCTGCGGACCGTGCTGGCCTTTCATCGCGCGGGCCGGCTTCCGCCCGGGGCCATGGTCAAGCTCTACTTCGGGGGAGATTACGGGATCTTCGCGACTGAGCCGGGCGTGAGCTTCGGGCTTGGGCCCACTGAAAATGCACTGCCCGCCTACCTTGACCTGCTGGAAGGGACGACTCTTCCCTGGTCGGTCTCCGTATGGGGCGGCGATCTCTTCGATACCCCCGTCGCCCGCCAGGCTCTCGAGCGAGGAGGCCACCTGCATGTCGGTTTGGAAGAGCATTTCCACCCCGACCGAAAACCCACGAACGAGGAAATCGTCCACCAGGCGTGCGCGTTGGCCGACGAAGTGGGCCGGCCCATTGCGACCGTGCCCCAGACCGCGGAGATCCTGGGCCTTCCTGGCAGAGGCTGAACCCAGCTGGATGCTTTTCCGACGTCGGGGTGCCGAGACGCACAACGACTCAATTAGCCGTGGCCGCCCAGGCTTGCGCTGCAATGCGGGCAGCGTTGGCGTGCGCGAGGCGCATCTGCGGCCTGGCTCGAGCGCTCTCTGAGCCCGCTCAATGCCCTGGCCCTAGGCGCCGGCGAATTGGGCTGCGTCAAAATAATCGCGCCACGCCTGGATCTTGCCCTCAGGTGTCAATTCGAATACGCCGCAGACGGGCAATTCCACCGTACGTTCGCCCATGACCAGGGTATCGACCCGCTCGTTCATCACCGTCGAGCCAGCCACTACCTGGATGCGGATATCGAACGCAATGGAAGAGGCCATTCCCCCCACCAATCCGCCGATGAATTGGCGGATCTCGTCTTTCCCGTTGCACGGCGCCATGGGAATATTGTGGTAGACCGCGTCTTCTGCGAAGGCATCCATGATGGCCTCGAGATCAGAGCGATCCCAAGCCGCGCAAAAGTCACGAACGATCTTGTCGGCGTCCATTTTTTCCTCCCTATGCCTTTTTGCTCCTGGTCATGCATGGGTCTGAGCAGAAGGCCCTCGATGAGTTTTTACGAGGGTGACGAATTCGCCCTCGGGCTAATAACTGGCTCCTATTCGGACGCCCCAGGTGCGCGGGGGTTCGTAGGCCACGGTGATGGGTCTGCCCAACACGGCATTGCCCACGGCGCGCGTCGAGCGCACGTTTTCATCGGTCACGTTTTCGATGAATCCTTCGATGAAAAGACGATCATCGTCGGATTCCCAGCGCGCGCGAATTTGAAGCGTGCCGTAGGCCGGTTCCAGGCTGTCTGGGCTGTTGGCTGCGTTGAAATAAATCGAATCCGAGACGAAATATTGTATGCGCGGAATGATTCGACCATTTCCTTCGAGCGACCAAATGTACTCGGCGGCCAGTGTGGCCGTGTGTTCGGGGGCCCGGACCATCTGGTTGCCGGAGAAGTTTTCGATTTGTCCGGTAGCAAAGTTGTACCCGATGTAATTCACATAGCGGGCGTTGAGGTAGCCGTACACCAGGCTCAGGCTCAGGTCCTCGATGGGCTGCCAGATCCCCTCAAACTCGATACCCCTCACCTGGGCCTTCGGCGCATTCTGGACGAAGCTCGAGCTGTCGAAACGCGATACGACCTGAAGGTTTTCGTACTGGTAGACGAAACCCGTAAGGTTCGCCTGGATCGTGTTGTCGAGAAAACGATTCTTCGAACCGATTTCGTAGGCCCAGATCGTTTCTTCTGCGGCGTTGTTCAAGGCCGTGATATTCGGTGGGGCGCAGCCGAGCCCTTGTGCGTTTCCATTGATGAACCCCGGCTTGTAGCCATGGGAGATGGAGGCGTACACCATGTGGTCGTCGGCGGGCTTGAAATCGATTTTCAGATCGCCCGTGATGCCGTCCCAGGTGTCCTCTTTGTCCGTCGAGGTCCCCGGCAGAATGCAGTTGTCGGGAACCCCGTCGAGATTCTCGTCTCCAGGGGGGAAGATATCGACGTAGTTGAAGCCAGTGAAGGGGCTTCCGGGGTTGTCGGCGTCGATTCGCTGCGGGCCCGAGATCCTCACCATGTCGCTGGCCCGAGATCCTCTCGACCGATCCCAGCTGTACCGAAGCCCTAGCCCGATTGACATTTGTCTTCGAAGAACGCTTGCTTCGCATGGCCGTAACCAGCGAGCGAGAGAGTTTCGTTCGAGCCGCTGAGCCTTGCCCCCGACAGGGCAATACTCTGTCCAAGGAGGACAGGCGTAATTGGAAACGTAATCCCAAAAACATCAACCTCGAGTGTCCAGGGCGGACAACCCGGCGAGGGGGCAGGGCTGCCTTGGACAGTCGTGCAGACTCCTCCGCCTTCGCCCACGTACAGGTTCGTGCTGCCTCCGGGTCCAGGCACGTTGACGCTCAAATCCCCGTCCGCATCGAGCATGAAGAACCCCAGAAGCCATTGCGTCGAGCTATCTCCATCACTGCGCAAGTGAGCGTCGATGACCCGGTCGCGTGTGGATGCGGTGATATTGCCCAGGAGCATGTCCTGGTCCGACAAGTCGAAGTCAAAGTTCTGAGAGCGGATCTCGTCGCGGTAGGAACCCACGACGCTGAAGCTGAGGTCCCCGATTCCCGGGACGAAGAAGTCCCAGACCAGTGTTCCGTTCAGATGCCAGGTGTCGATGTCCTGGAATTGACGGGCGTTTCTCCGGATCTGGCGCGGATCAGTTGGGTTGGGCTGCATGGGGGACCCATCGATCTCGGAGTGGTAGGGGTCGACGAACATATAGAGGTCCAGGGGTTCGGGGATGAGGCTCCCGGGCCCACCAGAGGGGATCGGGGCCGGGTTGGTGTTGAATAGATAGGCTGACGGGTAGTCGCCCTGGATCTTGCTCGCCCAGCCGACCCCTCCCTGGTGGCTGTAGCCGCCTCGCATGGTCAGGCTGATTTCATCCGTGACTTCAAAGAGCAGTTGGGGTCGGATGCCCCAGGTGTCCGTGTCGTCAGCGTTCTGGCTGGTGGTGCCCGGGTAGGCGAGGTTCTCCTGGTAGCCTTCGCGCTTGTTGAAAAATACCGCGGTCCTTGCAGCAATCCGATCCTCAAGGATCGGGACGTTCACCACGCCCCGGCCGAACCACTGTTCGTAGGAGCCCCGCAGCAGGTCGCCGAAGATTTCGAGTTCATGAACCGGGGATCGCGTCGAAACGTTGATGGCGCCGGCGGTGGAGTTGCGGCCCCAGAGCGTGCCCTGGGGTCCGCGCAGGACTTCGACCTGTGCGATGTCATAGAAGGTGAGTGCGCTCGCGGCAGTCTGGTTGTTCTGGTAGACGCCGTCTATATGAAAAGCGGTGGAGGGATCGGTGAAGCCCTCGTTGCCGATGCCGCGGATGGTGAGGCGGGCCACGCCAAAGGTCTCGCCGTATTGAAAATTTGGGATCTGGGTGGCCAGGGCTTCGACGTCATAGATACCCCGGTCGAAGAGTTGCGCCCCGCTCAGCGCGGTAATCGCTGTGGGGGTTTCCTGGATATTCGAAGCGCGCTTCTCGGCGGTGACCAGGATCTCCTCGATACCGTCGTATTCGGGCTTCGCGGACCTTTCTCCGGGCTCCTCGGATTCCACCAGGTTCGGATCGGCCAGGGGTTCAATCGTTTCCGGTGCACTCTCACTCCCGGCTTCCGATTGAGCCAGCAGGGCAGGGGGTGAGGCGAAGACAAGAAGCAATGTGAAAATAAGAAACGCGAGCCGCTTCTTGGTTTTTTCACCGTATTCGATTCGCGCGTTCAAGAGGACCCCGAAGCTCCACGTATTTCGCGCCATCACTGCTCCTCGGAGACCGAATTTCAAGCCTCGCCCTTTTTCGTCGAAGCTCGGCTTCTATCCTGATCCAAAACCGAGCTTTTCATTTCGCGATCGGCCATCCAGTTGACGATATCAACCCTCTCGGGTCTTTGTTCAAGGCCGATCGATGCGATCGGGCTGGCCGTCGAATTCTAGCTGATGCAAAATGCTGGCCTGGTCTGGCCTCAATCGGGTTAAACAGGCGGTCTTCGCATTTCGGCAGAGGCTCAATCGAGACTCATACCGCGTAGGGGCCCTGGTCGCGCGAGGGTCGATCGATACAATCCGACGACCAATGCGATGCACGCCACCGATGGGTTTGCGCAGGAGAAAATCGACATGACACTCAAGCTGGGTTTGATGGTGGGTTACTCAGGCCCGCAATTGCAGATTCCTCTCGAGACGGTGAAAGAGGCCGAGCGCCTTGGGTACGATGCTGTCTTTACCGCGGAGGCCTATGGCTCGGATGCCATTACACCCCTCGCGTGGCTGGCAGCCCACACCGAGCGGATTCGCCTGGGCACGGCGGTCATCCAACTCGCCGGGCGCACCCCCGCCATGGCGGCCATGCAGATGGGCACCCTCGACGCCCTGGCGCCGGGCCGCGCCATTTGCGGCATCGGGGTTTCGGGCCCGCAAATCGTCGAAGGCTGGTACGGCCAGCCCTGGGGCAAGCCCTATTGGCGCATTCGTGATTACGTGACCATCATGCGAAAGATCTTCCGCCGGGAGGCGCCGGTGTCCCACGAAGGCCGCGAGATTTCCCTGCCCTTCACCGGAGAAGGCGCCATGGGGATCGGCAAGCCGCTGACATCGATCCTGCACATGAATCCCGATATCCCCATCTGGCTCGGCACGGGCACCGAGACCAACGTGCGGCTCACTGCGGAGATCGCCGATGGCTGGATCCCGCTCAACTTCGTACCCGGCACGCTGGAGACTTATCGCGCCGCCATCGAGGAGGGCTTTGCCCGGGCCGGGGGCGGCAAGTCTTGGAAGGATTTCGAAATCCGCCCCATGGTGACCGTGGTGGTGACCGACGATATCCGTGCCGCGCTGCAGATGCCCAAGCCCAACCTGGCGCTCTATGTCGGCGGGATGGGGCACAAGGACAAAAACTTCCACAAGGACATGATGGTACGCCGGGGTTATGGCGAAGCCGCCGAGCGGATTCAGGAACTCTATTTGAGCGGCCGCAAGGCCGAAGCCGCCGAGGCGGTGCCGGATGAATACATCGATGAGGGCGCGCTGATGGGCCCGCCCCAGCGCATACGCGAGCGCTTTGGCGAGTGGCAGAACTCCGGGGCAACGGGCCTCACCGTGTGGGCTTCGAATCAGCAGGGCCTTGAATTGCTCGCCGACCTCGCGAGCGCTGAACCTTAGAGGGGAACCCGCCCGAATCGTGGGCGCGAATGGGTACGCGTAGCCACTCTCGTCGTGCGGAGCGGAACCTACCCGACGATGCCCGCTTCACGCAGGCGCGGGATTTCACTTTCAAGGCCGAGTTCGGCCAGGATTTCGTCGCTGTGCTCGCCCAGATCCGGGGCGGGTCCACCGGCCATGCCCGGTGTTTTTGAAAAGCGTGCCGTGGGCCGGCACTCTCGGAGCCGTCCCAGCCGGGGATGCTCGCTCTCGACGAAAATGCCCGCGGCTTCGACCTGGGGGTCTCGGTGCAGGTCGGCAACCCCCACCGCGATGCCCGCGGGCACATCCTCGGCATCGAGCGCCGCTGAGGCTTCTGCGCAAGAGAGCCGGGCTGCGGCCTCGGGGATCTCGTTCTTGAAGAGTTCGCCCAGGGCCTGGAGGTTTTGCATTCGGCTCGGCAGGGTGGCAAAGCGCGGGTCCCGGGCTACTTCGTCCAGCCCGAAGGCCGCGCAGAGGCCGCGGAACTCTGAGTCTGTCAGCGGCGTGGCGGTGGCGAAACCGTCGGCGAGCTTGATCAGGGAGTAAAGCTTGCCTGGCGGTGTGACGCGCAGGATGTCGTCTTCGAGCAGTGCGTGCTCGTCTCCGTTGTCGTTCCAAAGAAAGCCGATTGCTGTTTCGAGCATGGAGACTTCCACGTGTTGCCCCTCGCCGTCGCGTTCTCGGGCGAAGAGCGCAGAGGCAATGGCCTGGGCGACGGTGATCGAGGTGAGCTTGTCGCAAAGCAGTTGGCGGACGGGTTCGGGTTCTCCGATCTCCGGGTGGCTCTGGACATCCGTGACCCCCGAGTACGCCTGGATGACATTGTCGTAGACCCGCTTCTGCGCGTAGGGACCCTCGGGGCCGAAGCCGCTGATGGAGACGTAGACGAGTCGCGGATTCAATGCGAGGAGAGCCTCCGGCCCAACGCCCAAGCGCTCCGCGACTCCGGGCCGCCAGTTCTGGATGAAAACATCGGCCTTGGCCGCCATCTTCTTCAGCAGATCGACGCCCTCCTCCTGGCTCAGGTCCAGGGCGATGGACCGCTTGCCTCGGTTCGCCATGTGAAAGTTCGCCGTCATCCCGCCCCGGGCGCTGCCCACGAAGCGCAGAACGTCGCCCTGGCCCGGTATCTCGATTTTGATCACGTCTGCGCCCTGGTCGGCGAGCATGCGAATGGCCAAGGGGCCGGAAACCACCGCCGATGCATCGATGATACGAACACCTTCAAGGGGACCTCTCATATTTTCGACCTCCAGAGCGCGCCGCATCGCGGTTGGGAATTGGATGGCTCGAGCCTGATCGTTCGGAGCGCGCGGCGGGGGTTCCATCTTCGCCTGCCCGCCTGCTCTGGGCAAGCGGGCCGGGGCCTCGAAGAGCTCAGCCCAGGGCTTCGCCAGCGCAGCCGGCCGCCTGAGCGATTGGATATACTAATCGCCGTGCAGATTCATTCAGGCCAACCGACGCTCCTCGAAGACGTGATCCCGGATGTGAGCCGGGTGGTGGAGACGCTCGAGCGCGCGGCGCCCTACACACCGCTGGGGGGTTGGTTCTGGCCCGATGCGGATGACGCAGTGCCCACCCGGGCCCTCTGGTTCCAGAACGATTGGGTTCACGCCGATCTCCATGTGCCGGGTTCGGATCTCTTCCTCTCTCATGCCCGGGTGACCGAGGCCGCCAAGGCCTTCTACGGCGCCGAGGTCATCGTTCCCCACACGCTTTACGTCAACCTGATGGTGGGGGTAGAGAAGTGCGGGCCGGTGCATACCGACAACCCCGTCTTCGAAGGGCGCGACCGGACCAATACTCCCATGTGGCTGCTGCGCACCCTGTTCTGGTCGGGGCTCTTCGAGCGCTGGGCGATCCGGCAGGCGACCTCGATCTGGTGGATGAACGATGTGGAGGGCGGAGGTTTTCGTTACTGGCCCGACGGTCCCGATCAGCCGCCCCGCAGTCACGCCGAGGGCATGGCCAATACCGCATTGGTGGGCGACAACCATGGCATGTTCCACCAGGTCGAGCCGGTGGGTCCCTTCGCGGGCGAAGCGCGGCGGGTGACAGGGCACGCCGAGTTGGCCCCGGCATCCGACGGAAGCGGCGATTGGGTGGTGATCGACCGCGGTGAAGAGCGCTTTCGCGCGCCCCTTGAGACGTTCCGGGTGAGTGTATTGTGGAAGGCCCACGTCTACGCGGACGAGGAGGACCGGCGCGTGCGCCAGGCCGACGCGCTTTCCCTCGACGAAGTCGTCCGGGTCTTCGCCGAAGATCTTTCCGCCCGGGGTGAGGCCCTTCGTCTCGACCTCGAGTGCCTGGACGACCCCGCCCAGGCGGCTGCTTTTGCCGGCGCCTATCCCGAGGCGCGCCCAGTCGAGGCTGGCGCCTCGATCTTCGACGGCACGCTCTGAGAGCCCAGGCGGCCGCTAGCCGGCTGCCGCCGGATCCTGACGGCGCCCCCGGTCGAGCAAGAATTCGGGATACACCACGCGACGAGAACCTGTTGGGGGATCCGGTTGAGCTGGAGAACGTGATTTTCGATTGGGAGGCTCTTCCCGGAAGTCTGTCAATCCAGGGTGCTGCCCGTATGGTCGCGGACGAAGCCCACCAGGACAGCCGTCCCGAGCCCCGTGGCCGCCATGGTGAGGAACGCGCCGCTGAAACCGGAAAGGGCCTCGGCACCCAGGATGATCTGGCCGCAGAAGGCGCCGCCCAGGTGGCCGATCCCGTCACTCAAGGAGACGCCCGTCGCCCGCACCCGGGTGGGAAAATTCTCGCCCGTGATGGTGTAGAGGATCGGGATGAAAAAGCCGATGGTGAAAGAGGCCACGAAGCCGAGCACCGGAATCGTGAGCGGGGAGGCGAAGAAGCCGATGCCGGCAAGGGTAATTGCCCAGACCAGCGCCAGGGCAGCGGCGGTGCGCCTTCGATCGATTCGATCGCTCCAGTAGACCGCCGCCAGGGCGCCGGCCACGAAACCCAGACCCGTCATGGTGAGCGAGGAGATGCTCTGCTTCAGGCTGAAACCGTGTTGGGCAAAGAGTTCGGGAGCCAACGTCAGCCAGCCGTAGTTGCCGACGTAGTAGATGAACCAGATCAAGGCCAGCAGAAGCACCCGGCCCAGAAGCGGGGGCGAGAGGAGCGCACCCAGGCCCAAGGAAGTGGCGGCTTCGTCCTGGGCACCCGGATCAATTGGCGAAGGCAGGGGTTGCCCGAGCGTCTGCTCAGCGTGGCGCTCGGCGGCCACCAGCGTTGCTTCGGCTTCTTCGTAGCGCTCCTCGCCTACCAACCAGTGGATCGAATCGGGTAGGCCCCGGCGCATGAAGCCGATCAGGAGCCCGCCCAGGGCGCCGATCACGAAGAGGGCACGCCAGCCCCAGTCGTAGGTGGGCACCACTTGGAGCGCCACGACGGGGACCACGCCCAGACCCGCGAAGGCGGCGACGATGGTCCAGCCCGTATAGCGGCCGCGCAGGGGAGCCGGCGAGACCTCGGCCATGTAGGTGGTGACCAGGGCAATTTCGGCGCCGATCCCCATGCCCGAGATGAAGCGCCAGAAGACCGGGGAGTCGAGGCTCGTACTGGTCGCGGAAAGCAGGGAGCCGATGGAGAAGGTGGCCACCGAGAGGAAGAGGCTCACGCGGCGGCCGTAGCGATCGCCGATGCGGCTGTCGAGAAAGGAGCCGAGGATATATCCGATCAATCCGCTGGTGATGGCCCACGAGGCGGCTTCCGCCGAGACGCCGAATTCCTTCGAGATCACCGGCAAGGCGAAACCGATGGTCACAATATCGAAGTAGGCAAAGAAGAAACCGGCGCCCACGATGGCGAGCACCGATCGCGGGTAGGGCCAGACAGGAATGCGATCGAGCCGCGCCAACATCATCGTTCCCATTTGAGAACCCTGACCGGTCATATCGCCCCCCCCCAGCAAAATATCTCAGGGGAACCTTGGCGAAATCGGGGGCGCCGGTCGAGGGAAGGGGGCAAGGTGATTTCTACCCGCCTGCCCTTCCGGACAGGAGTCTCCAGCCCCCCTCGGGGCCAGGGAAGGGCACGCGGCGGCCGGGCGAATGGAGTGCGGGTATAGAGGTGCTTTGCGACACTCGGCCCGCGACGGTGCGCTCGCTTGGCCCAATGGCCACCCGCCGCCGATTCAGTTCGGCAGCAGGGCGAGTTTCGCCTGGAGGAGAGTCGCCTTGCCCAATAGGGAAACGCCCGGGGACGTGCGCCGCGAGATGTGCCAGGTGATTGAAGACCTCCACGCGCTGCAACTCATCACGGCGACCGGTGGCAACGTGAGTGCGCGGGTTCCCGAAGCCCCTGGCCAGGCTTGGATCACGCCGGGTGGACTCTTCAAGGGTGCGTTGCAGCCCGAGAATCTGGTCCGCATCGGTATGGATGGCGAAGCGGTGGATGCGGGTACGGGCTCACCTTCGAGCGAAGTCCTCATGCATACGGCTGTATTGGAAGCGAAGGCCGAAGCCCAGGCGGTGATCCACTGCCACGCGCCGCACGCGACGATCCTGGTGAATAGCGGGCTGCCTTTTCTGCCGATTTCCAGCGAGGCGGCTTATTTCGTCGGTATCGGACGAATCCCCTTCGTGATGCCCGGAACCCAGGAACTCGCCGATGCTGTCGTAGAGGCAATGGGGGAGGGGTGGGCGGTTCTGATGCAGAACCACGGGCTCCTGGTTGCCGGCCGGAGCTTGCGCCGGGCCGCGGATATGACCGAAATCATCGAGCGGACCGCTCAGGTGATTCTCGGGGGCTATGCGGTGGGCAAGCCGCCTCCGGTTTTGCCCGACGAGGCCGTGGAAAAATTGCTGGCCCATGGCGACCTGGTGGCCTGAAGCGCGTCAACGCTTCGGCCTAAAACGCTGGGCCCGACGTCTGCGCGGGTCGGTGCAAAGGAGAACCTCGATGGATACGGGAAGTTTCAGTGGCTTTGATCTCGAACTCCGGGAGAACGGAATCGCCTGGTTTCAGTTCAACACACCCGATCGCCTGAATGGCATGACAGTTCGCGTCAAGCGGGACATGATCGAAGCCGTCACCCAGGCACAGATGGACAACGCCGTCCGGGTGCTGGTCTTTACCGGTAGCGGCCGGGCATTCTGCGCGGGCGACGATTTGCGTGCCTACCACGGCAAGGACGTGGTGGGGGGCGAGTCCCTGGTGCCCCCGATTCATCCGGGCCATGACAGCCCCATCGGAACCTACGACGGGCTGCGAATGATTTCTCAAAAGTTGAATACGGCGGTGCGGAGCCTCGATAAGTTGACCGTGGCGGCCATCAACGGCGTCGCGATCCAGACGGGGCTTTCCCTTGCTCTTTCGTGCGATTTCCGCCTGGCGGCTTCGTCGGCGCGCCTGGGCAGCGCCACGCTTCGCTTCGGCCTCTTGCCCGATGAAGGCGGGCAATATCTCCTGGTCCAGCTTCTGGGTCTTTCCCGGGCGCTTGATTTTGTGATGCGCAAAAGGATCGTGAGCGCCGAAGAAGCCTTGGAATTGGGCTTGGTCAGCGAGGTTGTGGACCCCGATGATCTCCAGGCGGCGACGATGGCTTTCGCCAACGAGTTGGCCAGCGGGCCCCAGGTTTCCATGCGGCTGCTCAAGCGATCTCTCTACAATGCGGCAGAACTCGGCTGGGAACAGTCCTTGGATGAAATCGCGGCTAAGACGGCGGTCTCCGATCATCACCCGGATGTGCGCGAAGGGACGAAAGCGTTCTTTGAGAAGCGCGAGCCCAAATTCAATGCCTGGCTCGACCCGCAGGATTAATCGGGCGCGTCGATGGATGGCCCGGTTCGGTCTTTGGGACGAATGCTTTTCTCCGCGCTGTCCCGTTCATCCGCCGGAGTTCGCTGGACCCCTGATCACGCTCCACAGGTTGCTGTAATCGTCGGTCCAGAGAGGAGCGTTGCGTAGGCTCGAGTCGTCTTCGCGCCAGAAGCGCTGGGTATCGGACGCGAGTCTCAGTTGTTTGAGGATCGGATCGGCGGCCGCCTCCACCCGATCGAGCCGCTTCCGATCTCTCGCCAGGTAGATCCAATGCGAGGGCTTGGTTTGTCGTAGGGGAGCCCGTTTGGTCTTGGCATGAAGATGTTCGAGTCCCACCTCCTTGCCCAAGCGGGCAACCACGGGCATCAAGTTGAAGAAGCGATTCGAAACATGTACAGCGAGAATGCCATCGGGGTTCAATGCGGCGGCGTAGACTCCGAAGGCCTCCCGAGTCATGAGGTGAACGGGGATCGAATCACTGCTGAACGCATCCAGTACCAGGATGTCGAAATCCTGGACCTTGCCCTGGGCTTGTTCGGTCTCGAGAAGGAGCCGGCCGTCTCCGACTTGCACATCGATTTCAGCCGGGCTGTCTGTAAGGAAGGAAAATATTCCATCGTCTCGCGCGATTCGGATCACTGCCGGATCTGTCTCATAGAAACGAAACGAATCTCCCGGCCGGGCATACGCGGCGATCGTCCCCGTTCCCAGGCCGATGCCGCCGATTCGCGCCCCTCTATCCGCTGGGAGCGTCGAGATCGCGGATGCCAGGGAAGAAGCTCGGCCATAGTAGGAGGTGGGAAGCCTGCGTCCCCTTGGCGAGAGGAATTGCACGCCGTGGACCGTCGAGCCGTGCATGAGCGTTCTCGAATTCCCCGCGCCTTCAGGAGATTCGATTACGCGAACGACTCCGTAGAAATTTCGCTCTTGTAGAACTCCGGGCACGGCGGGCCGAATCGATTGCCACCCCTCGTAGGAGAGCATCAGCAGCCCGAGCACGACGACAGCGCGGAGCGCTACGGGCGAGCGATGCCATGCAATGCGCGGGCCCCCCCGCTCGCGCACCACGAGATAGAGCCCGAGCGAAAGCGAAAGAACCAGCCCCAACCCGAACTCCGTGTACCCCTCGAAGAGAAAAGGTGCCGCGATGCCAACGAAGAGGCCTCCGAGAGCGCCGCCGCCCGCCATGCTGAGATAGAAGGTTGTGAGCGAATCGGAAGCGGGTCTCAGACGATAGAGCTCGCCGTGAAGGATTGAGCAGACGGCGAAGACGAGTGCTGTGTAATAGGCGATCAGCATGGGCAGGCTACGGAAGTTTTCCGCCAGTCCAGACTCGGTATTCGTCTGGTTTTCGAGAAGGAAGAGCCCGCGAAACGCGCCAATCGCGAGCAGGACGAAAACCAGGCCGAAATAGAGTCCTCGATGGTAGGCCCGCTCCGAGGAAAAACTGAGGACCAGGGTGGCGAGGTAGGCCGCCAGGGGCAGAATCCAGAGGAAGGGGACGCTGGCCACATCAAGACAGAGCCGATTGGTGACGCCGTTGAGCATCAGGACGGCGCAGCCCGCAAGCGCAAGCCACAACATGATTTCACGTATTTGGGCGCAACCCCGGCCGTGACCGGTTGGCTGCGTTGTGGGGCGGGCAGGCACGTCGTCTCGGCGAGTACTTCGCCTTGCGAGTTCCGCCGCGAAAAGAACCGTGACCATGGCGACCCCGAAGCTCCATTCCCAGTACGAGCCCGTCTGAGAGAGCCCGAGATTGGGCTCGAGCGCGACGGGGTACGCGATCAGGGCGAGCATCGAGCCGGCATTCGAGACGGAGTAGAGCGGGTAGGGCGATCGGGTGGGATAACGCCGGGCGAACCAGCTCTGAATCAACGGTCCCGTGGAGGCAAGCGCGATGAAGGGAAGCGCCACATGGCTCATCATCATCGTCAAAATTCGCGCGACCGGGTGGTTGCCGCTCAGATTCGCCCAATCCCCAGCGGGCAGCACCGGTAGGGAAAGAATCGCGGCGCCCACCAGCGTAGAGTGGATGGCCAATTGCCACGGGGGCGTCGCGAAGCGGATCAATAGATGCGCATACCCGTAGCCGAGGAAGAGGGCCGTCTGGTAGAAGGCGAGGCAAACCGTCCAGACTCCGGGAGTTCCGCCGAACCACGGGAGGATCCTCTTCCCCACAAGCGGCTGGATGAGGAAGACTAGAAAGGCGGATAGGAAAATCGCTAGGACGAAAACGAGCGGGCCGATCCGTAAATGGAAATTGTTCGGTCGATCTACGATCCTTGACACGAGCGGAGAATAGATCGGTACGCCGCCAATGTCCCGGGTTTGAGTCCTCTATCGGGTGAATTACGCTGCCGACATTCACAAATTCTTAAGAGAAAATGTTCTTTCGCGCGCGTTCGCGACTTTCGGCGGGCTCATTTGTCGGCGCCTGGACGGCACCATGCTGCACATGGGCCCGTCGCTCCGAGAAGGCGAACGACGTCTATCCCGGGTTTTGCCCGCGCGCCCCTCTAGGGGGCGAAGCTGGACCTTGCCTCGATGCCCCAGCGCCCGTTCTTGCGGGAGACGATGTAGAGCGAGTCGAAGCGGGAGAGAACCGAACCGTCCGCGCGGTAGCGGACGAAGTGGGTATCGATATGAACCTTCGAGGGTCCTGCATGGACCACCTCGCGGTTTTCCCAGGCGCTGCGAACCCAACCCGGAGTGGCCGTAGTGAAACGTTCCATGGCATCCGGGCGGGTGCCCGCCTCTTCGAGCACCGAAACCTCGCCGCTGGCAAAACGGTAGTGCGGGAAATGGAGTGTTTTCTCCAGGGCATCGATATCTCGGCTGTTGAAGGCCGTCATGAAGGCATCGAGCACCCCCATGGCCTCAGCCTCGGAGGCCGAGTCCGCCGACGCGGGGGAGGTGGGGAGCAATAGGAGGAGGAAGAGGAGTGTCTGGAGCTTCGAGATGCGCTTTCGGGCCATGCTGTTCTCCTGGGTTTCGGGTTCATTCGCTGGGCTGGCGGGGCGCTTTCATGACACTCCAAAGATCGCTGTAGTCATCCGTCCAGAGCGGCACCGCCTCCAGGCTCGAAGCGTCTTCGCGCCAAAAGCGCTGTGTCGTGGGAGCGAGGCGCAGGCGCCCGAGCAGGGAACGGGCCGCTGGCGGGATGCGGTCGAGCCGCTCCCGCTCCCTCGCCAGGTAGATCCAGCGCGAAGGCTTTGTCTGTCTTCGGGGCGCGATCCTGGTTTCGGCATGCAGGTGTTCGAGACCGACTTCGCGCCCCAACCGAGCGACCAGGGGCATCAGGTCGAAGTAGCGGTTCGAGACGTGGACCGCGAGAACGCCATCGGGATTCAGGGCGGCGGCATAGATGCCGAACGCCTCCCGGGTCATCAAGTGGACCGGGATCGCATCGCTGCTGAACGCGTCGATGACCAGGATGTCGAAATCCTGCCTGTCGCCCCGGGCCTGTTCCCCGGCGAGCAGGAGCCGGCCCTCTCCCAGGCGAACCTCGATTTCAGCTGGGCTATCCGCCAAGAATGAGAAGGTTCCATCGTCCCGGGCGACTCGCACCACTGCAGGGTCGGTTTCGTAGAAGCGAAACGAATCGCCGGGCTTTGCATATGCGGCGATTGTCCCCGTCCCCAACCCAACGGCGCCGATCCGCGCGCCCCGCTCTTGGGGCAGGGTCTTGATCAGTGACGAAAGTGAAGAGGCGCGGCCGTAATACGAAGTCGGAAGGCCGCGGCCCCTGGGTGCTGTGAACTGCACGCCGTGGAGCGTCGAGCCGTGCATCAGCATTCTTGAACTTGCTTCTCCATCATTCGAATTGACTACGCGCACCACCCCGAAGAAATTGCGCTCCTGGGAGACTTCGGGAGGAGCCGGGCGCATCGCTTGCCATCCCTCGTGGGCGAGCATCAAGAGGCCCAGAGAGATCGCGCCGCGCAAGGCGGCGGGTGAGTGCTCCCATGCGCTTCGCACGCCCCCGCGTGCACGGGCGGCCGTATAGAGGCCCAGCAGGACCGAGAGGGTCAGCCCCAGGCCAAACTCCGTGTAGCCATCGAAGAGGGCGGGCGCGGCGACTCCCACGAAGAGCCCCCCGATGGCGCCTCCGCCCGACATGCAAAGGTAGAAAGCGGTGAGGGAATCGGCAGAGGGCCGCAGCCGGTAGAGTTCGCCGTGAAGGATCGAGCAGACGCCAAAAAGCAGCGCCGTGTAGTAGGCGATGACCAGAGGCAGGCTGGTGAAGCTCTCGGCCAAGCCGGATTCGGTCGCTCTTGGGGTTTGTGACACGAAGAGCCCGTGAAAGACGCCGATCCCCAGCAATACGAAGACCAGCCCGAAATGGAACCCCCGCCGATAAGCCCGCTCCGATGAGAAACAGAGAATCAGGGTGGCGAGGTAGGTCGCGAGGGGCAGGATCCAAAGGAAGGGCACGCTGGCCACATCGAGGCAGAGCCGATTGGTGACGCCGTTCAGCATCACTACCGCGAGGCCGGCGAGCGCCAGCCACAGGGCGACCTCGCCTGCCCCCGGCGACTTTTCTTGGGGATCGTCAATGCCTGGGTGTCGAGGGTCGCTCATGGGGTCCCGGGCTGCGGCGCGGATATGAGCGTTGCTTCGTCGCGCCAGTTCAGCCGCCAGCAACACGGCTGCCATTGCGACGGCGAAGCCCCCCGTCCAATACGCAGCTGTCTCGGCAAGGCCCAGGCGGGGTTCGAGCCAGAACGGGTAGGCGAGGAGCGCCAGCATCGAACCCAGGTTCGATACCGCGTAGAGGGGATAGGGAGATCGCTCGGGATAGCGCCGGGCAAACCAGGCCTGAATCAGGGGTCCCGTGGAGGCGAGCGCGATGAAGGGCAGGGCGACGTGGCTTGTCATCATTGCCAGGATTCGCCAAGCCGGGTTTTCGCTGTCGGAAAGCGACCAATCCAGGCTAGGAAGCACGGGAGGGGCAAAGATCGCGGCAGCTGCCAATGTCGCGTGAACGCCCAGCTGAAAGCGGGGCTTTACAAAACGGATCAGGAGATGCGCGTACGCGTAGCCGGCGAAGAGCGCGGTTTGATAGAAGGCCAGGCAAACCGCCCAGACTCCCGGCGTCCCGCCAAACCAGGGGAGGATTCGCTTTCCCACCAGCGGCTGAACGAGGAAGATCAGGAAGGCCGAGAGAAAGATCGCCACGATGAAGACGAGCCGCCCGAAGGGGCGAAAGCGAGTCGTCTGCGGGGCTGCGGAGTCGGACACTGCCCGAGCATAGAGAGAGCCGGCTCTGAAGTCCCGGCCCCGTGATTGTCAACCAGGCCCTTTCGGGGCGCGATTCTCCTCGGCTCGTCGACCTCCGGTTTTTTTCGCGCGGCCCTCAAATCCGAGACCCCTGGGTTTCCCAGGATCGGAAGCGTATGAAACGGCGCGGAGTTACGCCCGGCGGGCCGTGCGGCCCCGGGTTCGGCTGGACGCCTCGTCATTCTGCGAGGGGCCGACTCCCGCGAACCCCGCGGCTGTTCTAGGTTCTCGTCCCTGGCGCAAACACGAGGAGAACGACGTGCTGAACCTTCATTTCGCTCCAAATTCACGGGCCGGAAGAATCGTCTGGTTGCTCGAGGAACTGGGACTCGAATACGAACTCAACCGGATGGATTTTCATCCCAAGGATTTGAAATCCGACGAGCATAGGGCTCGGCATCCCCTGGGCCGCGTACCCGTTCTCGACGACGGCGACGTCCGCCTATGGGAGTCGGGAGCCATCGTCGAGTACATCCTTGCCCGTTACACCGACGGTGCGCTGAAGCCAGCTGTCGACTCCCCCCTCTTCCCGCGATATTTGCAGTGGTTTCACTATTGCGAGGGAATGGTGATGCCGCCGATGAATACCATCGTGGTGCAGACCATCCTGCTGCCGCCTGAACGGCAGAACAAGGAGGCGCTGGACCAGGCGCTGCGGCTGCTTTCGCGAGCATTGGCTCCGGTGAACGAAAGCCTCGAGGGCAATGACTACTTGATCGGCGATTTCTCGGGTGCGGACGTGATGCTTGGGCACTCCTGTTTCATGGCCAATCGTTTCGGCTGCGTCGCGGAGGATCAAACCCATCTGCGCGCGTATATCGAGAGAATCGAGGCCCGACCCGCTTTTCAAAAAGCGATCAATACGTAGTCGGTGCGGCTGAAAGCGGAGTGGACAGACCGTCGCTGGCTCTCGCGTAGTGGGGCGAGTACGCACTCATGAAACCGGTTGTCGGGGTCGCGCATGCTCGAGTGGGCCTGCTTGGAAATCCCTCGGATGGCTATGGGGGGAAGGCCATTGCTTTTTGCGTGGCCGACTTCGAGGCGAGGGTCTACCTGGAGCCCGCTGAGGACCTTCGTCTTCTCGGTGATCACGGAGAAAGGCGTCTCGCCTCATCCCTGGTAGGGGCCGGCGGCGGGGTCGATCCGGAGGACCGGGGCGATGGCTCCCATTTGCTGGAGGCGGCCTTGTGCAGCTTCCTTCGAGCTCATCCCGAATCGCGCCGTGTGGCCCCCGAAGAACCGGCACCGCGTTTCTCGCTGCGCTTCGAGACGAATATTCCCCGCCAGGTCGGATTGGGGGGGTCGAGTGCCATCGTGATCGCGGCGCTGCGCGCATTGGGAGATCTCTTCGGTATCACTCAAGATCCCGTCGAACTTGCGACAAGCGCGCTTGCCGCCGAGAAGGACGACCTGGGGATCGCCGCTGGTCCCATGGACCGCATCGTTCAAGCCAGGGAGGGCGCGGTCGTGATGGACCTGACTCGCCCCGGAGACCTTTCCTCGCATTTCGAAATTGAGCCGAATCTGTTGCCGCCTCTTTTCATCGCCTGGCAGCCTGCTCGTGGCGAGCCGTCGGGTGTGGCTCACGGCGATCTGCAGGCGCGATGGCGAGCCGGAGATCGCGAAGTGCTGGAAACCATGGGTGAGCTTCGCACCTTGGTAGACGAAGGTCTGGGTTTTCTCGAGCGGGGAGAACATGCTCTTTTTCGCCGCGCGATGGGGAGAAACCTCGAATTGCGAGAGAGGGTTTTCTCAATCTCCGAGGGCGATAAGCAGATGGTCGAAATCGCTGCGCGCCATGGAGCGACGGCCAAACTTTGCGGCTCTGGCGGCGCGGTCGTCGGGACAACGGCTTCGGATCATGGCTTCGAAAGCCTTGAAAAAGCCTTCGTGTCTTCGGGCTACTGCTTTCTCCGCCCCCGCGTGAAGACCGCCGCCTCGGCGGCCAAAGCTGGAGCCCGGTAGCCAGCCGCTGCTTCATCGTTGACTCTAAGGGGCATATGCTGGGGCTCCGGGAGCCTTGGCGCGAAATGGCAGGGCTCATCCCATCGAGGCGGCAGGGGCGTGGCCGCGGTTTTTCGTTATTGGCTTCTTCGCAGAGAAACGGGATAATCCTTCCTGGCTGCCCCTGTCCTTCCAAGGGAACTCCTGTAGAGAGGTTGCGCATTGCTCATGTCCCCCAGGAAGCATCGGCTGCTCCAGGCCTTCGCGGTGGTCTTTATCTCCCTGTTGTCCGCTTGCGCTGAACACGCCCATGCTCCCCAGGTTTTCGATGGTCATGTCAAGGTAGGCATTTTGCACTCGCGCACAGGCACGATGGCTATTTCGGAGAACACCGTGGCCGAGGCCGAACTCCTTGCCGTCGGCGAGATCAACGAAGCCGGCGGCCTGAATATAGGCGGAGAGCACCTGGCGATCGTTTCCATCGAAGAGGACGGCCAATCCGACTGGCCGACCTTTGCGCGCAGGGCCGAGAAGTTGATCGACCGAGACAAAGTGGCTGTGGTCTTTGGAGGTTGGACCTCCGCCAGCCGAAAAGCCATGTTGCCCGTATTCGAGGAGAAGGATCACCTTCTCTTCTATCCAATTCAATACGAAGGCCAGGAGTGTTCCCGCAATATCTTCTACGCTGGAGCGACCCCGAACCAGCAGATCGAACCGGCGCTGAATTGGCTCTTCGAGAATAGGGGCAAGACACTTTTTCTCGTGGGTTCCGATTATGTCTATCCCCGTACCGCGAACAAGATCATCAACGCGAAGGCCGCTGCAGCCGGAGCCGATGTAGTCGGGGAAATCTATCTGCCATTGGGAAGTAGCGATATGGCGGGTGTGGTTGCAGCCATTCGCCAATCGATTCCCGAGGGCGGGATCGTGATCAATACCCTGAACGGAGACAGCAACGTTTCGTTCTTCAAGTCCATGAAGAAATCCGGGCTGGATCGGGAAAACGGCTTTACGATCATGAGCTTCTCGGCTGCCGAAGAGGAAGTGGCCGCCATAGGCCCCGAGTATTTGACCGGCACCATGGCGGTGTGGAACTTCTTTCATACGGTGGACTCCTTCGCGTCCCGGGAGTTCGCAGCCGCCTTCGAGGAAATGCACGGACTCCATCGAGTGACGAGCGACCCGGCAGAGGCGGCCTACACCATGGTTCACCTATGGGCGCTAGCAGCAGAAAAGGCCGGAAGCACCGAGCCCGCCCAAGTGCGCGAAGCGCTGATCGGCGTCGAGTTCGATGGTCCGGCGGGCAGGGTTCAAGTGCATAAGAACCATCATCTATCCAAGGCTGCCCTGATTGGCGAGGTGCAGGCGGATGGCACGTTCAAGATTCTGGGCGATGGCGGAGTGATTGAGCCCCTGGCATGGAGTTCGTTGATCGAAGATAGCCGGGGTTATCGATGCGATTGGACTCTCGATCGTCCGGACGCCGGAAAATTCAAGCTTTAGACGAAATGGATAGAGCCAACACGATGGCAAAGGTGAGCAGGCGTACGCTTTATGGGATCGGGCTCTCTGCCCGCCTCCGCTCTTTTTTGCGCGGCGGTATATTGCTCGTTTTGGCGTTCTTCGCCCTCTCCTGCACGGAGTTCTCGGCCCCGGGCCTTTCCCAACGAGAAGGCGGCTTTACCCTGACCCGGGAAGGCGAATCGGTTATTCCGCTGCCCCGGATGGATGAGCTTCCCGTGGACACTCCGGTTGTCTACGCAGGGATTCTTGTCGACAAGGTGTATGAGCTCTCGCTCGTATCCAGAACCTTCTCTGCGGACGGCTATATCTGGCTCGAGTGGCCTACGTCGGTCCAAGAGCTGATGGAAGAAGAGGAAATCGATCCAGAAGACCTCGTGCGATTGTCCAATCGCATCGAAATCTGGGATTCTCTTTTCGAGCCTGTCACCGAAACGCCGAAGGAGCTTTCGGCGGGCCGCTTCTACCAGCGCTATCGATTTTCGAGTCGGTTCTATGACGACGAGATCGAATTTCACCGGGATCCATTCGGCCTGATCAATCTCCCCATTGTTGTTGAGATCGCTCCGCCCCCCATGTCGAATAAATATGCGGCTGTGACCCTCCTGGCTCATCACCAGGAGAACCACTTCATGGGCCTTTCGGGCAGCTTGAGCGGCTACCGGTTGAGCACTTCGACGTTCGAACCCTACCTGCATCGCTACCCCAGTCGCTTCGGTTCCTGGTATCACCCGACGTTCAGCCAGATGCGTCTCGAGATCGTCTACCAGGCCGATTATTGGAGCGCGTTCGTCAATTGGGTCTTCCCGCTTCTGATCATCATGTCCGTTGTCCTTCTCTCTCCGTCCGTGGCTGGGTCCATGGGTGATGTGCGACTGGCCATCCCCTCCACCGCCCTCCTGACCCTGATCTTTCTCCAGCAGTCGTATCACGACGAACTTCCGCCGCTTCCCTATCTGACATTTTTGGATCAACTCTTTGCCGTGGGGTACGCCATTGCGCTCGGTTTGTTCGCGCTTTTCACGTGGGGCACAAATGCCTTCGAAAGGGCCAGAGCTGGAGACAGGCACATCGTTTCTCGGCGGATCGACCGAGCTGACCTGGTATTTCAAGTCGTTTCGGTAACAATCTTCATAGTCGTGGCTGTTTCAGCCTGGGGACGGACGTAGGTTCTACTTCCAGCGATTCATTGAGACCCTCTGGCACAAAATGACATTTGCTGGGAGGATCGAACGGTCTTGTCATCTTCTCAACTATCCAGCTTGGCCCACCGCAGCCGCGACCAGATCCCGCCCGCTGACTTTCAGCACTTTCTCGACAGTTTTCTTTACGGCGATGAGGCGGTCCTGATCGATGAGATCACGCGGATGGACCGCGAAGCCGGTCTGGTGGAGGGGGTGTTCGACACAACCCGGAGCCTTCCTTTTTCCGCGGCCCAGCGCGTGAGCGAATTGCACCCGGCTCATGTCTCGGGCGCCGAACTCGTCATGGTGACGGGCAGCCTGGGCTGCCTGGACGCCTACTTCTTTCATGGTTACCGCTGGGACGAGGGTTGGGCGGGTTTCGGCAACCGAATCCACCGAGCGGATTTCAAGCAACTGGCCCGAATCGGCCGAAATTCACAAGATCGCCACTTTGATGTCAGGGCGGCCGATCTCTACCCGGTGGAGGGCGGCAGACTCAAGGCCAAGGACAGTTATTGGAAGAACGTCGATCGAAGCTGAGCGCTGCCCAGGGCTCGGTGAATGCGGCTATAGCGTTTTGAGCATAATATTGACCAGTTCTACGCCCTTGATTCTCCGAGGAGGTGTATTTCCTTGCTCGTGCACTGGACGGCCGCGAAGCGACCAGGTCTCGCCAGCCGAGGCCTTGCTTCATCATGCCGACTCGGAAATGATGATCGAGACCCTCCGAGGAGCGAGTGGCGGCGGGAAGCGCTCGCCTCGATCGCCGCCGCAGGGCTATATCTCTTCCTTTTGGTCTCCGCTCTCGCATTCGTCGTCGAGCCCGCGTATTCCCAGATCACTGGCCCTGAGAAATACCGCTTCGTGCGCGTCTACTATCCCGATCTTGCCATGCGCAACCAGATCCTGATTTCTTTTGAAGCCTCATTGCTCGAGACCAATTACGAAGAGGGCTACCACGTATTGGAAGCGAGCGACTCGACCATCAGCAAGTTGCAAGCGGCCGGGCTCCGGGTCGAGGAAGATCTTTTCTACCAAAAAAGAGCCGAGCGGATCCCCAACTACCCCTGTTACGCAACGGTCGAGGAGACCTTCGCCGCCGCTGCAGCCATCGCCACGGAGCATCCGGGCCTTGCCTCGTGGACCGATATCGGGGATTCCTGGGAAAAGGGTGCTGGGTTGGGCGGGTACGACATCATGGTTCTGGCCCTGACGAATTCCGGGGTTGTGGGTGATAAGCCCAAGCTCCTGTTGACCTGCGCGCTTCATGCCCGCGAGTACACCACGGCTCAGCTCTGCATGGATTTTGCCGAGGATCTCGTGACCACCTATGGCACGGACGCCGACTCGACCTGGCTTCTCGACGAGCACGAGATTCATCTCGTACTTCAGGCGAACCCCGATGGGCGCAAGCAGGCCGAGGCCGGGATCTATTGGAGAAAGAACGCAAACCAGAACTATTGCGGGGCGTCCAGTCTGCAGCGCGGAGCGGATCTCAACAGAAACTTTCCCTTCGCCTGGAATTGCTGCGGGGGCTCGAGTAGCTGGGGGTGCGCTGAGACATTTCGGGGAAATCTTCCAAGCTCAGAGCCCGAGGTCAGCGCTGTAGTCGATTATGGTCGGGCGATTTTTCCGGACCAACGAGGGCCCTTGGCGAATGATGCAGCGCCCTCGGATGCTGCCGGCCTATTCATCGACGTGCATTCCTATGGCGAACTCATCTTGTGGCCCTGGGGCTATACGGGGGGCGCCGCTCCCAACGGAGACGCTCTACAGACCCTCGGGAGAAAGCTGGCTTTCGGCAACAACTACTGGCCCCAGCAGGCGATTGGTCTCTACCCGACGGATGGAACGACGGACGATTTCTTCTACGGAGAATTGGGAGTGGCATCGATTGCATTCGAGTTGGGCACAGCCTTCTTTCAATCCTGTAGCGCCTACGAGAACACAGTCAGGCCCGCCAATCTCCCTGTTTTGCGCTACGCGGCGAAAATCGCCCGAGCTCCGTACCAGTTGCCTTCGGGGCCAGATGTGACGAGCCTCGCTTTATCTGTCGGCGTGGTCTTGAAGGGTGAGAGTGTGATTCTCGATGCGAGCCTGGACGATACGCGCTTCAGTTCCGCCAACGGTTTCGAGCCCACGCAGAGTATCGTCGCTGTCCAGTACTCCATCGACAGCCCGGACTGGACAGGCGGAGCGGGAATATCGATGACGCCATCGGACGGGAGTTTCGATAGCGTTGTCGAAGCGGCAGAAGCCGAAATCGATACAACGAACCTTTCAGCTGGACGTCATACGATTTTTGTCCGTGGTGCCGACTCAAACAATCAGTGGGGTGCTCCGACTGCCGTTTTTCTGACGGTGCAAGACCCCGCCCTGGTGCCGGCGCTTTCTCTGGCGAACCGGTCCCTGATCGCTCTCTTGCTCATGGCTGGAGGAATGCTCTTTATGCGGCGCTGGCGAGGTTCTCTGGTTTGACTTGCGCTCTTCATTTTGGGTCATAGGAGTTATTCTCAACGATGAGCCGTGCGCACCCGGGAATCGCTCGATTCGTGGCTTTGTTCAGCTTGATCATCGCCGCAGAAACGATTTTTTCGCTTCCCTACCACGTGGCACGTTTCTTTCGGCCCACACTCCTGCTGGCCCTCGATCTCGACAACACCCAGCTTGGCCTGGTTCAATCGGCATACGGTGTGGTGGCGATGCTTGCCTATTTTCCAGGCGGCCCCCTGGCGGATCTCTTTCCTGCGCGGAAGCTGTTGACCGCTTCCCTGGTGAGTACCTCAGCGGGCGGGCTCTATTTCGCGCAATTGCCGAGCTTCGATGGTTTGTGGTTGCTCTTCGCATTTTGGGGATTGACGACGATTTTGCTCTTCTGGGCGGCGCTGATCCGAGCGACGCGGGAATGGGGGGATCCAGAGCGGCAAGGGCAAGCCTACGGATTATTGGATGCGGGCCGAGGCTTGATGGCGGCGGTCATGGCATCGATTGCCGTCGGTCTCTTCGGCCTGTTCTTCCCCGAGAACGTCGAGACGCTGTCCGATCAGGCTCGCAGGGAAGCGATTCGCGGCGTAATCCTTTTCTATACCAGCGTGACATTTCTTGCGGCGCTGCTCACATGGTTCTTCGTCAAAGAACCCGAAATGGGTTCTGAAGCGCAACCCCGGAAAGGCATATCTCTCGAGCAGGTGCGCCGTGTTTTTGCCATGCGGGCAGTCTGGCTTCAAGCATTGATCGTTGTTTGTGCCTACGTGGGTTATAAGGGAATCGATTATTACTCGCTCTTTGCCGTGGATGTATACGGCCTCTCGGAGCTCGAAGCCGCAAGCCTGAGCGCCGCGACGGCCTGGGTCCGACCTTTCGCTGCGTTGGCGGCCGGGTTGCTCGGCGACCGGATTCGCTCCTCCCGGGCGACGGCGCTGTGCTTCGTTCTGCTCGGATTGGCTTATCTTCTTCCTCTCTTGGCAGATTTCGGTTCTCCCGCGTTGCCGCTCTTCTTTCTCAACGTGGCAGTATCGAGCGCCGCGGCCTTCGGTCTTCGGGGGATCTATTTCGCCCTTCTCGAGGAAGGTGCGATTCCCGCGGTGGCCACCGGGACGGCGGTGGGCATCGTTTCTGTTGTGGGATATTCGCCCGACGTCTTCTTTGGCGTTCTTGCGGGCTGGATTATTGATGGCTATCCCGGATTGCTCGGGTATCAATACTTTTCCTTTGTTGTGGTGGGCTTCGCCTTCATCGGGCTTCTGGCGAGCATTCTCTTTACTCGGGCCTCATCTCAGCCGCGGTAGAGGAAGGCTCTTCGTTTTTGGAATTTCACGCTGGCCATGCTTGAATTGGTGCTAATCTCCCCAGCACCTGGTCGGGGTCTCCAGGCCAGATGAGTCAGTAGAGGACGCCTGGCGACGGGCAGCGTGTTGGACGGACAGTTCGGAAAGAGATTGGCCTTGGAAAGCGACTCCAAACGAACAGTCCCCCGGGCGGGTGCGTTGACCGCAGAGAAATTGGCCGCGGACTTTCGCTCGGTCCGAGGCCGAAGCGAGGCGCTGGCCGCGCCCCTCTCTCCCGAGGACAGTTCCGCCCAGTCCATGGCGGACGCCAGTCCCACGAAATGGCACCTCGCGCATACGACCTGGTTTTTCGAGACCTTTGTGCTCGAGGGGTCCGAGCCCGGCTACCGGGCCTTTGATTCCTCCTACCGCACGCTCTTCAATTCTTATTACAACTCGGTGGGTGACCAGTACCCTCGACCTCAGCGGGGTCTCCTGACCCGCCCCGGCCTCGCGCAGATTCTCGAGTATCGCGAGCGAATCGACGAAGGAATCCTGCGGAGACTGGAAGAGGATTTATTTTCCCCCGAGCTGCTGAACATTGTCGAGCTTGGGCTTCACCATGAAGAGCAGCACCAGGAGTTGATTCTCACCGACCTATTGCACCTCCTCGCCATCAACCCGCAGCGTCCCGGCTATAGGCTGGACCTGGCGGAGCCCGAAACGTCCGAGTTGGCACCCCTGACCTGGCATCCCGGCGCGGAGGGAATTCAAAGTATCGGTCATCCCGGGATCGGCTTCTGTTTCGACAACGAAGGGCCGCAGCACGAGACCCTGGTAGCGCCGCATTTTCTGGCTTCGCGGCTGGTGAGCAATCTCGAATACCAGGAATTCATGCAAGACGGTGGCTACTCAAGGCCCGAACTCTGGCTCGCTGAGGGATGGGCTCTCTGCCAAGAGGAAAACTGGCGGGCTCCGCTCTATTGGCAAGAAGCCGAGGCCGGCTGGAAAGCCTTCGGGCTTGCGGGCATGGGCCCGGTGATTCCGAGCGAGCCCGTTTCCCATATCAGCTTCTTCGAGGCCGACGCGTACGCGCGCTGGGCCGATGCCCGGCTTCCCCTGGAGACCGAGTGGGAGCTATCCGCCAAGGAGCCGGTCCCCGAAGACAATCTCGCTGATGCTGATCGTCTGCGGCCTCAAAGCCTGAACTCCCAGCCCGGCTCGGGCCCTTACCAACTCTTTGGCGACGTTTGGGAGTGGACCCAATCGCCTTACCAGGCCTACCCCGGCTATCGGCCGGGACCGGGTGCCTTGGGCGAATATAATGGGAAGTTCATGTCCAACCAATATGTTCTGCGAGGCGGATCGTGCGTGACTCCGCGTCGTCATATACGCTCGACCTATCGAAACTTTTTCCCCGCACATGCCCGCTGGCAATGGAGCGGATTGCGCCTGGCGAAGGATGCCTGAGGTTCTTGGTGACTGAAAGAAGCAGTTTTCTCGAAGAAGTACTTGGCGGTTTGCGGCAGGAGCAGAAGATCCTTCCCTGCAAATATCTATACGATGCAGTGGGCTCTCAACTCTTCGAGCAGATCTGTGAACTCGACGAGTATTATCCGACCCGAACCGAGTTGGCGATCATGAACCAATCGGTAGACGAGATGGCAGACCAGATCGGCGAAGAGGTTCTTTTGATCGAGTACGGGAGCGGAAGCGGTCGCAAGACACGACTTCTTCTCGATAGTCTGCAGGCACCGGCGGGATATGTCCCGATCGATATTTCGGGTGAGATACTCACCGAGTCTGCGGCTGTGATCGCGAAGCGCTACCCGGATCTGACGGTCAACCCCATCTGCGCCGACTATCTTTCCCCCGTCGAGATTCCTTCGCCGGATCGGCCCTTTCGTCGGCGAGTCGTTTATTTCCCGGGCTCGACCATTGGAAATTTCGAACCCTCTGAAGCGCTGGAATTCCTTACGCGCATGGTCAAGCAAGTTGGTGCCGGGGGCGGGGTTTTGATCGGTGTTGATTTGCGAAAAGACCCTGCTGAGTTGGAGCGCGCATACGATGATGCCCTCGGCGTGACCGCGAAATTCAATCTCAACCTCCTGGAGCGCATCAATCGGGAACTCAATGGCAATTTTCCACTTGAGTCCTTTAGTCATGAGGCGCGCTGGGACGGAGACCTGGGTCGAATCGAAATGCGGTTGGTCTGCGACGTAGGATGCGAAGTCACCATCGACGGCGAGATTATCGGATTTGGCGCTGGGGAATATATTCACACCGAGAACGCGTATAAATACGATGTGACTGAATTTGAATCCCTGGCGGTGAAGGCGGGCCTTTCGCCCCGATCCGTATGGACAGACCCTGCTGAAAAATTCAGCATCCACTATTTTGCTGTGTCAGAGGCGTTCTGCTGAAAACCGCCCTGCTTGTTCCCATTCCTGGAGGAGACCAAAACGATCATGAGCATCTTTTTCGGACGTCAAGCCACGAACCTGGGTTCAACGAAGTTCTTTTCCGCCCTGGGTCTTTCGCTTCTCATACTCAGCGTGCTTTCGCTCTCGGGGTGCAAGACGCCGGAGGGGCAGACCGGCGATGAGCAGAGGGCCTCGATTCGCAAGAGCAGCAAGGAGATTCTCGGCAAGGTTTATTCTGCATACGGAGAATCGAGAAGCCAAGTCGAGAAATCCGCGGGATACGCGACATTCACCACGATCAACGCGAAGATTCTCTTTGGTGGTACGGGTAACGGCTACGGAATTCTCACGGAGAAGCCCTCGGGCAAGCAGACATTCATGCGTATGACGCGGCTCCAGGTCGGCTTGGGCATGGGGATTCAGGAACTCAGTGTGCTCCTGGTCTTCAAGTCGAAGGAAAAATTGGCGGAGTTCAAGGAAAAGGGCTGGACCTTCGGCGGAGGCGCTTCTGCGGCGATGGTTTCCGAGACGGCAAGTACCGACGATCCCGCGGTGGACAAATCCATGCAGGCGACCGTCGACCGCGACCCTCTCGTTTACCAGGTGACCAACGCGGGGGTGAATCTCTCGGCGACCCTGGAAGGCGTCAAGTTCTCGCGAGATTCGTCACTCAACTAAGCTCTCCTCTGGGTTCTTCCGTGATGCTGGAGCCGTTCTCCGATAAAGCGACTTTCTGACGATTCCGGTACGCGAAGTAGAGCATCGTCACGGAGACCAGGCCGAAGGCCCTATAGGGAAGAACCCCGATATCTTGGAAATCCGTCACGGCCAGGGCTATCCGGGTATGGGCGTTATGTCAGGCGCCTATTCCCATGCCTCGCTTCAGGCGAGTTCATGAGCCTTTATGGAATAGCTTTCTGAACCAATGGTGTGAGTCGGAGTCGCCGGCCGCGTCGCCCTTGTGGTGGTAGAGCTCGGCCTTGTCGTCGGGTCCGGGATTGTCACTGTTGGTGGCTCGAGAAGTGGCCGGTGCTTGGTCCTCGGCCCCGAGCCAGATGGAGGGCGACCAGTTCTTCCACGCCTTCTTTTCCTTTTCCTTGAGAGCAAAGACCGATCCGGGCTTCGCCTGGGGACCTGGCTTGTCGGGGGTCGCGAAGGAAAGCCCGCCGGCCAGCATTCCCTCCAGAGATTCGGTTTGTAGGTGCAGGCCGGTGAGGCCCATATCGGCCGAGATACCGCTCGCGTTCCAGAAGATCGAGTTGGTGCGCACGAGGCGGTTATAGGGCTCGTAGATCTGGATCAGAATCCCCACCGTCCGGGCATCGTTGTGCAGACTGTGCGAGACAACCTCGCCCACCTGCTCTCCTCGGTAGAGAACGGGATCGTTCGAAGCGATTGAGTCGAGCCCCGCACTTTCGACCACAAAACGCTTGCTGGGCTTGCTGCGGGTAGATAAATCAAAACTGTCCTCGTGCGGGCTCAGCGTGAACCGGGCCCCGGGTTGGGCTGGCTTTCCCGGTTTCTCGTTCGTCGCGAATGCTACGCCGCCGGCGACCAGCGAGCGGAGGGACTCCACGTTGATGTCGACGCCCTTTGTGAGGCTCCCCGTGACATCGATCCCACTGGCGTTCCAGAACTGGCTGTTTTCGTAGACGTGCTTCGCATACGGACTCTCGATAACCGCATGGATGACTACGCTGCGACCGTCTTCGGAGAGTGCATAGTGTTGGATAGTACCCACCACGACCTCCCGGTGGTAGATCGGCGCGTCTTTGCTCAGCCCTCCAAGCTGATCAGCGACAAGCTCTATGGCGAGCCCGGGTCCACCCGAGCTTTGAAGTGGCGGATCTTCGAGCCCTATGAAATGCCTCTGGAACACGCCGCCTTCGTCGCCGAGATCCGCGCCGATATAATAGCCAGAGACGACGGTGGACAGGCCGGAGACACCCCGTGCGCCCATCCGCGGACGCACGACCCAGAACTTTGCGTCCTTGTTCAGACGCTTGCGGCTGGAAGCGTCCATCCGGATCGTGACCAAAACGGACTGAATGTCGTCGGATAGGGCAATCTCTTGGACCGTGCCGATTGGGACGCTTCGATAGCGAACAATGGTTTTTCCGGCCTCGAGCCCATCGGCATTTTCGAGAGAGATCGTAATTGTTGGGCCGCGCTCCGAAAGGGTTCGCCAAGCCAGCCCACCAGCCAGTATTGCCGCCACGATCGGAACGATCCACACGCTCGAGATTCGCCGCCGCCCGCTCGCGCGTACTTCAGCCTGGGGCAGTTCGGCGTCCGGGGCATCAGGGTTTTCGTTATTCACTTTCTTCCTCCAGAGCATCCCACACGAGACGCGGATCGAATTCATTCGCAGCGAATAGGGTGAGCACCACGACGGCGCCGAAGCAGGTTGCACCAATTCCGGGATCAATCGTTGCGAGCGCGCCGAGTTGGACCAGTGCCACCAAAATAGACGTCATGAACATATCTATCATGGACCATCGTCCAATGTACCCGATTAGGCGATAGAGATGCGTTCGGTCGCGGGGCTTCCAACGCGAGCGCCAGTGTACGGACAACATCAGGTAGCTGAGGCCAATGAGCTTCAGCATTGGAACCGCGATGCTGGCGACAAAAACGAGCATCCCGAGTTCCCACATTCCCGAAGAGACCAATTCCTGGACCCCGCCCAGGATCGTGTTGGGTGTCTTTTCTCCGAGGATCTCGATAATGAGAACTGGGTAGTAGTTGGCCGGTACATAGAGAAATAAGGCGGCGAGCACCAGCGCCCAGGTGCGCTGGAGCGAGTGGGGCTTGCGGCTGTGCAGTCGGCCCCGGCACCGGGGACAACGGGCGCCTTCGCTTCCTCTGTGGGGTACGCGACTGATCAGCCCACAGGTCGAACACGCGTGGCCAGCGCCGCCTGGCGCTGTGTCCTTTTGCGATGGTGGCCGAGGCACTGCAATCGTCGACCAGACTTGACGGGGATCGAGGGATTCGTGGGAGGCTGCCGACACCAAGATCAGCCCCACGAAGGCGTAGAAGGCGAGATCGAGTCCAATCGATGCCAGTTGGCCGAGCTTCACGATTGCAACAAAGGCACCGAGTAGGTAGACCTCGAGCATGGACCACGGACGTAGGGCACCGAGCCAGCGGAAGAGGGGTCCCAGATAGCGGGGATTGCGGCCCAACCTCACGGGCACCAATACGAACAACATTCCTATCAAATGAAGCGCCGGTGCCAGGATGCTTGCGAAGCCGATCAGCAGCGACAGGGGCGCATATCCGATCTGCCAGAGACCGAACACGCCGGTCAGCATGCGATTGGTTTCGGATCTTCCCTTGAACTCGAAAACCATGAAGAGGAACGTATTGGCGATGACGAGCAGGAAGAGTGCGGCGATCGTGAGAGCCAGGGTGCGATCAATGCTATTGGCGACGCCATGGTAGAGGCGTTGACCGCAACGTCCGCAGTGGGCCGACTCGCCGGGCCCGACAGCAACGGCTGCTTGAAGTAGGCCGCACCCCTCGCATTCGATCTGGCCGACTACCGCTGCCATATGCGCTGCCATAGGGTCTGCGTTCTCCTGTGGCGAGCTCCCGCGACCTTGGAAGGTGTCAAGTTCTCTCTCGATTCAGCACTCAACTAAACTTTCGGTCAGGTTCTTCCATGATGCTGGAGCCGTTCTCCGATAAAGCGGCTTTCTGGCAATTCCGGTACGCGAAGTAGAGCATTGCCACGGAGAGCAGGCCAAAGGGCAGGTTGCCATATTTTCCCGGCGGCGTACGAACGTAGAACTCCTCGGTCAGAGGGTGAATGCTGGCGACGATCATTCGAAAGCCAACTTCCACCAGCATCAAGGCGAACATCAGCGGTATCAGGTTTCGGTAACGGAAGAGTACGATGAGATAGATCAAGAGGATGATCGACTGGTAGGCACCGCCCACGGAGCTGAACATATGGATGACCCGATTGGGATCGGGATCTCCCGGAAAGAGATGAATCGACGCGATGGAGTTGACTCCGCTATCGGCCTTCAAGAAGTGAACCATGCTGCGAAAGGTGACGGGCAGGAGCATTAGACAGAAGCCGTAAACCGGGATTCGCCCCCCGTGAAAATCATTGCTGGCTTGCTTGGGGAGAAGCATTTCCTTCAACGACATAAATAACCTCGGTGTCTATCACGATTAGGGTTGAACCGACGCGCGTGGGCGAAAGGCGGCTTTCTGTGTTTGGTCGGACGCGCAGGTCTGCCTATAGGAAAGCCCGGAAATCGTAGCCGATAGGGACGATCTGTTCAGGTACGCTCGCTGAAACTCCGCTTCGTTCCCCGGGAAGCTGTTCGATGCCGCCGTCTATGGCGGAAAGCAGGAGAAAACCGTCGGTAGCGCGACTCGCGGAATTGCGAGTACCCTTTGGTGATGCCGGCGCGCCAACCCTGGCGGCCGCGCGGAGAGGGCGCGAAAAATGACACAGGTCGAAAACACCCCGGAAAAAGAGCAGTACAACGAGGTTGCGGTTCGTACATCCGAGGCCCTGGAGCAAGCACGGCGGGCGATTCGGAACGAACTCGCTGGCGTCGAGCGCACCCGGGAGCAGCTATTTCCGCCTTTTAATCGTGCGGGTTTGGGTGTTGCTCTCGAGTACGAGCGCATGGGGAACCGTCCCGTCTCCGCGGGGCTTCAGGCGCGAGCTGAAGAGCATGGCTTCGAATTCGAGCACCTGGGCATCACGATCGGCACCGTGATCCACGGGATCGACCTCAGGCGGGCGGATGTTCCCGAGCAAACTCAGTTCATTCGCGACGTTCTCCTCGAACGAAAGGTCATTTTCTTTCGCGAGCAGAACCTGGAAGAAGATGAGCAGGTCAACTTCGCCAGGAGTTTTGGCGATTTGGATGCCTTTCCTTTCGGCCCGACAGGGGAGAACCCCTATGTCCTGGAGATTCGTCACGGGCGGGGCTATCCCGGAATGGAAAACGGATGGCATACGGATGTAACCTGGATGGAGACGCCCTCATTGGGTTCCATCGCCCAATGTATCGCGGTGCCACCCATGGGCGGCGACACGCTCTTCTCGGATAGCCATGCCTGCTACTTGGGCTTGCCTTCCGAATTGAAGAAACGTGTGGAGCACCTGAGCGGGATCAATGACTACAGAAATTTCCTTATGCAGCGGGGGCCGAAGGATCTGCCCGATGAACTGGTCGACCAGATCAAGGAAGAGATTCCTTTTGGAGTCAGTCACCCACTTCTTCGCACACATCCCGAGACGGGAAAGACGGGTCTCTATATCCATGGCGGTTTCCTGCGTCATGATTCGCTCTACGACGCCCGCACGGATGAACAGCTGGACGCCGAGGACTCCAGGGCAATCGTGCGAGAACTCCTGCAGCAGCACGCCCGGCCGGAGTACACCTGTCGTTTTCCGTGGGCGCAGGGTTCGATCGCTTTCTGGGATAACCGCGCGGTCCAGCACTACGCGGCGAGCGACTACCATCCCCATAAGCGGGTCTTGCGACGGGTTACCGTCAGTGGGGACAAGCCCTTCTATGCACCGGAGCAGTAATTTCAGTCAGGGTCCTGTCCGGATCGGCACTGGTCGTGAAATCGAGACTCAATAGTCGGGTGTTGCCGAATTCATTGTGTTCAATGCAGGAGAGAGATCATGGCCGGAGTCGGTACCAACGTCGTTTTTGAGGATGAGAAGATCAAGGTTTGGGAATTCAACTTGGAGCCAGGAGAGCAAACTGGCATTCATACCCATGAGATGGAATACGTCTTCTACGTGATCAACGGATCGACCCTCGAAGTATTCGACGCTGATGGAAAATTCGTGATGCCCTTGGAGTTCAAGGACTGCGATGTCCTTCCCCTTCGGCTGGAAGGCGATGAACTCGTGGTCGTGGGCAACGAGTCGCTTCGCGTTCCGGCGACGCACTCGGCTCGCAACGCGGGTTCCTCGACCTACCGCGAAGTGCTGATCGAAAAGAAGTAAATCGCCCGAGTTCAATGAGCGCCCGGTGCTTTCGGAGCAAGGGAAGCTGCCCATGCCGAGTGATTTCACCAAGCTCCTCTGGCTGCTCAAGCTCGGCGCCGGGGTCAACATCTATCTCTTTATCAGCCTGCTCGCCCTGGAGGCCCCTGACCCCCACGTCGTGTTGCCCGGCCTGATCTTGGTGGGAGTTTCTGCATTTCGTTGCCTCTTTCCCAATCGATACCTGGACAACATCGTCTTCCACGACAACCCGCTGAGCTCGATCTTCCTGACCCGCCTGCTCGCGACTTTTTCCGAAGTCGCTTATATCTACCAATTCTCCTACGTGATCCGTGTGCTGAACGTCGATCACATCGTGTGGGTGGATCTCGTCTCCTGGCTGATGGTGGCCCAGGTGGTCATCTCCCAGGTTTTCGTCTGGAGTGCCATTCTCACGAAGCGTCTCGCGCTCTACTACTACGAGGAAGTGGGCTGGCTGATTATCTTCGCCGCCAATACGGCGGCCAGCATCTATCTATACACTGCGGCCGGAACGCCCGATGACGGGATCTTTCTCCTCCAGCTGAACCTGGCTTTCGGCGCGGGTTATCTGCCGTGGCAGGTCATTCATCTTCGCTCTTTGCGTGCCGAGGCGCGGGGCGATTCGGGCGGAGGCGTTGGCTTGGCCGTGGGCTGGCGGGACGGCTTGCGAGACGCGATTCACCAGCGCCGTCCCAGGGCCGACGCTCCGGCCTGGGGCGGCCTGATTGGTCTCACCTGGATGGTGGCCTATTGGGCCAGCCTGATTCCCTTATGGGTGCATCAGGTCGCCAAGGTGGTTTCGTCCGACCTTGGCTGAGCGCGCCGGATTTTGGGCCTTATCGGATCTCATGTAGTCAATCAGGGGAAAGGGATTCGAGCCGCTTAGTGGGGGAGGGTCATGGACCTCGGCGGTCGCACGACGATATCCGCGATATTGACATGGATGGGCTGGGTCACCGCGTAGAGAACGGCCTTGGCGATGTCGTTCGGATCACCCAGGAGCTGATTCATCTTCGTCGCGAGCGTATCGAGTACTTCCGGAGGCAAGCGCTCACCCTTTTTTACCTCGACGTCCATGCCCGCCATCTTGACGATGGTGTCCACGAATTCCTGGTCGAAATTGCGGGCAAAATTGGTTGCGATCGCGCCGGGCATGACGTTTGTGACGCGAATCGTGTCCTCTTCGAGTTCGTCGCGCAGGGTCGAAGAAATCGAATTGACCGCGTGTTTGGTTGAGCCATAAACGCCCGAGTTACTGCGCTGAGCGGCCACCGAAGAGATGTTGACGATCTGCCCCTCGGCCCCGCATGCACGCATCGCCTTGACGGCCGCCTGGCAGCCCACGAGGAGTGCAAGGACATTGGTTTCGAGCATGCAACGCCATTGCTCGGGGTCGCCATCAATGATCGATGCGGGATAGGACAGCCCGGCGTTATTCACCATGATATCGAGGCGGCCGGTGTCGCTGACCGCAGAATCCACGAGGCCCCGAACCTGGGCAACGTCCCGTACATCGGCCACCACCACGCTGGCCTGGCCGCCTGCCTCCTCGATCGTTTTCTTGGATTCCTCCATGGAGGACGCGGTGCGTCCGGCCAGGAAGACATGGGCGCCCGCCTCGCCCAATTGCTGGGCAATGGCGCGGCCGATTCCGCTGGAGGCGCCGGTGACGATGGCGGTGCGTTCTTGGAGGGGGAGGGGGGCAGTCATGGTCGCGTTCCTTTCGGGAGATGGGATTCGGATCAAATTGACACTATTGGTAAGAATTGTCAACATGGTGGACATGGGCCGAAACGAAGATCCCAAGCGCGAGGCGATCCTGGCCTCGGCTTTCACTCAATTCAGCCGCTACGGCTACCGCAGAACCTCGATGGAAGACATCGCGAAGGCGACGGGGATCTCTCGGCCATCGCTCTATTCCTATTTCGAAAGCAAGGAAGAGATTTTTCGCTGTCTGTCGGCGTCGCTCCACGAGCAGAGCCTGGGAGATGCCGAGTGTCACTTGAAGGGGGCGCCCGGCCACTCAGACGAGCCGCTGGATCTGGCCGCAAGGGTGGAGGCTGCACTCGTTGCACGCTTGTGCCCCTTTCACGAAGTCATCACCCAATCCGCTCATGGCAGCGAAATCGCGGACGAAAATAATCAGCTCTGCGGCGACGTCGTGCGGGAATCCCAGGAGCGCTTTCGGGGAATGCTTGCCAACGCGATCAAGGCAGGGGTCAGAGCGGGCGAGGTGGATCTCAAGGCGGCCGGGCTGACGCCCGCATCGGCCGCAGAGTTGCTTCATCTCGGCGGGGCGGGTCTAAAGCAGGGGGCTCCGGATACAGCGAGTCTGGCCAAGCGATTGAAGAGATTCGTTCGGGTCTTCTTCACAGGGCTTCATTGAAGCGATGTACAGGCTCTTTTCAGCCGAGAACAGTGTCTTTTCCGCCAAGGTCAGGGCTTACCTGCGCTTCAAAGAGGACCAGGGAGATCTCGGGGGAGGCTTCGAGGATATCCTGGTGACGCCCGAATTGATTTCGGGTCTCCTCGTGGCGCGCTCGGGGAGTCCGGCGCTGCCCCAACTCGAAGCTCCAGACGGCCAGTGGATCCAGGACTCCAGCGCCATCATCGACCACTGCGAGCAGATGCACCGGGGCTCGTCGGTCTTGCCCGATGCAGAGACGCGCCCCAGGCAACGCATGGCGGCCTATTTGATCGAATTGCTCGCCGACGAATGGCTGATCGTCCCCGCTTGTTGGGAGCGCTGGTATTTCAGCGAGGACGGTCGTGAGCCGAGCCACCGGGCCTTCAACGAGCAGCAATGGGGGGCGATATTCGGTGCCGGGCGCGATGGGCTTTCGCGTCGAGCTGCGGGCGCCGAGTTCTTCGAATCGGCGTTCGGCATTTCCCGTGCTCGGGTGGATCCCAGAGGTCCTTTTGCCGGCCTGATCCAACTGGGCTGCACCGACGCCACGGTAGAAGCCTGGCGGTCGAGCCTGCACACGCTTTTGCAGGCCCTGGAGGTTCATTTTGGCCAGCACGACTATTTGCTGGGAGGCCGTCCCTGCCTGGCGGATTTCGCATTGCTCGGACCGCTCTACGCCCATTTCTACCGCGACCCGGTGCCCGGTTTCGCGCTACGGGTCTTTTTCCCGTCTGATGCGCCTCGAAGCCCGGGCTTGCCGTAAAGGTCTTGCGCGGCA